>DEJV01000022.1 GCA_002353525.1 Prevotella sp. UBA2739
TCAAACAAAAAATAAAAAAAAATGATGTTTTTCATGAAAAAAAGTTCTTAATAGCCTGTTTTTGTGCTGTTTAATGGATATTTTTCGTACTTTTGCGGTGTTTTTATGAATCATCAAAACGAAGAAAGGAACAATAAACATGAGAAATATACCTACAATCACCAAGAACCTGCTCATCATCAATGTGCTGGCTTTTGTGGCTTACTATGTGCTGGGACGTGCGAATATTGACCTGAACAACATATTGGGACTGCACTTCTTCCTGGCATCAGACTTCCAACTGTATCAGCTAGTAACATATATGTTTATGCACGCTAACCTGCAGCATATATTCTTCAACATGTTTGCNNTATCAGTTTGTCACATACATGTTCTTGCATGGCAGCCTCACCCACCTGTTCTTCAACATGTTTGCCCTGTGGATGTTCGGTTGCGTGATTGAAAATGTGTGGGGGCCGAAGAAGTTCCTTTTTTATTACATCTCGTGTGGTATCGGAGCTGGATTGATACAGGAACTGGCCCAGTTGGGATCTCTCTATGTCATGATGAACCAAACTGGTTTTGACATCAGCCTTATACAACTCTTCCAGCTCAGCGATGCCGACGCACAGGCACTGAACGCGTGGACCACGGTGGGAGCGTCGGGTGCCATCTATGCCATATTGCTGGCATTCGGCATGCTGTTCCCCGAAGAGCGGCTTTTCATCTTCCCGCTTCCCGTTCCCATCAAGGCAAAATGGCTCATCACCGGATATATCGTCATCGAATTGTTTGCCGCCCTTTCTACCACTGGCGACAATGTGGCCCACTTCGCTCACCTGGGTGGTATGCTGTTTGGCTTCCTTATGATTCGCTATTGGCGCAAAAAGGGTGAATATGGCGGCATCAACAACGGCAACTCACCCATAGACAAACTGAAAGACTATTGGGAGAAACACTCCAAGAAAAAGGCCAGCGACTTTGGCACAAGCAACCGTCAGCAAGAGCAGACCCACCGTGAAACCGACTGGGAATATAATGAGCGTAAGAAAGAGGAACAGGAAGAGATAGACCGTATATTGGACAAAATCAGAAAGAGCGGATACGACAGTCTGACAACTGCGGAGAAACGCAAACTTTTTGACAACAGCAACCGGCGGAACTGATGCTGAAAGGACTGAAGAAATTTGTAGTGAGAATGATGGCCGGCGCCAACATCGTGACAATCATCATGATGTTTTTGGCGGGACAAGCAGGCCATCTGAGCCCTGCCGAACACCCCATGCTGACCAATGCGGGACTTGTCTTTCCCGTTTTCCTGCTCATCAACATGGCATTCCTTATATTTTGGTTGCTTTTCTATTGGAAAGGGGCATTATTGGCAATAGCCGGCTATCTGATTTGCTACTCTTCGTTGCGTGTTTATTTCCCCTTAAACAGAATGGAAGCACCGCCCGAAGACGCCATCAAAGTGATGACCTACAACGTCTGCCGCTATGGCAAGGGCATGATTGAGCGGGATGGAGCCAACCCCATACTGGAATATATCAAGCAAAGTGGAGCGGCCATAGTGTGTCTGCAAGAGGCCAATTCCGGACTTATCAGCCAAGAAGACGCTCGTAAAGAACTTTCATCGGTATATGCCTATAGCGACACGGCTGTTTTAAAACACTCAAGCAACACCCTGGCCATCTATAGCAAATACCCTATTGTGGGCAAGCAACGCATTGACTACGACTCGAAGTGGAATTTATCCGCTGCCTTTCAGCTGTTGATTGACGGTGACACGGTCCTGGTGGTGAACAACCACCTTGAAACCAACAAGATGTTTGAGACAGAACAAGAGCGTTTCAAAAAGATGCTTAAAGGCGAGGAAAACCGCAAAGAGGCGGTAAGCACGTCACGACTACTGATTGACCGGCTGGCCGAAGCTGCCGTCATCCGCCAGCCCGAGGCACGGGCCGTAGCTGCCTACTTGCGCATGCACGAAGGCGTGCCGGCCATTGTATGCGGCGACTTCAACGACAATCCCCTTTCGTTTGCCCGGCGCACCATTGCCGACGGACTGACCGACTGCTATGTGGCAACAGGTCTGGGACCCGGCTGGTCCTACAACAAGAGCAACATGTATGTGCGCATTGACAACCTAATGTGCACCAGCCATTGGCAACCCTATCGGTGCACTGTAGACCGAAAAATCAAGGCTTCAGACCATTATCCGATGTATTGTTGGCTAAAAAAACGGCCAAAACATTAAATAATGTACGCGAAATTTTCCCAAAAGTAAAAAAATAACTATCTTTGCACCCTAATATGGGAGGCTGTGACGAAAAAGCAGCCTTCAATCATGTGAGATGAATACAAAAATAACATTAAATACAAAAATCATCAATTAAAATGCAAAACAAAGGAATTGTAATTTGTACAGCCGTCCTACTGACGCTTGCAAGTATCTTCTATTTGTCTTTCTCGGCAGCCACACGCTACTACGACAGCCAGGCCGCCAAGATTAAGGATCCTATCGCACAGCAGGATTACAAAGATTCTGTGAAGTACATGGGCATCTACTCTTATCAGAAGTGCTTGGAGACGCAGATTGGTCTGGGTCTTGACCTGAAGGGCGGTATGAACGTTATCCTCGAGATCAGCGTTCCCGACGTTGTGGAGGTGCTCGCTGACCACAAGACAGACCCTGCCTTCGTGAAGTCGATGAACGAGGCAAAGAAGCAAGAGGAGACAAGTCAGAGCGACTTCATCTCACTGTTTATCAACGCTTACAAGAAGAATGCCCCAGGCCACCGTCTGGCTGAGATCTTCGCCACACAACAGCTGAAAGGCAAGGTAAGCACACAAAGCACCGACTCTGAGGTGGAAAAGGCACTGCGCGCTGAGGTGCAGTCGGCCATCGACAACTCGTTCAATGTGGTGCGCAACCGTATCGACAAATTCGGTGTCGTACAGCCCAACATCCAGAAGCTGGAGGGGCAGGACGGCCGTATCATGGTCGAGATGCCTGGTATCCGCGAGCCCGAGCGTATTCGTAAGTTGCTCCAAGGCTCTGCCAACCTGGAGTTCTGGGAGACCTACAACAGCGACGAGATCATTCCTTATCTCTCGCAACTTGATCAGCGCTTTGCCAACGAAGGCGCAGAGCCCGCAGCTGAGGCTGCCACAGACAGCGTGAAGGCCGAGCAGACCGACACAACCAAGCAGGTGGCTGAGCAGAAAGCAGAGCAGACTGGCAAATTCACCTTGAACAAGGACAACAAGGTGACCGACAAGACCGACAATGCCGACCTTGAGGCAGCTAAGAAGCAGCACCCGCTGCTGGCTGTGCTGCAGCCCATGAGTCAGAATATCGGTTTGGTAGGTATGGCCAACATCCGCGACACTGCCGATATCAACAAGATTATCTACTCTGAGCTGGCCAAGCAGGTACTCCCCAGCGACCTTCGCCTGGTATGGGGTGCCAAGCCTTCTGACATGGTTGGCGGCAACAAGAAAATCTTTGAGCTCTATGCCCTGAAGGTGACCAACAGCAATGGTCGCGCTCCGCTGGAGGGTGACGTAATCACCGATGCTAAGGACGAGTTCGACCACGTGACAGGCCGCCCCTGCGTGAGCATGTCGATGAACTCTGACGGTGCACGCCGCTGGGCTGCCCTGACCAAGGCTAATGTGGGTAAGGCTATCGCCATCGTGCTCGACGGCGTGGTCTACAGTGCTCCCCGCGTGAACGGTGAGATCACTGGCGGTAACTCGCAGATCACTGGTAACTTCACCATCGAGGATACCAAGGACCTGGCCAACACCCTGAAGTCGGGTCGTATGCCGGCTCCCGCACGTATCGTGCAGGAAGAGGTGGTTGGTCCGTCACTCGGTGCACAGTCTATCCAGCAGGGTATCATCTCGTTCATCGTGGCCTTCATCATCCTGATGCTCTACATGATCTGCATGTATGGCTTCATCCCGGGCATGGTGGCCAACTGCGCCCTGTTGGTGAACATCTTCTTCACACTGGGTATTCTGACGTCGTTCCAGGCCGCACTCACTATGTCGGGTATCGCTGGTATGGTGCTGTCGCTTGGTACTGCCGTCGATGCTAACGTGCTTATCTATGAGCGTACGAAGGAAGAGCTGCGCAAGGGACTGAACGTGCGCCAGGCTCTGGCTGCCGGTTACAGCAACGCCTTCTCGGCTATCTTCGACTCGAACGTTACCTCACTGATGACGGGTGTCATCCTCTATGTCTTTGGTACTGGTCCTATCCGCGGCTTCGCCACCACATGGATGATTGGTATCGTCGTTTCGTTCTTCACTGCTGTGTTCCTTACACGTATCGTCTATGAGAACCGCATGAAGAAAGACAAGTGGCTGAACCTGACCTTCACCACCAACTTCTCGAAGAACTTCATGCAGAACACCCACTACAACTTCATGGGTATCTACAAGAAGACCTTCACCGTGGCCGCTATTGCCGCAGTTGTCTTCATCGGCTTCCTCTTCATCCGCGGACTGAGCAAGAGCATCGACTTCACCGGTGGTCGCAACTACGTGGTGACCCTCGACAAGCAGGTGCCCGTTGAGCAGGTGCGCACCGTCTTGAGCGGCGCATTCGTCAACACCATGGGCGACAAGAACGGCCAGGAGGCTAACACCAGCGTCATTGCCCTGGGTACCGACGGTAAGACCGTACGTATCTCTACCAACTGGAACATCGAGTCGAACAGCCCGACCGTCGACGACGAGGCTGAGACCATCCTCTTCAATGCCTTGAAGAAGGGCGGACTGGTATCGCAGGCCGACGTCAACTCGTTCAAGAATCCTGATGTTCGCGAGGGCGGCTCTATCATCAGCTCTTCGAAGGTAGGTCCTTCGGTGGCTAAGGATATCACCCGCGGTGCCTTCTACAGCGTGCTCATCGCCCTGGTGGCTATCTTCCTTTACATCCTGGTGCGCTTCCGCAACGTGGCCTTCTCGGTAGGTTCTATCGTAGCACTGGCCTTCGATGCACTCGTAGTGATCGGCTTCTACTCTATCTTATGGGGCATCCTGCCGTTCTCACTCGAGGTCGACCAGACATTCATCGGTGCCGTGCTGACGGTGATCGGTTACTCTATCAACGATAAGGTGGTGGTCTTCGACCGTATCCGTGAGAACCTCGGACTCTACAAGAAGCGTGACTACCAGACCATCTTCAACGACTCGTTGAACCAGACATTGGCTCGTACGCTGAACACCTCAATCTCTACATTGATTGTGCTGCTGTGTATCTTCATCCTCGGTGGTAACTCCATCCGTTCGTTCTCGTTCGCAATGATTCTGGGCGTAGTGTTTGGTACACTGTCGTCTATCTTCATCGCTGCTCCTATCGCTTACCTGACCCTCGGTCGTAAGATTAAGGAAGAGGAAGAGGATGTACCTGCCAAGAAAGGCAAGAAATAATTGCAAGATTTACACCTTATTATATATATAAGGGTATCAACCATCATCAAGGGCGGCTCCATCAGTGGAACCGCCCTTGATATTTTAGCCATTCACCGTTCTCGTGATGAGAGAGGTGAGAAGTGAGGCTGCTTGCGAAACTCAGATTACAATCAAGATGGCTAACTTACATGAAATCTGACGAAGTAAATGGCAGAAAAATGGCAAAACATTTGCATAAATGCGAAATTATTCGTAATTTTGCAGCGTTCAGTGGAATGAGGGGCTTTCTCGGAAGCCTCTCATTTTCATTTTAATCACACAAATATGATCAGTAAGGACACCGTAAAGAGTTTAGTAGAACAGTGGCTCGAGGATAAAGACTATTTCCTCGTAGACATTGAAGTAAGTAAGGACGACCGTATCGTCGTAGAAATCGACCATGCCGACGGGGTGTGGATTGAAGACTGCGTGGAACTGAGCCGTTACATTGAGGACCGCCTCGATCGTGACGAGGAAGACTATGAGCTGGAAGTGGGTTCGGCCGGACTGGGCCAGCCTTTCAAGGTGCCGCAACAGTACATCAACTTCACCGGCAAGGAGGTGGAGGTGCTCGATGCCGAGGGAAAGAAATATAAAGGAACGTTGAAATCGGTGGATGGCAACGACTTTGTGGTGGCTGTCAAGGAGAAAGTGAAGAAAGAAGGCAGCAAGCGCCCCGTGATGGAAGAGGTGGACCACTCGTTCAAGATGGACGAGGTGAAATACACCAAGTACCTGATCAGCTTCAAGTAAGAAAAGGAAAAAATTAAAAAAACATAAAACATGGCAACAAAGAAAGAAGAGACCGTAAGCATGGTCGACACCTTTAGAGAGTTTAAGGAAACGAAGAACATCGACCGTACTACCTTGGTGAGCGTTTTGGAGGAAAGCTTCCGCAACGTGATTGCCAAACTGTTTGGCAGCGACGAGAACTTCGACGTCATTGTGAACCCCGACAAGGGCGACTTCGAGATCTACCGCAACCGCGTGGTGGTGCCCGACGGCGAGGTGCAAGACGAGAACAAGGAAATCTCGCTGAGCGACGCACAGAAGATTGACAGCGACTATGAGGAAGGCGAAGAGGTGAGCGAGGAGGTGAACTTCTCGAAGTTCGGACGCCGCGCCATCTTGAACCTGCGCCAGACACTGGCTTCGAAGATTCTGGAACTGGAGCACGACTCTCTCTACAACAAGTACAAAGACCGCGTGGGACAGATTGTCAGCGGTGAGGTTTACCAGGTATGGAAGCGCGAGGTGCTGCTCGTCGATGACGAGAACAACGAGCTGATTCTGCCCAAATCGGAGCAGATTCCCAACGACCAGTATCACAAGGGCGAGACCGTGCGTGCCGTTATCCACCAGGTGAACAACGAGAACAACAACCCGAAGATTATCCTCTCGCGCACATCGCCCGTATTCCTGGAGCGTCTGTTGGAGGCTGAGGTTCCCGAGATTGCCGACGGTCTGATCACCATCAAGCGTGTGGCCCGCATGCCAGGCGAGCGCGCCAAGATTGCCGTTGAGAGCTACGACGAGCGCATCGACCCCGTAGGAGCCTGCGTGGGTGTGAAGGGTAGCCGTGTGCACGGCATCGTTCGTGAGCTTTGCAACGAGAATATCGACGTCATCAACTATACATCGAATATCAAACTCTTCATCCAGCGCGCATTGAGCCCTGCCCGCGTGAGCAGCATCAACGTAGACGAAGAGAACCACAAGGCTGAAGTGTTCCTCAAACCCGAGGAGGTGAGCCTGGCCATCGGCCGTGGCGGTTTGAACATCAAACTGGCATCTATGCTCACTGAGTTTACCATTGACGTCTTCCGCGAGGTGGACGAGAGCGAAGCCGACGAGGATATCTATCTGGATGAGTTCTCTGACGAAATTGACCAGTGGGTCATCGACGCCATCAAGTCTATTGGCCTCGACACTGCCAAGGCAGTGCTGAATGCTCCGCGCGAGATGTTGGTAGAGAAAGCCGACCTCGAGGAGGAGACCGTCGACCACTTGTTGGAAGTATTAAGAGCTGAATTTGAACAATAAGAATTAAGGTAAGGAGAGATTAATGAGTATCAGATTAAACAAAGCAATACGTGAATTGAACATAGGACTCCAAACGGCAGTGGAGTTCCTAGAAAAGAAAAATGAACTGGGTGAGGTAAAGTCTGACCCCAACTTCAAACTGAGCGATGCCCAGTATGAAGCCCTCGTGGAGCAATTCAAGGGCGACAAAGAAGTGAAGGGACAGGCCGACAAACTCTTCCAGAAGCACCCGAAGGAGAAGAAACGGACGGCAGAGACTGTGACGAAAGCCGAAACGCCTTTTGAGAAAAGCCGCCAGCAGTTCAATCCGCTGGGGAAGATAGATTTGAATAGTCTGAATCCGCAGGCAAAGCAAGCTGCCGTGAGTGCTAAGCCTGAAGAGAAGAAAGAGCCCGTTAAGCCCCAGCCTGAAAAGGTTCAGCCACAACCCAAGCAGGAACAGCCTGCTGTCGTTCAGCCTAAGTCTGAGCCAAAGCCTGTTGAGAAACCGGCAGAGAAACCGGCCGAAAAGCCTGAGCCCAAGCCCGTTGTGACTGTGGAGGAAAAACCGGCACAGCCCGTTGTCGTGGAGACACCTAAGGCCGAGAAACCAGCACAGCCCGTGCAGGAAGAGCCGAAACCGGTAGAACAGAAACCTGCCGAGCCGGCACCGCAAGCACAGGAACCGGCTGCTGATGCCACACAGGCCAAGACCGAGGTCTTTATGACCAAGAACGAGAAGAAGATGCTGAACAATGCTCCTCAGCTGAAGATTCAAGGCAAGATCGACCTTGACGCACTGAACCAAAGCACTCGCCCGAAGAAGAAGTCGAAGGAAGAGCGCCGCAAGGAACGTGAGGAGAAGGCAGCACAGGCCCGTGGCGGAAACAACGGCAACAACAGCGAGAAGAAAAAGAAGCGCGTGCGCATCGGCAATGAGCGTATCGACATTGAGGCTGCTGGAAAGAACAGCAACTTCAACGGCAAGAACGACAAAAACAACAATGCCGGTGCTGGTAACAGCAACAAGAAAAATAAGAAGAAGCGCAACCAGAAGCCTCTTGAGGTGAACGAGGAGGATGTGGCACGCCAGGTAAAAGAGACGCTGGCCCGTCTGACTTCGAAGAACCAGAACAAGAAAGGAGCCAAATATCGTAAGGAGAAGCGCGAGGCCGTGCAAGAGCGCATGAGCGAAGAGTTGGCTGCCGAGGCAGCACAGAGCAAAGTGCTCAAACTGACCGAGTTCGTGACTGTTTCCGAGTTGGCCACAATGATGAATGTCGGAGTCAACCAGGTCATCGGCACCTGCATGTCTATCGGCATCATGGTAAGTATCAACCAGCGACTCGATGCCGAGACCATCAACATCGTGGCCGACGAGTTTGGCTTCACCACCGAATATGTGAGCGCCGAGGTGCAGAACGCCATCACCGAGGAGGAGGATGACGAGAACGACCTGATGAGCCGCGCACCGATTGTGACGGTGATGGGACACGTAGACCACGGTAAGACATCGCTGCTCGACCATATCCGCAACACCAATGTGATTGCCGGTGAGGCTGGTGGTATCACCCAGCACATCGGAGCCTATAACGTTCAGCTGAAAGACGGACGGCAGATTACCTTCCTCGACACTCCAGGTCACGAGGCCTTCACAGCCATGCGTGCCCGTGGTGCACAGGTCACCGATATAGCCATCATCATCATTGCTGCCGACGACAGCGTGATGCCTACCACCAAGGAGGCCATCGCCCATGCCCAGGCTGCCAATGTGCCGATGGTGTTCGCTATCAACAAGATTGATAAGCCAGGTGCCAACCCCGATAAGATTCGTGAGGACTTGGCCAACATGAACTTGTTGGTAGAAGACTGGGGCGGTAAATACCAGTGTCAGGAAATCTCGGCCAAGAAAGGTCTTGGCGTTGACGAATTGCTGGAGAAAGTGCTGCTCGAGGCCGAAATGCTCGACCTGAAGGCCAACCCCAACCGCAAGGCTACGGGAAGCATCATCGAGTCGTCGCTCGACAAGGGCCGCGGCTATGTTTCTACCGTATTGGTAAGCAACGGAACGCTGAAGGTGGGCGACATCGTGGTGGCTGGTACCAGCTATGGCCGCATCAAAGCTATGTTCAACGAGCGTAACCAGCGCATCGAGTCAGCAGGACCGGCAGAGCCAGCCATCATCCTGGGTCTGAACGGCGCACCTACTGCCGGCGACACTTTCCACGTGATGGAGACCGAGCAGGAGGCACGCGAGATTACCAACAAGCGCACACAGCTGCAGCGTGAGCAGTCGCTCCGCACCACGAAGACGCTTGGTCTTGACGACATCTCTCACCGCATTGCCCTGGGCGAGTTCCACGAGCTGAACATCATCGTGAAGGGTGACACCGACGGTTCGATAGAGGCCCTGAGCGACTCGTTCATCAAGCTCAGCACCGAGAAAGTGCAGGTGAACGTCATCAACAAGGCTGTAGGCCAGATTTCAGAGAACGACGTGATGCTGGCCAGTGCCTCCGACGCCATTATCGTTGGCTTCCAGGTACGCCCGTCGGCCGATGCCCGCAAACTGGCTGAGCGCGAGGGCGTTGAAATCAACACCTACTCTATCATCTACGATGCCATCGACGACATCAAGTCGACCATGCAGGGTATGCTCGACAAGGTGAAGAAGGAGATTATCTCTGGCGAGATCGAGGTGAAGCAGGTGTTCAAGATCTCGAAGGTCGGCACTGTGGCTGGTGGACTGGTCATCGACGGAAAGGTGCACAACAAAGACAAGGCCCGCGTCATTCGCGATGGTATTGTGGTGCACACCGCTCCTATCGATGCCCTGAAGCGCTACAAAGACGACGCCAAGGAGGTGGCAACAGGTCTGGAGTGTGGTATCTCACTGGTTAACTTCAACGACATCCAAGTGGGTGATATCATTGAGACCTTCACCGAGATTGAGGTAGAACAGAAACTATAATCAATTCATAATTCATAATGCATAATGCATAATAAGGCTACGCCGAAAAAGCATTGTATTATGGATTATGAATTATGCATTATGCATTATGAATTCAAGTAATGAATTTGTGCGTCAGGTAGCCGAACAGAAATATGAGTTCGGGTTCACCACGGATGTACATACAGAAATCATAGAGAAGGGGCTGAACGAAGACATCGTTCGGCTCATCTCTGCTAAGAAGGGGGAGCCTGACTGGATGCTGGAGTTCCGCCTGCGGGCTTTCCGCTACTGGAAAGAGCAGACCGAACCCAAGTGGGGGCATGTGCATGTGCCGCCCATCGACTATCAGGCCATTTCCTACTATGCCGACCCGATGGCGAAGAAGCCCAAAGGCGACGGCAAGATTGACCCCGAGCTGGAGAAGACATTCGACAAGCTGGGCATTCCCCTGGAGGAACGCTTGGCACTGAGTGGCAACACGGCCGTTGATGCCATCATGGACTCGGTGAGCGTGAAGACCACTTTCAAGGAGAAACTGCGTGAGAAAGGCATCATTTTCTGCTCCATCGGCGAGGCCATCAAGGAGCATGGCGAACTGGTGCGCCAGTATCTGGGTACGGTAGTTCCCTACCGCGACAACTTCTTCGCCGCACTCAACAGTGCCGTGTTCAGCGACGGTTCGTTTGTGTATATCCCCAAAGGAGTGCGCTGTCCGATGGAACTGAGCAGTTATTTCCGCATCAACGCCCGCAATACCGGTCAGTTTGAGCGTACGCTCATCGTGGCCGACGACGACTCTTACGTCTCTTATCTGGAGGGATGTACGGCTCCTATGCGCGATGAGAACCAGCTTCATGCAGCCATCGTAGAGATTATTGTCAACGACCGCGCCGAGGTAAAATACTCAACCGTGCAGAACTGGTATCCCGGTGATGAACAGGGACGTGGCGGTGTGCTCAACCTGGTCACCAAACGCGGTGACTTGCGAGGTGTCAACTCCAAACTGTCGTGGACACAGGTGGAGACAGGCAGTGCCATCACGTGGAAATATCCATCGTGCGTGCTGCGAGGCGACAATTCGGTGGCTGAGTTCTATAGTGTGGCTGTGACCAACAACTATCAAGAGGCCGACACGGGCACGAAGATGATTCATATAGGAAAGAACACCCGTTCGACCATCATCTCAAAGGGTATTTCGGCAGGCCACTCGCAAAACTCCTATCGCGGACTGGTGCGCGCCACGGCCAATGCTGACAACGCACGCAACTATTCGTCGTGCGACTCCCTGCTGCTGGGCAGCGAATGCGGTGCCCATACCTTCCCCTACATGGATGTACACAACGACACAGCCATCTTCGAGCATGAGGCTACCACCTCCAAGATCTCCGAAGATCAGCTGTTCTACTGCAACCAGCGCGGCATCCCTACCGAACAGGCCGTAGGCCTCATCGTCAACGGTTATGCCAAGGAAGTGCTCAACAAACTGCCCATGGAGTTTGCCGTAGAGGCCCAGAAACTACTGAGTGTCTCGCTGGAGGGCACCGTCGGGTAATTGAGAATTGATAATTGACAATTGAGAATTATGCTTGAAGTACGTAATTTACATGCCAAAATTGGCGACAAAGAAATACTAAAAGGTATCAGCCTTACCGTGAAGGACGGTGAGACGCATGCTATCATGGGACCTAATGGATCGGGAAAGTCGACGCTCTCGGCCGTGCTGGTGGGCAATCCCCTCTACGAAGTAACTGAGGGTGAAGCCTTTTTCAATGGTAAGAACCTGCTCGACATGGCTCCCGAAGACCGTGCCCACGAGGGATTGTTCCTCTCGTTCCAGTACCCAGTGGAGATTCCAGGGGTGTCGATGACCAATTTCATGCGCGCTGCCATCAACGAGAAGCGCAAATACCACGGACTGGAGCCGATGAACGCTGCCGAGTTCCTGAAACTGATGCGCGAAAAACGCAAGGTGGTAGAGCTGGACTCGAAGCTGGCCAACCGCTCTGTAAACGAGGGTTTTAGCGGCGGCGAGAAAAAGCGCAACGAGATTTTCCAGATGGCCATGCTCGAACCCAAGCTTTCTATTCTCGACGAGACCGACAGCGGACTGGATGTCGATGCCATGCGCATTGTGGCTGAAGGTGTCAACAAACTGCAGACTCCCGAGACGTCGTGCATCGTCATTACACACTACGACCGCCTGCTGGAGATGATTCGTCCGCAGTATGTACACGTACTCTACAAAGGACGCATCGTGAAGACCGGCGGCCCCGAACTGGCCCGCGAGATACAAGAGCACGGCTACGACTGGATAAAAGAAGAGGCCGGAGAAGATTGAGAATTGAGAATTGAGGATTGAGAATGAAGGATTCCTCTGTGTTTTTCCGTGTAAATCCGTGGCGGAGAATGGAGGATTGAGAATGGAAGATTGAGAATGAGGCAAAGCGAACAGCAATATATAGAATTGTATGAGCAGGCGCGACAGATGATATTCAGTCATTCTGCCGAGGCGATGAATGCCCTGCGCGACCAGGCTTTCGAGCATTTCAAGGCTCAGGGCTTCCCCTCGAAGAAGGTGGAGCGGTATAAATATACCGACATGCAGGCGCTCTTTGCGCCCGACTACGGACTGAACCTCAACCGGCTCGACATCCCTGTCGATCCGTATCAGGCTTTCCGCTGCGATGTGCCCAACCTGTCAACGTCGCTCTATTTCGTCGTCAACGATGTTTTCTACAACAAAGCACTGCCCAAGAGCCACCTGCCCGAAGGTGTCGTCATTGGTTCTTTGAGCGCCTATGCTGCAAAAAATCCCGATTTCATCGGTAAATATTACGGTCGGCTGGCCAAAACCGATGGCGATGGGGTGACAGCTCTGAACACGATGCTGGCACAAGACGGACTGCTGGTATATGTACCAAAAGGCGTAGTGGTCGACCGTGCCATACAGGTCATCAACATCCTGCGTTCTGATGTCGACCTGATGGTCAACCGCCGCGTGCTGATTATCACCGAAGAGGGTGCCGAAATCAAACTGCTCTTCTGTGACCATGCTGCCGACGACCGTCATTTCCTGGCCACACAGGTCATCGAGGCTTATGTAGGAGAAAATGCCTCGCTCGACCTCTACTGCCTGGAAGAGACCCACAATAAGAACACCCGGGTGAGCAACGTCTATGTGGAGCAACAGGCCAACAGCCGGCTGAACCACAATGTGATTACGCTGCACAACGGCATCACCCGCAACCGGCTCGACCTGGTGCTGCGTGGCGAGGGAGCCGAATGCGCCTGCAATGGCTGTGTGATTGCCGACAAGCAGCAGCACGTCGACAACAACACGTTGATTACGCATGAGGCATGCCACTGCACGAGCAACGAACTTTATAAATATGTGCTCGACGAACAGGCTGTTGGTGCCTTTGCAGGAAAGGTTTTTGTGGCTCCAGGAGCCCAAAAGACATCATCGCAGATGACCAATCAGAACCTCTGCGCCACCCGCGAAGCCCGCATGTTCACCCAGCCGATGCTAGAGATTTATGCCGACGATGTGAAATGTGCACACGGCAGCACCGTAGGACAACTCAACGATGCCGCCATGTTCTACATGCGGCAGCGAGGCATCAGCGAGCATGAGGCCCGTGTGTTGTTGCAGAATGCCTTCATCAATGAGGTCATCGACCAGATGCGACTGGAGCCTTTGCGCGACCGTCTGCACTATCTGGTAGAGAAACGTTTCCGAGGCGAGCTCAACAAGTGCAACGGATGCCAGCTCTGCAAATAACACTAAGAAACGCCTAGGAAGGCCTAAAGAATCCTAGAGATTCCTAGATAATCCTAGAAATCCCTAGATAATCCTAGGAAAGCCCAGGAAAACTTAGAAAAAAAAATCAGAAAAGCAACCCACCATGTACGACATACAAACGGTAAGAGCCGATTTCCCCATCCTTTCGCGGCAAGTCTATCATAAACCTCTGGTTTATCTCGACAATGCTGCCACCACGCAGAAGCCTCTCTGTGTGCTCGACGCCATGCGCGAGGAATACCTTAACGTGAATGCCAATGTGCACCGCGGTGTGCACTATCTCTCGCAACAGGCCACCGACCTGCACGAGGCTGCCCGCGAGACGGTGCGCGACTTTATCCATGCACGCAAGAGCGAGGAAATCATCTTTACACGGGGTACCACCGAGGCTATCAACCTTGTGGCGTCATCGTTTTGCGACGGACTGATGCGCGAGGGCGACGAGGTGATTGTCAGCGAGATGGAACATCACTCCAACATTGTGCCCTGGCAACTGCAGGCTGCCAAACGGGGCATTGCCATCAAGGTGCTGCCCATCGACGACAACGGCATGCTGTGCATCGACAAACTGGAGGAACTGCTGACGGAGCGCACACGGCTGGTGAGCATTGCCCATGTGAGCAATGTGCTCGGCACGGTGAACCCCGTGAGCGACATCATCGCCACGGCCCACCGTCATGGCGTTCCCGTGCTGGTGGATGGCGCACAGGCAGCGCCCCACTTCAGTGTGGACGTGCAGGCACTCGACTGCGATTTCTATGCTTTCAGCGGCCATAAGATGTATGGTCCCACGGGCATTGGCGTGCTCTATGGAAAGGAAGGGTGGCTCGACCGTCTGCCACCTTATCAAGGAGGAGGAGAGATGATTGAGAGTGTAAGCTTCCAGAAGACCACCTTCCAGGCCCTGCCGTTTAAGTTTGAGGCTGGCACTCCCGACTATGTGGCCACCCACGGGCTGGCTACTGCCATAAAATACATGCAAAAACTGGGCTTGGACAATATCCAGGCACACGAACAGCAGCTCACCGACTACTGCATGCAGCAGCTCAGCCAGATAGAGGGCATGCGCATCTTCGGCCCTCAAGCGCCTCACGATGCCGTGGTGAGCTTCCTTGTGGGCGACATCCACCACATGGACATGGGTACGCTGCTCGACCGGCTGGGCATTGCTGTACGCACAGGCCACCACTGTGCACAACCGTTGATGGACCGTTATGGCATCCTGGGCACGGTGCGTGCGTCGTTTGCGCTCTACAACACCCAAGAAGAAGTAGACGCGCTTGTGGCTGCCGTCAAGAGAGTGGCACAGATGTTTTGATACAAATAAAACTACTAATTATAAAAAATGAAGAGACTTTATGTAGCGTTACTAGCGGTGGTCATCACACTTACCGCTGCTGCCATTCCCGCCAAGCGGGGACAATGGCGAACCATCACACTGGCCGACGGAACGACGGTCCGTGTGGAAATGCGTGGCGATGAGCACCTGCGTTATTGGCAGGATGCCAGCGGAAACGTATATCAAGAGAATACCGAAACAGGGAGATATGAGCTGAAAAAGCTCGATGAAATGGTGAAAAAAAGCGCCAAACGCCGACAGCAAGTGCGCCGTTTGCAACAGTCGCGCCGTGAGCAGGCAGCCAAGCGCAATGCCACCTTCCAAGGAACAAAACGGGGATTGATTATACTGGCACAGTTTTCCGACTTGAAATTCCTCGAGGGCCACGACAAAGCCCTCTACCAGCGTATTGCCAACGAGCGCGGATTCACCAACGAGATGGGATTCCAAGGCAGCGTGAAAGACTATTTCATCGACCAAAGCGAGGGACAGTTTGAGCTCGACTTCGATGTGGTGGGACCAGTGACGTTAAGCCGCGGCTATGCCTATTACGGTAAGAACGTGACAACCATATACGACGGAGAAGAGTATGTCGAAGATGACAAGCCGGGTGAGATGATCTACGAGGCCGTATCGCTGGCAAAAGACAGCATCGACAACTTCAGCCTGTACGACTGGGCTAAAGATGGCGAGGTGGACCAGGTGTTTGTGGTTTATGCCGGTGTGGGTGAGGCGCAGAACAAATCGGAGCCCAATACTGTATGGCCCCATATGTGGGATCTCTACGATGCTTACGGCAAAACACTCACCATCAATGGCGTCACAGTAAACACCTATGCCTGCAGCTCAGAGCTGAGCACGGGCTCAAACATCGATGGAATCGGCACTATTTGCCATGAATTCTCACATTGCATGGGCTTTCCCGACCTCTACGACACGGGGGATGAAGGCAATTTTGGCATGTCATCATGGAGCCTCATGGACTATGGAAGTTACAACGGTGACGCGTTTGTGCCCTGTGGATATACCAGCTATGAGCGCATGGTATGCGGATGGAAAACACCCATCGAACTGACCGAAGACACCAATGTCACCGACATGAAGGCCATCAACGAAGGTGGCAACACCTACATTATATATAATGGGGGTAACCACAATGAGTATTATTTGCTTGAAAACCGCCAGCAGAAGGGCTGGGACAGTGAACTGCCGGGCCACGGACTGCTTGTGATGCACGTCGACTACGATGCTAGCGTGTGGTACAACAACGAGGTGAACAACGACAGCAAACGCCAGCGGTGCACCATCTTCCATGCCGACAATAATGACAGTGATTCTTGGTACGGCATGCGAGGTGACCCCTACCCCTATAATGGCAACGACAGTCTGACCAACTTGTCAAAACCTGCCGCCAGCCTTTATAATGCCAACAGCGACGGCACCTATTACATGAACCGTGGCATACGCGATATTAAGGAAAGCAGCGAAGGCATCATCTCGTTCCGCATGACTATAGATCCGTCAAGAACGACTGGCGGTGGCGATACACCTTCAGGAGGTGGTGACACACCTGCTGACGGTGTCCTCTTCTATGAGTCGTTCGACCAGTGTAATGGCACGGGAGGAAATGATGGTAAATGGGATAATATTAAAGAATATCCTATTATTATTACAGATAACAAAGAATGGACCTCTAATAAAAGTGCTAGTGGTAACAAATGTGCACGCATAGGTTCTAGTAGTAGTTATGGAATAATTACTACTCCAGAAATCAGTATTATTAGCGAATGCACATTAACTTTTAAGGCTGCACCATGGGGAAAAGAAGATAATTTCATATATATTGATTTCGCAGAGGAATATAACAATTGTTCTCTTTCAGAAACCATATTAGACCCTATGGAGAAGTATAAATGGAATGATTATTCAATAACCATAAAAGGGTCTGGACGTGTAAAGATTAAGTTTAGGTCCAACAAAGACCGTTTCTTCCTTGACGAGGTGAAGATTGTGCTGAAAGACTGTGGCGAAACAGCCATCAAAGAGGTAAAAGCCATAGACAAAAAACGCTCGTCAAACGGCATTTACAGCCTCGACGGACGTTACATGGGCACCGACCCCAATGTCCTGCAACCTGGCATTTACATCATGAATGGCCGGAAAATCTTATCTAAGTGACAAGTGACAAGTGACAAGTGACAAGTGTGATTACTCCATCTGGATAGTACTTCTCACTTGTCACTTATCACTTTGTCACTTAGAAAAGTTTGTCACTTATTCATTGCCTGCTTGCATATTTTTACGGCTGTCACAAACCATGCGGCAAACAGCATGCGCAGCAACAAAGGGCACTCTACGGGGAATGCCACCATCAGGAATGCCAGTTGTGCGTGCAACAGATGCCATGTCTGCCTACGGTTCACGGGGCGCTCAAGCACATCTGCGTAATATCTGCCTAACTGTCCGACCACTCCGTTTTCACCTATAACCAGTTCTACAGCACTGATGGCGGCACGACGGATGCCACCAAAAAGATTCTTCACTGCAGTTGAGATGCTTCTTGTCTCAACCATGTTCATTGCGATAGTCATGTTCTTATTCATATTTTTATTCATTTATTTGTTTCTGACCGCAAAATAAAGTAGGTTATGTGCACAATAAGTTCACAAATTCGACGTTATATGTTAAAATCGCCGGAATTTAAAATTATTTAACTATAACAGATGCTAGCAAGTCATTATTACGAAGGGAAGATAGAGGCAGGATGCGACGAAGCCGGACGTGGTTGTCTGGCAGGAAGTGTCTATGCTGCTGCCGTCATCTTTCCTGAAGACTATCAGAACGACGAGTTGAACGACTCGAAACAGCTCACCGACCACAAGCGCCACCAGTTGCGTGCCATCATCGAGCGCGACGCCATTGCGTGGGCCGTCGGCATTATCACACCCGAGGAAATCGACAAAATCAACATCCTCAACGCCAGCTTTCTGGCCATGCACCGTGCACTAGACCAGCTCAGCGTGCGCCCGGAAGCCATCATCGTAGACGGCAACCGGTTCAAGCCCTATGTAGAGAAACAAGCGGATGAAGGTGCAGCGGCACGTCCCCTACCCCACACCTGCATTGTGAAAGGCGACGCCAAATACCTCTCTATAGCCGCCGCCAGCATCCTGGCCAAGACCTATCGCGACGACTACATGGACCAGCTGGCCGAGGAATATCCGCAATACGACTGGAAGAGCAACAAAGGCTACCCTACGCGCAAGCACCGCGAGGCCATCCGCCAGTATGGCACAACGCCCTACCACCGCATGAGCTACAACCTGCTGCCTGCCGAAGAGCTCTCCCTCCCCTTCGAATAACCAGCAATTATCAATTTTCAATTATCAATTATCAATTAACATAAGCCATTGCGCCACGACAAGCTTGAGCGGGAGTTGCAGATGCTCCTGATGCTCACCGAAAACCACGACTACTCGTTAGAACAAGTCTGCGACAAATTAGACATTTCGCGTCGGAACTTCTATTACTATGTGGAGTTCTTCCGCGACTGTGGCTTTATAGTCGAGAAGCATGGCCGATATTATCGCATTCGTCGCGAGTCGCCATTCTTTGCCCGCCTCATCGACACCGTCACATTCACCGAGGACGAGGCCGTCACCATGAGGCAGCTGCTCGACACCGTGGACAAGAAGAATGCCGTTGTTGACAAGATTAAACAAAAGCTGGAGCGGTTCTACGACATGGAAATCCTCTCCAACAAAGAGCTGCGGCAGCGCACCAGCCACAATGTCAGCGTGCTCTACGACGCCATTAAGTTCAAGCAGCTGGCAGTGCTGAAGAACTACTCATCGCCACATGGCCGGTCGCAGAAGAACCGTATGGTAGAGCCTTTCCTGCTGATGAACAACAATAATGAGGTGCGCTGCTATGAGCCCGAAAGTGGAATGAACAAAACCTTCAAGCTCTCGCGTATGGAGGATGTGGAGCTGCTCGACATCAAATGGAGTCATGAGCATGAGCACCGCCGCATGTACACCGACATTTTCATGTTCAGCAGCGAGGAGCAGTTGCCCATCTCCATGCGTATGGGGCGACTGGCCTATAACATTCTGAGAGAAGAGTATCCTACGGCCGCGAAATACATCACGCCCGATGGCGACGACCACTGGCTGCTCGCCATGCCCGTATGCAGTTATGTAGGCATCACTCGCTTCGTACTGGGTTTGTTCGAAGACATCGAAGTGCTGGGCAGCGATGAGTTCATTGCCTACCTGCACGACAAAATAAAATTGTTGAGCAACTACATAAATAAGTAAGTGCGAGATGCAACCAACCTAAGTGGTAGTTTGGTACGTTGTAACTGGTAGTTTGGTACGTTGTAACTGGTAGTTTAGACCCACCTAATTTTTGTCATGCTACGCGTCAAGATGGCTTTGCAGATGTTGGAAAAGGGAAAGATGCTTTTTGCGACACGTAAATATGGTGCTTGCGCTGGCTAAACATATCGTTTACGAACGGTAAACATGTCTTCCAGAAACGTAGAATAGCCCTTTGACATCGAAAAATAGAAAAACAGTAACCGAGGGTACGAGCGTAAAGCCCCCCTCGGTTACTGAACAATGACCGCGTTGCGGTCTATATTGTGCCTCGGATTCACACGGAGACACACAGAGGAATGATAATTGTCAATTATCCATTATCCATTGGATAAGGCCCGTTAGGCAAATTATCAATTGTCAATTATCAATTATCAATTATCAATTTCCGAACGTCCTCCATTCCCAATTTACTTGACTACCTTCTTGCCCCCAACGATGTAAACACCACTTGGCAGGGCATTGATGTCATTACCCAC
>DEJV01000057.1:0-1731 GCA_002353525.1 Prevotella sp. UBA2739
TAGTCGCGGGCATACGGCATCCGATAAAGAGCAAAACCCTTCATGCCTGCTTCTTCTGCTTGATGATATAATTGGTGACACGCACCGATGAAATCAGTTCGCCTGCCGAGTTCTTAATATCCACCGTCCACACATGCAGTGTCTTGCCGCGATGCTGCAGACGGGCATAGGCAGTCACGGTATCACCCTCGCCGACAGCCTGCACATGGCTGCCACTCACCTCGATGCCCACACAAGCACAACCCGGACACAGCGAAGACGAGCCTACACCCGCCACATTCTCGGCCAAAGCCAGTGATGCGCCGCCGCTCAGAAACCCGAAGGGTTGCCGGTTGCGCTCGTCTACCTTCATTCGCGCCATACAAGTATCGTCCTCGGGGGTGGAGATAAATTCCATGCCGAGGGCGGTACTGAGATTGGGCTTTTCGTATATAATCTGGTTGATTCTGTCTACGTTCATTACTCGTAATTAGTATTTGAGAGCTTACTTAAACAAAGAGTATTCCGGTACTTCCCAGGCCAGTGCACTGGCTCCCAGAACTTCCCGTTCATGGTCGTTCAGACGAG
Organism: Prevotella sp. UBA2739; assembly: GCA_002353525.1. Classification (GTDB taxonomy): domain Bacteria; phylum Bacteroidota; class Bacteroidia; order Bacteroidales; family Bacteroidaceae; genus Prevotella. The sequence continues at coordinate 568 of DEJV01000057.1, forward strand.
AGACCAGTATCCTGATCTTTCCACGCATGTTCTGGAACACATGTTCTTCGAACGATGCTTTCATCGGATCCAGCAGCCACCTGCCAGCATGCGAGATGCCACCTGTGAGGATGATAGCCTGCGGATCAACAAGAGAGGCATAGTTAGCCACGGCGACACCTAACAGATAGCCTGTGCGCCGATAGACCTCGATAGCCAGCTGGTCGCCTTGGTCGCAACATCCCGCAATGGTGCGGGGAGTGAGTTTCTCCAGACTGCGCATCAATGAGGGGGCCTCGCTCTCTGCCATCACCTCACGGGCAGTCTGCACAATACCGTTGGCAGCACAATACGCTTCTACACAGCCTTGCTTGCCACAAGCACACTGACGGCCATGATCCACCAGACAGGTATGTCCGAACTCGCCGGAAAAGCCTTGGAAGCCCTTATGCATCTGTCCGCGCGAGAAGAAGCTGCTGCCTAATCCCACGCCGAGGCTAATCACGACAAAGTCGCTCATTCCGTGAGCCAATCCATAGCTATATTCGCCCAAGGCCGACACATGGGCATCGTTGCCCACTGCCACAGCCATTCCCAAGCGGTCGCGAAGCATGGCAGCCAAAGGGATGACTCCCTTCCAGGGCAGGTTGGGTGCATTCACTATACATCCCGTAAGCGCATTGGCACTGGGGCTGCTGATACCCACCGAGCGCACACTGAGGAAACCGCCATTGGCCTCCATCAGTGCAACCATATCCTCCGTGAGCTTCGTCACAAAATCATTCACATTCGGATAGTCGGAGGTTGCAAACTCACCCTCGGCAATAATCTCACCACGAATATCCACTATGGCATAAGTGGTACGATCATTACTGATATCTATACCAACGACACGCGATTTTATTTCATCATCCATCTCCATATCACTAAAATTAAATAGCTGAGTTAGTTACTTTTTTATCCATTTTACTTGAACAGTGAGTATTCTTCGACCTCCCAGGCCAGCGCGCTGGCACCTAACAGGTCTATCTCGCTCTCCTCCAAACCGGAAGTCAGGAACTTCACCTTACCTTTAATATTATGGAACACATGCTCATTGAACGACTGCTCGGCCGGGTCTAACAGCCACTCGCCTGCATGCGTCACCTTTCCAGTGAAGATGATAGCCTCCGGATTGACAAGCGA
>DEJV01000057.1:1811-2083 GCA_002353525.1 Prevotella sp. UBA2739
ATCTGCGTGCTCGACAACTTCTCCATCTGGCGCAGAGGCGACGGTTCGCTGCTCTCTGCCAGTACCTCTTTAGCCGTATAGACAATACCCTTGGAAGAGGTGTACATTTCCAAGCAGCCCAACTTGCCACAGCCACACTGGCGGCCACCTATCTGAATACACGTATGACCAATCTCACCTGTGAAGCCGTCCTGCCCCAGATGTGGCACACCATTGGAGAAGAAACAACTGCCGAGGCCACTGCCCATCGTAATCAGGATAAACACCTTCAG
>DEJV01000057.1:2112-2976 GCA_002353525.1 Prevotella sp. UBA2739
TCGCCGATAGCTCTGACATGGGCATTGTTACCTAAGGCTACAGCCAGGCCCAGACGGTCGCGCAACATGGCAGCCATCGGCACCACGCCCTTCCAAGGCATGTTGGGCGAATTGACTATACAGCCCATCTTGAAGTTGCCACTGGGTGCACTGATNNGTCTCATAACCACCGTTGGAATCGACCAGATTGATGATATTCTCGCTCAGACGTGAAATATAGTCAGCTACATTCGGATTGTCGCCTGTAGGGAAGGAATCTTTAGACAAGATGTTTCCACGAATATCCACGATAGCCGTAGTGGTCGTTTCCAATCCAATCTCCACACCGACAACCTTCGTCTTTATATTTTCTTGTGCCATTTTTCTGTATAAAAGCCTATATCGGTTAGTAACAATGCGACAAATTTAGTAATAAATCTTCATTCCACCAAATGTTTTAAATGATTTTTGCAGTATTTTTTGGCTGCATTACATTTTCCGTATGCTCTCAGACAGAAAACTCTGCGAAAAAGGCCCCCCAACATAAAAATAAAGAGAGTTTCCTTTGTTCTTTCCTCGTTTTTTCGTAACTTTGCGGCGAAATGTGCAATCGTATTGTGAAAATAGCAACAAAACAATAATGAATATTTTAGAACTCAGCGAACAAGAAATCGGCAGACGCGAAAGTCTGCAAGAGTTGCGAAACATGGGTATTGACCCCTACCCCGCAGCCGAATATCCCACCAATGCATTCTCTACCGACATCCGCGACAACTTCCGCGATGAGGACGAGCCGCGGCAGGTATGCATTGCCGGCCGTATGATGAGCCGTCGTGTCATGGGCAAGGCCTCGTTTGTAGAACTGCAGGACTCCAAAGGGCGCAT
>DEJV01000056.1:0-12097 GCA_002353525.1 Prevotella sp. UBA2739
GAAGTGCTCTACCACTGAGCTATTACAGCATACCGTTAGAGCGGAAAACGGGGCTCAAACCCGCGACCCCCAGCTTGGAAGGCTAGTGCTCTATCAACTGAGCTATTTCCGCGTAAGAACCTCTACTGAAGTGGGTGCTGATGGATTCGAACCACCGAAGTCGAAAGACAGCAGATTTACAGTCTGCCCCATTTGGCCACTCTGGAAAACACCCTTGTTCTTCAAACCACCCTTCGTTCTGTCCTCTTGTCTTGGCTGAGCCTCTTGTCGGATTCGAACCAACGACCCCGAGATTACAAATCACGTGCTCTGGCCAACTGAGCTAAAGAGGCAAATCCTTGCAGCCGTTCGGCTTAGCACTTAGGATGTGTTCTAAAACGGCTGCAAAGATACGGCTTATTTTTTAAACCACCAAAATTTTTCGGGCTTTTTTTACTTATTTCTTAATTTTTCCTTGAATTTTGTCAATTGTACCTTCATTGAGTCCACACATTGGTCTACTCCTTCCTCAAAAGTGTCGCATGTTTTATCCACGAACAAAGTGCTGCCAGGAACCGATACTGTCAGGCTTGTCTCCTTGTTCATGGCCGTTGCAGGCTTCACTACTTTGAGCTGCACCTCCACCTTCTGTATATCCTCAAATGTTTTTTCCAACTTGGCGACCTTCTTTTCGATGAACGCCTCTAACTTCTCAGTAGCGTCGAAGTGAATCGACTGAATCTTAATTTCCATAGTTACCTCCTATTTTTTAATAGTTAAAAGGTTATGCCCGTGGGTGGGCTTTCTCATAAACACGTTTCAGCTGCTCGAACGTGGTATGCGTGTAGATCTCGGTTGTGGTGAGACTCTCGTGTCCCAGCAGCTTCTTTACACTTTCTAGTCCTGCATCATGATTCAGCATGGTGGTGGCGAAGGTGTGCCGTAGCACGTGCGGCGAGCGCTTCTTCAGTGTCGACACCTGCGCGAGGCGGGCCTTCACTATGTCGCGCACCTGCGGACTGGTCATCCGCTTGCCCTTGTTGTTTACGAACAAGGCCGTTGTCTGGCGCACGCCGAACGTGTTGTCTCTGATGTCCATGTAGCGCCGCAGACTTTCTTTCAGTTCCTCGCCAAACGGGATGATGCGCTGTTTGTTTCTTTTGCCCGTCACCTTCAGCTGGCAGTTTTCAAAGTCCACCATCGCGTCGTCCAGTCCCGTCAGCTCCGAGAGTCGGATGCCGGTGGTGTAGAACGTTATTATAATGGTACGCGCACGTACATCTTTATAATCATCCTCCTGCCAATGCATCTCGTCGAGCAGTTGGTCCATTTCCTTCTCCTTGACGAACTGTGGCAGCACCTTGGCCTTCTTCGGCCCCGTCACGCCGTGTGCGGGATCTCTCTGCACCATGCCTCGGGCGAGGGCAAAACGATAAAAGGAACGCAATGCGCTCAACCGCCTGTTGATTGATGTAGCATTGTTTCCTTTATCCATCATGTGCTCCATCCAGTCACGGATCACATCAGAGTCTACCGACTCCCATGTTTGGGGCTCATGGTCTTCTGAATTTTTGAAGTACGACTCAAACGCCTTAAGGTCCTCGCCGTAGCTCTGCACGGTACGTTCGGAGTAGTTCCGTTCATAACGCAGGTAGTTCAAAAAGTCATCTGTCGTCATAGTCATCGCCGCTTCATCATGATCCTCATGTTTTCGTCAGCGAATATACGGATTTTTATTTAAACTACCAAATTTTCGAGGACATTTTTACAGTTCCTCGTTCTGGCGCAGCTTCTGTACATAGATAGCGTGCTCCATCTTGAGTCTCTTCAAAACAGATGGCTTGTCAAACTGCTGACGTGCGCGGAGTTCCTTCACGACACCTGTCTTCTCGAACTTTCTCTTGAATTTTTTGAGAGCTCTTTCGATGTTCTCGCCATCTTTTACTGGTACAATAATCATGCTTTTTGGTTTTTAATGTTTATGTTAAACTTATGTTATTTTTACGTGTAGTCACGATTTGCGGCTGCAAAGTTACACCTTTTTCGTGAAACAGCCAAGTTTTTTCATTATTTTTTAGAAATGTAGGGGGCTAAATCTGCTTTTCTGAAGGAAATAAGAAGCATGTACCGCCTTTTTTATTCTAAATTCTTTCCTTATTCTCTATTTGCTTAACGACAACTCTTACAACATCAGCGACATATTACAGCGACGTCGTTGCTCATACTAATTAGGAAACAAATTATTCTAATACCGGCCTGAAAGGCCAGCGAGCCCATAGCCCAGGGCAACACCCTGGGTTGATTGTACGGCACCTCCCTATCGCCCAGTATGGGCAAAAGCTATACTATAGGAGAGAGCTTTTGCCCTTATAGGGCGTTTCACTTTCCACCAAATACCCAGGGTGTTGCCCTGGGCTATACGCTCGTTGCCCCTTCGGGGCGTTACTGCCCAGAGATTCTGTTACATCCTCAATCCTCCATTCTCAATTCTCAATTCTCCATCCTCCATCCTCCATCTTCTATTTAGGCCATTTTCTCATTTGTTATGAAATTACACTTCAATTTGTTAGCAAATTACACATCAATTTCTTAAGAAATCGCACATCAATTTGTTAACAAATCGCATCTTAATTTCTTAAGAAATCGCACTTTAATTTCTTAACAAATTGCATTCTGCCCTGTAAAGAGCCCCTTTTTCAGTTATCGTTCCCGTTATCGTTCCCGTTATCGTTAAAAAAAGACCCCTAACTTCACAGCCAGAGGTCTTCGAATGAATGTAGTATAATATTGAACTATAAAAATTTTATCTGAATTCACTTGCGTGAAATTCCTAAGAAATAGAATGCTTTAGAAAGACCGGGCAGTCATGGACGCACTGCCCGGCATGTCCCCCCAGGTTTACCACGCCTGGAATTCGCAGACTTTAGGACATCTTTCTTTTCTTCTACTCCCACGACTTCTCGTCGTCCCACGAGCTCTTGTCGGTGGGAGCAACTTCATCTTGAGCATCAGCCTCATCCCTAGTGTCCGAATCTCCAACTGGTATTTAACAATCCGAAACACTCTTATTTTGCAAAATTGTAGGCAATTATCAAAAAATTGCCCTCTAACATGTTGTAGGGACATACACAAGGTAAGTCCCTACGGTACGCACTTTGCTGCTGTTGGGCTTTTTCCCTTGCAGGGTGGGAGGGGGCATATACTATTAACCCAGGGTGTTGCCCTGGGCTATGTGTTCGTTGGTCTTTCAGACCGTCTAAGTTTATCTTAATTTAAGTTTCGGATGTTATACATCCTTTATATCCGAAGGTACGTAGGTGCGTGGGTACGAGATTAGTCTCGCTCGCTGAGATATTTTGGAGCTGCTGATGACGGTGACAAGGGTATTCTCGTACCTTCGTACCCTCGCACCCTCGTACCTCCGAAACTTCAATGAATCTTAATTGATTGATAACGTTCACGATAACTGCCTTGCGAAAAAAAATCAAGGTCGTAAGACAGTTATCGTTATCGTGAACGTTATCGTATGATTACAGCGGACTGCAGGCGTCACGCAGCCAGTCGAGTTCTTCGCCTTCGAGGGTGGGGGAGAGACGGTCTAACACCATTTGGTGGTAATCGTTCAGCCACTGCACCTCCTCGGGGGTGAGCATCGAGCGGTCGATGGGGGTCTTGTCGATGGGACAGAGCGTCAGCGGCTCGAACTTCAGGAACCGGCCCAGCTCCGTCTCGAAGGCATCTACGATGAGCAGCGTGTTCTCCAGGCGCACCCCGAAGCGGTTGGGCAGGTAGACACCAGGCTCGTCGGTGACCGTCATGCCAGCCACCAGCGGTGCGGGCTTCCACTCCATGCGTATCTGGTGAGGCCCCTCGTGCACGTTGAGGTAGGTGCCCACGCCATGACCGGTGCCATGCAGATAGTTTAGTCCGTTTTTCCAAAGTGGCATACGGGCGATGGCATCAATCTGTGTGCCGCTGGCTCCCTCGGGGAAGATTGCGTTTTGCAGTTGCAGATGGGCCTTGAGCACCAGTGTGAAGATGCGCCGTTGCTCGTCGGTGACGGGTCCGAGGGCGATGGTGCGGGTGATGTCGGTGGTGCCGTCAAGATATTGTGCGCCGCTGTCGAGCAGCAAAAATCCCTCGGGACGCAGCGGGATGTCGGTCTCGGGTGTGGCCTCGTAGTGCACAATGGCGCCATGCTCCCCGTAGCCCGCAATGGTGTCGAACGAGATGCCGCGGAACAACGGCTGTTCGGCACGCAGGGCAGTGAGCCGCTCGTCGGCCGTGATCTCTGTCTGTCCGCCTTGCGCGACGGCGGGTTTCAGCCAGCAGAGGAATTTCACCATGGCGATGCCGTCGCGTAGCATCGCTTGTTTAAAACCCCGTATCTCGGTGGCATTCTTGACGGTTTTCATGCGTTTCACTGGCGACTCTTCCTCCACAATCTCCGTCTTCACGCAGTTGTTCATCTTGCCCTTATTGCGCACGGTCTCGTAGAGCGTGTAGTTCACCTCGTTGGGGTCGAGCAGGATGTTGTATTCGAAATACTCCCGCAGTCCGTTCTGCACCTGTTCGTAGTCGCCCACCTGTATGTTCTCGGCCTTCAGGTAGGCAGCAACCTCTGCCGGCAGCTTCACCTTATTTATATATAGGGTGACGGTCTTCTGGGTGATGAGCAGGTAGCTCACGAATACGGGGTTGCAGTGTACGTCGGTGCCCCGCAGGTTGAGTGTCCAGGCAATATCGTCGAGCGATGCCATGAGCATGCCGTCGGCATGTTGCTGGCGCAGTGTCTGCCGTATGCGGGCAATCTTGTCGCGTGTGCTCTCGCCGGCATATTGCAGGGGGTAGATTTCAACCGGGTTTTGCGGAATGGCGGGTCGGTTGGTCCATATCAGCCGCAGGGGGTCGAAGTTGGTGCGCAGCGTGAGTCCGTTCTCCTTGCGCAGCTCAGCCATCAGCTGCCGCACCTCGTTGGTAGCGCTCACCATGCCGTCGATGCCCACCTCCGTGCAGTCGTTGTAGAGCTGGCGGTTGTCGCCAATCTCACGTCCCAGCCACTGGGCAATGGTGGGTGTGCCCGGCATCTTGAGCTTCATAAGCTGGTAGCCGGTGCCCTTGAGCTGCTCTTCGGCGGCAATGAAGTAGCGCGAGTCGGTCCAGAGGGCAGCCGAGTGGAGGGTTACCACGGCGGTGCCTGCCGATCCGTTGAATCCTGAGATAAACTCACGTCCCTTCCAGTGGTCGGGAATGTATTCGCCCTGATGAGGGTCGGTGCTGGGGAAGATGAATGCGGCAAGATGTTCGCGTCGCATCACTTCCCGAAGGTCTTCTAGTCGTTGGTTTACTGTAGTCATATTGTTTTAGATTTAAATCGTTGAAAATTCTTGGTGTGCGATTGGTTTCGAGGGTGCGATTGTTTTCGAGGGTACGAAGGTGCGAAGGTACGAGGGCGCGAGAATACCCTTTTCTTCGTCATTAGCAAATTCAAAGAACTCAGCAGACGAGGCTAATCTCGTACCCTCGTACCTCCGTACCCACGAACCCTCGAAATAATTATCAATTCTCAATTAAATGAATGCCTTGTGCCTCAAGCTGGCGGGCGCAGCGCTGCAGCGTCTCTTCCGATGGTGTCGACATTGCATAGCCCTGCGGGTTGTAGGTGCTCCACATGCGACGGTGCTTGTCCTTGCCCACATCGTGGTAGGGCAGCAGCTCCACTTCGCGCCGTTTCCAGGGCAGCGATTGCAGGAAACGTGCCGTCTGTTCGATGTTGTGCTCGTCGGCATTCACCCCCTCGATGAGCGGTATGCGCACCAGGAAATCCTTGCCCTGTGCGGCCAGCCACTCTATGTTCTTTAGGATGAGGCCGTTGCTGACGCCCGTCATCTGCTTGTGCTTGTCGCTGTCCATCAGTTTCAGGTCGACCAGAAACAGCTCGCAGGCATCGGCCACCGCAGCCACCACCGCGGTTGGCGCATAGAGCGAGGTGTCTACGGTGCGGTGAAATCCGCGTCGTCCCAGTTCGCGCAGCAGGAGGAGCGCGTCGTCGGCATGCATCAGCGGTTCGCCACCGCAGAGGGTCACACCGCCTCCGCTGTCTTCCATCACCGTGCGTTCTTTCTCCACCTCGGCCATCAGCGCGTCGATGGTCCACTCTTTGCCGCACATCTCCAGTGCCATGGTAGGGCACTCGTCGGTACACTTGCCACAGAGCACACAGCGGCTGTCGGCATGGCGGATGCCCTGAGGCGTCAGCTCGAGTGCCTGTTGCCGGCAAGTGTCCACACAACTGCAGCAGCCCATGCATTTGCTCTCTTTGTAGAGCAGCTGTCGCTGTGGACTCCAGCTCTCGGGGTTGTGGCACCACACACAGCGCAGCGGGCAGCCCTTCATGAAAAGGGTGGTGCGGATGCCGGGGCCGTCGTGGATGGCATAGCGCTTGATGTCGAAGATGAGTGCCATCAGATGTCGCTGTTTTCTGTTCGGGCAATAATCTCGTTCTGCAGCTGCTCGGTCATGTCGTTGAAATAGTCGGAGTAGCCAGCCACGCGCACCAGCAGGTCGCGGTAGTCGTCGGGGTGCTGCTGGGCGTCGCGCAGGGTTGCGGTGTCGACGATGTTGAACTGGATGTGGTGGCCTCCGAACTTGAAGTAGGCGCGGATGAGGCTGGCCAGCTTGCGCTGGTCGTCGCGGGTCTTCAGCAACGAGGGCACCAGGCGCACGTTCAGCAGGGTGCCGCCGCTCTTGGTCTGGTCGAGCTTGCCTAGCGACTTGATGACGGCGGTAGGACCGTGCGTGTCGGAGCCGTGGGCTGGTGAGGTGCCGTCGCTGATGGCGAAGTGGGCCATGCGGCCGTTGGGCGTGGCACCGCAGACGCTGCCGAAGTAGTTGTGGCAGGTGGTGCTGAGCATGTTGAGGTAGGTGCGGCCACCGCGGGTGTTGGGCCGTCCCTCGATGGCCTCCACCAGGTCGTTGTACACGCGCAGGGCTATCTGGTCGGCATAGGTGTCGTCGTTGCCGAAGAAGGGTGTGTGGTTGCGAATGTACTGCCGCATCTTCTCCTGTCCGTCCCAGTTGTGGGTGCAGGCCTCGAGCACCTCGTCCATGGTGTAGCGATGGTCCTCGAAGACATGTTTCTTGAGGGCTGCCAGACTGTCGGTGATGGTGCCCAGTCCGGTGCATTGGATGTAGGTGGTGTTGTAGCGTGCGCCGCCGCTATAGTAGTCTTTTCCTTTCTCTATGCAGTCGTCGATGTAGAGGCTGAGGAAGGTGGCGGGTGCATAGAGCGAGAACATGCGCTCGATGTAGTTGTTGACTGCCAGCTTGAGGTTGACGAAATAGATCATCTGCTGACGCCAAGCCTCATAGAGTGCGTCGAACGACTCAAAGGCTCGTGCGTCGCCCGTCTGCAGTCCCAGCCTCTTGCCCGTCTCTGGGTCGATGCCGTTGTTGAGGGTGATCTCCAGTATCTTCGGCGTGTTCAGATAGCCCGTCAGCAGATAGGCCTCCTTGCCGAAGGCGCCCACCTCGATGCATCCCGAGCAGCCGCCCTCGCGGGCATCGGCGAGCGACTTGCCCTCGCGCACCAGCTCCTGCACATAGGTGTCTGGGTTGAAGACAGAGGGATAGCCGTGGCCCTGGCGGATGACTCGGATGCCTTCGAGCAGGAAGTCGTCGGGTGTCTCGCTGGCGATGTGAATGCTCAGGCCGGGTTGCAGCTCGTGCAGTTCCTCTTGTATCTCGAGAATCATGTAGGAGAGTTCGTTGACGGCACTCTTACCATCACGGTCGATGCCACCTATATTAATATTGGTGAAGTCGTTGTAGGTGCCCGACTCGAGGGCTGTCACTCCCACCTTGGGGGGTGCGGGCTGGTTGTTGAACTTAATCCACAGGCAGCTCAACAGCTCTTTGGCCTTGTCGCGCGTCAGGGTGCCGTCGGCAATGCCCTGCTCGTAGAAGGGGTAGAGGTGCTGGTCGATGTGGCCGGGGTTCATCGAGTCCCATCCGTTGAGTTCGGTGACCGTGCCCAGATGAACAAACCAATACATCTGGATGGCCTCCCACAGGTTACGGGGCGCATGGGCGGGCACCCAGCGGCACACTTCGGCAATCTGCAGCAGCTCAGCCTTGCGCTGTGGGCGCTGCTCGCTGGCAGCCATCTGCTCGGCCAGTTCGGCATGGCGCTCGGCAAACAGAATGGCGGCATCGCACGAGATGTCCATCGCCTCCAGCTCCTGCTGTTTGTCGGTGGCCTCGGGGTCGTAGATGAAGTCGAGACGCTCCAGACGCTCGGCAATGCGTTTCTTCACGTCGAGCAGTCCCTCGCGATACATCTTGCCGTCCATGGCGGTATGTCCGGCGGCCCTTTGCTCCATGAACTCGGTGAAGACACCGGCATGATAGGCCTCCTCCCACTCTGTCGACACGTGGTTGAAGATGCGCTCGCGTTGTGTCTTGCCTTTCCAGTAGGGAATCACCACGCGCTCGTAGGTGTCGATGTCTTCCTGGCTGATGGTATAACGCTGCAGCTCGCGGCCGTTCAGCGTGTGCAGGTCTTCCACCGAGTGACAGGTCAGTTCGGGGAAGGTAGGCACCGCCTTGGGCTTTGGTCCGCGCTCGCCGACAATGAGTTCGTCGTCGCCGATGTAGAGTGTTTTCTTCTGACAAATCTCATAGAAGTTACGGGCGCGCAGCACCGGTGTGGGCATCGTGCCGTAGTTCTTCCGATAGAATTCGGTTTCGATGAGGGCACGCTCGATGCTCAGGGTGGTGGGCATCTCGATGCTTTGCTGGCGCAGGCGCTTGATGCGCTCGTTCATGCCACCATCGTTCTCTGGGTATTTTATGTTGTAGTTCATGTCTTGGGGGTTAGGAGTTTTTTTTCGGAGTATTCTGAATTTTCTGAATTCTCGGAATTTTCAGATTATTCAGAATATTCAGCTTTTCGCCTGATACACCTCTTCGATGGTCATGGGCTTGCGGAGGGTGCCTAGCGGACGGGCACCGTCGGCGGTGATGACATAGTTCAGTTCGTTGCGCAACCCGGTGAAGTCGCGCCACGCGTCGAGCTTGTCGTAGCAGATGAAGTCGGTGAACTGCTTCTCGGCCTGCCATTTGTCCATCAGCTCGGGAATGAAGTAGATGCCGGGCTCTACGGTGAACACGAAGCCGGGTTCCAGCGGGCGGGCCAGCCGCAGCGACTTAAACCCGAACTGGGTGCTCTTCACTTGTCCGTCGGCATAGCCCACATACTGCTCGCCCAGGTTCTCCATGTCGTGCACGTCGAGGCCCATCATGTGGCCAAGACCGCAAGGGAAGAACAGCGCGTAGGCACCTAGCTCGGCAGCCTCGGCGGCATCGCCTTTCATCAGCCCCAGCGTCTTCATGCCCTCCACAATCTTCGTGGCGGCAGCGATATGTGCCTCACGAAACGGCACGCCCGGCCGCAACTTGTCGACAGCAGCCTGGAAACTAGCCAGATGGATGTTGTAGATTTCCGCCTGGCGGTCGGTGAACCGCTCGCCCACAGGCATGGCCGACGAGAGGTCGCCGGCATAGTGCCTTTTGTTCTCTGCTCCGGCGTCGAGCAGGAAGATGTCGCCATCTTTCAGGGTGTGTATGAACCCGTGGTTGTGGAGCACCTGTCCCTGCACGGTGGCAATGGTGGGGAAGGCCAGCGTGTTGCCGTGCCGGCAGGCCACCTCCTCGATGGCGGCGGCCACCTGCGACTCGTGTATGCCCGGACGCACCATGCGGTAGGCCGTCAGGTGCATCTCCGTGCTCAGGTCCACGCTCTCTTCTATCTCGCGCAGCTCGTCGTCGTCTTTGTGGTTGCGTTGGTCGACAATGGCCCTGATCATGCTCACTGAGGCCTGCTGCGGCTGTGCCGCCGGCTCGATGGCCAGCAGCTCCTGCAGCCACACCTGATGGTCGCCGCGATAGGGAGGCAGGAAATGCACGGGGCTGTGGGCGGCGCGCGCTTTGTCGAGATAGCCTTTCAGCGTCTCCATGGGCCGTGTGTCGGCGATGCCCAGTTGCTCGCACCGCTCTTTCAGCGAGGGCACCGTGCCCGTCCATACGATATCGTCGATGGTCAGTTCGCGGCCAAACACCATCTCACGGTCGTTGTCGATGTCGATGACGGCAGCCAGGCCTGGGTCGTCGAGTCCGAAGAAATAGAGGAACGAGCTGTCCTGGCGGAAGCGGTAGGTGTTGTCGGCATAGTTCATGCCCACTTCCTGATTGCCCAGGAAGAGCAGCAGTCCGCTACCCACGTCTTTCTTTAGTTTCGCCCTGCGGTGGGCGAAGGTGTCTTTTCCTATCATGGTTGAACGGGTTGGGTATATTCGTTGATTTTCTTGTGTTTGCTGATTTGCAGGTTGGTGGCGGGGAAGAACTCCGAGAGCAGCTGATAGAGGTCGGGGTCGTACTGCTGGAGCTCCTCGCGGGTGTTGCACCAGTTGTGCTTGCCGTCGGGGTGTGGCATCTCGGCATTCACGTTGAACCAGTCTTGCACGGCCTCGGCCAGGTATTCCTCCTTGTCGGTGATGCGGTAGGTGCCGTCGAGTATGCCCTTCGCCTTGGCCTGCTCGTAGAGTCCCTGCAGGCGTTTGTTGAAGGTGGTGTCTACCTGGATGATGCCGATGCAATGGATGGCATGTGCAAACTCGTGGATGAGAATGTCCTCGGCATGGTATTTGTCAATCTGGTAGGCCAGAATATTCTCCTCGGCGCAGCTGGTGAGCGGTTCCTCGATGGTACCGCCCAGTCCGCGAGCCCGCAGGTCCCAGTTCAGGGTGGTGTCGTTCACCAGATAGTGATGCTCGGGCAGGTCGGTGGTGCCCTCATAGCGGGCCATGATAGCCACACGGGCGTTCGACTTCTTCATGGCCGCCAGTACCTCGGGCGACAGCATGCTGGTCATGGCAAAGAGCGTGCGGTGGGCTGCCACAAAGCAGGAGTCGGGCACACGCCACGACGATATCAGTGGTATGCCGTTCACATCGACATACTTGCAGTAAAACTTGTCGAGCTTCAGCGAGTCGGGCGGCGAGCTTACCACACATGGGGGGATCTCCAGCGTCTCGTTCTCCGCCGGTAAACTGTTTTCTTTTCTCTGCTGGCAAGCCACACACAGCATGGCGGCAGCCAGAATCATGAGGAGATGTTTCATAGTCTTTTCCATTTGAGGTTGGTTTTTGTCATTTCGAGTTTACAAAGATACAACTATTCCTTCAGAAATTTACGCGATTAACACAGATTAATAATCAAAAACTTTGAAAGTTGGGCTTTTTTTGTATCTTTGCACACACTATTAGAAACATCCACATTATTAAATTACTATTATTATGGCATTTTTAACAAATGACAAGCTTACCATCGTCGGCGCAGCCGGTATGATTGGTTCAAACATGGTTCAGACCGCTTTGATGATGGGTCTGACTAACGACATCTGTCTTTACGATGTGTTCTCGCCCGAGGGCGTTGCTGAGGAAATGCGTCAGAGCGGTTTCGGCAATGTGAAAATCACTGCCACTACCGATGCTGCCGAGGCTTTTACCAACGCTAAGTATATCATCTCCTCTGGTGGTGCTCCCCGTAAGGCTGGCATGACCCGCGAGGACCTGCTCGCCGGCAACTGCAAAATCGCCGAGGAACTGGGTCAGAACATCAAGAAATACTGCCCCGACGTGAAGCACGTTGTGATTATTTTCAACCCTGCCGACCTCACCGGTCTGGTGACCCTGCTCTACTCTGGCTTGAAACCCGGTCAGGTGACCACACTCGCTGCCCTCGACACCACACGTCTGCAGAGCGCTCTCGCCAAGAAGTTCAATGTGATGCAGGACGAGATCACCGGTTGCGCTACCTATGGCGGACATGGTGAGCAGATGGCCGTCTTCGGCAGCCACGTAGAGATTGCCGGCCGCAAGCTGACCGACATCATCGGTACCGACGAGTTCCCCGAGGCTGAGTGGGAAGAGATGAAGACCGCTGTCACCAAGGGTGGCGCCAAGATCATCGAGCTCCGCGGACGCAGCTCATTCCAGAGCCCCTCTTACCTCTCTGTTGAGATGATTCGTGCTGCTATGGGCGGTGAGCCTTTCCGCTT
>DEJV01000056.1:12203-18949 GCA_002353525.1 Prevotella sp. UBA2739
ACCTCTGCAAGATGCGCGATGAGCTGGTGACCCTGAACATCGTTCCTCCCATCAGCGAGTGGAACAAGATTAACCCGAACCTCTAAGCTTTCATCGAGGAGCCTGGGAGTTGAAAGGATACCATCAGTTATCATTTCCACCTAAAGGGAAAAGGCCCGCAGGCGCCCAGACTCGATGAGTGATGTAAGCTAAGCTGTTTTAGCAACAAGAAAAGATTTCACTGACAGCACGGATGTCTCAACGATGAGGTCCGTGGAGTCAGTGAAATCTGTTTTTCTCTTCTCACGACAATGAACCTCGAAGAACACTTCCTTGCCCACTATCGCCCACTGTGTCTCTATGCCCTCCACTACGTTCAAGACGTAGACACGGCTGAAGACGTGGTGCAGGACGCCTTTGTGGGACTGATAGAAAAAGAGAAAGAGGGGGCCGCGGTGGGCAACGTCAGGGCCTACCTCTACGCGATGGTGCGCAACCGGTGTGTTGACCTCATCCGCAAGGCGAGACACGCCGACATTGACGGCGACGTAAGTCCGCAAGACCTGAGCGGCAGCATCAGCGACGAGGAGGCACAGGAGCGATCGCTGCATGAGGCCGAACTGTGGACAGCCATCGACGCACTGCCCCCACGCTGCCGCGAGGTGTTCCTGCGGGCCAAGCGTGACGGCATGACATACAGCGAGATAGCACGCACGATGGGCATAGCCGAAAAGACCGTGGAACACCAGATGAGCAAGGCACTGAAGACGCTGCGCGGCAAGAAAGACGACTACTTCTACACCATGCTGCTGATGACGGCATGAGAAGGGGCTGATGCACCCGGAAGGGAGAGGGCCTGAAAAAAAACGAGATGCGGAATGGGGGGAAATGCGTTTTCCACGTCATAGCATTGATGACAAAAAAGGAAAACCACCAAGAAAAGAAGAACATGAAACTGAAAGACCTGCTACGAGCAGTGGTTTATGTAACAATGATGACGCTGCCGTGCCAGCGAGCCTCGGCCCAGGCCGAAAGCTCGCTGCGCCAGCAGATGGAAATCGTGAAAAACGAGCACCACGTGAACTTTGTCTATGACGCATCGCTCAACCTAGACCGCCCACACCGGGGCGGAGCCATCGGCGGTGTGCAGCTGAAGGAAGCCCTGCGGCGACTGTTTGGCGGAACGGACATCGAATGGAGCGTGAAGGGAGCCTACGTGATGCTGAAGACCCAGACAAAGGCAACCCCCAGGCCAACGGCACAACGCCACACGGTGAGCGGCTACGTGCGCGACGAGCACGGCGAGACACTGCTCAACGCCGCCATCTACGACGCGACGACCCACACTGGCACCATGACAAACGAGCATGGATTCTACTCGCTCACGTTGCCTGAGGGTTCGCACGAGCTTCGCATCTCGTTCATAGGCTACGACACCCACCGAGAACGCATCAGCCTGAACAGCAACCGACAGCTCGACGTTGTCCTGAAAGAGGGTACGATGTTGGACGAAGTGGTGGTGACGGCCGACATGAGCTCGCCCGTGGTGGGCACGCAGATGGGCAAGCGGTCGCTCTCGGCCAACGACATCAAGACGGAGTTTGCACTGTTCTCTTCGCCCGACGTGGTGAAGGCCCTGCAAAGACTCTCGGGTGTGCAAGAGGGCATCGAGCTGGCCTCGGGGCTGTATGTGCACGGAGGCAACAACGACGAGAACCTGTTCCTGCTGGACGGCACCCCACTCTATCAGGTCAACCACTCGCTGGGACTCTTCTCGTCGTTCAACACCGATGTGGTGAAGAACGTAGACTTCTACAAGAGTGGCTTTCCGGCGCGCTACGGAGGCAGGTTGTCGAGTGTGGCCGACGTGCGCACCAATGACGGCAACTGGCAACAGCTGCACGGCTGCTACCGCTTAGGGCTGCTTGACGGCTCGGTGCAGATGGACGGGCCCATCAGGCTGAAAAGCGACCGGCAGCACGAGGCACGGGGCGAGGTGCGCGGCACCGACTTCGGCACATCGTTCAACGTAGGGCTGCGACGCTCGTGGCTCGACCTGCTGACACGGCCCGCCTTTGCCATAGCCAATCACTACAACGACGAGGAGAAAATCAGCCTGAGCTATGCCTTCCACGACCTCAACCTGAAGCTGACACACCTGTTCAGCCGCCGCTCGCAGCTGAGCCTGAGCGTCTATTCGGGCCGCGACATGCTGCGCGCCCGCAACGACTGGCACGAAGATGCCGGAAGCAGCGAAGTCTTTGACGAGCACAACGAGACGAAGTTCAGCTGGGGCAACGTCAACGCCGCCATCAGCTGGCGCTACCAGCTGACGCCACAACTGCTGGCCAACTTCACCGCCGTCTACACCCACAACCACTCGCAGCTGAAGACGCGAGAAGACGACAGCACCACCGACAAGGACGGGGTCCAGACGGAGCACTACCTCACCGACTTCCACTACCTGTCGGCCATCTACGACGCCGGCTATCGCACAGAATTCGACTACCGCCCCTCGCCACGCCACCACATCCGCTTCGGCCACGACTACACATGCCACGTGTTTCGCCCACAGACACAGGGACTGACCAACCTGTGGAGCAGCTTCACCACGGCCGACACGCTGACCACCAAGGGCCGCAACCGCCACACGGTGCACGAAGCCACCGTCTACGGCGAAGACCTGCTGACACTCTCAGACCGATGGAGCATGAACGGCGGACTGAACGTGTCGCTATTCAGCGTGGACAACTACCTGTTTTTCCATGCTGACCCACGCCTGGCCCTGAAATACCAGGTGGCCGACAACCTCTCGGTGAAAGCCTCCTACACCATGATGTCGCAGTATGTGCACAAAATCAGCAACGCCATGATTGACCTGCCCACCGACTACTGGGTGCCCATCACCCGGCGGCTGCGCCCCATGTACTCACACCAGATGGCGATGGGAGCTTACTGGCAGCCGCATCGACAGTGGCTGCTGTCGGTAGAAGGCTACTACAAACGGTCGCACCACCTGCTGCAATACAACAGCTGGGCCGGACTGGTGCCGCCAGCCGGACAGTGGGACAAGCACGTGATGGACGGACAAGGACGCTACTATGGCCTGGAGGTCGACGCGACCTACCACGGACACAGGCTGCGCCTCGATGCGGCCTACACGCTGTCGTGGAACGAGCGGCGCTTCGACGAGTTCTACGACCAATGGTACTACGACAAGTTTGACAACCGCCACAAGGTGAACCTCTCGCTGCGCTACCAGATAGGGAAAAAGGCAGAGATGTTTGCGGCATGGACCTATCACACAGGCAACCATCTCACCTTTCCCACGCAATATGTGCAGCTGCCAGAACTGCCCGACGGCAAGCCCGCCTCGGTGGAGGCCTTCGAGCGACAAGGCTACCTGACAGGCGAAGAGGCGAACGCGGCCTTCATCTATGAACGGCCCAATAACATCACCCTGCCGGCCTACCACCGATTGGACATCGGCTTCAACTTCCACCACACCACGAAGCACGGACACGAACGCATCTGGAACATCTCGGTATACAACGCCTACTGCCATCTGAACCCGCTTTGGGTGGACATTGAGTATCGTGAACGAAAGATCGACGAGGTGAATCTGGCCGATCAGCAGCGCTTCAAGCTGAAACCTAGGGCATTCATTCCGGTGATACCATCGTTCAGCTACACCATCAAGTTCTGAGCAAAAGAAGGTTGTTTGTAATTATGAATTATAAGTTATGAATTATGAATAGGAATACGAACATCACAAAGTACATGCTGCTTGTGTGCATGTTGCTGGCAGTGAGTGGTTGCCGCGATGACTTCGACCTCGACGACATCAGCAACAAAGAGAAACTGGTGGTCTACTGTCTGCCATCGACAACAGGAACCACCTATATCAGCGTGACCAACAGCATGGCCATAGGCAAACACGCCGAAGCGAACAAGATGAGAGCAGTGGCCGATGCTCAGGTGAGCTATCGGGTGAACGGTGAGACCAAAGAAGTGGGACAGAAAGCTGACGGAACATTCTACACCGACACGCCCCACCACGCTGGCGACTGCGTAGAACTGACGGTGACGCATCCCCGCTATGGCACCGCGACAGCATCGGCAGTGGTGCCCGAGAGCATACCCGTGAGACTGGATCGTGTGCAGAAAGTGAGTTTGTTTGACGAAGACTACATGAGCACACGCGACTACTACCAACTGGCGGCCACCTTCACCGACCCAGTAGAGAGCAAGGACTACTATGCCGTGACCGTGAGGGTAAAGCACTACAAAGGGGATGCCTACGGCGAGCTGGTGAACGAGAACGGATCCAGGACGCTATGGATTCCGAATGACTACAACGACTACCTCTATTGGAAAGAGCAATATCCACAGGCCGAATGGACCTGCGAGATAAGCGACTCGGTAGTTGAAACCAAGACCATCTACACTGCCAAGGAACCACTGCTCAACACGCTGACCGACATCGACACCGACTTCGGCTACGAGAACAGCTTCTACGGCAACTTCTACATTTTCAACGACGCGACCATCAACGGGCAGACCTACACACTGCACCTGAACACCGACAGTTTTGGCTACGGAGGCGCCTTCAACTTTTGGCACAAATACCAGGTGGTGCTCTACAGGCTGACACCCGAATACTACCACTTCCTGAAGTCGCTCAACGACGTGGAGAACAACGATCTGGCGCAAGCGGGATTCTCGCTGGTGTCGCCTACACTCCACAACATCAGTGGCGGTTTCGGACTGCTTGGTGCCAGTAACTCTTCTGAAAGCGAATGGATGGCGCTGGACAACGAGTGATGAAGAGTACAAAAAAGGACAAGTCATGAATTATAAGAGTATCATTCTGTTGTTGCTGCTGACAGCATCATGCAACAACGAAGAAGACCTTGTCATTGAGGAGGACGTCAGCACCACGACACGTCAGCTCTGCCTGCTTGTAGAGAATACTAAAGGCGATGACCTCATCAGCGATGACAGCGACATCAGCATGGTGAACGTAGCCACCCTGCAACCCATTGACTTCCGTTTGGAACAAATGACCGACCGAGACGAGATGCACCGATGGAATGGACGGCACTGCCTGTTGTTCCATACGCCTAAGCCCTTTCGCATGCCCGGCCAAGCGGAACACATCTACAAACTGGCACCGACAGCACGGGTAAGCATCGACAGCCTGACCCTCGACATCGCCACACTCTACGACTACCAAATCAGTCACGAGAACAGGAACGGCGTGTGCGTGGCCAAGGCATACTTCTGGCCCCTGATAACCGATGTGCTGGGCACGCCTCTACGCAGCGACACCATACAAATCATCGTGGTGGACGGACAGCCATACCTGAAAGAAGAAAGCGACACACACCCATGGCTTACCACAGACAAGAAAGAAGAGAAATGAAAGAAGAACTGAAACAATTTGTGCTGTACCACTACCAGACAGGCAAGCTGGACACGCGGCAGGCACTTCGCAACGTGAAAGCACGCGTCGGACTTAAGAATGACAGGCCGACACATGGGGGGCTGTCCGTGCGGTTCTACCGATGGATGGCTGCCGCCGCCATGCTTGCGTTCATCTGCGGCGCCACCTATTTATATATTACGCGCGAGAACGCAGAGGTGATGCTGACGGCCGACGATGCGGTTAAAACCATCACTCTGCCCGACAGCACCCACGTCACTCTCGCCCCCCACGCCACACTGGCCTACAACCCGCAAAAGCCGCGTTCGGTGAGACTGAGCGGCGATGCCTATTTCAACGTGACACATAGTGAAGCCACTCCGTTCACAGTGGTGAACAGCATAGCACAGGTCACCGTGCTGGGCACACAGTTTCAGATAGACGAAGAGGCGGGGCAGACCACCATCTACGTCGCTCAAGGCCGCGTCCGCTTTGGAAACATAGGCCTCACCCAGGCCATCGTTCTCGGCGCTGGCGAAAAAGCCCTCATCGGCAAACGCCAGCAGCAGCCAGCACACGCGCCAAGCGGCTCGCCCAACCAGACGGCATGGGCCACAGGCCAAATGCATTTCGAAGACACACCACTGACTGATGTCCTCGCCGACCTCGGCTTCTATTACCACGCCAACTTAAGGTGCAACCATCCCGAAAGACGACTCTCCGCAGACTTCCACGTGGCCAAAGACAGTCTCGAAGAGATCATTGCACTCATCGAGCAGACGCTCGACGTGAGCATCAGTATTGAAAAAACAGATAAACAATGAAACACGGACTCATCATCACGACACTCTTAGCGACTACCCTTACCGTGTCGGCACAGGAAGAAGGCCGCAACATGGCTGCCATAGGCTTTGGAGCCTCTCATGACTCATGGAACATAGAACTCGACTATGACTACATGGTCTTTCCTTACGCTGGCATCGGGATAGGAGCGCAGTTTGACAGGGAGAACGGCGACGGCGGACTGCTCGGCGAAATCATTCGCGAAGAGCTGCGCGGCGATGACTATTACGATGACTACGACGACGAGCACGAGATCAAACTCAACATCGTGCCGCACCTCACCCTGCGCACCCCTGCCATACGGCTGAAAAAAACACAAGACAAAGGCGACGGACTGCTGCTGGAAGTACAACCCGCCGTTGTCATCTCACTTCCGCAACGCCCCAGAAGCCTCTTCAGCTGGCGCACCCGCATGGCACTCGGCTACCGAAGCGGTCCAGAGCCCCAGCTACCTCTCTGTAGAGATGATTCGCGCTGCCATGGGCGGTGAGCCTTTCCG
>DEJV01000056.1:19077-63607 GCA_002353525.1 Prevotella sp. UBA2739
CGTTCCTCCCATCTCTGAGTGGAACAAGATCAATCCGAACCTCTAATTTCCCTTCATCTTTTATAACAATGGGAGCGGCTCTGCAGAGCTGCTCCCGTTTTTTTTAATTGATAATGTTCGGTAATTGATAATTGATAATGGACAATTGATAATTAGGCCTGACGGATGGATGAACGGGAACGAAGTCCTTGGCGCACATAATTCATATTTTCGACAGAGAGTTTTTCGACATAGAGACGTTTTTTAATTGATAATTGATTGAAGTTTCGGAGGTACGAGGGTGCGATGGTACGAAGGTACGAGAATACCCTTGTCTCCGTCATCAGCAGCTCCAAAATATCTCAGCGAGCGAGACTAATCTCGTACCCTCGTACCCTCGTACCCTCGTACCTTCGAATATCAAGGATGTAAATCATCCGAAACTTTAATTAATGGACAAATTGATAATTGGCAACCGAATTGTTGATAATATTTACCTATGCGCATGCGTGCATTTTTTCAAATTTATTTTTGTATGAAAAAAGCGCTGAACTGTCACTTTCTCTGTAACCTTCAGACGGTTAATGGCTTGGGAGGTGACAGTTTGTTTGCAAACCGTCACCTAACTGTCACTTGATGAGATGTGTAGATTTTGGTAAATAATCGCAACAAAGCAGGATGTGGTAAATGGAAAACAACTCTAACTTGTTACAGGGCTTGTCGTTAGCTATCAAATGGGTTGTGTTTTCAACATAAAAACATTGTGTTTCTATGATAGAAACGAAGTGTTTCTGCCGTAGAAACACCGTGTTTTTAATGCAAAAACACTCTGCTATCTTGACAATTGGAGTGATTTTACATCGTGAGGAAAGTTGCATGTCCCCGCATTCTGGCTCATAGCCTATGTGAATGAGTGTAAAATAAATTCTGAAAAACGAAATAATAGTGATAGTTGGTGACAGTTTGGAAAACAAACCGTCACTCCGAAAGTCGCTGATGTAAAGAGAGTTACGCTGAAAGTGACAGTTTGCCCGATTTTTTTATCTTTTTCTCAAAATATTTTGTATCTTTGCATGCCGAAAGACACAAGTAAGAAAACTTATCAACAAATTGAAAAGAACGAACAATGGAAAGAATCACATTACTAAAAGACAACAGGACGGGAACGACCCTTCGCCCCATGGAATTAGACAAAGTAGCCGCAATGTTGAAAAACACAGACTACCAGAGCATTACCAACGAGATGCGTACCATCGTCACCATGAGCAATATGCCACGCCAGGACGACGGATCGCTGCCCTTCTCTGAGCACTATGCACGGCTGCTACCGCGACTGTGCTTTGCCACCCTGATGATGAAAGGCAACCACCGGCCCACACAAAAATCGTATACAGGCATGGTGATGCTCGAGGTGGACAACCTGGCCAGCTACGAAGAGGCGGTGGCCGTGCGACAGGGCGCAGCCTTGATGCCACAGACGCTGATGGCCTTCGTCGGACTGAGCGGGCGAAGTGTGAAGATTGTGTGCCGCGGCGAACTGACCGGCGAACATGCCGGCCGTGCCACCGGCGAACGGCTGCCGCAAACCGATGACGACATCCGTCGGTTCCACACCAACCTCTATGAGAAAGCCCGCATGGCCTACAATGCCCAGCTGGGCGTAACCATTGAGAAGCTGGAGCCGCGACTGGACCGCATCTGCTACGTGAGCTACGACCCGGGGGCGGTGCTCAACCCGCTGGCCGTACCTTTTTATACGGTCTGCTCGGATGTGGAGCAGGCTGTAAGGCCTTTCCGCCCCACGACCATCGAACCCGAAGAGATTGTGCCGGGACAAAACCGCTACCAGTCGATGCATACCATTTTTGAGTATAACCTCATGAAAGCATACGACGACACCGAGGGAGTCACCGACAACGATGATGAGCACCGACACCTGCTGCTCACCAGGCTGGCAGGTTATTGCGCACAGACCGGACTGCCCATGGCCGTGGCACGCCGACTCACCATGTTCAGCCTCACGCTGAGCAAAGACCCCGCACTGGTGGAGCTGGTCTTCAACAACGCCTACCATGAGAGTCATGCCAAGAAATACCGCGAGCGCAAACAACTCACTAAACCACTGAAGAATATACCCACCGAGACGTTGCTCACCATGAAGATCGACATTTTCTTGAACAGCAACTACGAACTGCGCAAAAACGTGATGCGTGGCGTGGCCGAATTCCGCGAGCGCACAGGACTGGGATTTGCCTTCCGCGACCTGACCGAAGAGGCACGCAACTCCATCACCATGAAGGCATTAGCGCAAGGCATCAAATGCTGGGATAAAGACATAAGGCGGTATGTCAACTCAGACGACATCGAGCCTTACGACCCAGTGAACGACTATCTGGACCACCTGCCGCAATGGGACGGCACCGACCGAGTGGAGCCGTTGGCACGGCGTGTGGGCTGCCACTACGACGAGTGGCCGCAGCTGTTCCATCTGTGGATGCGCTCGATGGTGGCCATGTGGATGGGTAAGGGACAGCTCACGGGCAATGCGCTGGTGCCTCTGCTCATTGGCAGGCAGGGGTGCGGCAAGTCGAGCTTCTGCCGCATCCTGCTGCCGCGCGAGTTGAGAGAATACTACAACGACCGCATCAACTTCAAAAACGAAGCCGACCTGAACCTCGGACTCACCTCGTTTGCACTTATCAACCTCGATGAGTTCGACAAGATTACGCAGCGGCAGCAGATTGTGCTGAAGTACCTGGTGTCTACGGCCGACCTGAAATACCGTCCGCCCTACGGCAAAGCCTACTCGTCGCACCGTCGCTATGCCTCGTTTGTGGGGACCACCAATGACATGCTGCCCCTGAGCGATCCCAGCGGCAGCCGCCGCTTCATCTGCGTGGAAGTGGAGGGCAATATCGACTTCGAGAGCCGTGTGGACTACGACCAGCTCTATGCCCAGCTGAAAGAGGAGATTGGCAGTGGCGCCCGCTACTGGCTGACCAAAGAAGAGGAACAGGCGCTCATGCAGCGCAACCGCAGCTATCAGCGCCTGAATGGCCTGGGCGAGATGCTCACCACCGTGGTGCGCAGGCCCGTAGGCGACGAAGAGGGCCAGTGGCTGTCGCTGCCCGACATCTCCAGCCTGCTGAAAGAAGCCTTCCCCCGCAGTTATAAGGAGGAAACCGGCATCTTCGAGAAAATTGGCAACTTCCTCAGCCGCAACCTGAAGGTGGAAAACCGCCATACGAACAGCGGCACAGTCTATCGGCTCGTCAAATAGACATCCATGGGGACCTCTCACCAGAGATACTCTTCGCCGGTGCTGTCAAACACCAGCGGCTCTGTCCAGCCATGCTGGCGGCAGACGCGCTCGATGTCAGCACGGAGCGTGGCGTTGATGGGCAGCTCGCCCTTGCGCAGCTTGTAGTAACGGGTGCGGGTGAGATTTCGGATGAGATGTTCCTTAATAGCCAATTCGGTGTGGTGGGGCATGTCGTGATAAAAACGGGTCATGCCCCGCCACACGGTGACGGTTTTGTCGGCGGCAAAGAGCGGACAGTTGCCGCTGTTCACCTCAGCATTCTGGATGTTCACCACCGACAGCACCAGCGGTTTCTCATTGGCATAGCCGTTAGCCAGCCATCGCAAGCATTGTTCACGGCGGGGGCACTGGTTGTTATAACACACGGGACCTTGATGTCCCAAAGCTTTCAATTGTTGTTCTTTCATGATGCTTTTCTTGTATTACGATTTTTTTGGCCTGCAAAGGTACAACTTTTTTTCGAGAATAGCCAATGATTTTCTCGTTTGTTTACACAAACAACATACTTTCTGCGTCGCATTCGGAAAGTATTTGCTGAGGAGAAATCATGGTAGGTGGGCACGTGTCTCACGTGGCAATCGTTGTGG
Organism: Prevotella sp. UBA2739; assembly: GCA_002353525.1. GTDB lineage: Bacteria > Bacteroidota > Bacteroidia > Bacteroidales > Bacteroidaceae > Prevotella. The sequence continues at coordinate 22,966 of DEJV01000056.1, forward strand.
TAGTCGCGTGAGACACGCGACCTCCTAGGGTGAAACATGAGGTAACGGAAATTTTGTTTTTCATTTATTTGCAAATTACGGGAATATGTGCTATATTTGCACTATCTTATCAGAGCATGTGAAAATTGAATAGAACCCCTTCACCCATACAAGTATCATGAGAAATATCAGAATTCTTCTTTTCGTTCTGGGAATCCTTCTCCCAATGACCGCCAGTGCCTATGATGCCAAGATAGACGGTATTTATTATTATTTGTATAAAGATGCCAAGACGGCAGAAGTGACAGAAGGAGACAATGTGTATACAGGAGATATTGTTATACCAGAATCTATTTCATACGATGGAGAGAAATATAACGTAACAGGAATTCGGCAACACGCTTTTTCTTCATCTAAAATAACTTCTATTATAATTCCAGAAAGTATCACATCCTTATCATCATGGACTTTTGATTATTGTGATAGTCTTACTACCATTACATTGCCAGATGGATTGACATCCATTGGTGAATATTGCTTTAATGGTAGTGGAATTACTACTATTACCCTTCCTTTGTCTTTGAAAAGGATTGAGAAAAGAGCATTCGCTTATTGTAACGATCTCAGGAAGGTCATTTTCAATTGCAGGCAACTAGAAACTGCAGATTTTAGCTTTACTCATATTACTGAAGTTGAAATTGGAGAATATGCGGAGGATGTTTTATCGCCTGTCGGCTTTCCATATTCCACAGTTCAAACTTTAAAGGTTGATCCCAAAAACACGAAATACGACTCCCGTAATAATTGTAATGCAATTATAGAAACTAATACGAATAAGCTTTTGGCAGGTTGCACTACGACCATCATCCCAGAGAGTGTCACCTCTATCGGAGATTATGCTTTTTATGGCTGCAGAGGGTTAACTTCTATTCAGTTGCCAGATGGTCTGACTACTATCAGCCAATATGCATTTTTTGAATCGGGATTGTTATCAATAGAAATTCCGCAAAGTGTTGATAGTGTGGGTGTTGGTGCCTTTAATTCCTGTCCTTGGTACGACGAACAACCTGACGGGCCGGTGTATTTAGGTAGTGTGGTCATTTGTAAAAATCCAAGCAATTTGGATGAAAATGCAGAGATTGTCATTAAAGAGGGGGTAAAACGTATTTCTGACGATGCTTTCATGAGCTGTACTGCAAAATCGATAATCTTGCCAAATAGTTTAGAAATAATCGGCGGTGATGCTTTTTCTGGTGCATTACTAGACTCTATCAGAATACCCGACAATGTTCATACCATTGGGGCAATGGCATTTGCTTTGAGCAAGTTGAAAAAAGTCACCTTACCAAAATCACTGAGAGAAGCAGGATCGTCTATTTTCATGCAATGTGAAAACCTAGTTTCTGCAATAATTCCAGATGGTATAATAGCAATCCCAGACTATCTGTTTATTGAATGTACTTCGCTGACATCCATCACGCTTCCTAACAGTGTTAAGATTATCAATGAGAATGCATTCTCGGGCTGTGAGAACTTGAAGTCTATCACGTTAGGAAACAGCATAGAAAGAATAGGGGAGTTATCATTTGCACACTGTAAAAATCTTGAATCTGTCACACTACCCAATAGTGTAGCTTGCATTGGTAAATATGCATTTGCAAATTGTGAGGAATTGGATTCAATCAATATTCCCAATAGCGTAGCCAGCATTGAATATGGTGCATTTTCTAGCTGTAGAGATTTGAAATCAATATGCTTTTCTGAAGATGCTAACATTTCGAGCAATTTGACATCAATTGGAGACAATGCTTTCTCTTTTTGTGAGAGTTTGCTTTCAATCTCATTACCAAAAAGTGTAACTTCCGTCGGAAATGAAGCCTTTTGGAATTGTGATTCTTTGCAATCAGTTACAATTGTTGGTGACAAAATTGATTTTGGTTCAGCAGTGTTTAAAGGTTGTACTAACATCAAGGAATTCACATATATGAGTTCTAGTCCATGGGTTAGTTATTCTGATTTTTTCCCTGAGAGCATTTACGAAACAGCAATTCTCTATGTTCCCCTGCAATTTGTTGACACTTACAAAAAAACTTACCCTTGGCAGCGTTTTAAGCAAATAGTAGGCTTGTCAGATACTACTTTGGAACTTATTTGCATGGCAGACAATAAAAATGTTACAGCAGATGTGACAATTAAGTGGAGCAATATTGATGATGAAACTATTGGTCATGGTTCAATAATAAATGTCTATCCCGGACAACAACTTTACTATACAGTACTACTTGAAGAAGAATTAGGAAGAAAGTATTATGAAATAATTAATGAGCCATGTGTTGGTGCTAATACGGACTCTACTATTGTCTGCCACCTTCGAAGAATAGATGATGTTAGCATCTCTGGACGTGTCTCTGTAGAAGATATCGATGAGAAAACGATATCAGTGCGCGTAAAACAAATGCTGAATGGGAAGTATGAGGAAGTCTTTACTACTCAAACAAACAATTACGGGGAGTTCTCTCTTGATGCTTATGATGATGACACCGACCTTATCATTAGTTGTGACGGATATCAGGATGCTGTTATCCATAGGAGTAGTTTTAATGGCAATGGAGATGTAGGAATCATTTCATTGAAGCCGATATCAGGATTCGTAATTCCTGTGAATATAGACTACACATCTGCAACTTCTGAAGGAAATAAGATGAAAGAAGATCTTCTGCCTGGTGGACTATATGACTTGCAACTCACCCTGTGGAATGGGTCGACAGACAATGAGATCACAGATTTCTCCGTTCAGTACAACGGCACATTAATTATTCATTCAGGTGCCAATGCATGGGATTGGATTAGTATCACCGCCAAGAGTAAGCAACAACTTTTGACGGAAGCTACTACAGAGTTTAACTTAGATGAAAACGGTAATGGTAATATTGAATTGATTTTTGCCGAATTAGGAGGCGTCTCTGCCACCTATTCCGAGAGTGGCAATAGCGGCACTGCAGGCTATCTATACGACAGCAACGGCAACTTAGTGGCAAAAGGTATTTACAATGGTGAGACGCTACAACTGAAGCATGCCCCAGAAGGCAGCTATACGCTTATTTCTATCGGGCAGTCGGCATTGCTATCCAACATTTCTAACTTGTCAAAGCTTACTGAACTTAACCTGGCTGAAGGCAAAGACTATCTGAGGAATCAACTGGAAATCAACAACGGCGTAATAACAGAGGTATCGGTAGGCAGTATTCCGAAACTGAACGAATCGTTGTTCCTTTTCGACGGTAGTTTGCTTGCCGACAAGTCATCTGTAGTGGTAGGCAGATATGTAACGCTGTATCCAAAGGTGAACATCGATGAGGAGCTATACAAGAAAGTGAATGATGTTTATTTGACCATAGACATTCCCGAGGGATGTGAGCTTATTGATAACACTGTGTTTGTGGACCGTAAGGAACAAACTTACACTAAAGATGGCAATACACTTAGCCTGCATCTGACGAAAGAGCAAGCTCAAGGTGATATCGCATTGTGTGTTACTCCAACAGATGCAAAAATCTACAACTTTTCTGCGTACGTTTCTTTTGACAAAGAGATAACCGGCCCGCGATTGATAGGAGTGGTCCAAGTTGACGGTGAGGCTCTTTCGCTCAGAGTTCCTTCCATAACTGCTTATAAGACGGTCATTGTCAGCGGTGTAGCTAGTCCTAATAGCGAAGTGAAAATCTACGATGGTGACGTGAAGATAGGAGAGGCAGAGTCGAAAGGAGATGGCACTTGGTCGACTCAGTGTGAACTGTATAATGCCTATAATCTGTCTATTCATGACATTATTGCAAAAGCAAGAACACAAGAGGGATGGACGCTCACAAGCGAAATGAAGAGTGTTGAATATGATCGGGAGTGTATCGAGCCTACTACTGTTTCTATGACCTTTTATAATGGTTTCCACGATGAAAACATCACGGTTGATTTCGACTTGATGAATGGAACGACATCTAAAAAACACTATGATTTTTATAAAGAAACAGACTTCACATTCCTTGCCAAGTTCACCAAGAATGATCCCGAGTTAATTGATGATGTGAACTTCATGGTAAAAGCTTCTGATGGAACTATTCGCATCCTTCCTGCCTTGTTTGACTCGAAACAGCAGGCTTGGGTGGCTACTTCAAGATATAATTACGACAAACTGCCACAGAATGTGACCGTTGACTATGTATGTCTTAGAGAAGAGACCGATGAGGAGCGAGAGGAAAGCCTAGATGATTTATCCAAAGAAATGGCAGTTACCGCCAACCATATTGTCAACTCTATTCTTGAGAATACAGAGATGGATTTAATAGAAGATGAGGAGGACCATGCAGTGATGAATTGTTATTTCAAGGATGCGGATACCTCGGTAAACTATCGCATCGAACTGATTTACTATGAGGAGGCAGAGCAGATGATGAACGAGAAACAGTTCTTCTACATTTGGGATGATGAAGGTGATATAGGTTATTATACGGATATTTTCAAAGACTCCATTATTGTGACTGCGGTAGACTTAGTGGAACGGGTTGCTTTTCAAATGACGCTCTACGATCCTTATGCATCCTCTTATGCCAAGGCCGACAAGATGCCAAGTATGAAAAAAGCAAAATACCAATGGCTGGAGAAACTTGGGGATTATTTTAAACAGGATTTCAGCAAATGGAAAAAAGAAGGAGGACTCGGTAGTCTTGTAGGCATTATCGACGGAGTTGACTATCTGCTTTCCAAACGTGATTATGACAGTATGGCTAAAAAACTCGAGCACTATAGGGATAAACTTAGAGTAGCAGAAGAAAAGACGATGAATATGATAGTTGCCAAATGTCCAGAAGGGGAGTTCCGTCTATCGCAGAATCAGCGTGATCGCTATTTCAAGAGATGGTCTGAGCTGAATCTGCAATGGGGGCTTTTCCAAAATGTTTATGAGGACTATTTAGAAAAATATCAAGTGGCATTAGCTAAAAATGTGGCAGCCAATTCGCTATTATCTATTCTTTGGGGGCCTGCCGGTGTTGGGGTAAAGGCTGCGGGCAAGGGGGGAGCAGTTTTTATTGCTGAGCATAGTACCAAGTTACTGTCGGGAATGGCGCAAAAAAAGTTAATAAAGAATGTAACAGCAGCGAAGGCAGCAAAATCCATCAAAAACTTTTGTAAAAGATTTATCGCGAGCATCACAACTCAAAATGAAAAGAAATTGACCTTTTATTCAGCTCTTGGCTGTGAGGCACAAACAGCCATATTGGGCTTAGCTTCAAAATTTTTGCATGAGACGGACTTTAAAGCTGTGCGCGATGAATTGAAGTCTTGGTCATCAAAGCAATCTAAGTGGATTCTTGACTACCATCGTTCATTGAATAAGGAAATTCAAAGTCAATATGGTCAATGCAAGAAATATGAGCCTGAAACCAGAAAGGTTACCGATCCGTGGCAAGAGACCTTTAACGAGAACAATGACGACAACACCATCACCTTCACCACACCGCCCGTTGAGCCGATTCTCGATCCGTCAGGATTTGTCTACGAGGCTGTGCTGAGCAACCGACTGCCGGGCGTAACTACCACGGTGTATCAGAAACAGGGTGGCAATGCCGTGAAGTGGAATGCCGAGAACTATTCGCAGCAGAACCCGTTGGTGACCGATGAGGCTGGATTCTACCGCTGGGATGTGCCGCAGGGCGAGTGGCAAGTGAAATACGAAAAGGATGGCTACGAGACTTGCTACTCGGAGTGGCTGCCCGTTCCACCGCCACAGCTTGACGTGAACGTGGGCATGAAGCAGACCACACCGCCAACGGTGAAACAGATGCGTGGCATGGAAAGCGGCATCACCATCGAGATGAGCAAATATATGCTGCCTGCTGGCATGAACAAAGAGAATATCACCGTGAAGAAAGAGGGCTCGACGATTAGCGGAAAGATTGAGATGATGGACAGCGAGCAGTCGCCCACGGCCGACGATGTGTTTGTCTCGAAAGTGAAGTTCGTGCCCGACAATGCTTTCTATGCCGGCGATGAGGTGTATGTAACCGTGAAAGGCAATGTGGAGAGCTATTGTGGCGTCGCGATGGGTGCCGACCATACACAGAAGGTGGTGATAGAACCAGAGATAACGGCCATCGTCATCGACAGCCTACTGACCATTCCTTACGGAGGAACGAAGACGGTAGAGGTGCTGGTGATGCCAAAAGAAGTCTCGGCAGGAAAGGTACTGAACGCACGACTCTCATCGAACTTGATTACCTCGCTCGGCAACGAGCATATCACCATCGACGAGAACGGACTGGCCACACTGACACTGAACGGCGACTTACCGGGTGGCGCACAACTGACGCTGACGATGGACAATACCGACGTTTCGGCACAGTCGAGAATCAAGGTGGATGTGGAATACGAGGTGGCAAGTACACCGACATCGTCGATACGGAATGGTGATCAGGTGGGTAAAGGTACTATGCTGACACTGGAGTGCGCCACCGAGGGGGCTACCATTTACTACACGCTCGACGGCAGCTGTCCGTGCAACGAGGATACACGCATTCGCTACACCGGTCCGTTTGCACTACCGGAAGGGGTGGTGACCGTCAAGGCTGTGGCCGTGGCAGAGTATCTCTACGACAGCGATGTGGCTACCTTCATCTATCAGGTGAGCTCGCAGACGGGTATCGACACGCCTACAGCAGAAAGTACTTCGTTTAAGGCTGCCTACCGCGACGGAGCCATCGTCATTGACGACGCAGAGGGTGCCGAATGTCAGGTATACGACATGGCAGGCAGAGAACTGAATGCCAAGAAACAACTTCAAGTGCACGATGCCTTGCCCGTCACAAAGGCCGACACCTATGTGGTGTACCTCAAATGGGGCAATGGCAAGACGGCAGTAAGGAAAATAGCCAGACGCTAATCTATCGTTTTCATGCCCTGCACAGAGCCTTTTGTGCAGGGCATGTTTTTCTTTTAGGCAATTTGTTGAAAAGAAAAATGTAAGATTGTTTCGTGGTTTACAAAGAAATGTGTACATTTGCGCAACATTTCGTAAACCACATGGAACTAGAGAGACTGACAACCGCAGATTTGCTGCGATGGGACGAGACAACGTTCCATCGCATGTATCAGTTGTTTTATAAGGCGCTTGTTGCCTATTCGTTCCGATTTGTGGCTAACCAGCCGACCGCCGAAGATATTGTGCAAAACGTGTTCTCAGTGTTGTGGCGACAGTCGCTGCGCTTTCCCGACGAGATGCTGCTGCGCGCCTACTTGTATAAGAGCGTGCGCAACAAGAGTCTTGAACACCTGAGTCACTTGCAGGTGGAGAAGGAATACCGCGAACGGGTGCTGCGCGACGTTCAGCCCGAGCAGCTCATCACCGACGAGGGCGAGGAACAGTTCTTTCCCGACGAAATCTATCGCAGACTGCTGACGATGATCGACTCGCTGCCGACACGCCAGCGCGAGGTGTTCCTCATGCACATGGACGGGGCTCGCAACAAAGAGATTGCCGAGAAACTGAATATCTCGGTGAACACGGTGAAGATTCAGAAGAAACGCGCCTTGGCTACGCTCAGACAGAAATTGAATGAACAACAATTGCTGTTGCTCATGTTGCTGATTGTTTAACGGTAACGCTAACGTTAACGATAACTGCCTGGCGGAACGTAGATAATTGAGGATTGAGGATTGAGGATTGAGGATGGAGGATGGAGGATGGAGAATTCTCGTACCTTCGTACTCTCACACCCTCGTACCTCCGAAACTTCAATTATTTAAATTAGTGGCTAAAATTATTCACATTATAGTAATTTGTTTCCTTTTTCCACCGTTAACGAAGTCCCTTGAGTCCTAAAAAGTCCGTAGAGTATTCATCGATAAAAAGCTTTTTTTGAAAAAAACATGAGATTTTTGTCACCCATTTTCATTTTTGTCAGTTATATAGATAAAAGCACATCAACATGAAAACACATTCGATTAATGATATTGTCTATCGCGTACTCACCGGTGAGGCTACCGATGAGGATGACGAACAACTGCGACTGTGGCTGGAGGAGAGCGACGAGCACCGCCGGCAGTATGAGCAGTTGGCAGGCTCGACGGAGCTGCTCGAGCGTTATCGCTTTGCCGAGGGAATAGACGTGGAAAAAGCTTGGCAGCTGTTCCGCAGACGCCATCTGCGCAAGGCATACCCACTACTGAAGCGACTGGGGCGCGTGGCTGTGGTCATCGTGTTGCTCACGGGCATTGCATGGTGGTGGAACAGTCGGCACAGCCGATCGGAGAAACCGCAGCTGCCAGCTGATGTGGTGACGGCCATAGCCCATGCCGAGGCTTCGGGCAAGAACCATGCCCTGCTGACGGTGGCTGGCCAGCGCATCGAGGTGGTCAACGACAAGGAACTGGCTGCGGTGCATAGCGACAAACAGCCAACGGCGGCGGCAACGAGCAGCAACCGCGTGCTGACGACCTATCACGACAGCGAGTTCTGGCTGACCCTTGATGACGGCACGCGCGTACACCTGAATTATGGTACATCGCTCACCTATCCCGTGCGCTTTGCCCCCGATGAGCGGGTGGTGGAGCTCGACGGTGAGGCATTCTTCTTCGTGGCGAAAGACAAGAAACGTCCGTTCTATGTGAAGACCCGCAACGGCATGGTGAAGGAATACGGCACCTCGTTCAATGTGAACACGTGCGAGACACCCGGTCAAACCAAGGTGGTACTGGTAGACGGCAGCATCAGCATCATCACCGACCGCGGTCGCGAGTTCATCGTGAACCCCGGCGAGATGGCCACCATGAGCCGTGGCGAGAGCCAGGTGTTCATCGACAAGGTGGACGTACGCCCCTACAAGGCATGGAACGAGGGGCGCTTCGTGTTTGAGGACTGCACGCTGGAGAGTCTGATGGAGGTGCTCTCGCTGTGGTACAACCGCAAGGTGGAATTTGAGAGCGACGAGTTGCGCGAGATACACTTCACCGGCACCTTCGACCGCTACGACGACGTCAACCAGATTCTGCATGCCATTGAGCAGACCACCGACGTGGACATTGAGAGCAGCGGCGACACCATTCTGCTGAAGACAAAGTAAACGACAAACCATAAATATAAAAACCCTAAAAAATCTTTATCACATGAGAAAAGGAAAACACTTGCGAAAGATTCTTCTGCTCTGTTGGGCAGTGCTCATGCCGGTACAGCTGGCGGTGGCACAGAGTGCCTTGCAGAAGAGAGTCAGCGTTAATCTGAACTCAGTGACGATTAACAAACTGTTTGACGAAGTAAAGAAACAGGCAGGCGTAAGCTTCATCTACAACTCGGATGAAATCAGGTCGTTGCCCCGCATCACCGTCAACGAGACCAACCAGACGGTGCGCAACGTGCTCGACCGTGCCATGCAGCAAATCAACTGCAACTATCGGGTGAACGGCAACGTGGTGACCCTGCTGCCCGTGAAAGGCACCAGCGGCAAGCGCACCATCTCGGGTTATGTGCGCGATGAGGCCGGCGAGCCCCTGCCCGGCGTGGGCATCCGCCTGAACAGCGACAAGATTGCCGCCGTGACCGATGCCGACGGTCGCTACAGCATTGAGGCCCCGGCCTCGGCCAGCCGCATGCGCTTCTCGTATGTGGGCATGAGCGACGAGGTGATTGGCGTCGGCGCAGGCACCAGCGCCCTGCAGCGCGATGTCATCATGCGCAGCGACACCGAACTCGACGAGGTGGTAGTCACCGGTTATGGTAATGTGCGCAAGTCGAGCTATACCGGTTCGGCATCGGTGATGAGCACCGACAAACAGAAGGACCTGCCCGTGATCTCGCTCTCGCAGATGATGGAAGGTAACCTCTCGGGTGTGAACATTGAGAACGTGACGGGTACTCCCGGTGCCAACACGTCGATCACCGTGCGCGGACTGGGCTCTATCAGTGCCAGCAACCAACCCCTGTTTGTGCTCGACGGCGTGCCCGTGATGTCGGGCGACATGACCTCGAACGACATGAACACCAGCGGACTGGGCATCCTGAACACCCTCAACCCCACCGACATTGAGAACGTGACCATCCTGAAAGATGCCGCCTCGGCATCGCTTTATGGTGCACGCGGTGCCAACGGTGTGGTGCTCATCACTACCAAGAAGGGACAGGCCGGCAAGACCACCTATACGGCCAAAGCCAGTTTCGGTATCTCCGACTTTGCCTACAGGTTCCGTCCTACCATGGGTGGCGACGAGCGGCGCGAACTGATACTGGAAGGTCTGACCAATGCCAACCTCGACGCAGGCGAGACCATCGAGTGGGCAGAGGAACATGCCGAAGAGGTGATCGACCGCTATGCGCCACGGCCCAAGAACGGCTATGCCGACTGGGAGAGCGCGCTCTTCCGCAAAGCGCTGCAGCAGAACTACGACTTCTCGGTGATGGGCGGCAACCGCGACACCCGCTTTGCCGGTAGCGTGAACTACACCAACCAGGAGAACGTGGCCCGCAACTCGGGATTCGAGCGCTACAGCGGACACGTGAACTTCAACAACAAATTCAAGAAGTTCGACCTGGCCATGAACGCCCTCTTCTCGCTGACCAAGGAGAAGCCCCTGCCGGGAGACACCTACTACAGCAACCCCATGTATGCGCTGAAGAGTGCGTTGCACCCCTCCATCCCCATCTACAACGATGACGGCAGCTACAACACCAACATCCAGAGTATCAACAACATGAACCTGGTATATGAGAACGAGATCAACAAGCACAAGTCGAACGTGGCCCGCACATTCGCCTCGATAGAGGCCGGATACACCTTTGTGGAGGGGCTGCGCCTGTCGACCGTGTTCAACGTCGATTATACCTACACCAAGGAATTGCGCTACTTCTCGCCACTCAGCTCAGACGGTCTGGCCATCAACGGTCAGGGCGACATCTACAGCACGGAGAACATCACCTACAACTCGAACACCCGTCTGAACTACGTGAATGCCTTCGGCGAGCATCACCTTGACTTGCTTGCAGCCTACGAAATCCACCACTGGGACAACGAGTATATGTTCGGTGAGGCAAAGAACTACGCCACCACGAAGAAATATGTGCTCGACAATGCCAGCGAACCCGTGGAGATTGACCACAGCACCAAGGGCGACGCCATGCTCTCGTACGTGTTCCGCGCCAACTACGACTATGCCGACAAATACTATGCCGCACTGAGCTTCCGCCGCGACGGCAGCTCACGCCTGGCTCCCGGCAACCGGTGGGACAACTTCTGGTCGGTGTCGGGCTCGTGGCGCCTGTCGAAGGAGAAGTTCATGGAGCCTACAGCCAGCTGGCTCACCGATGCCAAGATACGCGCCAGCTATGGTGTGAACGGTAATGTACCCAACGGACTCTATTCCTACTACGGACTCTACAGTTTGGGCTATACTTACAACGACAATCCGGGCATGGTGGAGACCAACCTGGCCAACGAACGGCTGAGCTGGGAGCGCAACTATGCACTCAACGTGGGCTTCGACCTCTATCTGTTCCACCGCCTGGCCATCACCTTCGACTGGTATACACGCCACACGAAAGACTTGCTGCTGAGCAAGGACGTGAACCCCGTGACTGGTTTCGGGTCTATCACCGACAACGTGGGTGAGATGCGCAACACCGGTTTTGAGATTGAGATGCGCTCAACCAACATAGAAACGAAAGACTTCACCTGGACCTCGTCGTTCATGATGTCGCACAACAAGAACAAGATTATCCGTCTGGCCGATGTGCCTCAATACACCGCCAACGGCTATTACATCGTGAAAGAAGGTTGCTCGCTCGGCACCATCTTCCTGCGCGAATATGCTGGTGTAGACCCAGAGACCGGTCTGCCTCTCTACTATTCGAACATTGAAGACGAAAACGGCGTTCGCTCGCGCGAGAAAGTAGACGACCCCAACAATGCCGTCTCCATACCGCTGAAGGATATTTACCCCACCGTGACCGGTAGTCTGGGCAACACCTTCCGCTATAAGTTTGCCGACCTGAGCTTCAACTTCACCTACTCATTCGGCGGACACTCGTACGACGCTGCCATGTGGGCACTGCAAGACGACGGTTACTCATCGACCGTGCCCAAGAGCATCGAACTGCGCAAGCGCTGGAAGAAACCCGGCGACGTGACCGACATTCCGCGCTACGTGGCCAACCAGACCTACGGTGGATGGTGGCACTCGTCGAGAGGCATTCACAGCACCGACCACATCCGTCTGAAGAGCCTCATCCTGGGCCTCAACGCACCTGGCAACTGGTGCCGCGCCATCGGACTCTCTCGTGCACGTATCTTCTTCTCGGGCAGCAACTTGCTGACGTGGGCACGCTACGACCAATACGACCCCGAACTGCAGGGCACCGTGGCGTTCAACATCCCACCACTGAAGACGTATTCTTTCGGACTGGAAATAGGTTTTTAAAACGAACAAACTGACGACTTATGAAAAAGATATATTTCATTGTGACCATGATGACCCTCATGCTGGCATCATGCACAGACAGTTTCCTGGATAAAGAGCCTTCGGCAAGCATCACCACCGAAGAGGCCATCACCTCCTTGGGCGACGTGAAGGTGGCCATCGAGGGTATGTACTCGCTCATGGCCTCTACCTACTATTATAATGCGTCGATGTTCCTCTATGGCGACGTCAAGGGCGACGACATGCAGCCCACATGGTGGGCAAGCGGACGGTCGGCCTACCCGTTCTACACCTTCGAGCACTCTGCCGCCGTGCCCAATGCGGGCGGACTGTGGGGACGTCCCTACTACATCATCCGCAACGCATGGAACATTGTCAAGGCCATCGACAGTGGCGAGATGGATGCTTCGGCCAGCGAGCTGAACGACTATCGCGGACAGGCACTGGCTGCCATCGCCTTGTGCCACTTCGACATGCTGCGCTGCTATGGCTATCCTTATGCCAAAGACGGCGGCAAGTCGTGGGGCGTGCCCATCGTCGACCATGCCATCGGCTTCGACGAATACCCCGACCGCAACACCGTGGCCGAGTGTTTCGACTTCATCATCAAGACCCTGCAAGAGGCCATCCCTCTGTTGAGCACCAACAAGAACAACGGCCACATCAACGCCTATGCCGCCCGCGCGCTGCTCTCGAGAGTCTACCTCTACTGCGAGCGCAACAAGGAGGCTTTCGACACCGCCAGCCAACTCATCGAAGAACTGTGGAACAACGGACAGTACTATCTGGCCAGCAACGAGAACTATATCGCCCAGTTTGCGCTCAACAACAAGTTCTCGTCGGAGGCCCTCTTCCAGATTGCCAATACCACCACCAGCAACCCTGGCCGCGACGGACTGTCGTATCTGATGCACTGGTGGGGCTATGCCGCCGTGGTGCTGACCGACGACTTCGGCGACTTCCTCAAGAGAGACCCCTACGATGTGCGCCGGCAAATCATGACCACCTATCAGGATGGTGGCGACCTGCTCTATTATAACCTGTTGCTGAAATATCCAGGCACGGCTGAAAACGTACCCTCGTTCGAGAACAACTACACCGTGATACGCCTCTCGGAGGTTTACCTCATTGCCGCCGAGGCCGCACAGAAATTGGGCAGCGCCTATACCGACGCGGGCCTGCGCTATCTGAACACCATCGTGCAGCGAGGCAACCCCAATAACTATGTAGAGGCTGCCGACTTCACCCTCGACCGTGTGCTCGACGAGCGGCGCAAGGAGCTGGTGGGCGAAGGTCACCGCTACTTCGACTTGCTGCGCAACGGCAAGACCATCGTCCGCCGTGGTGGCAAACACACGCTCGGAGCCCCCGAGGAAATCAACTGGGACTACTTCAAGTGTGTGCTGCCCATCGCCAAGACGCAGTTCGAGTTTAATCCCGACATGCCTCAGAACCCTGGCTACAACAAAGAATAATGGATAATTGACAATTGATAATGGATAATTGTTTTGAATTATGAAGAGCATTTTAAATCATCAATACAGTTTGCGGGCGACCTCTGCGCTGGTTTCTCTGCTGTTGCTCAGCTCGTGCGTCCTGGTAAGTTGCTCCGACGATGACGACGACGTGCTGCAACAGGAAACCAACTTCCTGAGCTACAGCATCAAGGGATACGACGCAAAGGCAAAGATCGACAACGAGACGAAGAGCATCGTCATTCAGTTGCCGGCCGACGTGAGCGACGGCACACAACTCACACCCGAGTTTACCGTGTCCGACGGTGCCATCGCCTCTATCAACCGCGTGGAGCAACACAGCGGAGCCAACACCATGGACTTCAGTAATATGGTGCTCTACACAGTGTCAGACCCCACCTACACGGTGAAAAGCCGATGGCATGTCACCGTCACCAACAACGACTATACCGCTCAATATGGTATGGGCAATTTCCTGACCGAATGGTGGTCGAACGACGGGCAGGGCAGTTTCTACTTCCCACAACAAGGCAGCGGCGAATTCAGCAACCGCAACTGCGGACCCGCCTGTGCCACCATGGTCATGAAGTGGTATAACCCCAGCTTCACGGGAACGGTGGAGGATGCGCGCAACTATGCCCGTTCGAGCTGGGTGGACGGCGGTGTGGACTGGTATCCGCGCGACATCTATAACTATCTCTGGGACAATGGTGCCACCAACATCTACTGGTGGAACTTCTGGGGCGCCAGTTATGAAGGGTTCGTATGGACCATCATCGACAAACTACGTCTGGGCGACCTCTGCGTGGTGTGCCTGAACAATGCCGACATCACCGAGCAACAGGCACTCTCGAAAGGCTATCACACCAACCGATATTATCCCGGCGGGTCGGGCCACTTCCTTGTCATCAAGGGCTATCGCATCGTGAACGACGAGATATGGTTCCAAGTGCACGACCCCTGGAGCACTGGCGACACTTATCCCGATGGCAAGTTGCTGGGTGAGGACCGTTTCTATCTGGCTTACGACGTGGCCTACTGCATCGACTGGAACTACTGGACCATCGTCATTCCGCCTGCAGGGCAGTGGGACAGCTACTAATTTCTGACAATAACCATTGATTTTTCTGCTATGAGGTTGATTATTTGAGAAGCTCCCGGCTGGAACGAATATCCAGTCGGGAGTTGTTGTCAGTGGCGGGTCGGATGTCATCACGCCTGTTCTGTAGTTGAAAGCATTGTTCAGTCATCCATGAAGAGGAGCATGCCGTTGCTTGTGAACTTCAGTTCGAATTCGTCAGACAACTCAACGCTGTAACCGTAGATCTTCTTGTCAATCTTAGTGATGGGCATTTCGGGGAAGTTGACTTTCACATAGCTGGCAATGGGTGCCGGAATGATTGACGCGGGAACAGCAGTATACTGGCAATCCACCTTGTCCCAATTACCACTGCGGTCGAAATCGATTTCGACACCATTGTCGAGCCTTACATCGTAGGTATAGAATATCAAACCGTCTCTTTGCACATACATAATCTTATTGCCAGGGAACTTCTTCTGAACGAAGGTACGAGCAGCTGCCGGAAGTTGTGATGCTGGAATCAGCATATCACCGAAAGCGTTACAAACTACAGTTTGCATCAACATGCACATCAGTGCAACCAGGAAAATTTTGTCTGTTTCATAATCGTTTGTATTTTTAATTGTTTTATTATTTTTTCGTTTTTACGATGCAAAGATACTACCGGAAAACATCGCTTTCCAAACATTTTGTTCCTTTTTGCGACTGCTTGTTGCGACAGTGACAGATTCTTGCGACAAAGCAGGGAAGCGGTCATTCTATTTGTCGTAACAGGCAAAGGAAACAGGCAAGATGTTTCATTTCTGTTACATTTCCGGGCTGTAACAGGATTGTAACTTACATCATTTTGCCCCATGGAGGACTCTGCTTAATTTTGCAGTGGAAATAATCAAAATAGAAAAGTATGGAACAAAACTATGTAATGATAGCACTGAAACTGCTGGGTGCGCTGGGACTGCTCATCTATGGCATGCGTATGATGAGTGAGGCCTTGCAGAAAATGGCCGGTCCGCAACTGCGCCACATTTTGGCACGAATGACCACCAACCGTCTGACGGGTATGCTGACGGGTGCTTTTGTGACGTGCGCCGTGCAGTCGTCGTCGGCCACAACGGTGATGACGGTGTCGTTTGTCTCGGCCGGACTGCTGACGCTGGCACAGGCCATCTCGGTCATCATGGGTGCGAACATCGGTACCACGCTGACCGCATGGATTATGTCGCTGGGCTACTCGGTCGACCTGACGAGTGTGGTGTTTCCCGCATTCTTCCTGGGCATGGTGTTGATTTACAAGAAACAGCACCGCTATGTGGGTGATTTCTTGTTTGGCATTGCCTTTATGTTTCTGTCGCTGGTCATGCTCAGCGCCACTGGTAAGGAGATGGACCTGGAGCACAACCAGACCGTAGTGGACTTCTTTGCCTCGTTCGACACAGGCAGTTACTGGACAATCCTCTCGTTCCTGGCCATCGGAACCCTGATTACCTGCATTGTGCAGTCGTCGGCAGCCGTCATGGCCATCACCATTCTGCTCTGCTCAACGGGCGTGCTGCCCATTTATCTGGGTATTGCCCTGGTGATGGGCGAGAACATCGGCACCACAGCCACGGCCAACCTGGCTGCGCTGGGCGCTAACGTACAAGCACGGCGTGCCGCCCTGGCCCACCTGTTGTTCAATGTGTTTGGTGTGATATGGGTGCTGTGTGTGTTCTATCCGTTTGTAGACCTGGTTTGCAAGTTAGTGGGCTACAATCCTGAGGCCGGAGGCCAGGCCGCGCTGCTGCCCGTAGTGCTGGCCATGTTCCACACCTGTTTCAATGTCACCAACACAGCCATCCTGATTGGTTTCATTCCGCAGATGGAACGTGTGGTGTGCTGGCTGCTGCCCGACAAAGCAGAGGTGAAGAAAGAAGAGTTCAAACTGCGCTATATTCAAGCCAACCTGATACAGACGCCCGAAATCTCGGTGCTGCAGGCACAGAAAGAGACGGCTTATTTTGCCCAGCGCGTGCAGTCGATGTTCGGCATGGTGCGCCAGTTGCTGGACGAAAAAGACGACGATGCCTTCGCGCAATTATATAATAAGGTGACCAACGAGGAAGACATCACCGACCGGATGGAGATTGAGATTGCTCAGTATCTGGAACAGGTGAGTGGCGGACACCTGAGTGACATCACGAAGACGAAGGTGCGGCAGATGATGCGCGAGATAAGCGAACTTGAGTCGATTGGTGACGCCTGCTACAACCTGGCACGCACCATGAACCGCCGCCATGAGTCGGGACAAGACTTTACCGACGACATGAACGCCCGACTGCGGGAAATGATGCAGCTGGCCGACAAGGCGCTGACACAGATGAACAGCGTGATGAGCGGTCACAGCCGTGAGCACGATATCAAGGAGACCTACCGCATAGAGAACGACATCAACCAGATGCGCCAACAGCTGAAGGCAGACAACATTGTGGCCGTGAACGAGCATCACTACGACTATTCTGTCGGCACCATGTACTCAGACATGGTGGGCGAGTGCGAGAAGCTGGGCGACTATGTGGTGAATGTGGTGCAGGCACGCATGGGAAAATAAGAATGAGCCATTCTGCCTGAGCCTCATGCCCAAAAGAATGGGCGCGATGTTTCGTGGTTTCACTAATTCTTTGTATCTTTGTGTCCGAAATGGATAAAAAGAAAATACTAGTTGTTGACGACGAGCGCGACCTGTGCGAGATTCTGCTCTACAATCTTCGTGCGGCCGGGCATGAGGTCGATGCCGCCTATTCTGCCGAGGAAGCTTTGCAGCAGGACTTGCAGGCATACAGTCTGTTGCTGCTCGACGTGATGCTGCCGGGCATGTCGGGCTTCCAGTTGGCCGAACGGCTGCGGCAACAGGAGCACCTGCTCACCCCCATCATCTTTCTGACAGCCAAAGACACCGAGGATGACACGCTGCGCGGCTTCGGCCTGGGCGCCGACGATTATATCACAAAGCCTTTCTCGGTGAGAGAGGTGGTGGCACGCGTCAAAGCGGTGCTCAACAGAAGTGAGGCCAAAGAAGCCGTGCGCAACGACCAATTGCTGAGCTATAAAGGACTGGAGGTAGACCTCAGCAGGAAAACTGTCGTCGTGGATGGCGAAGAGACTTCGCTCACCAAAACCGAGCTGGAGTTGTTGAGCCTGTTGCTGCAACATCGAGGGCATGTGCTCTCGCGGCAACAGTTGCTTGAGGGGGCTTGGCCAAAGAATGTCGTGGTCACCGACAGAACGGTAGATGTGAACATCACCCGTCTGCGCAAGAAAATCGGCCGTTACGGACAGAGTGTGGTAGCACGACAGGGCTTTGGCTATTGTTTCTTGGCAGAGTGAGAGAGAACGTTAACGATAACGCTAACGTTAACTGGCCTGACGGGCTGAGGTGAGGACGGGAACGAGAACGTTAACGATAACGCTGACGTTAACAGGCCTGACGGGCTGAGGTGAGGACGGGAACGATTCAAGTAGACGACGATTGGAGAATCATGAAGAAGCTGAGCGAAGGACATAAGATGTGGATTAGCGTAATGGTGATTTTTGTCATTTACGCTACATTCTTTATCTTGTTTGAAGACTACGACCGGAAAAGGGTCATGCCTTTCGACGAGGTGAGCGACTGGCACCTGCTGTTGTTCTCGCTCATCGTGCTGATAGGGCTGGGGCTCTTGCTGTTGCGCTATGCCAGGCGAATGGACCAGCGCATCAGCCGTGAGCAGGCGGAGAAGGAAAACAGGATGCGGCGGGAACTGACACAAAATATTGGCCACGAGCTGAAAACACCTGTGGCTAGTATTCTGGGCTACACAGAGACGATTCTCGACACGCCCGACATTGACAGTGCCACTTGCAGGCAGTTCGTGATGCGTACCCATGCACAAGCAGAGCGGCTGACAGCCTTGCTGCAAGATATCTCGACGCTGAACCGCATGGACTATGCCGCTGATATGATTGCGGTGGAGCGTATCGACGTCTCGTGTCTCTTTGCCGACATTATACAGGAAACGGCACTTACCGTCAAGCAACGGCAAATGACACTGCACAATTGTCTGCCACAGAGCATCATCATCATAGGAAACCAGTCGCTGCTCTACAGCATCTTCCGCAATCTGCTGGACAATGCCTTGAATTACGCCGGACAAGGAGCTGTCATCGAGGTTTCTGCCACGGAGCTATCAGACAGTTGGAGTTTTACCTTTGCTGACAATGGCGTGGGAATAGCCCCTCAGCACCTGCCGAGAATCTTTGAGCGGTTCTATCGCATCGACAAAGGGCGCAGCCGGTCGCTCGGCGGTACGGGACTAGGACTGGCCATTGTGAAAAATGCCGTACAGCTGCATGGAGGAAGCATTACAGCCCGTCCCACCGATGGCGGCGGTGTCACCTTTGAGTTTTCGCTAAAGAAACAACATCCTTAGCAGTGCTTTTTACTACCCTGAACAATAAAAACGCGGAAACTGCGTTATTTTGATGTGCGTATACGATTTTACGTCATGATTTTGGTGCTTGTGCTGGCCGTCTCGGAGGCAAAAGCACAGTATGATGTCAGCTTCAGTCATTACTTCGATCTGGAGCCGGCATTCAATCCTGCGTCGGTAGGAAAACAGTCGAAACTGAACATTGGGGCAGCCTATGCCATGAGTATGGCGGGATTCACCCACAATCCGCAAACCATGTTTATTGGGGCCGACATGCCATTTTACTTCCTGAAAAGCTATCATGGTGGCGGTGTCTCGTTCTTGAACGACAAACTGGGACTGTTTACCCATCAGCGGGTGTCGCTGCAGTACTCCTATAAGCTGAGGCTGCTGGGCGGAACGCTGGGCATCGGTGTGCAGGCCGGACTGCTGAGCGAGGATTTCGACGGCTCGCAAGTTGACCTGGAGGACGAAAAGAACGATGATGCTTTCGCCAACTCGCAAATTAGCGGAAATGCCCTGGACCTCGGTGTGGGTCTCTACTATTCGCATGGTCCCTGGTATGTGGGCGCTTCGGTACAACATCTGAACGACCCCCTGGTTGAACTGGGCGAAACCAATGAGTTGCAGATAGATAAAACATATTATTTGACGGGCGGATACAATATTAAGCTCAGGAATCCGTTATTAAAAATACACTCTTCTGTTCTTTTGAGATCAGACGGAGTGGGCTACAGGGCCGACGTGACTGGGCGGTTGTTCTATACCACCGACTCAAAACGTATGTATGCGGGCGTCTCGTATAGTCCCACCAATTCGGTCACATTCATGATTGGAGGCTTCTTCCATGGCATTCATGCGGGTTATAGCTACGAGGTCTACACCTCTGCCATCAACCCTGGAAACGGAAGCCATGAGTTGTTTGTGGGCTACCAGATGGACTTGAACATGGTGAAGCATGGCAGAAACAAGCACAAGAGCGTGAGACTGCTGTGATGCATTGTTAATTGGAAAAGAAATAGCAAAAGAATATGAAACAAACAATGATGAATAAAGCGAAGAAGGGACAGGCAGGAAGACTTATGTCTTTCAGCCTTTCGGCCTTTTTGCTATTGTTGTTGCTCACCGGCTGTTTTGGCGGTAAGGCGGCATTGTCGTCTGGCCGTGGCGGCGAGGTGACAGGTGTCGGTGGCGGCAGAGGATTCACAGAGCCAACACCCTATGGAATGACCTTGGTGAAGCGGGGCTTCCTGAAAATGGGTATTGAGAAGCAAGACTCACTATGGGGTATGCAGACTCCGGTCAAGGAAATCTCCGTCGACGGTTTTTGGATGGACGAGACAGAGGTCACCAATGCCAAATACAAACAGTTTGTGCAGTGGGTGCGCGACTCCATTCTGCGTGAGCGCCTGGCCGATCCGGCTTACGGCGGCGACGAGTCGTATATGATTACTGAGGACAAAAACGGCGACCCCATTCCTCCGCGTGTGAACTGGAAAAAAGCGCTGCCCCGCAAACCCAACGAAGACGAGTTGAGGGCTATCGAGAGCATGTATGTCACCAATCCTGTGACTGGCGAGAAACTCATCGACTATAAGCAGCTGAACTATCGCTACGAGATTTACGACTATACGGCAGCAGCCTTGCGCCGCAATCGCCTGAATCCCGCCGACCGTAACCTGAATACAGACATCACAGTGAACCCAGACGAGGTGGTGATGATCTCGAAAGACACAGCCTACGTAGATGACGAAGGAAACATCATCAGACAGACCATCGACCGCCCATTGAGCGGACCATGGGATTTCCTGAATACCTATATTGTGAACGTTTATCCCGACACTACCTGTTGGGTGAACGACTTCCAGAATTCCGACAACGAGATGTACCTGCGCTATTATTTCAGCAATCCTGCCTATAACGACTATCCGGTGGTGGGAGTCACATGGGAGCAGGCCAACGCATTCTGTGCCTGGCGCACTGACTACCTGCTGAAAGGACTGGGCGATGCAGCCCGTTTCGTGCAGCGCTACCGCCTGCCCACAGAGGCTGAGTGGGAGTATGCCGCACGCGGAAAAGACGGCACCGAGTTCCCTTGGAACAATGAGAACATGGCCAGCGATAAAGGATGCTATTATGCCAACTTCAAACCCGACCGCGGCAACTATACGGAAGACGGAAACCTGATCACCAGCAAGGTGGGCATCTATTCGGCCAACACGAACGGACTATACGACATGGCAGGCAACGTGGCCGAATGGACGAGCACCATCTATACCGAAGGTGGCGTAGACGCCATGAACGACCTGAACCCCACACTGAAGTATAATGCAGCGCTGGAAGATCCCTATAAACTGAAGAAAAAGAGTGTGCGTGGCGGCTCATGGAAAGACCCCGAGTCGTTCATCCGTAGTGCCTGGCGCTCGTGGGAGTATCAGAATCAGCCCCGCTCATTCATTGGCTTCCGATGTGTGCGGAGCCTGGCTAATACCTCATCGACCAAACAAAAAGCAACGAAGAAGAAAAGATGACAAAATACAGCAAATTCAATATCGTCTATCGTCTGCAGAAGTGGATGGATAGTGTACCCGGCCAGACATTCCTGAACTATGCCTACAGCTGGGGTGCAGCAATTGTGATTCTTGGTACGCTCTTCAAGCTGACCCATATTCCTGGTGCAAACTTCTGGTTGTTCCTGGGAATGGGCACGGAGGTTGTCGTGTTCTTCCTGTCGGCCTTCGACCGTCCGTTCGATAAAACTACCGACGGAATGGAACTGGCACGCCATGCAGGCGAAGACATCGAGAATGAGGAAGGTGCTGCCGAGGCAGAACACAAGCCCGAAATGGTGGTGAGCGGTGCAACAGGTGGTACGATTATCATTGGTGGCGGTGGCACATCGGCCAACAGGGCTGCCGCCGGGCAGGTGGCTGAAAGCGAAATGTCTGGAATAACCGGACAGTCAGGACAAGTGGGAGTGTCGGGCATTTCTGGCAATGCCGTTGTCGCTGCTGCCGAGCCCATTGTCGCTCCGCCATTGACACCTGATATGACCGATGCAACCAATGCCTACGTGGACGAGCTGAAGAAACTGACAGAGGTGTTGGAGCGCGTATCGGAACAGAGCCGTCGCCTGACAACCGACTCAGAGGAGATGGAGAATCTGAACCGTACGCTGACGGGTATCTGTAAGGTCTATGAGATGCAACTGAAGAGTGCCAGCTCGCAAATCGGAACGATTGACGAGATTAACGAGCAGACCCGCAAGATGGCAGGTCAGATAGCCGAACTGAATAAGATTTACAAGCGCATGATAGAAGCCATGACGGTGAACATGCCGTTGGGCGTTAAACCAACAACTGAATAATGGCAATCAAGAAAAGACCGGTATCTCCACGCCAGAAGATGATTAACTTGATGTATGTCGTCCTCATGGCGATGCTTGCTCTGAACGTTTCGTCGGAAGTGCTCGACGGATTCTCGATTGTTGAAGAGAGTCTGCGGCGTACCACGGCCAACTCGTCGGCGGAAAACCAGGCTTTGTTTGGCGACTTCGAGGCGCAGATGAAGAAGAATCCGGAGAAAGTGAAGCAATGGTTCGAGAAAGCCAGTGCCGTGAAGCAGATGAGCGATTCGCTCTACGACATGGCGCAAGAGTTGAAATTGGCCATTGTGAGAGAAGCCGACGGCAGCGATGCCGACCTGGAGAACATCAAGAACAAGGAAGACCTTGAGGCTGCCAATCAGGTGATGCTCGCACCCGGTGTGGGGAAAGGAAAAGCTCTTTATGACGCCATCAACAGTTTCCGCAATCGTATTCTGCAAATGGTCAACGATGACCATCAGAAGAAGATTATCATGAGCAACCTCTCTACCGAACTGCCAAAGGGCGAACGCACCATGGGCAAAAACTGGCAGGAGTTTATGTTCGAGGATATGCCCGTGGCTGCTGCCGTGACCCTGCTCTCAAAACTGCAGAGTGACGTGCGCTATGCCGAGGGAGAAGTCTTGCACACGTTGGTGTCGAATGTCGACGTGAAGGATATGCGCGTGAACAAGATTGATGCATTTGTCATCCCTGAGAAGACAACGCTCTATCCTGGCGAGACTTTTGCTGCCAACATTGTGATGGCTGCCGTCGATACCACCATGCAACCAGAGATTTACGTGAATGGAGTGCGCATCAACAGCACGAGCGGACGCTATTCGTTTACGGCAGGTAGCGTGGGTGAGCATTCTTTCGGCGGCTATCTGCTCACACATAATGCCGCCGGTGAGACCATCCGCCGCGACTTCTTGCAGAAATATAGTGTGATACCTGCTCCGAGCGGAGCTACCGTAGCGGCCGACCTGATGAATGTGCTATATGCCGGATTCCAGAATCCGATGAGCGTCAGTGTGCCGGGTGTGCCCCAGAATGCCGTGTCGGTATCGATGAGTGGCGGCTCGCTCACCTCGAAGGGTAATGGCCACTATGTGGCAGTGCCGTCGGCAGTGGGCAAGGATGTCACCTTCACCGTATCGGCCAACGACAAAGGCAAGACCCGCCAGATGGGGCAGGTGACCTTTAAAGTGCGCAAACTGCCCGATCCCACACCTTACGTGGTGGTGGGTACCGACCGTTTCAAAGGCGGCGGACTGGCCAAGGCTTCGCTGATGGGACTTAGTGGCATCGGAGCGGCTATCGACGACGGACTGCTCGACATTCCGTTCCGCGTGGTGAGTTTCGAGACGGTATTCTTCGACAACATGGGTAATGCTGTGCCGATGGCCTCTGAGGGTGCTTCGTTCTCGGCGCGTCAGAAAGATGCCTTCCGCAAATTGTCGCGTAATCGCCGCTTCTACATCTCGCATGTCACAGCCATCGGTCCGGATGGAATCACTCGCAAACTGACATCGGCCATGGAAATTGTGGTGAAATAAGGTGTGAGGTATTGAATGATAGGTGTTGATGAATTGTATATATGAATAGAATGACAAAAAGAATAAGAACAATGAACAGAGCATGTTTTCACAATAGTTGTTGGTGGGGAAAAGTAGTGATGCTGCTGATGGCTTTCAGCTTGTCGGCAATGACGCTACAGGCTCAGCCTGCCGCACGCAGACAGGCAGAGCAGCAGAAAGCCCAACAGACCAATTCGGGCAATGTGACCAACCGTGCCCGCATATCGTTCCCGACCATGGCAACGATGTCGGAGGATGTGGTGTGGCGCCGTGACATCTACCGCCAACTGAATTTGGAAGAGGATGCCAACGCCGGTCTGTACTATCCCGTAGAGCCTGTCGATGGGCAGATGAACCTTTTTACCAACATCTTCAAGTTGATGATGCGTGGACTGATTAAGGTGTATGAATATCGGATGGACGGCAACGAAGTGTTCAACGATTCTGCGCGGGTGAAGCCGAAAGAGTTTCTCGACAATTATCACATCTACTATGAGCGTACCGATAGGGGCGTGCATATTGACAATAGCGACATCCCCTCGCGCGAGGTGAAATCATATTATATTAAAGAGAGTGCCTATTACGACCAGCGCACATCCACGTTCCATCGGAAGGTGACCGCCCTGTGTCCCATCATGAGCAGGGAAGACGACTTCGGTGATGCGGCCACGCAGTATCCTCTGTTCTGGGTGAAATACGACGACTTGGCTCCTTATCTGGCCAAGCAGACCATTATGACCAGCAATTTGAACAATGCCGCTACGATGAGCGTCGACGATTACTTCACACGTACGATGTACGACGGGAAAATCTATAAGACCAACAATATGCTGGGTCGCACCTTGGCACAGTATTGTCCGTCGGACTCGGCCATGGCTAAAGAGCAGAAGCGCATAGAGGGCGAACTCTTGGCATTCGAGAAAGGGGTGTGGGGCGATCAGGCGCGTAAAGACTCGCTCGACAGCATTGCCAATATGAGCAAGGATGTGAAAGCCACGAAGCAGGCGAAGAAGAACCGTCGGGCTGGTGGCTCGGGCAAGTCGGCCACTGTGAAGGCAAAACGCTCGTCGCGCTCTTCATCGTCGGGCTCTTCATCACCCGCCCGCGTGTCGGTGCGCCGTCAGCGTCATTGACGATACCGTAGTCTTTGGAGGCCTCTTTGGATGACATCCTTAAAAAAGACATTATACTTATGAGAAAGGCTATACTCACATTGATGGTTGTGGCCATTTGCAGCATATCAGCTGTGCGTGCGCAACGGGTTCAGTTCGGACTGAAAGGCGGACTGAATGTCAATACTGTTTCTTTGAATGGTGATGTCTTCAAGTCGTCCAACCAGTTGGGATTCTTCCTGGGCCCTACGCTGAAAGCAGACCTGCTGGGATTTGGACTCGACATCTCGGCACTCTATGATCAGCGCGACATGCAAATCAACGAGACGGCTATCATTCAGAAAAGCATCCTCATTCCCATTAATGCGCGCCTGACGTTAGGCCTGCAAGGGTTTAACCTTTTTGGGGCCGCTGGTCCGCAACTAGAGTTCAACGTGGGCGACAAGGAGTTTAAGTGGTTTGACGCAAACGCCATCTCGAACACGTTTACCATGAAGAAGTCAAACCTCAGTTTCAATATCGGTGGTGGTGTGACCATCAAAAATCTGGAACTGGGCGTTGCCTATAATATTGCCATTGGCAAGACGGCCGATGTCGATAGTTTCGACCAGTTTACCGACCAACTGAAAGAACACCGTCGTGCCCACACCAATACTTGGAAACTGTCATTAGCCGTCTATCTCTAGTGAACTATGTTGATGTCATATTGCCATTGCCTCTAGAGGGGCTGTTCACCTATTCCTTGCCCATCCATCTGATAGGCAAGGTGAGTTTCGGCATGCGCGTACTGGTCCCACTGGGAAAAAGCAAACGCTATACGGCCATGGCAGTCAGTGTGCACGACCAGAAGCCTTCTTTTAAGTGCCGCGAAATCATCGATGTGATCGACGACAGTCCGGTACTGCTTCCTCAGCAGTATAAGTTATGGCAATGGATTGCAGAATACTACCTTTCTCCTATTGGCGAGATTTTCAAGGCTGCCCTCCCTTCGGGCATGAAGACCGAGGATGGGTTCAAACCCAAAACAGAACTTTACGTGGGGCTGGCAGATAACTTGAAAAACGAGCAAACCCTTCATGTGGCCCTGAATCTTTTGGCGCGTGCCGGCAAACAGCAGAAGGTGTTTATCGATTATCTTGCCTTGTCGCATTGGGACACCATCGAGGGTGATCGCTGCAAGGAGAAAACCATAGAAATCAGTCGTGACGAACTGATGAACAGCAGTCATTGCACCGCTGCTACCATCAAGAGCCTTATAGACCGTAAGTTCCTGGTGACCTACGAACGCGAGGTAGGGCGGCTGAATGATGGTGGCGAACCTCATCTGGACAGGACCAAACCGCTTAGCCCGGCTCAGCAGGAAGCTTACAACCAGATTCTTTTCCAGTTTCTTAAGAAAAATGTCGTACTGCTGCATGGCGTCACATCCAGCGGCAAGACCGAAGTATATATCCATCTGATCCGTCAGGCCCTGCAGAAAAAGCAGCAAGTGCTGTATTTGTTGCCCGAGATAGCGCTGACTGTGCAGATGATGAACCGGCTGAAACAAGTGTTTGGCAATCTGCTTGGCATCTATCATTCCAAATATTCCGATGCCGAGCGTGTGGAAATCTGGCAGAAACAACTCTCGGCCAATCCCTATGAGGTGATATTGGGTGCCCGGTCGGCACTCTTTCTGCCATTCCAGCGATTAGGACTCGTCATCGTCGACGAGGAGCATGAGACCTCTTTCAAACAGCAAGATCCTGCCCCACGTTATCATGCCCGCAACGCTGCCATTATGCTGCCATTTTTAGGTGATCACGCAGACCAAAAAACAGAAGGGTATCTGCCCAAGGTGCTCCTGGGTACAGCCACACCGTCGATGGAAAGCTATTATAATGCCATGACGGGCAAATACGGACTGGTGCAGCTGGCCAGCCGCTATCAGGATATTCAATTGCCTGAAATACAGGTTGTCGACATCAAAGACCTGCAACGCAGGAAAATGATGAATGGCCCGTTCTCGCCGCAACTGCTGGCAGCTATGCGCGAAGCGCTTGAACAAGGGCAGCAAGTCATCTTGTTCCAAAACCGGCGTGGTTTTGCACCGATGATAGAGTGCCGGCAGTGCGGATGGGTACCTCGTTGCGAAAACTGCGATGTCAGCCTTACCTATCATAAGAACACCAACCTGCTCAGCTGCCACTATTGCGGAGCGGTCTATCAGGTGCCGCAGACATGTCCCTGCTGCGGTAGCAACGAACTGAAGGGCCGCGGCTATGGCACCGAAAAGATTGAGGATCAGATACAGGCGATATTCCCTGATGCACGGGTGGCTCGCATGGACCTCGACACTACGCGCACACGCAATGCCTACGAACGGCTCATTAATGACTTCTCTGCAGGCCGTACGAATATTCTCATCGGCACGCAGATGATTAGCAAGGGGCTCGACTTCGACCGGGTGAGTGTGGTGGGCATCCTGAATGCCGATACCATGCTCAACTATCCTGATTTCCGTGCCTACGAGCATGCCTTTATGATGATGGCACAAGTCAGCGGACGGGCAGGACGAAAAGGAAAGCGAGGACTTGTGATGCTGCAGACAAAGAGTCCGCAGCTGCCAGTTATCAGTCAGGTGGTGCACAACGACTATGAGGGTTTCTTCAACGACTTGCTGGAAGAACGGCGCGCCTTTCATTATCCGCCCTTCTATCATCTCACCTATGTCTATCTGCGCCATCGTGATGATAAAGTGGTCGATGCGGCAGCACAACTGATGGGAGCGCAGCTGCGGCAGTGGTTCGGTGCGCGCATACTTGGGCCTGACAAACCGGCTGTGGCCAAGGTGAAGACCCTGTACATCAGAAAGATTGTGGTGAAACTGGAGAATGGAATCGACATGCAGCGCGTGCGCGACTGCCTGCGGCAGGTGCAACGGCAAATGGCCGAAGACAGTCGTTACGGTGCAGTTCAAGTGTACTACGATGTAGATCCGCTTTAAAAAGCAACGAGGGCGTGCCAAATAAACTTGGCACGCCCTCGTTGTAAGTTATAAGTTATTTGTTCAGTTTCTCAACGTCAGTATTCTGTTTTTACAGTGTCAGCTCCACGCCTACACCAAATACGTTGTTCGTGCGGGTGAACGAGTTCTTGCCGGCAGGGATGCTCACGCCCAGTGCAGGCATGTTCTGCTCGGGGGTGTTCATGTCGTAGTGCTCATAGTTGGTCTGGAAGTAAGCCACATTGATTTTCACCTTGTCACTGACCTTATAACCGGCACCCAGACCGAAAGTCCATGAGTTCACCACAAACGACATGTCGTTCATATATTCGTCGGTCAGTCCGTAGCGTGTCAGCTGCACACCACCGCTCACTTGCAGGCGCTTGTTGATGTCCCACTCAGCACCGCCAAGATACTCGTTGGTGCCACCGTCGAGCAGTTTCTCAGAGTGCTCATACCAGTGGGCGCTCTTATCGAAGAAGTGGTGGTAGCCTGCATTCAGACGAACGTTGTCGGTAACGCTCCACTGGGCACCCAAAGCCAGCAGTGCGGGGGCATCTTCGGGTACGCTTGTTCCGTTGACATATTTATTTGTGGCCGCAATAACCGAAGCCTCCTCCAGGTCGGAATCGTTTTTCATGCGCATGCGGGTCTTGAACTCATACTTGGCAGCGAAGTTGAAGGAGCCCGTCTTATAGTCAATGCCGATAATGGGAGCAATGCCCCAGCCGGTCTGGTCAGACTTCAGGTTGACACCCTTCGAATAGGGAGCCAGCGTCTCTCCACTAGCTTTCAGTTGGTCGGCTGTTGCTTGCAGCTGAGCACCTTTGGTCTGCAGCTCCTGCCCTTGTGCCACCAATTCCTGTACTTTGGGCTGTTGCATGGCTTGTTCGCGGGTCATTCCGGCGGCCATATAGGCGTTGACATATTGTCCAAAACCATCTTGCACCTGCTGCCCCAAAGCAGATATCTTGTTTCCTGCATCCATCAGTCCACCTGTAATGCCCTCAAAATATTCGGGAAGTGTCATTCCTTGTGTACCGTTCATCACCCGGATGTTTGTCAGGCGGGCCTCATACGAAGCTGTTCCGTAGAGCAGGCGCAGACCACCGTAGACCGACAGATGTTCGCCAATCTTGCGGGCGGCACCAACTTGCAGACCGAAATAATATTGCTTACCCTTCATATAGCCGTCTACATCGTAGCCCGTCACCGTAGGTACGCTTGCTCCGAGAGCGCTTATCTGACTGTTGATAGCCGACGAAACGCCTATCAGTCGGCTGGCAATGCCGCCCACGGCCGTCTCGAACGAGCCGATGCCCTTGTCGAACTCACACTTTCCGCCACCGCCAGGTACCGAGAAGTTGAACTGGAACGACCAGTTGCCCTTGTTATAGGCAGCCTGCAGGGATGGGATGATAGGCGCATTGGCCACACCCTCGAAAGTCTTAGTGTCTTGTCCGTTGTTCTTCAGACCAAGTTTGAAGAGCTGATTCTGCGATTCAATAGTTCGTGTCTGGTGGGCATACTGCCAGTTAAAACCTAAATGAAGACCGTCGCCCAGGAAGATGACTCCTGCCGGATTGCTATACACACCATCAAGACCGATGGCAGCGTCGCGAGCCGGATTTCTCAGAAAAGCTACGCTCTGATTGGTATTGGTAAGTATTCCACCTGCCTGAGCAGCAATCCCTGCTGTCAGTGCTATCACTAAACACGCTAATTTTACCTTATTCATCTTAAAATACCTTTATAAAATTGGTTGCAAAGGTAAATGAATTGTTCCATATTTCTTTGTTTGGGAGCACAGTCTTAACAAAAATTAATTAAAAACCGCACATTTTCTGCTCAAATGTGCGGTTTTGTGCAAAGACTGGCCATTCATTGTTCCTTCGGCATTTCACTTTCCACCTTCGGCTCTCCACCATCCACTTTCTCTTCTTCTTTCTTCAGTTCGGGATAGGTAATGCGAGTATGGTAGATAGACTTCAGGCGGTTGATGAGCACCTGCTTGGCTGCCGAGATGTCGCGGAAGGTGATGGGGCATTCGGTGAAATAGCCTTCGGCCACTTGTCCGTCGATGATTTTGTTCACCAGTTTGCTGATGCTCTCTTCGGTATATTCGGGCAGGGAGCGCGATGCGGCCTCCACCGAGTCAGCCATCATCAGGATGGCCTGCTCGCGAGTGAACGGGTTGGGTCCGGGATAAGCGAACAGCGAGTCGTCGACGGGCTCGTCGGGATGCTCATTCTTATACGAAATATAGAAGTATTTTGTCTTTCCGGCTCCATGGTGTGTCATGATGAAGTCGGTGATGATGCGTGGCAGGTCGTATTTCTCGCCCATTTTCAGTCCTTCTGTCACGTGGTTGATCACACGCTGTGCGGCCTCAGGCCGTGGCAGTTTGTCGAGTGGGTTCACGCCCACTTGGTTTTCGGTGAAGTAGGCCGGATCTTCCATCTTGCCAATGTCGTGGTAGAGTGCGCCTGTACGCACCAGTTGTGTGTTGGCGCCAATCCTGTCGGCAATCTGTGCGGCCAGGTTGCTCACCATGATCGAGTGCTGGAAGGTGCCGGGAGCCGTCTCGCTGAGTTTCCTGAGCGGGTCTTTGCTGGTGTTGGAGAGCTCGATGAGCGTGACGTTCGATGTGAACCCGAAGGTCTTCTCCACAAGATACATCAGCGGGTAGGCAAAGAGCAGCAGGATGCCATTGATAATAAAATAGGTATAGATGCTGTGGTCCATGGTGAAGATGCTGTTGTCTTGCATCAGCTGCAGAGCCAGATAGACAGCCGCACTGGTCAGCGTCACAAGCACTGCCGTACGGAACAGTTGTGCCCGCTGCGACAGCTCGCCCAGCGAGTAGATGGCCACCAGTCCGGAGGTAATCTGTATGATGATAAACTCATACTGGTATTTCACGGCGGCAGCACAGAGCAGCACCATGGTGACCAGCGAGATAAAGGCCGTGCGCGAGTCCATGAAGATCTGCACAAAGATGGGCACAATGGCGAAGGGAAGAATGTAGACGCTCAGAAATCCGTGCTCCATCATGAGCGATACCAGGATGGGGAATACGGTGATGAGCACATAGAGCATGGTGGTGTTGCGGGTCTTGGCAAAATACTCCTTTCTGAAAAGGGTCAGATACAGAGTGTAGAGCAAGATGAGGATGCCCACAAACAGCGCTTGTCCCAAGATGGTAGAGGTAATCTCGCTCGAGTTGGCGCTGCGCCGTTGCATCTCTTTCTCAAACGAGTTGAGCACCCGGTAGGCATAGTCGTCTACAATCTCGCCGCGGTCGATAATCTTCTGGCCGCTCAGCACCATTCCGCTGGCCAGGGGAATGCCCGCCATGAGGTCGTTCATCTCGGTCTCGCTGCGCTCCTTGTCGTAAATCAGGTTGGGTGCAATATAGTTGTTCAGGTTGCATTTCTGCAGCACGGCCTTCTGTGGAGCCAGTTTCTCGTCTTCCAGCAGTTGCTCGTAGGCCCCGATGGTCGAATAGATGCAGTTAATCATCAGGCTCGATGCGTTCTTTCCGCTCACTATTCTCACCATGTTGGTGCTGTCTTTGCTGATTTCCGAATATTCGGGCGAGGCCATGATGCCTGCCTGATAGATGCGGTGCAGCCGGTCGGCAATGGTGTTCACATAGTCGTACGACAGTCCTGGAATGCCGTTCTTGAAGTCGTTCTTAAACTCAGCAACCTTCTCTTTCTCCACCTCCGTGGCATAGGCGTAGTAGGGCTCGAACTGGTCGGCCAGACTGTCGCGCTCGGCCTTGATGGCTTCGTCGGTCTTATAGATGGGGAAGTCGAATTTTGTGATAAACGAACCATACATCCATGGCTTGCCAATATCGTAACGGAACTGCGGTCCGCTGTTGCGTGGCAGGAACCACACGATGATGGCCACGGTGATGAGAATCAGCAATGTACGACTCAACGCATTCCGCCAGAAGTGGCTGTCTTCGATGTTGAATTTACTCATGTTTTCTTTCTATTCTCAGTTTTACTTTGCGAAAATACAAAAAAAATACGCTAATGTGCAAAAAAAACTGTAAATTTGCACCAAAATTTTTAAATCAATGGCAGAAAGAAAGGTTAGGGTGCGTTTTGCACCCAGTCCCACAGGGGCTCTACACATAGGTGGTGTGCGCACCGCCCTGTTCAATTATCTCTTCGCCCGCCAGCATGGCGGCGACTTTGTGTTCCGTATTGAAGATACCGACTCCAACCGTTTCGTGCCTGGAGCAGAGGAGTATATCATCGAGTCGTTCCGCTGGCTCGGCATCAAGTTCGACGAGGGCGTGAGCTTTGGCGGCGACAAAGGGCCGTATCGCCAGAGCGAGCGGCGCGACATCTACAAGAAATATGTCGACCAACTGCTTGAGGCAGGCAAGGCTTACATTGCTTTCGACACTCCGGAGGAGCTGGAGGCCAAACGTGCCGAGATTCAGAATTTCCAGTACGATGCCCGCACACGTGGACAGATGCGCAACTCGCTCACCATGAGTGCTGCCGAGGTGGAGGCTGAAATCGAGAATGGCAGTCAGTATGTGGTGCGCTTCAAGATTGAGCCGGGGCGCGAGGTGCTGGTCAACGACATGATTCGCGGCGAGGTGCGCGTCAAGAGCGACATCCTCGACGACAAGGTGCTCTACAAAAGTGCCGACGAACTGCCCACTTATCATCTGGCCAATATCGTCGACGACCATCTCATGGAGATCTCCCACGTCATCCGTGGCGAGGAGTGGCTGCCCAGTGCTCCGCTGCACGTGCTGCTCTACGAGGCTTTCGGTTGGCAGGACACCATGCCCCGCTTTGCCCATCTGCCGCTGTTGCTCAAGCCCGAGGGCAAGGGCAAGCTGTCGAAGCGCGATGGCGACCGTCTGGGATTCCCCGTGTTCCCACTCGAGTGGCACGACCCCAAGACTGGCGAGGTGAGCTCGGGCTATCGCGAGAGCGGCTATTTCCCCGAGGCAGTCATCAACTTCCTGGCTTTGCTGGGTTGGAACCCGGGCACCGAACAGGAAATCTTCTCGCTCGACGAGCTGGTTGAGGCTTTCGACATCAGCCGTTGTTCGAAGGCAGGTGCCAAGTTCGACTATCAGAAAGGCATTTGGTTCAATCATGAGTATATCCTGCGCAAGAGCAACGAGGAGATTGCTCAGCTCTTCGCACCCATCGTGGCCAACAATGGCGTTGACGAGTCGATGGAGCGCATCACCAAGGTGGTGTCGATGATGAAAGACCGTGTGTCGTTCGTGAAGGAGCTGTGGCCCTTGTGTTCGTTCTTCTTCATTCCACCGATGGAGTACGACGAGAAGACACGCAAGAAGCGCTGGAAGGAAGACTCGCCCCAGGCTATGACCGAGCTGGCCGACCTGCTCGAGACCCTCGACGACTTCTCGCTCGAGAACCAGGAACGCGTGGTGGAGGCATGGATTGAAGAGAAAGGCTACAAGCTGGGCAACATCATGAACGCCTGGCGGCTCACGCTCGTCGGCGAGGGCAAAGGCCCCGGCATGTTCGACATCTCTGCCTTCCTCGGCAAAGAAGAGACGTTGCGCCGTATGCGCCGCGCCATTGAAAAGCTTCAGTAACAGCATAAACCCATAAGGCATGTACAATATTGCGATTTACCTCTATCTGGCAGGCGTAGCCATCCTCAGCCTGTTCAACGAGAAAGTACGGAAGATGTGGCGTGGTGAGCGCGAGGCCTTCTCCGTGCTCAAGCAGAAGGTAGACCCCAATGCCAAGTACATCTGGGTGCATGCCGCCTCACTGGGCGAGTTCGAGCAGGGGCGTCCCATCATGGAGCGCATCCGTCGCGACCATCCCGAGTATAAGATTCTGCTCACCTTCTTCTCGCCCTCCGGCTACGAGGTACGCAAGAACTACGAGGGAGCCGACATTGTCTGCTACCTGCCGCTCGACACCATCACCAATGCCCGCCGTTTCCTGCGGCTCATCCGTCCGTGCATGGCGTTCTTCATCAAGTACGAGTTCTGGTACAACTACCTGCATATTCTCAAGCACCGCAACGTGCCCGTCTATAGTGTGTCGAGCATTTTCCGTCCTGGTCAGATTTTCTTCCGCTGGTACGGCCGTCAGTACGGGCGAGTGCTGAAGTGTTTCACCCGTTTCTTTGTGCAGAATGAGGTCAGCCGCGAACTGTTGGCCTCCATCGGCATCACCAATGTCGAGATTACCGGCGACACCCGCTTCGACCGTGTGTTGCAAATCAAGGATGCCGCCAAACAGCCGCCCGTGGTTGAGGCTTTCGTCAAAGATGCTCCCCACGTGTTTGTGGCAGGCTCGTCGTGGCCGCCCGACGAGGAAATCTTCCTCAAGTACTTCAACGAGCATAAAGACTGGAAACTCATCATTGCCCCACATGTCATTGGCGAAGATCACTTGCAGCAAATAGAAAAACTCCTGGAAGGCCGCAAGGTCATCCGCTATACAGAGGCAGAGAAATCTCTCAACGCTCCAGACCACTCTCTCACCTCTCACCTCTCACCTCTCACCTCTTCCGAAGTCCTCCTCATCAACTGCTTCGGACTGCTCAGCAGCATCTACCGCTATGCCGACGTGGCCTATGTGGGTGGAGGCTTCGGTGTGGGCATTCACAATCTGCCCGAGGCTGCCGTGTGGAGTGTGCCCGTCTTCTTCGGTCCCAACAATGCCCGTTTCCAGGAGGCACAGCAACTGAAGCAGAACGGCGGAGGCATCGAGATTACCAGCTATGAGGACTTCCAGTCGCGCATGAACGATTTCATCGCCCATCCCGAAACCATGAAGAACCGCGGCCAGCAAGCCGGCCAATATGTGATGGGCCGCTCTGGTGCCACCGACAAAATCCTCCGTTCTGTGGGATTGTAAAAACAAAGTTCCATTTTTTGTTTGAGTTTTATTTTGTGGAAACGAAATAATACAGTATCTTTGTACGGCGTTACGGAAAACCGCATATGCTACTATGGTAAATCTAGCTAATAATAAAAATATGATATCATCAGAGGCATGCAGTGATGTTCAAACGCCAATTCTACCTCCACATTACTTTTACTCCGAAAGGTGAAGTGGAAAGAACTATTGTTTGTGTCATCCGTTTTTATGAATATTGCTAAGGGTGATCTATAAAATATCAACTTATTTCTGGGCAGATACTACGGCAGTATCTGTTTTTTTTGTAACTTTGCACAAACTATTATCAAAGAATGAAACGAGAAAGTATGAAACGACCGATGATGTTTTTAATGGTGCTATGCACATGGATAGGCACCATGGCACAGACTAAACAACTTTTTGACCATGGCTGGCAGTTCACGCACGATGGCAAAACCACGACTGTTGATTTGCCTCACGACTGGGATATATTTACAGTTTCCGACCCCGAAACGGGTGCTACGGGCACTGGCGGAGGCTGGTATCATGCCGGAAAAGGTGAGTATAAAAAGAGTTTCAAGACACCTGACGCTGAGATTGTGAAGCTCCACTTTGAAGGTGTTTATCAGAAGGCTGAAGTATTTGTCAACGGACAGAAAGCTGGACAGCATGGCTACGGCTACACACCATTTACCATCGATGTGACACCATATCTTTTTAAAGACAAGCGAGCTAACGAGGTACTCGTGAAAGTGAACAATTCCGAGCAGCCCAACTGCCGCTGGTACTCTGGCTCAGGCATCTACCGCCACGTGTGGCTGCTGACGATGCCCGCCCTGCACATCGCCGAGAATGGTGTGTTTGTCACAACGCCCGATGTGAAAGCCGACAAAGCCACCGTCAAAGTTGAAGTGACTGTCACCAACGAATCTGATCAGGAACAACAAGGTGTTGTTGAGGTCGACGGCCAGCAAAAAGACATTAGAGTAAAGGCTGGTGAGTGCGCAAAGGTCGACTTTAGTTTCAGGGTTCCGAATCCTCGTCTATGGTCACCTGACGATCCGTTTCTCTATAGTACCAAAGTGAAACTCACGGGCAAGAAGGCAGTACAACAAGGAAAAGCCCAGCCCTCAACTCTCCACACTCAACTCTCCACGAAATACGGCATCCGCTCGTTCTCGTTCGATGCCGTGAAAGGTTTTGTGCTCAATGGTCAGCCCGTACTCATCAACGGTGCCTGTGTGCATCACGATGACGGAATTCTTGGTTCTATGGCATTCGATGCTGCAGAGATTCGCAAGGTACGCCTGATGAAGGATGCTGGTTTCAACCTCATCCGCACCAGCCATAACCCAAGCACCCGCGCATTCCTCGACGCTTGCGACTCCATCGGTATGCTTGTCATCGACGAGGCTTTTGATGGCTGGCGCACTCAGAAGAACCCTCATGACTACTCCACTCTCATCGACTCATGTTATCGCGAGGACACCCACGCCATGGTGCTGCGTGACCGCAATCACCCCAGCATCATCAGCTGGAGCATCGGTAACGA
Source organism: Prevotella sp. UBA2739 (assembly GCA_002353525.1). Lineage (GTDB taxonomy): Bacteria > Bacteroidota > Bacteroidia > Bacteroidales > Bacteroidaceae > Prevotella. Next base: position 59,889 of record DEJV01000056.1, read on the forward strand.
AGTCATCGAGCGCAAGGATATCCGTGTCATCACTACCGCACGTCAGCTGAAACGTGCCATTTTGGAAGTAGACAACACTCGTCCTGTCACCGAGGCGCTCTGTGCATGGGACCGCGACTGGGAAATCTACGACCCCCATGCAGAAGTGCTCGATGTGGTGGGCTATAACTATATGATCTTCAAGCATGCTACCGACCACCAGCGTGACCCGAAACGCATCATGTGGCAGACGGAGAGCTATCCGCGCGATGCCTTCAACAACTGGGCATACGTGAACGACTTCCCCTATATTGTGGGCGATATCGTGTGGACAGGACTCGACTATCTCGGTGAGTCGGGCATAGGCCGCTACTATTACGAGGGCGAGCGTCCGGGTGAGAGCTTTGCGCCTGGCGGACAACCTGACTGGCACGGCGCCTACTGCGGCGATGTCGACGTAACGGGCTGGCGCAAGCCCATCAGCCACTATCGCGAGATGCTTTGGAGCAACAAGCCTGGTCTCTATATGGCAGTGAAAGAACCCAACGGCTACCATGGAAACATCAAGGAGACCATGTGGAGCGTATGGCCCACTTGGGAGTCGTGGACATGGCCGGGATGGGAAGGCAAGACCGTCGATGTGGAGGTCTACACGAAGGCCCCTGAGGTGACACTCTATCTGAACGACAAGCAGATTGGTAAGGAGAAAGTCGGCCGTGACACACAATTCAAAGCCGTATTTCATGTACCCTACGAGGCAGGAACACTGCGGGCAGAAGCCGATGGTAAGAGCGTCACGCTCAATACGGCCGGTGAACCCGCCCGTCTGCGACTCACTGCCGACAAGAAGATTGTGAAGGCCGACGGTCAGGACCTTGCCTTTGTCATCGTAGATGTTGTTGACAGCAAAGGGAACGTCTGTCCTGAGGCTGCCATTCCTTGCGAAGCTTTCGTGAAAGGTCAGGGACAGCTGTTGTCGTTTGGCTCTGCCGACATGAAAGACCGTGAACCATACACTTCACCGAGAGTGACAACGTGGAAGGGACGTGCCATGCTGGTCGTACGCAGCAGTCAGAAAGGCGGAAAGATACAGGTCAATGTAAAGAGCAGTCTTCCGACATCTGCCCTTACCATCTTCTCCAAATAACCTGGGATCAGGGGGTGGTTCTGTTGATCAGCAGATGAATACACTGGGTGTTTTTGCCAGGTGAGAAAAGTGGATTATCGGAATCGTCCCCAATTCTTGCACCGCCATATGCTGTAGGGACTTAGTTTATCTATGTCCGAAAGATCATCGATGCATCAAATCAACGGGCACGCATCCGGACATACATAAATCTATATACTACTGACTCAAGTAATACACTCTCTTTTTTCGAAGGTACAAGGGTATGAGGGTGCGAGATTATTCTCGCAAACTCTCCTGTGAATGGGCACGGCATTTGTAGATAGCCCTAAGAAATAAGAAATTGGAGAATCTGGGTATGTCTTGTGAACGACGTATATCATCAGTATCCTCCACATAGAAATTGACCTCCTCGTCATGTGTATCATACATACATGACTCACCTATGATGAGAGCACGATCGCCAGGAGTATTATATAAATCTAATTGGCACCGTCGTAAAACAACCGTAAAGTAGGCTTCTACTACTAAGTGATAAAGTTCATCAGACAAACAACTCTTGTTTTCCAAATCAGCGTGATGAGCAAAATAAGATTTGATGTCGTGCAAATCTATGATTAAATGCTCACGTGCAGACATGCTGTCACTCTCTTCGTATTTATCAAATGCAGCTAAACACCGAGAGGTCATTTGCTTTTTCAGTTTCGCGATCCGATTCCAGTTTTTTACTATCTCTATGAAGAACATCATATCCCAGTATCTATAAATAGTTACATCTGCAAATATAGTCTTTTCCCACTTATTGTCCAAGTAATGAGCAGAAAAAGTTTGCGATGAATGTTCCCACAAGGCTTGTGGAAATCAAAAAGCCACAAAACAACGTAAGAAACAGGAAATACAGTGAACCACGATAATACGGTTTTTCCGAACAATCTGTTTTATTTGGCAAATCTTTTGTAGAAACGAAATAAAGCAGTATCTTTGCAAGGAAGGTTAGTGAAACAACAAGAACTTTAATCAATATGAAAGCATTCATCCGTATGAAAAGAACTATGATCGTGCTGCTCCTGCTGGTTGTGGGCGGTATGATGAGTGGGGTGGCAGCACAGACGCACGACCGTTTTGCCAATTTTGCCCGTTACCAGTCGGCCAATAAGGAATTAGGCATGCCGGCAAAAAGAGAAAAGCGTGTGGTCTTGATGGGCAACTCCATCACCGACCATTGGCCTAAGACAAGACCCGAGTTTTTCGAGGCTCATCCCTATCTGATAGGACGGGGCATCAGCGGACAGACCAGTTATCAGTTCCTGTTGCGTTTCCGTCAGGATGTAGTCGATTTGCATCCCACGATGGTTGTCATCAACTACGGTACGAACGACATCGCCCTAAACACAGGCCCCTACGACGAGGACCGCACCTACAGCAATGTGTTGTCGATGATCGACATCGCCCGTGCCAACGGCATCAAGGTGGTACTGGCCAGTTGTCTGCCCGCCGCAGGTTTCAAGTGGCGTCCGGAAGTCACCGATGCCATGGAGAAAGTAAAAAGCCTCAATGCCCGCGTGAAGGCGTATGCCAAGAAAAAGGGCATTCCGTATATCGACTATTTCAGTGCTCTGGTGTCCGACGACGGTACGCAGATGAAAGCAGAGTATGCCAAAGACCAGCCTGCCATCCATCCCAATGCCGCCGGCTACAAGATCATGGAGGCCCTGTTGCTGAAAGTAGTGGAATAGGGTGTTGCCCTGGGCTAAGTGCTCGTTGGCCTTTCTTTATGATTTTCCAGAACTTCACAGGCAGTACAAAGCATCTGTACTGACGCTACAAAGCATCTGTACTGACAATAAAGCCATTTGTATTTGGTACAATCAGTACCAAAACCACTACCAAATTTTGGTACTGCCAGTACCAAACGTTGGTACTCACGCTACCAAGCTTTGGTACTCACGCTACCAAGCATTGGTAGGCAGGCTACCAAACATTGGTAGTGTGGCTACCAAATACTGGTAGCGTGACTACCAACGAGTGGACACATAAGAGAGTGTAGTTTAACTGGCTTTTGGTTGATTACCTGTAACCTTATTCACGATAAGTGTTGAGGCCGGGTTCAACTTATTGTTAATTCACGTTGACTCGATTTTACGTTAGTCATGATTTGGGTTTACATGGGCAGGCACACTCGATGCGCCGTGTTGTCAAACAAAAAATATTTTGTGGAAACGAAATAAAGATGTATCTTTGTGCTGGGATGATACATCTCTGATATACCAAAAAACGCTACCGATATGATGAAAAGAATGTGGATGTTTGCTCTTTGGGTTGGCATGACGGCACAGCCGATGCTGGCACAACCAAAGATTGTCGCTCACCGTGGTTACTGGAAAACGGAGGGGAGCGCTCAAAACTCACTGACCAGTCTGCAGAAAGCTTGCGACGTGGGATGCTATGGTTCTGAGTTTGACGTGTGGCTCACCGCTGATGGTGTGCCCGTGGTTTTTCACGATGCGACGTGGGACAGCCTGCGAATAGAGAACGCAACCTATCCGCAGTTGCAGTTCCGGCAGTTGCGCAACGGTGAGTTCCTGCCAACGCTGCAACAGTATCTGCAACGGGG
>DEJV01000056.1:63633-112862 GCA_002353525.1 Prevotella sp. UBA2739
CCGGAGCGCGACGACAGGGTGGCAGAGATGTGCGTGACGCTGGTGAGGCAACTGGGACTGGAGGCACAGACGGAATATATCTCGTTCAGCCGGCGTGTATGCCGCCGTGTGCACGAAATGGCGCCGGAGTCGAAAGTGGCTTATCTGAATGGCGACCTCTCGCCAAAAGAGGCTCTTGAACAGCTGGGCGTGAACGGCATCGACTATCACTACGGGGTGCTGAAACGGCATCCGGAATGGATAGCAGAGGCACACCGCCTGGGCATGGAGGTGAACGTGTGGACGGTGGATGGCGAGGCACAACTGCGCCATCATGCCACGATGGAGGGCATCGACCTCATTACCACCAACGAGCCCGAGGTGCTGAAAAGGGTGATGGGGCAGTAAGGCTGACATCGCATAGATGTGTGGCCTATACTACTCCTAGAAAGTCACGTTTATACCTGTTGTAAGCGTTGCATTAGAATGCAATGGAACATATTGTTTCGACAATTTTCCAAGAAACTGGTCCATCCCGATAAAGAAATTAAGCCCTTTTGGATGCACATTCAGACACCATCCGAAGTTGGTGGAAAAAGAATTTACAGCCATGCTGACGCCTCCATCGAGCCAGCGCAAGGGTTTCCAGTTGGCACTCAGCCGTGCTTCGGCCCAAGTGAAGGGGCCTCCAAGGCGGGCTGTGCCGAGAAGTCCGAACGACAACGGCTTGTAAGTGGGCAATGTATATTCGCCTCCAATGCGCAGGGTGGCAGCCAGCGAGGTGGTGCGGCTGCCATTGTTGCCCATGTCATGCAGGTGAATGAAATCGGCCAACTGGTCACCATAGTTGTCTGCCTGGCTCTCAAGCGATTGTGGGTGCTGACGGTCGCTGACATCGATATCGTGGAAGCCATCGAATACAAACGACGAGGCGATGTTCTCTGCATGAGCATTCTGCGACCATGAGATGAAGCCCAGGTCGGTGAGTGCTGCACTCAGCGTGAGGTTGTCGTTGGGTTTGTAGATACCGCCAAAATCAATAGCCAGTCCGAAACCTCCCAGTCCGAAGCCATCTACGTCTATATCGTCTATATAGTCATAGCTGCCTTGCCGCTGCTTGTATTCCTTTTGCTTTTGTTTGAAAAGAAAGCCCTTCATCGATACGTCGGCCTGAGCCCGTGTTTGCATCACCCACTGGTTGGCGTCAGAAAGGTCGACACGTGTGTCCTCCATCACCACATCGGCCTGTCCGAGACCCATGAGCACCTTTATCTTTCCACCCACACGCCACTTCTCGTTGAGCTGATGAGAATGGCCCAGAGCCAGTTCGCCATAAGCCCGCGCACGCACATGAATGTCGCTAAAGGCATAGGAACGGTTGCCGACATTACGGGCAAACTCAAACAATTCATAAGGCAGGGCAGCGCCAATGTCCGACCTGACAATCATCTCAATGGTGTTGTAACCACCTAGAGCCTTGAATCCTGCAGAGAGAATGGCCAGGCGCACGTCGGCTGTCATTTTGTTGTTGCCCTTGCTGAATCCTGCCAAAGCTTCAGAGTCGGAGAGGTAAGGGTTCATGAATGTAGTCTTGCTTTTCCCGCCAGGCACAGGGTTATCGAATAATACATCGCCAACCCCAAAGTTACCGCGCATAGATACATTTACATTGCCAAGGGCGGGGAGCGAGACATAGCTGCAATCGTTGCCAAAGGCAGGATTCATGGTGTGGCGGAAGGTGTATTGGTCGGTAAAATAAGCCGTATTGAGTTCCTGGGCAAGTGCAAAACTGGCCATAGTAAAGAGTGTCGATGTGGTGATCGTTCTGATGATTCTATTCATTTCTCGTCGTCATTTAAGTCAACAATTACTTTTCCTACTACTTTCAGTTGAATGTTTTTCAGCTTCAACAGGTGGTGATAAGCATTCAGTGTTTTGCCTGCCAACGACTCGTCGCCTTTGAGTGTGCCCTCCACACTGATGCACAACCCGTCGAGACTGCGCAGGGCTGTAGCATCACGCTGAACGACACGCACCTCAACGGGTGTGGTTACCGGCTTGCCGTCGGCACTTGGAGCAATCTCTTTGTCGACGGTTACTGCTATGCGGTTGTCGGGGATGCGCTGTCCGTCCTTGTCGATGGCATAAGCGCTAAAGTGTAGGTAGGCCGGCATGGTGTTCTCTACTTCAGCGGTGCCCAGGACGTAAGAGTCTTGTGTGAGCGAGAGGTCTTTCAGATCGTCATTCCACCCGTCGAGTGTATCGCGGTAGATGATAACGGCTTTTTCGGCGAATGCCAATGGTGCATAGACCGCATAGGCAGGTGCTGTCACGGTGTATCTATGTCCCAGACGCACAGTAGCCTCATGGGTGTCGTCGCCAATGGCCTCTACATCGAAGGTAATGCGATGAGGAATGGTAGAGATGAGGCTGGAGATGCCTGGCACGACAATGGTCTGATAGCCTTCCACCTCTACAGGCTGTCGGCAGAAGCACACTTGTGTGGTTCCGTTGGCATGAATATGGAAGGGGCTGATGTCCACATGTCCTATGCGATTCCCTTGGGCATCGTAGGAGGTCAGCGCGCCTTTCACCACGCCTTGCATGTCAAGGTCGCTGCTCACTTTGAACCTCACTTGTGGATTATACAGGTCGATAACTACGCCTTCGTCGGTCAAAAAATCAGGTACGTCGCCTATCTCGGTGTCGCCCAGCGACAATTTGATGGAAGGGGTGAATCGTCCGCGTGCTTCGGTCACCGTGATGGCTCCCATGTTCAGGTTGCCGTCTATGCGGCAGTCTTCCCCGGCAGGCAGGGCTGAAAGGTTGATCTTATTGAAAGATACCTCGATGTCGAGTTTTCCTTTCACACTGACCTTTCCGTTATTGAACACCACATAGTTGTCGGTTGTGGGCAACGAGGCCGACTGCACCATGTTTTTTAGGCGCGATGCAGTCACTTTCAGTTGCAGCTGCTTATTGGTAGGCACATTGGTCACAACGATACGGTTGCCGTCAATAGAGGCGTTGCTTTTATCGACAGAACTCAGTTCAATATAATCAGGGAAAATGAGTACGGCCCGTGTGAGTGAGGGCACGATGGCCGACAATGCATCGGAAAACTTGACAGTGAGTAACAGCTCGGTTTCTACCGACAACTCGCTCAACGACTTTACCTCCGAAGGTGTGTCGCCCTGAGTCTCGAAGGATAGCAGGGTGCTGCTGACAGACTGTTCCTTAGGCAGCGTTATCGTGCCCGTTCCTGCGCCAGTAATACTTCCGAGGTCAGCCATAATACTGCCAGAAGCTTCTATGCCTTCAATCACAATCTGATCGACCATAGGATGTGCATCTGTGTTCGCCTTTCCTTCTGCGGCCAAATAGTAATCGCCATTCTCGTCGATATGTACATAGTCGTTATCGTTGAGTTTCAATACTTTGTCGAGTTGAATCTCTTTCGTGGAATTGTTGCCTGGCAGAGCCAGTTCGTCAGCACCAAATCCCATCAGCAAGTCAACATCCGACAAATCGTAGGAATTGTCTGTACAACCCGTCAGCGACATGACCATGGCAGATAAAAGAATGGGCCTTAATAATGTTCTCTTCATTGTAGCTTCAATAAGGTGATAAGAAAAAGTAAATATTCGGCCTGCAAAATTACTAAAAATATTGGTAATATGCTTTGGCTGTAGCGAAAAAATGTATACTTTTGTATGTTGAAACAATGCTAATCGCTATGAAGACAAAAGAATGGTTTGTTTATCTCGTTGTGGCAGGCTTGCTTAGCAGCTGTGCTCCAAAAGTGGTGACCGACGTGCTGAGCACTGAATGGCCAGCCACCTCGCCCGACTCCGTGCTCCTGTATGGTACGGCCGACAAGATTCCTGACGGGGCGCAGGTGATAGGCAAGGTGAAAGTGGTGGACACGGGCTTCTCGGTGAAAGGCTCGTTGGACAGGGTGATGGAACTGGCCATCGACGCTACGGCAAAAAAAGGTGGCAACGGCCTGAAGATTACGGAGCACCGCTGGCCCGACCGTCGCAGCACCATCCACCGCGTGTGGGGCAACATGCTGCGCATTCCAGAATCGGCCATGGTGGAGAACGAGATGCCCGACACGATGGAGTATTCGGCCCTGCAGCAGATACTCTCGCCCGAAGAATATGCCGACTTTATGGAATACAAGGCAGCCAAGCAACTCTACGACGATCAGAAAAAGGAGTATGAGGAACGGATGAAGGAGGTGCAGGAGATGATCAAGAACTCGCCGCGCAATGTGGTGCGCCTGAGTGTAGGCCCTTCGTTCATGAACTCGAATTATCAGGTGGGCAACCACCTCTATCACTCGCGTGTGGGCTTGTCTATCAACGCCGACTATGACCATGTGTGGAATACGGGCTTCGGATTCGGCATCAACTATATACATAACTATATGTCGTTCGACGAGGGCATCAAGACACGGGTGGACTACATTGGACCGAGTCTGGTGTTGGCGTCGCCCATGATGCGGAAGTTCCGCTACGACCTGTGTATAGGTCTGGGTTACGGCCACTTCAGCGAGTCGTATGATGGGCTGACGAACAGCGAGAACCGTCTGGGCGCAACCATGCGCCTGGGTGTGGAGTGGAAAGTGGCTCCCCATCTGGGACTGGGCACCCAGGTAAGCATCTTCACCATGAGCCTGAAGAAGCCCGATGACGTGGAGTTGGAGAAGAACGAAATCTATGGCATTCAGCAAATAGGCCTCTATGTGGGTCTGCGCTATTATTTCTAGGGCGGGCTGATATTTCGATCTTTCGGAGGTACGAAGGTACGAGGGTACGGAGGTACGAGATTACTCTTGCCTGCTGTAATCTTTGGAGCTGCGACTGACGAAGAAAAGGGTATTCTCGTACCCTCGCACCCTCGCACCTTCGTACCCTCGAATAAAGAAAATAAACAATGAAAAAACATACAAAGAAAAACATGATAACAACGGTGAGACGTTTTACGGTCTGCCTGCTGGCGATAGCCACATGCGGCACGACGATGGCACAAGGCACTGTCGATGACTACCGGCGGGCCTACGCGGTGAGAAGCAACTATAGTTGGAAGATGGCCAATGGCGACGTGAAGGCGCATGCCATCGACGACAAACATCAGTTTTGGTATTCGGTGTTCGACGGGAAGAATGTCGTATATAAAGAGGTGGATGCCGACGAGAATACCGTACGACTGCTGCCCGGCAATCCGGAGAAGCCCCGACACGACCGTCCGCAAGGACCGCAGCGCCACTGGATGGAGGTGCCCGACGAGAAAGACCGCACCGCCGTCTCGCCCGATGGCACGATGAAGATATTCCATCGCGACCACAATCTGTGGCTGACGCGCAACGGACAGAGCGCTCCGCTGACTACCAACGGCGACACTACCTATTATTATTCGTCGTGGGGCTCGTTCTCACCCGACGGTCGCTACTATGCCACGGTGCGCATCAAGCCCGCTCCGAAACATTATGTGCACTATGTGGAGTCGTCGCCCAAAGACCGTGTGGAGCCTGTGCTCCACCGTCAGGAGTATGCCAAGCCCGGCGACTCGCTCAACTACCGTGTGCCCGTCATCGTGGAGGTGGCTACTGGCCGTGTGGTGGAACCATCTACTGACCTCTTCCGCAGTCAGTATGAAGTGACGATGCCCCAATGGGATGCCAACAGCCGCAGCGTCACCTTCGAGTTCAACGAGCGGGGACATAAAGTGTACCGTCTGCTGGAACTCTCGGCCGAGACGGGCAAGGTGCGCACACTGATAGAGGAGCGCGAAGAGAAATACGTGAACTACAACCGCATCTTCCGCCATCACTTTGCCGACGGGCGCCGTCTGCTCTGGACCAGCGAGCGCGACGGGCGCAACCACATCTATCTGTATGACCGGCAGAAGGGAAAGCTCGTCAGACAAATCACCCGTGGCGAATACTATGTGCGCGACGTTCAGCATGTCGACGAGAAAGCGGGTGTGGTGTATTTCTCTGCCTGCGGCATGAACAAGGAAGAGGATCCCTACTTCGTGCATTACTACCGGATAGGTCTGGACGGGCGCCATCTGGTGTGCCTGACACCCGAGGCAGGGAATCATCAGGCCGTCTTCACCTCCGATATGGCATGGCTTATCGACACCTACTCGACCGTTACCACACCACCCGTCAGCGTGTTGCGTTCGGGCACTAATGGCAAGATAAGGAGCACGCTGGAGACGGCAGATATCTCGAAGCTGCAGGAAACAGGATGGAAGGCACCCGAAGTGTTCGTGGCCAAAGGACGTGACGGACAGACCGACATGTGGGGCATCATTCAGCGTCCCAGCAACTTCGATCCGTCGCGCCGTTATCCGGTCATCGAGTATATCTATTCGGGTCCTGGCGACCAATATGTGCCCAAGTCGTTCACCCCATGGCTGTGGAACCTGGCCGACCTGGCCGAGTTGGGATTCATTGTGGTGCAGGTAGACGGCATGACCACCTCGTTCCGCACGAAGGCGTTCGAGGAGGTATGCTATAAAAACCTCAAGGATGCCGGTCTGCCCGACCGTATTGCATGGATAAAGGCTGCTGCCGCGCGTTATCCTTATATGGACATCAGCCGCGTGGGCATCTATGGCTGTTCGGCCGGCGGGCAGAACGCACTTTCGGCCGTGCTCTTCCACGGCGATTTCTACAAGGCTGCCTATGCTGCCTGCGGCTGCCACGACAACCGTATGGACAAGATTTGGTGGAATGAACAGTGGATGGGATGGCCCGTAGACAGCTCGTATGCCGTCTGCTCGAATGTGGAGAACGCATGGCGGCTGGAGCGCCCGCTGATGCTGGTAGTGGGCGAGATGGACGATAATGTCGATCCGGCATCTACGATGCAGGTGGTCAATGCGTTAGAGAAAGCCAATAAGGATTTTGAGTTGGTGGTGGTGCCCGGTGCGCGTCACACTATGGGCGAGGCTTATGGCGAGCATAAGCGTTTCGACTTCTTTGTGCGCCACTTGCTGGGTGTCACGCCTCCTAAGTGGAGCGATGTGAAGCGGTAGGGGGGAGGACACCATCTGCCCCCTCACGACCTTTCGTCAGAAAGTGAAGTTTATTTTACCAGTATCTTCTTGCCGCCGACGATATAGATACCTTTTCTGGTGACTGCCTGCACCTTGCTGCCGTCCAGCCGATAGACAGCCGATGACGGCGACGGCTTGGCCACAGTGACAGGAGCGATGGCTGTGGCCATCAACGTCTTTGCCGCATCGCGCGTCAGCACAAAGTCGCAGCTGAAGGCATTGTTCCACCATGCGATATTGGCATTGCCATGGGCGGTACTGTTGAAATTAGAGTTGTTGGGATTCATGGTTCTTTCGTAGTCATACCATGGCATGAAGAACAGCCACTTGGCGCCATTGTTCCACTGGTCGCTGATGTTGGCCACATTGCCACACTCTGACAATGCAGCCGGTTTGTCGGGCGATTTTTGCCGCAACATCTGATAATAAGAGGTGTAGATGTTCCGCGCATTGTTGTCGTTATAGATGTCTATGCTGACAATGTCTACATAGTCGTCGCCAGGATACCAACGATAGCCGTCGCTGTAAGGCATGTTCCAGGCTGCCGCCGATGTCCACACCCATATCAGGTTGTCTAAGCCCGCATCCTGAAAACGCCGGTACATCACCCGCCACAGTTCGGCACAGGCATCGGCATCGCGACCCCACCAGAACCACATGCCGCCGGCCTCGTGCAACGGGCGCCACAGCACGGCAATGCCTTTCTCTTTCAGCTGTTTCAGGTAGCTGCCAATCTGGTCGATGTCCTTCATCATCAGCGCGTATTCTGCTGATGAAGGATTGAAAATCTTCTTGACGTCGAAGGTGGTCTTGTCCGATTCCGTACCGTAATAGAACGAATAGCCCTTCTTGTCGTTCGACGGCACATTCCAATGCCACATGGCCGCCACGATGCCTCCCTGCTGGTGCCATTGCTCAGCGACGCGGGTGTTGCTATAATCAATCCAGCTGTTGGGGGCGGAGTAGATGTGATGAATAAAGTCGAAACAGTTGATGGCAGGCCATTTGCCCGTGTGCTTGTGCACCCACTCAGCCTCGTTGATGTTCCAGTTGACATTCGCCATGGCCCCCGACAGGGTGTAGCTTCCCTCAATCCGGCGTATGAAATCCATGAGAGCCTGCGCCTCGGCGGACTTCGGGGCAGTGGCTGCCACCACATGCAGGCAACAGGCCACATAAAGGAACAACAGCAGAGACTTTCTCATCGTTCGTTTTATTCTTTGTCGCTAGGAGGCAGGATGCCGTCTTCAGCGAGATACCATTTTGAGTACTCCACATAGTGGCGGGCATACGACTCGGCCTGGTCGGGATTGGTCTTCTTGATGAATTTGGCAGGAACACCACCCCAAATCTCGTGAGGACCGATGACGGTGCGGCCCAATACCAGCGCACCGGCAGCCACCACGGCACCTTCGCCCACCACGGCATTGTCGAGCACGGTGCTGCCCATGCCAATCAGACAACCGCGTTTCAGCGTACAGGCGTGTACAGTGGCATTATGTCCGATGGTCACATCATCCTCGATGATGGTGGGACCAATCTTGTTGGTCACGTGTACCACGGCACCGTCTTGCACATTCACACGGTCGCCCATGGTGACAGGAGCCACGTCGCCACGCACTACAGCGTTGAACCACACACTACACTCGTCGCCCATGGTGACTTCGCCCACGATGGCGGCATTCTCACTGAAATAACATTCCTTTCCCCATTTAGGTTCCAGGCCATTGACTGATTTGATGATTGCCATTTTCGATTTTTCGGCAAAGGTACAAAGAAGTGAGCGAAAAGCCAAATCTTTTTGGGCTTTTCCAAACGTGAGTTTTTGGGAATGCAAAAGAAGAATATTTTGGAATACAAAAGATGAGTATTTTGGAATGCATAAGATGTGTCCTTTATAAACCTAAAATGGTTCCGCGCTTCACAGCGAGAAACCATCCGAATGAAAACTTACTTAATTAAACCGCTATTTGTTATTGATTTATAAGAGAATCTTTACTATTTGCTTGTCTAGGAATACCTTGTTTTATTTTTTTTGTTGTTGCAAAGATAATAAAAGTTTTGAATTGTTGCAAATAAAAATCGGCAAACAGGCATTTTTTTTCAGCGAACAACCGTTTTTTTTTGCATAATTTCACATTTCAACGCTCACTTTAGGTGACATTTAAGATGAATATGCCATTAAAAAGGTGGACGATTATTTTCCTGATTGATCCCTTTTTTGTATCTTTGTACTCAGAAAACTCAACCTGAATACTATGAGGCCGAGATTCCTTTTATTGTTCCTAATGATATGCCTATGTGTTGCCGCCCATGCGCAAAATGAAGAGAGAAAGATCCATCTCTCGATGGAGACACGTGCCGACTATCAGCGCGACTACGATGACGGCCGTGCGGAGAAAGACGAGTGCGGATTTAAAGGTAAATATCTGAACCTGAGGATGTATGGAAAGATTAGTGATCGACTGTCGTACGATTTCAACCAACGCCTGAATAAGATGCATTCGTCTACTAGCTTTTTCGATGCTACCGACTGGTTGTATGTCGACTACCGGGCCACCGACCGTTGGATGCTTTCTGCCGGCAAGCTGGTCATCGGTGTGGGGGGCTATGAATACGATGCAGCCCCCATCGACCTCTATTTCTGTTCGGAGTTTTGGAACGTCGCCTCGTGCTATGCGTGGGGAGCCGCCCTTACCTATCATTTCTCACCATCCGACAAACTGATGGCGCAAGTGTGCGAGAGCCCCTTCCGCAGTCATTATCGGCATGCCGACATGTATGCCTACAACCTGATGTGGTATGGGTCGCATGGACGGTGGAACGCCTTGTGGTCGATGAACATGATGGAGTGGGCAGAGCACCGCTATATTCACTACATCTCTCTTGGCAATGAGTTCCATATGGGCGATGGACTGAAACTGCAGCTCGACGTGATGAACAGGGCCGCCAGCGGACAGGCGTTCTTCTTGCGCGACTGTTCGGTGATAGTCGAGTTGTCGTACTGCCCTGCGCAGAAGTGGCGCCTGTTGGCGAAGGCCAGCTATGAGGTGAATCATACCGACAAGGCTGCCGACCTGTGCGTCATGCCAGGAACAGAACTGACGCGCGTCGGGGCAGGCGTGGAGTATTTCCCACTGGGCAGTAAAGACTTGCGTCTGCATGCCTACTACTGCCGGTCGTGGGGCACCAACACCAATCCCGATGGCATCATGCAAGACAACGAAGACCGTGCCGGCATAGGTCTCACATGGCGCATTCACATTCTGAAGCGCTAAGATGTGTCGGCGAATGTGTGATTTTTTCTGCTTTTTTCTTTTCAGTTTTCTATTTTTTTTATATCTTTGCCACGAATACAAAACTAAAAAGCCTGTTAAACACTAAAAATCTATTCACGCCTATGTATGACATGTTCTCACTACAAGCTCTGACAGCGCTTCACCGTTACAGAGACGTGAAGTTCAGTCCGCCCGTCTGCTGATTCCGGTCGGCACCGACAGCCATTGTCCGTCGGGCCGCAACAACAGAGACCCCAACATCATACCAAAAACAACACCTTATTTATTAGTTTATGGAACAACAAAAACTGCCGACCGTTCAGGAAGTATTCTCCTGGATGCGCAAACTATACGATGAGAGTTATGCCGGACTGACCAAGCTGGAGAAAGAAGAACAACACATGTATGGCACCATGGTCACCACGCCAAACGACAAGAAATTCATTGTACGCATGCTCGACGAGACCAGTCAGGTGCGCGACACACAGAAGCTGGCCGTACGCGTGAAAGACCTTATCGACCAGTATGGCATTCCCCACTTCCTCAACAAGACCGACCATGCACTCTTCTGGATGTACCAGAAGTTTGCCTATCTGCCTTTGTTCAACTGGGTGGCTGTGCCCATCATCAAGTGGCGACTGCGCCGCGACACCAGCCGCGTCATCATCAACGCCGCACGTCCAAACCTCACCAAACACCTGGCCACACGCTTCAGCGAGGACATCGGCCAGAACGTCAACCTGCTGGGCGAGGTGGTGCTCGGTAACGGCGAGGCCGACAAGCGCTATGAGTCGTATCTCGAGGCATTGAAAGAGCCCGACATCAACTATATCTCGGTGAAGATATCGGGTATCTATGCGCAGACGCATGCCCTGAACTACAAAGAGTGCTTCCCTGAGCTCATCCGCCGCATGTCGGAACTTTATCAGGCTGCCATCGACAATCCATACACGACGCCCGACGGTGTGACCCGTCCGAAGTTCATCAACCTCGACATGGAGGAGTATAAGGATGCCCACCTCACCATGAAGCTGTTCAAAGAGGTGCTCTCGCTGCCACAGTTCAAGAACTACGAAGCCGGCATCGTGGTGCAGGCCTACCTGCCCGATGCATGGGACTTCCAGACCGAACTGCTCGAGTTTGCACGCAAGCGTGTGGCCGAGGGCGGCTCGCCCATCAAGATGCGTATCGTGAAAGGCTGTAACCTCGACATGGAGAACATCGTCAGCGACCTGCGCGGATGGCCCAACCCCGTACGTCCCAACAAGACAGAAGTGGATGCCAACTACCTGCACATCATCGAGCGCGGCCTGAAGCCCGAGAATGCCAAGGTGCTGCACATCGGCATGGCTTCGCACAACCTCTTCACCATCTCGTATGCCTACCTGCTCACCCAGCAGTATCAGACGCCGAAAGACTGCTTCTGCTTCGAGATGCTCGAAGGCATGGCCAACCACGTGTGGCGCGCACAGAAGAAACTGGGCAACCACGTCATCCTCTACACGCCCGTGGTGAAGAAAGAGCATTTCCTCAACGCCATCTCTTATCTCGTGCGCCGTATGGACGAGAACACCGCTCCCGACAACTTCCTCACCCACTCGTTCTCGCTGAAGCCCGACACCAAGGAGTGGAAGGAGCTGGAGCAGCAGTTCATCGATGCCTACAACATGAAGGATACCATCACTCATATTCCTACACGTACGCAAGACCGTAACAAACCTTATGTAGGACAGGAACCGCAAGACGAGATGATCAACGAGCCCGACACCGACTTCGACCGCTTCTGCAACCAGGAGTGGGTGGAGCGCATCTTCGCCAAGTGGAAGAGTAACGGTCAGCTTACTGGCGTGAAAGCAGAGTGGGGCGACTGGAAACCCGGCGACGTGCTGCCCACGCAGATAGGTGCCGGACTGGTCTACAACGATGACAAGGTGAAATACTTCGACCGTTCGCAGGAAGGCGATGTGCTGGTTTGCGAAATGTCGCGCGCCGACAAGGCTCAGACAGAGCAGATCCTGCAAATTGCCGATGCTGATGTCGGCGGTTGGCGCAACACTACCATCGATCAGCGCCATGCCATCATGTACAAGGCTGCCAACATCCTCGGACAGATGCGTGGCGACCTGAACGGATCGATGTGTGCTATTACGGGCAAGACCATCGAGGAGGCCGACGTAGAAGTGTCTGAGGCCATCGACTATTGCCGTTTCTACACCACTACGATGAAGAAATATGCTGCCCTCGACGATATTGAGATGCGCGCCAAAGGCACCGTATTGGTGCTCTCGCCATGGAACTTCCCATGCGCCATCCCGTGCGGAGGTGTAGTGGCTGCCCTGGCTTCGGGCAACACCTGTGTGCTGAAGCCCGCCACCGTGGCTGCTCCTGTGGCCTGGCTCTTCGCCAAGGCATTCTGGGAGGCTGGCGTTCCCAAGGAGGCTTTGCAGGTGATTATCACCAACCGCGAGGCCACTCCGTTGCTCACTTCGTCGCCCGTCATTAAGCACATCATCCTCACTGGTGGCACCGAGACCGCACAAAGCATCGCCCACACCAACCCGCGCAAGCCGCTCTCGGCAGAGACAGGTGGTAAGAACGTGATGATTCTCTCGGCCAAGGGCGACCGCGACCACGCCATCATGAATGCCTGCCGCTCTGCTTTCGGCAATGCCGGACAGAAGTGCTCGGCCTGCTCGTTGCTGCTGGTGGAGCGTTCGGTATACAACAATCCTGAATTCTTCGAGAAACTCACCGACTGCGCATCGTCGCTCAAGGTGGGTGGCGTATGGAATGCCGGCAACATTGTAGGCCCCATGATTACCAACAAGAACGACAAGCTGGAGAAAGCATTTAAGCTGGAGCCAGGCGAGCGCTGGCTCATCGCCCCGGAGTTTGTCGACGAGAAGAAGTACATCATGAAACCCACCATCAAGGTCGACGTGAAACCTGATTCGTTCACCTTCCGCACCGAGTTGTTTGCTCCGCTGTTGGCCGTGGCTCCTTATGACACACTCGAAGAGGCTGTCAACCTCGTCAACGGACTCGACTATGGACTGACTAGCGGTCTGCAGTCGCTCGACGAGCAGGAACAGCGCTACTGGAAGAACCACATCCAGGCTGGTAACCTCTATATCAACCGTGGCATCACGGGTGCTGTGGTCAACCGTCAGCCGTTCGGCGGCATGAAGCTTAGCGCCTTTGGTCCTGGACTGAAGGCTGGAGGCCCCAACTATTGCGCACAGTTCATGACCATCACCGACCGTCCGGGCACCACCACCGACTATAAGAAGTCGTATGCCGACTGGTACGAGCGTGAGTTCCGCCATGCCCGCAACATTCAGCCGAAGATTCGTGGCGAGCAGAATGTGTTCCGCTATCTGCCGCTGAGCAACATGGTGTTACGCCTCTTCGGCGACGAGACGCTCGAACAGGTACAGATGGTACAGCTTGCCGCCAAGACGGTCGGCACCCCGCTCACCATCTCTGCCGATGCCGACAACCCACTGGTGGGACAGCTGCAGGGTGTGAAGACCGAGGGTCTGACGGCTTTCTGCAACTCGATGAAGCAGTTTGAGCGTGTGCGCACCATCTCGAAGAACATTCCCGACGAGGTGTTCCAGGCTGCCGCCTTCTGCGATAAGTACATCGCCCAGGCTGTGCCCGTGCGCAATGGCCGCATCGAACTGGCTCACTACATCAAGGAGCAGTCCATCTCTAACGAGTATCATCGTTATGGCTCGCAGATTGAGGTTCCGAAGGTAGAGGACTGATTTTAACGATAACGCTAACGGGAACGTTAACGGGAACGCGAATATGAACTTATCGTAGACTAACAATAAGGAGCAGCTCCATGTGGGCTGCTCCTTTTAGGTTGAGGCTCCTCTGACGGTTCTATGCAGAAATGCCTTTTGTTCTTATGATTGAACACTAAGTAGTTCGGTTTTGTGTGGTTACGCCACACTTTTCAGAACTTTCGAGTGTTAAAACACAAACACCTTGTAGTCTTTCACCGAGCCGGGGGCTCCCTCTTCTGCGCGCGGCAGGTATTCCAATGCGCTGACGGTCTGCTCACTGCCCAGGTCGATGACCAACAGGTGGGGCAGGGTAGCGGCACGCTCAGTCTGCCAGAAAGTCGACTCTTGCAGGTCGAACACCTTGTCGGCCAGGTGGTTGCCGTTCTCGTTCTCGCTGTTGGCATACTTCACCGTCCATGGCTCACGCGAGAGACGCTTGCCGTTGGCATCCTGCATGTAGAGTTCGGCAATGCAACTGCGCTGCGAACCGTCGTGGTTGGAGAGACACTGCAGGGCTACGTAGCGTCCACGCTGGGGCTTGGCGAAGCGGACGGTCTGCCATCCGTTGCCGCTGTTCAGTTGTCCGGCGGCGGCAGGTGTCATGCTGTTGAGGTCGGGTTTGTCGCCGATGTTGTTGTGTTTCACCGTTTTCTCGATGTTCAGTTTGTTCAGCTCGGGCTTGTCTTGTCCCCATACCACGGTCTCCTTCGGGCCGACCACGTCGAGGACAATCACCTCGTTCTTACCTTTCTTCAGCCAGCAACCGGGCACGTAGAGCGTCTGCTGCGGGCCTATCGACCAGATGCGGCCCATGGCGTGTCCATTCACATAAACCTGGCCCTTGCCCCACGTCTCGAAGTTCAGGAAGGTGTCGCCCACCTTCTTCAGTGTGAAGTAGCCACGATGGTAGCCAGGCTTCATAAACGCAGAGAGCTTTGCAGATTCCTCATAATTGCGCGTAACAGCTATTCCTGGTGCACTACCGCTCATGTTGGATTTGGCATTGAAGTCCTTCACCATGTCGAGTGCTTTTTTTGCTGTCTCGTAGTCATCAGGGATGGCCATGTTTGTCCAGTTTTTCGGTGTCAGCACTATGTCAGCATCGGCAGTTTCGGTGCTCAGCGTGACGTTGCCTACAATACCCTTGAAGTCCTTGATGGCGCGGCCGAAATTGATGCGGCCCATGCCTTCAACAATAATCATCAGCTCGGCACCCTTCTTGACGGCAGGAATGGTGAGCGACTTCTCATTCTTCACTCGGTCTATCTTGCCAATGTATTTTCCATCAATAAACACCTGCGCAAAGTCATGGAATTCACCTGACAACACACTGGTCGAGGTGATTTCGGGCAAACGGGTAGAATAAATCATCGTACCCCAGCCCATGTCCATTTCTTCAAAGGTCTTCAAAGCGCCCTTCTCCATCTTTCCGCCTTCGGCTGTTGCGGTCATCAAAGTGGCAAACTCCTTCAGCTCGAACTTCGGCACGGTCACTATTGGCATCGGGGCTTTGGGCACGGCGGGCAGCTTCTTTCCATCGTTGTACTTCTGCATCATTGTGCGCAGCTCATAGTATTTCGGTGTGGCCTGACCATACTCGTTGATGGGCGCATCGTAGTCGTAGCTGGTCACGTCAGGAGCGAAGCCCGGACTGTTGGCACCTGCCCAGTGGCCGAACGAGGTGCCGCCGTGAGTCATATAGAGTGAGAAGGAGATATTCTTCGAGAGCATTTCGTCCATGCCGTCGACCATCGCCTTGGCTGGACGTGTCTCGTGGCGTGCTCCCCACTTGTCGAACCATCCGCTCCAGAACTCCGAGCACATCAGTGGTGCATTGGGGCGCAATTGTTTGAGTCGCTGGAACTGCTTGTCGATGTTGGCACCTGTGCCGAAGTTCATGGTCCAGGTAAGGTCGTCGAGTCCGTTTTTCTCGAAGTTGCTGGCCCAGTCGCACTGGAAGAGTGCCAGTTCCTTGCCGTAGATGCCGCGCAGGCAGTCGCGAATCTCCGATACATAGGGCTTGTCCTCGCCATACGAACCGTATTCATTTTCCACTTGTACCATGATGATGGGGCCACCTTTCTGGATGGTCAGCGGAGCCAGTTGCTCGCCCACTTTCTGTTCGAAAATCTTCACGCGCTCCATAAAGTAGGGATCGCGTTCGCGCAGGCGGATGTCTTTCTTCTTCAGCAGCCACCAAGGCAGACCGCCCATTTCCCATTCGGCACACACATAGGGGCCGGGGCGCACGATGACATACATGCCATTCTTCTGTGCCAGGCGGCAGAACTCGGCCACGTCGTTTTGGCCAGTGAAGTCGAACTGTCCTTCACGCTGTTCGTGAATGTTCCAGAAGATGTAGATGCACACGGCGTTCATGCCCAGAGCCTTGCACATCTTGATGCGGTGCTCCCAGTAGGGGCGCGGAATGCGTGGATAATGAATTTCGGCAGCTTTCACCACAAAAGGTTTGCCGTTGAGCAGGAAAGTCTTTTCGCCCACGGTGAACGTGCCTTTCTTGTTGTTAGCTGCTTGTAGGGGCATAGCCATAGTGAGCATGGCCAGAACGAGTGTGAGTAATAGTTTGTTTGGTTTCATGATTTTCAGATTTTTGTTGCAAAGATAATATTTTTGAATTAATTTTGCAAACGAAACAAGCAAAACAGAGGATATGATCAATAGTACAATGATGATAGGTTTGCTCATTCCGTTGTTGGGCACCATGCTGGGCTCGGCCTTTGTCTTCCTCATGAAGGAAGAGATGTCGGCCGTAGTGCAAAAAACGTTGCTGGGGTTTGCCTCGGGTGTGATGGTAGCCGCCTCGGTGTGGTCGCTGCTCATACCTGCCATCGAGATGGGCGAGAGCGGGGGCCGCTGGGCGGTGCTTCCTGCCGCAGTAGGCTTTCTGCTGGGCATGGGGTTCTTGTTGCTCGTCGACGAACTGACGCCCCACTTGCACCTTGGCGCCAACCAACCTGAGGGACCGCGCTCGCGACTCTCGCGTACGGCCATGTTGTCGCTGGCTGTCACCATTCACAATCTGCCTGAGGGCATGGCCGTGGGTGTGGTGTTTGCCGGAGCGGGTACGGGCGATGCTCCTATCTCGCTGGCGGCAGCCGTAGCCGTGTCGCTGGGTATTGCCATTCAGAATATTCCCGAAGGTGCCATCATTTCGATGCCCATGCGTGCTGCCGGCAACTCGCGATGGCGCTCGTTTATGATAGGCAGCCTGAGCGGAGTTGTGGAACCTCTGGGCGGACTGGTGGTCATTCTGCTGGCCTCGCTGATGACGCCCGTGTTGCCTTATATGCTGGCCTTTGCCGCCGGCGCCATGCTCTATGTGGTGGTAGAGGAGCTCATCCCGGAAGCCTCAGAGGGTACCCACACCAACATGAGCACCATCGGCTTTGCCTTGGGCTTTGTGCTGATGATGGTGCTCGACGTGGTGCTAGGATAGAGACGGTGTGGTCATTATACCATCAGTCGCTCCAGCGGTGATCTTTGGGGAAGGGTTGTCCGCCCCATGCTTTCACCTGTGTCCAGGGCTGTGGCGCGTCGGTCCAGAAAGGATGGTCGGCAGGCAGACCCAGGGGCATGAACGATAGCGACGTCATGTAGAGTGAGCCATTGTTGGTGTACCAGTCGGCAGTGTCGGGCTGTCGTCCGCAGAAGCCGATGGTGAGATAGCCCCCTTCGTTGAAGTTGTTCTGTTGGTCGAACATGCGGTGCAGTACCTGTGTCAGAGCGGCACGCACCTGTCCGTTGCTCAGGTCGGCGGGTAGTGTCTGATACCAGGCCATGAGTGCCAGCGGTTGCATGGCAGCCATGCGGTAAGGAGTGGAGCGGCCGATGACGGGGAAGGTGCCTTCGGGCGAGATGAAACGCTCGAGGATGATGGCCATCTTCTGTGTGCGTTTCAGCTGGCGCTCGCGGAATTTCTTATAGTTGATGCCCCATCCGCCGTTGCCAGCATCAATCATGTTCTGCAGCGTCTCGAGATACATGGCATGGAAGACATAGCATGAATAGTAGTCGAAGGCGAAGGTGCCCTGACCGTCGGAGAACCAGCCGTCGCCTACATACCATTCCTCAGTCTTGCGGATAGCCATGTTGATGCGGAAGTTGTCGTGTGGTGCACCAGCCTTGGCCAGGAAACTCTCAATGGTGGATGAGAAGAGCAGCCAGTTGGTGTAGGGCGGATCCACGCGGCGCAAACGGGTGAACTCGTCGATATAGCGTTGTTTTGTCACGTCGTCAAGCGGCATCCATAAGGCATCGTAAGCACGGATGAAGCTCTCGGCCAGATAGGCAGCATCCACCAGTGTCTGTCCCTCTTTGCGCCACAGCAGATAGTCGGGCGAGCTGGGGTCTACGGCATTCTTGTAGGCCTGCAGTGCCCACTGGCGCAGCTGTCGGCGCTGTTTTCCTTCGGCCGTATCGTCGTCGGGCAAGTTCAGCCACGGAGCCACACCAGCCATCAGTCGTCCGAACGTCTCCATGTAAACCACTCTGCGGTCACGGTTGTCGAACGATGGCGAGAACTCTGTCTGCATGTTCTTCTGCAGTTCGCCCTTGGCCATATTCTCAAGCACGGGCTGTGCCATCTTGTAAGCCAATGAGCACCAGTACTGTCGGTCGGAAAGCACAGGCTGCTTCTTTGCCTTCTTTGCCATCGCCGTTGCTGGCATCATGAGGCAAAAGAGAAGGAGGAAGGCGAGAGCCGTTTTTGCTCCCATTCCCTTCTTGCCATATTGATTAATTATTCCCATTTTTTCAATTTTCAATTTTCAATAATGAATTATCAATTGTCCATTATCAATTATCAATTGTTTTTCAGCCATCTCTCATACTCGCAGGCTGCCAGCAGGAAGGCACCCACACCAAAGTTGGCCTGACTGTTGGCATCGACAGTCTGTCCGGGGATGGCACGTTCGCCGATGGGTTGCACATAGCCAATGCGTCCGTTCTTTTGCAGTGCGGTCTCGGTGAGATATTTCCAGGCACGCTCAATGACGGGTGCAAACTCTTTCTTCTGCAAGTAGCCGTGGTTGACGCCCCACAGCAGTCCGTAGCAGAAGAAGGCTGTGCCACTGGTTTCAGGGCCGGGGGCATGAGCCGGGTCGAGCATAGAGCGCGTCCAGTAGCCCTGCGGTTGCTGACACTTAGCCACGGCACGTGCCAGACGAGTGTACTTATGCACGAAGAAGGGCTGCCACACGTAAGTCTCGGGCATATCCTGCAGCACCTTTGCCAGTCCTGCCAGCACCCATCCGTCGCCACGAGCCCAGAAATCCTTCTTGCCGTTGGCCGACTTGTGCTTGGGCCATACGTATTTGCCGTCGCGGAAGTAGAGTCCGGTCTCCTGGTCGAGCATGATGCTGTCGCTGTAGAGCAGGTTCTCATACAATTTGTCGAGATACTTCTTCTCGCCCGTCAGCTGGTACATCTTGGTCATCACGGGCATCACCATATAGAGTGCGTCGGCCCACCACCAGTAGTCGTGAACGCGCGAGTCGGCCTCGTAGCCCATCACCTCAAGGGCACGCTTTATTTCTATGTGAGAAGTGAGAGGTGACAAGTGCGAAGTGTGATTACCTTCCGAGCTGGCCTCTGAGCCATGAGAGTAATCATATCTCTCCGTTCTCAGTTTTCCGTTCTCACCTCTCAGCTCTCCTTTATTCACTTTGTAAAGGTCGATATACGTCTGGAAGCAGATTTGCCAGTCGCCGAAGAGCACGAAGTCCTGTCCCTCGCCATAGGTCTTGTATTTCCACTTGGCAGGATCTGGCTCGCGTGCACCCATCCACTGGTTATGTTCAGCCCAGCGCCGGCTGTAGTCGAGCATCTTCTCGTCGCCCAGCAGTTTATACACTTCGATGTTGCCTGTGTGATAGGCAGCATTGTCCCAAAACGAGCGTACCTCGGCCTTGTTGTTTGTTTGCCAATAGGTATTCACTTTTTTGATGACGGCCCGCACCTCGGCAGGTGTCCACCGTCGTGCCTGCAGTGAGAGCACCGCAAGCAGGGTCATGGTCAGCAATAAGAGTTTTCTCATCATTAAGTCTTTGTTTTGTTGCAAATGTACGAAAAATAATGCAATAACGCAACAGAAAGGCTGTAAAAATTTTATGAAAACGGGGCAGTCTGCATGCGACAGGCTGCCCCTCGTCATCCATGAAAATAGTTACTAATCTAAAAAACAGTATGTATTAAAATGCGAGAGATATTTTCTATAAAACATCATCTCCTCTTCTACTCACATGGAGAACCTGCGACAGTTGGCCAGCCTGGATTCTGATAGATAGGCGAATTAGCTATTGTTTTACCGTCATCCGATGTGTTTAGGAAGTTTTGTACGGCAATAGGATCCAGGTAGTGAGCCTCGAAGAAGAAGAAACCGTTGTAGTATTGATTGTTGGTTGACTTCTGGTTGGGGCGCAGATATACACTCAAGCTTGGAGAAGACACATTGTTCTTGCTCTGGTCTGCCTGATCATATTTCAGGTTGTTGCCGAAGAGGCTCTGCATCGGACCGAAAATCTTACAGCCTTCCAGCTGGAAACCGTTCAGTTGGTCGAGTGAGCGCCAACGGAAGAGGTCGTTTGTGCGGAAGCCCTCACCGATGAACTCACAACGACGCTCACGGCGAATGTTGTAGAGAGTCTTGTCGGTAAGTAATTTTCCATGCGAGTAAGCTGCCCAGTCGTTCTCAGCTTCTTTGCTCATGTCAGTAGCCTGAATGGTCTTATTATAGTCAGGATCAATACCAGCGCGTGTACGGATGGCTTTCCAGTATTTGTCGGCCTTTGAATCAATGGTTCCGTTGAGCTCGTAAGATGCCTCGATATAGTTCAAGTATGCTTCACCGGCGCGGAACACCACAAATGCCGTCTGGTCTTGTCCCAGAATCTGGTCGTTGTAGTCAAGAGAGTAGCCTTTTCCCTGAATATAACCGGTAGAGGTAGCAATCTTTGAGTCGCTCTTGTAAATGTCCGGGGCTTCGGGGAAGTATTCCACCTTACTAATATTCTTTGTGGCCTTGGCCTCTTTCGGAGCCTTCATAAACAATCTCCAACGCCAGTCGCGGTTCACCTTTGTATCAGCAATAAAGTCATCACCGGCATATCCGCTGCCTTCAGCATAGATGGGCAGACCATTCTCCATAAGGAAGGTGTGCTCAAACTGCTTGGTATAACCAGTATTACCACCGCTATAAAGATAGTGGTTGAAGTGGTGGGTGATACCTACAGCAGAAGAGAACAGGCGTTGCATCACTACTTCGGAGTAACCCTTAGCATCGTGGCTGGCAAACATGTCGTAGTAGTCATTAGCCTTATCCGTAGGAATCTGCTTTGTGTTCGGAGTCAACTCAACGGCATCTGCCACTTGGGCGGCAGCATCCATGGCTTCTTTCAGGAAATAAGAGATTTCATTCTGTGAATTATAAGAGAAACCAGCATTGTAGTCTTTCGATGCACCTGGCCATCCTGGTCCACCCGGAACGAGAGCGGTGCCAGCATGATATTTCTCCCATGTTCCCTCATAGAGAGCCACACGTGATTTCAGTATCAGTGCTGCATTTTTAGAGATACGCGTCTTAGCTTTGTTATTGCTCAGATAAGTGATGGCAGTATCAAGGTTGTTGATGATAAAACGGGCCACCTCGTTGCGTGGACGGCGCTGTGAAGCATTGGCAAGTACCTCTTGGTTGTCGGGTAGGTTCTCGGTGATGATGGGGAAATCACCCAGTGTGCGCAGACGGAAATAGTATTCCAAAGCACGCAGGAAATAACCTTCGCCGATGAAGTGGCGAATATCAGCCTCTGCACCTCCGATGGTCTTGGCCTCGTATTTTTGCTTGACCGTATTGATGTAATAATTCAGCGCATAAATATTGCTGAAGTTCCATTTTCCTCCTGTCTGTCCTACAGTCCATGCATCTTTGATGTAGCGGCTGTTGGTGCCCTGTTGGTTGTCGGTAGCATTATCATCATAATAAGGTGAACCATTCTGAGTTCCATAGTGGCTGGGCAGCATACCGCCTTTGTCGTCGCTGGTGCTGAACCAGTTGTCGTAGTTGGCATAGTAAGCGTCTACATACGATTGCAGCTGGGCTGCAGTAAGAAGATATCGCTCTGGCGACACCTCCGATTTGGGTTCCTGGTCTAGATAGTCGTTACAGCTTGTTAGCGAAAAGGCTGCTGTTGTAAGCGCCATTGCACCCATCAGAATTTGCTTCTTTATATTTTTCATTGTTTTTGTCCTCCTGATTAGAAATTAACACTTAATCCTACAGAATAAGTCTTAGAGAGCGGATAGGTCATACCACCCTGCCAGCCAATGCCAGCCGACTCTGGGTCGATTACTTTCTCCAGACTGGTGATGGTGAGCAGGTTTTCGCCTGATACATATACACGTACGTTCTGCAGGCCAATGGCATTCACCCAGACTTTAGGCAGCGTATAACCAATCTGCAAGTTCTTCAGACGCATGTAAGCTGCACTCTGCAAGTAGCGTGTTTGTGTCTTATGGTTCTTGTTGTTGAACAAAGGACGAGGATAATAGGCATCGACGTTGGCACCAAGACGGTCCTCTGGCGTATCAGCAGCACGGAAGTAGTCAAGATGATGGGCCAACGAGGTAGACCACCACTGTCCAGATCCTGTAACACCCCAGAAGAGCATGTTGTTTTCACCTGGATCCCAGTCGCGTTTCAGCACACCTTGCCAGAACATCGAGAAGTCAATACCTTTCCACGATGCATCAAGGTTGATACCCGTGCGGAAACGTGGTGTTGAATTACCAATTTTCTTCAGGTCACCCATGTCTTCGAGAGTGTTTGCACCGCCGTTTACTTTTCCGTCGTTGTTCAGGTCGGCATACATGATGTCACCTGCGTTCCAGTTTGAACCGAGCGCTGTTTGTCCACCGTTGGGAAGAGATGCCAAATGTGCATCCATTTCTTCTTTGGTCTTTGCAATGCCGATGGTGGTGTAACCATAGATGTTACCTGTGACTTCGCCTTCACGGTATCTGCTGAGAGAATTGGTGGGGTTGGGATATTTGTCGATGCGTGTCTGTGAGTCAGAGATGTTGAGTTTTATACCGTAACGGAAATCACCAATCTGGTCTCTCCATTGTACAGAGAGTTCCCATCCGTAGGTAGTCAGGTCACAGTTGTTGGTCTTAGGCACACCAGTACCCAGAGTGGCTGGCAACTCAACGCCAGGCCCTACCATGTTTTTAGTCTTGCGCCAGAAGTAGTCGAACGAACCTGTAAGGCGGTTGCGCAGCATACCAAAGTCGACACCAATGTTCGTGTTGACAATCTTTTCCCATGTCAGTGTAGAGGAAATGAGGCCTGGTGCCCATGCCGTTGTGGGACGAGCTCCGTTTTGCAGCCATTTCCCGTCAACCGATTTTACAGCAAGAGTCTGGTATGTTGGATACCAGCTGTTGGTGTTCTGGTTGGCCAGCTCTCCATAAGAGAAGCGCAGTTTCAGCGTGTTGATAGTGCTCTCAAGGGGTTTCCAGAAGTTTTCACGAGCCATATTCCATCCCAGTGAGAACGAAGGAGTCCATACCCAGCGGCTGTCTCTGCGGAAGCGCGAGCTGCCGTCGTAGCGCAGGTTAAACTCGGCTAAGTACTTGCCGTCATAGTCGTAGTTCAATCGGCCAAAGAAACCTGCATTGCGCCAGCTTTGATACTCACCGTTCATTTTATAAGTAGTAGTACTGGTGGTCAGGTTCAGTACAGGCAGATCCTCGGTAATCATGTCATTTCGATTGGCATTCAAACTCTTGTAATCCATTTTCTCCGACTGGAAACCGAGCATGGCTTTCAGGTTGTGCTTGTCGGCTAGCGTCAGCGAGTAGTCGGTGTAAATGGTAGGATTCAGATAAGTGCTCTTATATGAATACTCATATACGTTGTCATGAGTAGGACTCGTTGTACCTGGAATATAAGTCTGCTCAGGGTTGTTGGCATAGTGCGCATAAGTAATGTTGGATGCCTCATGAGTCCAGTTATTGTCGGTTTTGATGTTCAGCTCACCATAAATGTTCCATCCCTTCAATGGTGTCAGGGTGAGTCGAAGTTGCTGGCTCAGTCCGTCGTTTTCAATACGATAGCGGCCACCATTCTGTAAAGCTTCAATATAGTTGATATCCGACATGTAATAGCCATTGGGATCTTTAATGGCGCGTACAGGACGTGCACGTCTCATGATATTGTTGTAGAAAGAATCCGTCATGGTTGTGGGGCGCGAATAATTCTTGCGCACCCAGCGAGTTGAATAATCTACTTTGAGTGCTTTAGTCACTTGTGCACTGATTTTGCCCGTCAGGGTGTAACGCTCCGAGCGGTCTGTACCATAACGCATGAAACCGCCTTGTCCGAGGAAGTTACCTGATGCGTAGTATGTGAACTTGTCAGAACCACCGCTCACACTGGCATTGTGCTCCTGTGAGAACGATGTGCTCTTGTAGTACTCGTCCAGCCAGTCTACGCTGTCGTAAGTGTGATCGTAGTTCCATTTTCCACCACCACCTTGCTCAACAAACACATCACTCTTGCCGGTCATGTAGTCAAGAATCTTCTGTCTCTCATCATCGCTATAGAGGTGTTTGCCATTACCATTAAACTCAGCCTGATCGAAGAATGTGGCATATTGATATCCAGTCATCATGTCGGGCATAAACACAGGTGTGTTCCAACGGAGGTTGGTGTTATAGTTTATCTGGGCACGGCCTGATTTTCCGCTCTTGGTTGTCACCAAAACTACACCAAAAGGCGCGCGCGAACCATAAATAGAACTGGCGGCAGCATCCTTCAGCACAGAAATACTCTCAATGTCTTGAGGGTTAATCGTGTTGATGTCGCCTTCCATGCCGTCAATCAGGATGAGTGGGTCGGCTTTTGAACCATCACCGATAGTTCCAGTACCACGAATGTTAATGCTTTTCGAAGCATTCAAGTCACCTCCATAGTTGCTTGTTCCGATGTTCAAACCGGGAATAACGCCCTGCAGAGCAGCTGCAGCATTGGCAACAGGACGTGCCTCCAAATCTTTCGATGTGGCCAGACCCACAGAACCAGTCAGGTTTACTTTCTTCTGTGTGGCAAAACCCACCACAACCACTTCGTTCAGGGTTTCGGCGTCTTCCTCAATTACTACGTTAACTGTTTGTCCGGCAGCATAGCTCTCTTCTTTAGCTTTGTAGCCTACGTAGGTAATGACTAATACTCCCCCCGACGGAACATTTCTCAACTCGAAGTTTCCATCGAAGTCGGTAATAACACCTGTATTGGTGCCTTTCACTTTCACGGTAGCGCCGATGATGGGCTCACCGCTCTTGTCTTTCACCTGGCCTCTCACCACGTTACTCTGCTGAGTAGCCTGAGCGGCCTGGTCGGCTTTCGCCGGCAATGGAATGATGGTCATTCCTGCTGCCAATGCCATGACGAAACATAGTTTGCGGCATGGGTTCATTAGATTAGCATGCTTCATTGAATTGTTTTTAAAGTTTTAGAATTATAGTTAGTAATATGTATGCTTCACCATTTTTAGGTTTCGGTTGCAAAGTTCTGAATTTTCTTCTGAAAGGATGTCCCTTATTTGTGATTTTAGAGGGTACAAATCGTGAAATATGCCTGCCATAGGCACTTTCCGACGGATGAGCAGATAGGAGATTGGGGCGGTGTGGGCACACAGCAATGAACGGCAAGATGAAGAAAATATAGGCAAAAATTTGTTCTTTCCATCTTTTTTCGTATCTTTGCCACCACCAAGTTATTAGCCTAAGAAATGAGAAAGTTCCTGTTTGTGAGTTGGCTGTTGGCTTGCTGCCTGACCGCCATGGCTCAGACACTCCCTTTGAGAAAAGTCTCGCAGACCCCATTGGTAGGGGCTGAGGCGGCTCGCTGCCTGTTGTTCGACAGCAGGGGGATGATGTGGATAGGCACCGAGCAGGGGTTGTTGCGATATGATGGTTATCATTTCCGTAACTACCGTAACGATGCCTATTCGCCCGGCATCCTGCCTAACAACTATGTGCGCACGCTGGCTGAAGATCACGACGGGAACATCTGGATGGGTACCCACGGCGGAGTGGTGCGTTTCGACTGTCGCTCGGGCAAGTTTCATACCTATCAGTTGGAGGGCGAACAGCGCCGGATTATTAACACCTTGTTTGTGGCACGTGACGGAGTAGTATGGCTGGGGACGACCGCCGGAGCCTCTAAATATAATAAAGGTAATGACACCTTTACCCACTACCGCATGCCCGGCGGCGTGATGTCGTTTGCTGAAGACGGACATGGCCATTTCTACGTAGGCATGTGGGATCATGGACTGGCACGTCTAGACCGTTCTACCGGAAAGATTACCCGCTATGCGGCCACCAACGGGCGCAACACGGTGAACACCATGCTGGTGGACAGCCGCAACCGCTTGTGGATTGGCACGTGGGAGTATGGCATTGAGCGCTTGGACCGTCCTGCCGACGAGCACAACCCCATGGTGCATCATTTCAACAACGGGCGGCAGGACTTCCGCACTTACTACCAGTTGGTGGAAGACTCGCTCACGCATGCCGTCTGGGGCTGTTGCCTGGAAGGTATCACCCGCATTGATATGGACGGGAATGAAGCAGAGAACTATGCCGGCATGTTCCGCTTTTGTAACGACATACAGACCGACGGACGTGGCAACCTATGGGTGCTCACACAGAACGACGGCGTGGCCCATCTGAGCACGGTGCCTTCGCCATTCAACAACTATATTCTGCCAGTTGGCGGACAGCAGTTGCCCGTTGACTGCATACAAGAACTGTTCACGGCCGACGGAAACCTCTTTTGGCTTGCCTTGCGACCCTACGGACTGGCACTCTACAACCGTGCAACAGGCCAGACCAGCTATGGCAGCAGCATTCCAGGGTTTGGCAGTCTGAAGGGTGGCGACGAAGTCTACTTGCAGACTATACACGACATAGCACAGGTGGGCGACGAGTTGTGGATGGCCAGCAGCCGAGGTCTGCTGGTATGGCGCAAAGACAGTCCGGTAGAGCTATACAGCTATCAGAACACTCCTTTCCTTAATTCATACAGTGTGAATGCCGTCTGCAGGCAGCGCAACGGGGTGGTGTGGATAGGACAGGCATCGCAGGTAAGTGTGGCCACCTCGAAAAAACAAGGACGGCGGCTGACGATGAGTGAGGGCAGCGACGACTTCTCGAACTGCGATGTGCGCTCGCTTGTGGAAGATTCGAAGGGGCGCATGTGGATAGCCACCGAGAATCGCGGCATCATTCGGGTCACCGGCGATGCGCGACGGACGAGCTCACTCAGCTATCATCATTACTATTCTGGCAACGGCCGCTATCCTATTGACGATGCCACAGCCTGTTTTGAGGACAGCCGTGGCCGCCTGTGGGCCATATCCAACAGTGGCGGACTGTTCCGATACGACGAGGCCGCCGACCGCTTCATCCCCGTCAACCACAACTACCACATTGTGGGCGGCAGTGTCTATTCCATACAGGAAGATGCGCAGGGGGCTCTTTGGCTCAGCACCGATGACGCGCTGGTGCGGCTGGTCTTCGATGCCGACGACATGCCGACCGTGACCAGCTATGGCAGCGAAGACGGCTTGGCCTTTTTGCGATTCTCGCCCAATGCCTCTTTCCGCTATGGGCAGGAACTCTTCTTTGGCAGTCAGAAAGGGTTTTTCTCGTTTGTGCCTGGGCCTAAGATGGATGGTGCCGGCATCCGCCATCCGCAACTGGTTGTGACCGAATTGTTTGTTGACGACCGTCCCTATGAGTTTCTCGACTCCATCAAGCGTTGCCGGATACTCGACAGCACACCTCTCATGGCGCGTTCCATCACCATTCCGGCCAGCGTCGATAAGTTCACCATCGAGTTTGCCCTGCTGGCCTATGCCCACCAGGAACAGATACACTATCAGTATATGCTGGAAGGCTACGACAATGACTGGCACTTCGTAGGCCTGCAGCAGCACAGCGTCACCTTTCAGAATCTCCCTGCAGGCACCTACCGGCTGCGCCTGAAAGCTGCCGACGGTCATGGCCGCTGGACAGAGATGGCCTATGCGTTGCAAATCAAGGTGCTGCCGCCATGGTATCTCACGTGGTGGGCATGGCTGCTGTATGTGTTGCTGGCTGCCCTTGCCGTGTGGGGCATCATTCGCTGGTATAAGAACTATCTGAAAACCAAAAACCGTCTGGCCATGGGCATGCTCTTCACCAACATTACGCACGAGCTGCTCACTCCGCTCACCGTCATCTCCGTGTCGGTAGACGACATGAAGGGCAAGGCTCCCCAGTTTGCCGATAACTATGGATTGATACAGAACAATATCCAGCGGCTTACCCGGCTGTTGCGGCAGATTCTTGAGGTGCGCAAGTCGCAGGCAGGACAACTGCGGCTGCTCGTGGCACGTGGAGACCTGGCGAATTTCGTCAGCCGTGTCAGCGAGAACATCCGTCCCATGGTGGCGGCACGCGACGGAGAACTGCACGTTAGCTGTCAGGCAGAGACCAACGATGGATGGTTCGACAAAGACAAACTCGACAAGATTCTCTACAACCTGCTCTCTAACGCCGTGAAATACAACCGCGACGGAGGCAACGTGGATGTCGTCCTCACACGCGAGGGCAACAATGCCGTGCTCAGCGTCAGCGACCAGGGCATCGGCATCTCCAAAGAGAAGATGAAGCATCTCTACACCCGTTTTCTCGATGGCGACTACCGTAGGATGAACACCATGGGAACGGGCATCGGCCTCTCCCTGGCTCGCGATTTGGTGAAACTGCACCACGGCAGAATAGACTGCCAGAGCCGCGAGGGCGAAGGAACCACCTTCACCGTCGTATTCCCCATCGACCGCGATAGCTATGCCGACAGCGAAATCGACTATACTGCGGATAATAACGTTAACGGGAACGATAACGGGAACGATAACGCTTTAGACACACCATCAACACCCACCACCCAACCATCAACACCCAATAATCAGCCATCAACACCCACGTCAGAGCCCAAAGACCACTCGCTGCTCATTGTGGAAGACAACACCGAG
Source organism: Prevotella sp. UBA2739 (assembly GCA_002353525.1). Lineage (GTDB taxonomy): Bacteria > Bacteroidota > Bacteroidia > Bacteroidales > Bacteroidaceae > Prevotella. The sequence goes on from DEJV01000056.1 coordinate 92,860, forward strand.
TTGCTCGACCTTATGAGCAAACTCTTTGAGCCGCAATACAATGTCTTCACCGCACGCAATGGGCGACAGGCACTCAACGTGATCTCCCGGCGTGACCTCGACCTGGTCATCACCGATGTCATGATGCCCGTCATGGATGGCATCGAGCTGACGCGCGAAATCAAAAATTCACCCGACTATGGACAGCTGCCGGTAGTCATGCTCACCGCCAAGACTTCCGAGGAAGACCAGACAGTGGGCTACACCACGGGTGCCGATGCCTACATCACCAAACCATTCAAGCTGAACAGCCTTAAACTGCGCATCGACAATATTATACAGAACCGCGAGCGCATACGCCGTAAGTTTATGCGTCAGACCGACTTCAAGGTGGAGGAGCAGCATTACTCATCGCCCGACGAAGTGTTCATTCAGAAGTGCATTGATACCGTAAAACAGCATCTCGACGACAGTGATTTCGACCGTGAGCAGTTTGCAGCGGCCATGTGCGTCAGCTCGTCGACACTCTACAACAAGCTGCGTGCCCTGACAGGCCAAAATGTTACGGGCTTCATCAACAGCATCCGACTGAAAGAAGCCTGTCGTCTGTTGCGCCAGCAGCCTGACATGCGCATCAATGAACTGTCGATGGCAGTCGGCTTCAACACTCCAAAATACTTCACCAAGTGCTTCAAGCGCGAGTTTGGCTTGCTGCCCAAAGAGTACCTGGAGCAAGAACAGCAGGGCGAAGTTTAAGTGAAAAGTGAGAAGTTACAAGTGAAAAGTGACAAGTATGATTACCTTCCGAGCTGGAGCCACTGCCTTGAGAGTAATCATACTTGTCACTTTTCACTTGTGTTGAACTTTTCACTTGTAACTTCTCACTTGGAAAAACTTGTCACTTGGAAAAAAGTAAACATTTGTTTGGTTGTTTGCCAAGAAAAGTATATTTTTGTACGCAGAAATGACAGATGAGAGAGCAGACACCAAAACATTCGAACAATTCTTCAAGGAGAATTATTCGTTGTACTATTTCACAGCTTATCACTTGTTGGAAGACGAGGAACTGAGCCGTGACATGGTAGCAGAATGCATGGAACTGCTCTGGGCAAACTGTCGGAATGGCAGTGTGGCGGAGTGGCGGGCGTATATGTATCGCACGCTGCGCAATAAGTGTATTGATTATCTGCGGCACGAGGAAGTGAAGAAAAAGTATATCGCATTCTATTTGGCCGTGACGCCCGAGACCATCGAAGACAGCGTTGATGACGAGGAACGCATCGAACAGGTGATGGAGCGGATGAGGCAACTGCCGGCATTACCACGTAGAGTGCTTGAAATGTGCTATTTTGAGCGAAAGCGATACCAGGATGTGGCTGCCGAACTGAACATCAGCACAAGCTACGTGAAGAAACTGATGATGAAAGCACTGGCAGAACTGAGAGGTCTCCAGGTGATGTCTAAGTGATAAGTTACAAGTAAAAAGTGAAACGTATGATTTCTCTCAAGGCAGTGACTCCAGCATGGAAGGTAATCACACTTCTCTCTTGTCGCCTCTCACTCCTCACATGGAAAAAACTTCTCACATGTACTGGTGGAAATAATTAAAATTGTTGAAAAGGAGTGCCCGTTTGACGGTGCATTTCGTCATATTAAAGAAACAAGCTAATTCGGAAACATAGATACTGAAAAGAAAAACGATGACAAACGAGAAAGAACATAACTGTAATGGGTCGCCCGTTGAGTTGCTGCTGCGGTTGAAGCATACCGACGAGTTGACGGAGCAGGATGTGGCGCGCATGACAGCTGATGATGCTGCCATGCGGCAGACTCGTGAGCTGTGGCAGGTGAAGAAAGCCCTCGACCGCAGCCGTATCGTCGTACCCGATGTAGAGAAAGAGTGGAATTGTTTAAGTGACAAGATCAACGCAAGTGAGAAGATTAACGCAAGTGACGAGTTACAAGTGAGAAGTGATAAGTGTGATTATTCTCAAGGCAGTGACTCCAACTTGGAAGGTAATCACACTTCTCACTTGTCACCTCCCACTTCTCACTTGGAAAACACTTCTCACTCGGAAAAAGCTTCTCACTTGAAGCGTTCCCTTTGGCTGGCTTTGGCTGCCGTTCTGCTCTTGCTGTTTGTGCTGGTTTGGAATAAGAGGGGGCAGCGGGAAGCCGTTTCAGAGCAGAATCTTGTGGTCTATGAGGCCAACGATGCTCCCCGCGACATTGTCATCTCGACGGGGAAAGGGCATCAGATGGTGTTGGGCAATGAGCAACCATCGGGCACAGAGACAGTGGATGTCACCAGTGCCGAGCCTTCCATCGTATACCGGCCGATGGGCGATGAAAGCATTGTGGAGTCGCATACCGTGACCATTCCTCAGGGTAAAATGCTCAAGGTGGTGCTCTGCGATGGCAGCGAGGTGTGGGTGAATGCCGGCAGTCGGTTGGTTTATCCCACTTGTTTTGTGGGCGGTGAGCGACAAGTGGAGCTCGATGGAGAAGCTTATTTCAAGGTGACTCCCGACGCAACCCGTCCCTTTGTCGTGAAGTCGCATGGCAGCTACACCCGTGTGTTGGGCACCGAGTTCAACGTGCGTAGTTATGTCGACCAGCCCGAGCAGGTGACGCTAGTCAAAGGAAAGGTGGAAGTAAGCGTCAATGCAAACGGGAAAGGTGCCGATCATGGGAAACGGTGGCGAACGCTCAGCCCGGGCCAGCAGTTGTCGATGGTAAACCACCAAGTGACGATAAAAGAGGTCGACACTGATGTCTATACATATAGAAGAGACGGCTATTTCTTCTTCGACGACGAGCGCATGGATGAGTTGATGCGGCAGATAGGAAGTTGGTATAATGTGAGTGTGGTGTTCCGTAACCCTAAGCCTCGCGACTATAAGATACATTTCTTCTGTGAGCGTAGCAGTAAGGTGGAGCAGGTTGTAGAGCAACTCAACATGCTGCAGAAAGCCCACATGACCCTTTCTGGGCATACTATATATATTGACTAGTTTTTTTTTCGTCATATTCGTTGTAAAGTTTGCTTTTTTGCGGCAAAAGTACACGAATATGAAACTTTTTCTTTGTTTTTGGTGCCCGATTGTAATGCTTTCTCGTCAGATAAGATGAATAAGCATTTAACCTAATAAACCAACAACATGCAAAAAACCGGAAGAAGACACAGGCTTCTGCAGTTGCTCATCGCACTGCTATGTCTCGCAGCGGGACTGGAAGCTCATGCGCAGTCCAGGGCAATAGAGTTGAACGTAAAAGACGAGCCATTGCCGAAAGTATTGCGTATGATTGAAAAAAGTTCCGAGTACAAGTTCATGTTCTCTAACGATGACCTGAACCAGTATCGGGTGACGAAACGCATCAAGTCGGCCGACATTGATGTGGTGATGAAAGATTTGTTGAGCGGACTTCCGTTCAGCTATTCGGTGAAAGACAAGTTTGTCTATATCGTGAACAGCCAGAGCCGTCCTGCGGTAAGAGTAGCGGCGGCTGGTAGGAACGAGGGCAATCTGATTCGGGGAAGGGTGACCGATAGCAAAGGCGAGCCCTTGCCCGGCGTGACCATCAAAACCGACGATCCCACCGTGCTGGGCGTAACCGACGAGAATGGCAACTATACCATACTCATTCCTAATGGCAAGCAGGTAAAGCGTGTCACTTACTCGATGTTGGGTATGACCGAAAAGACCATGGCTTTTAACGGGAAACCTCTCGACGTCATCATGGAGGACAATTCTCAGCAGTTAGGCGAGGTGGTGGTAACGGGTTTGTTCAACTACCGCTCAGCCAGTTTCACAGGTTCGGCACAAACATATTCGAACGAAGAACTGAAACAAGTGGGCAATGCCAACTTGCTGAAGAGCCTGGCAACCCTCGATCCGGCTTTTGTGATTGCCGACAATACCTTGAATGGTAGCAACCCCAACGCCTTCAACGAGATTACCATCCATGGCAACTCCAGTTTTGCCGGACTGCAGGGCGAATATACGGGCAACCCTAACGAACCCCTGTTTATCATCGACGGCTTTGAGTCGACACGCCAGCAAGTGTTCGACTTGGACATGAACCGTGTGAAGTCGGTGACCATCCTGAAGGATGCTGCTGCCAAGGCCATCTATGGCTCGAAGGCTGCCAACGGTGTGGTAGTCGTGGAGACCATTGAGCCGGAAAGCGGCAGACTGAGAGTGACTTATACGGGTGATTTGAACCTTGAGACTCCTGACCTGACGACTTACGACCTCTGTAATGCCGAAGAGAAACTGGCTGTTGAGCTGGCCTCCGGTCGTTATACTGGCACCTCTCCCTATTATCAGCAAATGCTTCGCGAACAGTATAATGAGGTGCAGAAAGAAGTGTCGCGCGGTGTGGACACCTACTGGCTCGCAAAACCCTTGCGCACAGGTGTAGGCCAGAAACATACACTCTATTTTGAGGGTGGTGACGACCGCATGCGCTATTCGGCTACCGCTGCCTATAATGGCATCGCAGGTGTCATGAAGGGCAGTGACCGCCGTACTTTCTCGGGCAACGTGAAGCTGCAGTACCGCTATAAGGACCTGCTCTTCCGCAACTCCCTTTCTATTACTTCGAATAAAGCCGACGACTCTCCCTACGGGTCGTTCTCGAGCTATTCGTCGGCCAACCCGTATTTCTCGCCAACCGACGAGAACGGCAATATGCGCAAGATACTGGGCTCGTATACGGCTGCCGGTTATGGAGCCACACCGCTCATCTACTATAATCCGCTCTATAATGCAGAGATAGGAACCAAGAACTTCTCGAAATATACTGAGTATACCGAGAATTTCTATATTGAGTGGCGTCCTGTTGAGTATTTGCGGTTTACGGGTCGTCTGGGTTACACCTATCAGACCAACAAACGTGAGGACTTCTACCCTGGTGACCACTCGCGGTTCTCTGACTGGACGGGCGACAACTTCTTCAAGCGCGGAGAGTACTCCATCACCGACGGTGAGTCGAGCACCATCTCTACCGACCTTACCGCCAACTTCTCGAAGAAGTGGGACAAACACATGCTGTTGGCTAATGCCGCATGGAGCTTGAACTCTACAACCTCCGACACGCACGGTATGACGGCATGGGGATTTACCAATAGCCATGTGGACCATATCGCTTTCGCCAAGCAGTATGCCGACAACGGCCGCCCCTCGGGCAGTGAGGCAAAGACCCGCTCGCTGGGTGTGACCGGTGCACTGAACTACTCGTACGACGACCGCTACCTGGCAGATTTCTCATTGCGCTATAATGGTTCGTCGGTATTCGGTTCGAACAACCGCTGGGGAACTTTCTGGTCGGCCGGACTGGGCTGGAATGTGCACAACGAGGCATTCATGAAGAATCAGAAAGTCATCACCCTGCTCAAGATACGCGGTAGCTACGGACTGACCGGTAGCCAGAATTTCAGTCCTTATCAGGCATTGGCCACCTATAAGTATTACGACGATATCGTATACGATAACATCACAGGTGCCTATCTGATGGCACTGGCCAATCCCGACTTGAAATGGCAGCAGACGGCCGACCTGAACTATGGTTTCGACCTGCAGATGTTCCGCAGGCTGAATGTGCGCCTGGATGTCTATAATAGCATCACCAAGAATGCGCTGCTGGCCATGACCGTTCCTACATCTACAGGTTTTGCGTCTTATCAGGAGAATCTGGGTGAGGTACAGAACCGTGGCTTCGACCTCAGTTTGAACTACCGTATATGGCAGAAGAAGGATAACTTCTTCTCGGTGTTTGCCAGCGTGAGCCATAATAAGAATAAGGTGCGCAAGATTAATGACGCGCTGAAGGCATTTAACGACACACAGGATGCTGAGGGATCTACACTGCCTATCATCCGTTACGAGGAGGGACAGTCGATGTCGGCCATCTGGGCTGTACAGTCGCTGGGCATCGACCCTGCTACAGGTACGGAGCTGTTCCTGAAGAAAGACGGCGTGACCAAGACCTATAATTACACCACCGACGACTATATCATCGCTGGTGACAGCAACCCCAAATATCGCGGTAACTTCGGATTCAACGGCGAATATAAAGGCTTTGGCCTCAGTTGTACGTTCACCTATCGTACGGGTGCCGACTACTACAACCAGACGCTGGTGAGCCGTGTGGAGAACGTAGACGTGGCCTACAACGTAGACCGCCGCGTGTTTACCGATACATGGCAGCAAGTGGGCGATGTGGCTAAGTATAAGCACATCAGCAACTACCCGTCGACCACCTACGCTACGACCCGTTTCGTTGAGCGCGAGCATGTGCTCGACTTCGCGTCGCTGTCGGCTTATTACGACTTCAAGCATTGCAGCTGGCTCAGACGGCTGAAGATGGAGCGCCTGCGTCTGCAGTTCTACATGAACGATGTGTTCCATGCCTCGACTATCAAGGCTGAGCGTGGTTTGGACTACCCCTATGCCCACACCTTCGCGTTCTCGCTCTCAGCCACATTCTAAATGGAAATTGATCATTGAAAGTTGATAATTATGAATACAAAAGCTAATATATATAATAAGGTGATGAAAGCAGGAGCGAAAGCATGCCTCTTGCTCCTTGCCTCTTTCTCCTTGCTTCTCAGTAGTTGCAACGACTGGCTTTCCGTTCAGCCCAACTCACAGGTGGAGTCCGACGAGCTGTTCAGCGATGAGCGAGGCTACAAGGAGGCTTTGGCTGGTGTGTACTCGTCGATGGTCTCGGCCAGTACATATGCCAAGGAGATGACCTTCGGTGCGATGGCTGTATTGGGCCATGAGTGGACCAACTATCCTTCGTCGAGCTATGGTGACATGCCTGCCTACGACTATTCGGGCAGTGTGCCTACTGCCTTGATCACTTCGCTTTGGCAGAACATGTATAATACCATTGCCAATGTGAACAATATCCTGTCGCACATCGATGCCGACAAAAATGTGTTTACATCCAACAACTACAGCATCATTAAAGGCGAGGCACTCGCCCTGCGGGCATTCTTGCACTTCGACCTTCTGCGTTGTTTTGGTGTCAGCTTCGAGGTGAATTCCTCTATGCCGTCCATTCCTTTCGTGAGTGAGATGAGCTATAAGGTGTCACCGCAACTGTCTGTAAGAGAGGTGGCACAAAAAATCGTCGATGATCTCGTTGCCGCCGAGGACCTGCTGAAGGCAGACCCGATTCTGACAGGTGAAGAGATCACAGAGATGGTCGACAATGGTTATCTGATGAACCGTCAGATGCACCTCAACTATTATGCTGTGAAAGGCCTGCAGGCCCGTGTCTACATGTGGACACAGGAGTACGACAAAGCCCGCGCCGCTGCCAGTGTGGTCATCAACTCAGAGGTGTTCCCCTGGGCATCCGACGCATTGCTGCAGCAAGGCAACGACAACTCGCTGGCCACCGAACAGCTGTTCGGCTTGAACAATGTGAATTTGCAGACCCTTGCCGACACTTACTTCAACCTGGAGTATAGTGCTTCAAACTACTCGCTCGACCAATCTTCGCTGCTTGAGTATTACGACAACCAGACGGCCGACTATCGCTATCTCTATTTGTTTAAGAGCAGTACCAATGCCGACCAGATAGACTATCGTTATCTGCAGAAGTTCACACCGTCGGGAGGTGAGGCCTATTACACCAACAAGATGCCGCTCATCCGTATTGCCGAGATGTATCTCATTCAGGCAGAATGCGACTACCGTAGCACAGGCAGCGGACTGGTGGCACTGAACGCCCTGCGTGCCGCACGCAATGTGGGCAGTCTTGAGAGCAATCCTGACGATTTCTATGCAGAGCTCATCCGCGAATACCGCCGCGAACTGATTGGCGAGGGACAGCTCTTCTTCCTCTATAAGCGCCTCAACCGCAGCAGCATCATTGGCTCCGATGCCGACGTTGTTGCGCTGAAAGGCTATACGTTCCCACTGCCGCAGAGCGAGACAACCGCAGCACAGCGTCAGGAGAACAGATAATAGACAATTGATAATTGAAAATTGAAAATGATGATGAGATTAATGAATAAATGGACACTCTTGCTCCTTGCCCCTTGCTTCTTGCTCCTCAGCAGTTGCAGCAAAGAGGAAGTTTCGGTCTATGACACCGAGAATACCTCGCTGAACATCTGGTTGGGCACACCTGCCATCTCGGTCGACAGTGTGATCTACAATTATTCTTATTCTGTCGATGTAGGCTTCCTGCTCTTCCATGCCCGTGTGGCTGGAATGCCAGTCGACTATGACCGTGCCTTCGAACTGGAGGCCTTCGACGGCGACGTGGCTCTGGCAGAGGGCAGCTATTTCCTGCGCACTTACACCATCCCAGCCGGCGAAGTGCAGATACAAGACACGATATTCTTCGACACTTCCAAGCTGCGCAACCCCGCTTCGTTCAGCACCAGCGACGGACGCATCTATTTGCGCATGAAAGAGAATACGGAGTTTCAGACAGGTGCCGGCGAGCGCAGCCAGCTGAAGATTGTGCTGAAGAACTATCTGGCCAAGCCAGCCGAATGGGATGCCGCCACTTATCCGCTGATGGCCTATCAGGGAATCTTTGGTGACTACAGCCGGGTGAAGTATCAGTTCATGATTCAGGTGTTGGGCATGATGGATTTCCACATCGACTATCGTGCCTCCGTGCCATACGATGAGGCCAACAACACCGTGTCGTACAACTACGCTCTCTATCTGGCCAACAAGATGCGCCAGGCCCTCGACGAGTATAATGCCACCCATTCCACGCCATTGACCGATGAGACGGGCACGGTGGTCACTTTTTAATTGATAATTGACAATTGAAAATTGATAATTGGCAATTGATAATTGATAATGAATTGAAAAATGATGAGTAACATGAATAAAATACATAGCAAGAAGGTGCTGGGCGGGATGCGACTTCTGGTCTTGTCTCTCAGCTCCTTGCTCTTCGCTTCCTGCTACGACGACAAGGGCAATTACGACTATATCGATCTCGAGAAAGTCGAGATAGAAAGTCCGGGAGAGCGTATTCTCGACAGATATGTCATTTCCCGATTCGACACACTCACCATCGACCCCATTGTGACCTACCAGGGCAAACAGGTGGTTGGCGATGAGGCTCCGCTCGACTATCTCTGGACACTCTACACCACGGCATCGGGCGCCGGTGTCGATTATACCATCGACACACTGGCCACAACACGTAAGCTGGAAGCTCAGATCACCCGTGGCGGTGGCGCCTATCATCTGCAGCTCACCGTGAGAAACCGCAACGACGGCGTAGAGTATTATATGGGCACCAGCGTGACCATCGAAGAGTCAATCAGTGCCGGATGGATACTCCTCTACGAGTGTGCCGATGCTCCCGGACAGTCGGATGTGGGGCTCGTGGTGAACGAGTGGACCAAGCGGAGCATCATTAAGAACCGTGAGTTCTGGGATTTGTATAAGGCTTCGAACAACACCCACATGAACGGTGCTCCGGTGACGATGCTGCACACATGTGCCAATCTGGCCCAGGGCGACATCATCATGCTCTTTACCGACAAAGAGTATGCCGGTGTGAGCCATACCACATTCGAGAAGAACACGGCCTTCGAGAACCTCTTCTATGAGGTGCCCTCAAAGTATGATGTCACTTATTACGGTCCGGCAGGCTCTTCTGCCATGGGCGAGACCATCATCAACGACAACAAGGTGTATGTCACCTCCTTCATGGGCGGACGCAGCAATTTCTTTGGCGTTTCCATGAGCGGTAATTATGGCAAACTGGCTCCGTGGGCCAGCGCCGTGAGGGCAGCATCGTTCGATGCCGTGGTCTACGACCAGACCAACCAGCGCTTCCTCGTGGCTCCCCGTGGCGGTGTCAGCTTCATGTCGTTTGGTCCGCAAGATCCTAATGCGGCCTTCGATGTCAACAATGTGGGCATGGAACTGCTCATGGGCGACTGGGGCGGCAATACCAACTATTATGACTATCTGCTCATGAAGAAAGGCAGCGAGTACTATCTGGCCGAGGCCAACTTCGGTATGAGGTCGAACATCAACCTGCCTAACATCGGCATGGGACTGCACAACATTACCAACTCGCCGGGCATCAGTACGGCTACGTCGATGGCTGCCGCATACCTCGGCCAGTATATCGTCTACAGCTCAGGCAACAAGGTCTACAATCTGGCTTACAACCAGTCGACCACTGCCACTACGCTATGGACGGCACCTGAGGTGGGCGAGGAAGTGACATGTGTGCGCCTGCAGAAGTATTACTACATGATGCTTCATCAGCGCATCCTGCCCAGTGCCAACCAACTGATGCATATTGCCACATGGAACGAGAACACGAAGCAGGGTAAGCTCTACGAGTATCAGGTCAATCCTGCCAGCGGTGCTATTCTGGGTGAGCCCAAGGTCTACAATGTGCCAGGCAAAGTGAAGGAAATGTGCTGGAAGTATGCCATGGAAATGTAGGTAATTGATAATTGACAATTGATAATTGATAATTGACAATTGATAATTGATAATGAAGTGGTAATGACAAGAAAAAATATTTTTATACTGCTCCTCTTGGTCTTCGCCGTCTGCGCCCAGGCGCAGACGGCCGGCAAGGGCATCAAGTTTGAGGCAGAGGGAACGCTGTTCCGTCAGGCTGTCCAGAAGGCTATGTCGGCAAAAAAACTCATCTTTGTCGACTGTTACACCTCATGGTGCGGCCCCTGCAAGATGATGGCTCGCGATGTGTTCACCCAAGAGAAGGTGGGCAACGTGATGAACGCGAAGTATGTGAACTTCAAAATCGACATGGAGAAGGGCGAAGGTCCCGAACTGGCTAAGAAATGGCAGGTGTCGGCTTATCCCACCTTCATCATCTTCAATAGCGCCGGACAAGAGCTGGGCCGCTTTCTTGGCGGCAGCGATGCCGACGGATTTTTGAAGCGGGTGCAGGATCATAGCATCGACAAAGGATCATCGGAGATGGATGCCCGCTGGAATGCCGGTGAGCGTGGCGAACAGTTTCTCTACGATTATCTGCAGACACTGGGCAGTAGCTTCAAGCGCGACCAGTGTAATGCCGTGGCCGAGGAACTGCTCAAGGGAAAAGCCGAGACGTTTGCTTCCGACGACAAGTTGCGCAATGTGTTCATGCGGCATCTCACAAATCCGCTGCATCCCGCCGCCATCTATACCACCAAGCATCCTGACGAGCTGAAAAAGGCTGTGGGCGACATGCAGGTAGAGATGAAGTTGCGCAACATGTGGAGCTACTTCGGCCGCGACCTTATCAATGAGACCGACGGACAGGTGACCCTCGACGAGAGCACCTTCGGCAAGTGGGTGAAGGCCATGGACGACTGCGATGTGGCCAACCGCGACGAGTATCGCCTCAACGTGCTCATCAAACTGGCCGAACGGCAGAATGACTGGGCATCCTATGTGAAGCACCTGGAGGAGGCTTACAACCATCCTGCCATCGACGTGCCCGACATTGAGCTCTGTAAATGGATGAATCCGCTGATGAAAGATTGCAAGGACATGGATCTGCGCACGCGTGCCGCCAGTCTGTTGCAAAACCGTTACGACGCCATTATCAATGGCACCCGCAAGCCGCAGACGCGTGCTGGCAACATGATGCTGTCGGGCAATCTCACCGAGGTGATGCCTAAACTGGTGAAAGCACTCAAGGGCGAGGCGGTGGACTTTGGCAACCAACCAAGAAAAAACTAAATAGAAACAATGAGAAAATTACTAGTTCTTTTGGCACTGATGGCCGGCACGGTCGGCTCGCAGGCTGCCGACAAAAATGCCGTGTTGCGACTCAAGGGAAACCTCGAGGGACTGGGCAACACCGTCATCCTCACCATGATGGAGAACCAACGGCAAGGTAAAACCGACACGCTCAAGGCCAAAAACGGCGCTTTCGACTGCAAACTGGAACTGAAACAGCCCGTCACACTCTACATCCGGGGCGAACGTGGGGCTACACCACGGCGCAGTCCGTCCATCCGCATTATCGGTATGCCGGGCGAGACACTGCAACTCAAGGGCACAATGACCGACTATACCGTCAGCGGAAGCCAGTTCTACAAGCAGTATGCTGAGGTGCAAGCCGTCATCAAAGGCGCAAGCAACGGGCCGGACACCGACCGCGGCGCCATGCAGGGAGCCCGGAGCAAAGCTATCATCGACTTTGCCAAGACGCATCCCGGCTACGAGCCTTTGGCTGCATTCCTCGAGAATGTCAACCCGCACCAGTGGGACGACTTCCTCGCTATGCTGAACCCAGAGGTGCGCGACGGGCGCATGAAGGCTTACTACAAACCCACTTACGATGCCATCAAGGCGCAGATGGAGCGCCAGCAGCGTGCTGCCAAACTGCAGGCACCCGGCATCGAGGTGGCAGATTTCACGCTTCCCGACATCAATGGCAATCCTCTCAAACTCTCGTCGTTGCGCGGCAAGTATGTGGTGCTCGACTTCTGGGGCTCGTGGTGTGGCTGGTGTATCAAAGGCTTCCCCGAGATGAAGAAGTATTACGAGAAGTACAAAGGTAAACTGGAAATACTGGGCATCGACTGCAACGACACACCCGAGAAGTGGAAAAAGGCCGTGGCCGACCATCAGCTGCCCTGGTTGCATGTCTATAATAAAAAAGGTGAGGGCGATGTCACCCAACAGTTTGGCATCACGGGTTATCCCACCAAGATCATCATCGACCCACAGGGTCGCATTGCCCGTTCCATTATCGGCGAGAGTCCCGCTTTCTACACCTATCTTGACGAACTGTTTGCTCAGTAATTCTCTCGCGTCTTGAGCTTGGTATCACTAAAGGCTGTTTCTGCACATCAGTGCGTAGTCGTCCTTTAGTGATACCATTTTTTTGTTTATATAGCAATCCAAAATCCACCTTATCAGCACCACCAAAATCCGTTCTAATCATTTGTACGCACACTACAAATTGCTGGTATCCACAGTACCAAAAATTGCTCCTAGTTTTGGTACTGCCAGTACCAAGCTTTGGTACGCACGCTACCAAGCTTTGGTAGGCAGGCTACCAAGCTTTGGTAGGCAGGCTACCAATCATTGGTAGCCACACTACCAGTCATTGGCAGTGTCCTTTCCTGTGTCACTAGACACTCTTTCACTTCATGAAGCTGAAAAAACAGACAGTTTCTCCCTATTCAAGCTAGATAGATAGACACAAACGAAAAAGGTGTGACTATTTCTGATTCCGCAAAGATCAGTACACGAAATAACAGAACTTCTAGAGCGGAAGGGGCAATAAAAAGCCATCTCTTCACGTTTTATGAACACGCCCACATCATTGTTAGATGAACGTAAGAAGAACAAACCTCGTTGAAAATAGGAGCAATATCCAGGATTTGCGATGATGAGAATGATGAAACTTCTATATACAGTCCTCCTGCTCATTGCTATCTGTCTGATGTCAGCTTGCAACGACATCAGCAGCGAACAGGCTGTGCTCGATACTGCAGAAAGCCTGCTCGATGTTCATGCCGACTCTGCCCGCAGCCTTTTAGACAGCATCCGTCCACAGGTAGAACAAAAGAATGTCCGTCGGCTTACCATGCGCTACCGCCTGCTCATGGCCAGTGCGCTGAACAAAACCTATGGACAGCTGCCCTCCGACACCACTTTCAGCGAGGTTGTGCGTTACTATGACCACCACGGCAACAGCAACGAGCGCATGCAAGCCCACTATCTGCTGGGGTGTATCTACCGCGACATGGGCGAGGCACCGCAGGCCATCCAGTGCTATCAGGATGCTACCGAATATGCTGATACCCTGCGTGCTGATTGTGATTACAATACCCTGTTTCGCATTTATGCACAGATGGCCGATGTCTATGGGAAGCAGTTCCTTCCTGTGGAGGCATTGATTGCCCAACAAAAAACCATGCATTATGCCCAAAAAGCGCGTAATCTATACCAATATATTCATGCTTATGAGCTTACTTTGAACTCATATAACATGATGGGTGACACGGCAATGATAGTTCATGTAACTAATGAGAGCCACCGGCTTTTTATGGCAAATGGCATGCCACAACACGCCGCGAATGTGTATCCGTCTCTTATACGTTTATATTTAGACCGTTCTGAATATGAGAAAGCAAAGCCTTTAATGGATGAGTTTGAAAAGGAATCGGGACTTTTCGATGAAGACGGTAATATTATGAATCCACGCCGGACAAATTATTACTATAGTAAAGGACTCTACTATATGGGCGTTCATCGCGTTGACTCAGCTGAGTATTTCTTCCGCAAATTACTCTCTAGTTCGGTCAATGATTACGCCTCCTACAAAGGGCTGCTGTCTGTTTATCAAGCCAGACACAACCAAGACTCCATCGTGAAATATGCAAATTTGTGTGAAAGTGGACTGGAGAACATGCTTGAAAACACCCAGATGGAGGCTACGAAACAGGTCTCTGCTATGTATAATTACAACCGTGTGCAAAACCAAGTCTATAAAAAAGAGCAAGAGGTAAGAAGAATAAAAACAATTATATGTATGTCACTCTTGCTGGCATGCTTGATAGCAGTCTTTGTGTATATACATATCCGGAAAAACAGGAAGAGGGCGTTGGCTCAAATCAATCAACTTCATACGAACTATTTGGAGGCCATGAACGAAGTTGATAGAGCAAAAGCAGACATGGCAGCCATGCAGGCTGACTATACCTTATATATAAATAAGAAGGAAAGTGACATTGCTGAGTTGGAACAAAAAGTTGCACAATATCAATCACAGATAGACAGTTTGAATTCCTCGGAACGTGAAGAGGCACTTCTCTCTTCCAGTCCGGTTGAGACATTTAGAAAATATACTTATCCGCAACAGCCATCACCGCACAAATCAGACTGGTTGCAACTCACACGAATTGTCAGACAAAGTTTACCTGCTTTCTATGCAAGAGTTTCTCAAGAGCAACTGCTTTCTCCTTTGCAGTTGCGTACTTGTTTACTCACACGCCTAAAGTTTACCAACAGTGAAATTTCTATCTTGCTCAACATCACGCCGCAGCAGGTAACAAATACTAAGACTGCTATCAACGAAAAACTGTTTGGCCAGAAAACGGCAACAACGCTGATGGCAAATCTTAAAAGTCTATAGGTGGCTTTGTTTACCTAAAAGCATTTGATAATCAATAACATAGGTCAATTAAAAACAGTTGGATAGTGTAAAGAGAATGTAAAAAGAATTTGCTTTTTGTTTTGCAAGAATTCTTTTTCTTTCTAGTTTTGCTGCACAAACCAATACAACTTGTGCTATGATTAGATTATTAAAAACTCTTTGTTTGCTTATGTTAGCAGCATTTCCCCTCGGCGTAATGAACACAGAATCGTCCCCTGTTCAAGGAACTTTTGGGGTATGATAACCATCTAATTCGAATATTACATCTATTGATTTCTACTACTCATGGGCAAATATATCATTTTAAACCTGCTATTTGTTGTACCCTCACTCTGCTTCTCTCAGAGCAGAGTGGGGTACGCTTATGATGCAGCAGGTCACCGAGTGAACACACATTTCCCTGTTCGCGAGTTCCATTTTATATGGAAAATATTTTGCAGGAATGGAATAATAATGTATCTTTGCGATGTATTACGGAAACCGCACATGATACCAGGCAGACCAATCTATATACATAAGTATAATATCGTCTGATGCATGCGGCGGTGTTGGAACGATGGCGTTTCCGTTCGGCAAGAGCGGAATGTTTTGTTAATACGAAAGATTATGGTTTATATTTGTTTTTCAGAAAAGAGTAATTATAAAAAACAAGAGTTCTATGCCAAACATAATTGTTGGAATAGGATAGGGGGGCTAGTATCGAATTTTTTATGTAAAATATTGCCCAGGACGAATCCTGATTACAGCAGTGATATCATTGATGTTATTAAATATTGGTATGTTGAATATGACGAAGAAAAGGGTTTAACGTGTAGAGAAATCGGTTTGAATGCTGATAAACAGATGATTTTCAAAGCCCCTTATAAAAAGAACTTAGGTTTTTGGTGTGATGAGGATTTATCGTTAGATGATTATTCAAAGTTTTGTTATAAGTGTATTAGTAAGAGTGAGTTTGAGGATCTATGGGAAAAGAAAATCGGAACACGTATCTCTTTGATATTAGGGGAATAGAACGTTCCATTTTATATGGAAAATATTTTGCAGGAATGAAATAAAAATGTATCTTTGCGATATGTTACGGAAACCGCACATGATACTAGGCAGACCAATCTAGATACATAAATATAATATCGTCTGAGGCATGCGGCGGTGTTAGAACGATGGCGTTTCCGTTCGGCAAGAGCGGAATGGCCAATTCTCTCTTGACATTCTTGTGCTCCGAAAGGAGCGGTGGAATGAACTATTTGAAAACGGATCAGGAGAACCGTCCCCCCGATCCGTAGTGCTAGTCACCAAACACCTTTAATAGGTTTAAAAGAACTGAATACTATTTTAAAAGAAATGATATTAAAATCTAAGCAAGAAACCATTATAAACATGCAGGAATAATGAGATTTAAATTAGTGATATATTTACTGCTTTTCCCTTTTTTCACTTCATTCTCGCAAGATGTGATAAAAGTAGATACTGTACACATGGAATGGCAAAGTCATATAGGTGGCATAGTCTATAGAATGACCAGTTACATGATTACAAACAATTCTGACAAGAATTATATCACTTGGGTTTCACCGATAGCATCATGTAACAAAGCTACAGACATTATACACGATTTCTTTTTCAAAGTACATGGAGATTTCAGTCTCCTTCAGTTCTATTATGAAGGATTGTTGAATAATCAAGATGCTACGATTGGATATACATTCATAAAAAAAATAAAGCCTAAAGAAACTTTTACATATAATGTAATCTGCCTCAAAAACACTTATAGGAAAGATTTGGGCATTGTTTTTTTCTCTCAAGATGTTGTTGAGAAGCATTTAAGGGTGAAGTTGGATGATTCTTTGTTCTATAAAATGGATAGTGTTATCATGGGACAGAACTATCTTTTTAGCCAATAATGATATTTTTCCTAAATTTGCCAAAAGAAATCATGTTTATGGACGGTTCATATATCCACTACACGTATGACGCTGCGGGGACGCTGCTCCGCAAGGGTTATTATGTCGGTGAGGAAGAGGATTCAACTGTCATCGACTATGGCGTCAGCATCCGCCAGTTGTCACGTATGACTGGCGTCAGCTATGGTATTATACAGCGAATTAACAGAAAAAATAATTGAGTATGGAAACTATAAGAATCATCGCAAACGGATCAGAAGAACCGTCCCCCCCGATCACATTTTGTGAAATTTCCGAAACGTTTTATTCTTTTTTACATTTTTTCTTTGTTGGTTCCCATTTATTGTTTATCTTTGCAGGAAGAAGGATGATGAAGAACTTGGCTGTTAGGAGATAGCTATATGTGTTTTATTTGCAATGTATTTCTTCGAGCATCCAAAAGTTAAATAAGATCCATATTAAAAACTGTTTAAAATTATTGTTATGGGGTGTTTTTACTATTTATTAAAAAGAAGAGAACTATTTTTTGATTGTTTTGTGATTATTTTAGTTGTGGGCCTCCTAGCGTTTTTAGGTTCATGTGGCAGCAACAATGAAGATGAATTACCGTCATTACAGAATGATGACGTGTGTACAGCAATGGATGACATTGATTTAATGAAATGGTGTTATGATCATTATGATGTCAATGGAGATGGAAAAGTTTCTAAGACAGAAGCTGCTGCGGTGCGAGATTTCAAAGCTAGTGATTGCTTTTTAAAATCAGTTAAGGGAATTGAATACTTTACAGGAGTTGAGACACTTAGTTTAAGAGGATCTTTTACGCAAATAGATTTGGGTCATATGAAAAACTTGAGAAGTTTAACTATCTCTTCTAAAGTAAATAGTCTTGATTTATCAAATAATTTAGGTCTCATTGAATTGTACATAACTAATAATAATGAAGTAGATCAATCATCAGAAAACGCTGTATGTACAATTATTGGCTTTGAAAAATTAACAGATCCTGAAGGAATGCTCAAAGGGCTAATTAAAATAGGCGAGTATGACATGTGTAATTCAAGAGTTAGTTTTACTTCATTAATTGTAAAAAAATTGACAATAGGAAAATCTTTATATGCATATGCTCTAGCCGATGGTGATAATAAAGATATAACAATTGCTGGTAAAAACTATCACCAAATAGGAATACCAGGTAGATTTTGGGTTTTTTATCAGTCAATAGATGTTGTGGATGACGGAACGCCTGATACACCTGGCACACCTGACACACCTGTTACTTCTAATCTAAAAGGTTGTTGGGTAGGTGATATGGGGGTGATGATCAATGGCTATGTAGCAGATAGTAGCTCAATTTATTTCGACAAGAACCCCTACCAGTATTCCAGTGGTGAAGGTTATCAGGTGGATTACTTTGGTAAATCGTCGCCCTGGTATCACCGTTCAAAGGATGCCTACTATATTGCCAACCACATTAGCTGGCAGGTGGAGAAGGGCGTGATCCAGCTCTATTACGTGGAGGAGAATATCTGGGTTGAGATTCGCGACTACAGCCTCTCGAGCGGCTACTTTACCGGCTACATCGATTTCGAAGATGGCAGCGGCTCTTCGTTCCGTCTGCAGAAAACCTACTCGCCCAACAACTGGGGCAGCTACTACGAGTGGGGATGGGACGACGGCTACTACTATGGCTACAGCAAGAAGGGAGCATTTGGTAAAGAGAGACGCACATCTGTTATGAAAGAATGTGAATCAAAGATAATTGTACGCTCATCTTGTCTAAGATGATTTGATATTTGAGCTTTCAGCGTTTTTGGAAACTTTTTATAGAAGCTTTTAAAATGCTAAACAATTTCTATTAGTCACATTGCCTTTTAGGTATTTACATGTTCCAAAATAGGTACTAAATCCACGTGGTGTGGCTGGCTCACCGCACCGTTATCCATACCCCCTCGCCTCGGTCTTTGGCTTCCACGATAAGCTGTTTCAGTCGGTTCAGCGTAAGCATTCGATAAACTACAGGTAGTCTACCTGTAGTTTATCGAATGCTTACTATTTTTCTAAAAAATCCCAAGCTGCACAGATGCCCCCGGAAGTGCAAAATGGGGCCTCAACCATTCACTTCATCACCACCTTCACGGCCCGCTGTCCAATCTTCACGATAGCTACCGAGCCAGCCTCGAGCGAGGTGTTGATGGTAGCCTGACCGCCGCTGATGCTGTCAGAACCTAGCAGCTTGCCCTCGGCAGAATAGACCGTCGCCGCCTGTCCGTCCTGCTCGCCCTTCACGGTAATCATACCATTGTTGGCAGAAATGAGAACGGGAGTATCTGCTTGCATGGCCTTGGCAGAGGTGGCATCATCGGGAGTGGTCTCCGTAAAGGTGCCGCGAGTCCATACCAACGTAGCCGTAGCCACATTCGAGTTCTCATAGCCCGACTTGGTGGCATAGACGCTGATTTCGTAGGTGGCAGAAAGCTCAATCTGCCCGTCGTAGAATTTCCTGATGTCTGCATCCCTAATCTCGCTCACATACTCCACACCCTCGGTCTCGCACGAGAATGTCAGCACCTTGTTGCCATAGCTGATGGTAGGTGTGGCGCATTTCTTGGTCTCTCCGCCGTTAATGGCCTTGATGGTGCCGAACTCGCTCCAAGGTGCCGTGGTCTTATAGCCGTTGATGGCGCTGGCTGGGACGTAAAGGGTGGCGTATTGGGGATAGGAATCCTCAAAAGCATCCGTGTATGTTGAAGGCAGTTTCTCAGCATAGCAATAGACTTCCTCCAGCTTGCCGCAATTCTTAAGGGCTTTTCTACCAATCCACGTCACGCTGTTAGGGATGGTGATGGAGGTGAGGCTAGTGCATTTATAGAACGCAGATTCTCCGATACTTGTCACGCTGTTGGGGATGGTGATGGAGGTGAGGGCAGAACAGTTAGAGAACGTATAGGATCCAATGCTTGTCACGCTGTTGGGGAT
>DEJV01000012.1:0-3985 GCA_002353525.1 Prevotella sp. UBA2739
TAAAGTCTATTCTCTTGCTTCTTGCTTCTTACTCTCTTGCTTCTAAAATCTATTCTCTCACCTCTCTCCTCTCACCTCTGAACAGTCTTCCTCCTAAACACCCACAGCACATAGATGAGGCTCACGATGGCGATAGAGAGCTCGATGAGGTAGAGACCGCGGTAGTCGAGCCACTCGCCCACGCCGCCCGAGATGAGCGAGATGAGCGTAGAGCTGAAGTGTACCACCACCACCTGCACGGTGAAGTCGGTACCCTCGCGGCCCTCACGCACACAGTCCATGGCCGTGGTGTACACCACGATAGACGCAAAGGCATGGCACGTCTTCACCAGCAGCAGACCGGCCACCAGCAACGGCAGCGTCGGAGTGGTGAACGTGAGCAGCAGGAAGTAGAGTGGGGCAGTGACTATCATCACCGCCACCAGGATGCGCGCCCTGTACATGCCCACCCGTCGGATGAGCAGATGACCTACCCATGCCATGCAGAACGACGTGGCGGTGCCCACCATGCCGAACCACACGCCAATCTCCTTCATGTCGAAGCCCAGGTCCACCATGTAGGGCCGCACATTGGCAATGATGCCGATGATGCCCATGAAGTAAAGCAGCAGGAATATCACATGCGGAATAATCTCGCGCCGCTTGAAGAACCACACAAAGTCCATGTATTTGGCACGGTGCTTCTGCTGGCGCTCCTCAATATGGATGTCGCGGTTCAGCTGCAGGGGCACAATCATCAGGAACGTCAGCACACCCAGCAGGGGGAACACCACGTTCCAGCCATAGTGCTCGAGCATCACGATGCATACGCCGCTGCCCAGGAAAGCCCCCGCATAGCGTCCCATCGACTGCATGCTGTTCACGGCGCTGTGGTCTCCCTTGCGGAAGGCCCTCACCGCCAGTCCGTCGGTGGCAATGTCCTGCGTGGCCGAGGCGAACATCGCGATGAAGATCAGCACAAAGATGAAGTACACGTTCTTCGACACGTCGAAGAATCCGATGCTGATAATCGACAAGGCATAGATCGACTCCATGAGCAGGATGAAGCGCTTGTAGTGTGTCAGTCGTCCGCAATAGCGGTCCACCATGGGCGACCACAGGAACTTCATAATCCACGGCAGGTGCAGCAGGTGCAGTAGTCCGATGGTAGCCAGGCCATAGTTAGCCTGTCGCATGGTCACCTGCATGGCCGTGCTGATAAACGTAGAGGGTATAAACTGTGCGATATACAGGCAGAAGAATGTCGCAAGGTTGATGTTGCGCACATTGTCAGCCGGGGAAGATTTATAATTCATAATTCACAATGCATAATTCATAATAGTTTTCAGAGGTGAGAGGGTTAGAATAATTGATAATTGAGAATTGAGAATTGATAATTGAGAGGGGAGAGGAGAGGGGAGAGAGGTGAGAGAATAGCCTCGCCTATTGAGAACCTATGAAGGTCGTGTTGACGAGAGAAAGGGCAATCTCGTACCCACGCACCCTCGCACCTTCGTACCTTCGAAGACTTGTAATAGCAGCATATCTCTTGCTTCTTGCTTCTTACTCTCTTGCTTCTAAAATCTATTCTCTCACCTCTCACCTCTCTCCTCTCACCTCTCACCACTCTAGAAATTCACCTCAATACTTGTGCCGAACATCAGGGGACTGCCGGCCTGGGCATAGTTGCCCGTCGACGACTTGAAGCCGTAGGCCATGTAGCGGGTGTCAGTGAGGTTCTTGCCCCACAGCTCCCACGTCACCATGCCCTTTGTCAGCGCCACCTTGGCGTTCAGCAGGGCGTAGAAGTCCTGATACGTCACATTGTCGTCGGCCCAGTAGATGCGGCCCAGTCCGTTCACACCCACGTTCACCATCACCCTGTCGAGCCATCCCGAGGGGAACACGGTGTAGGTGGCGTTGCAGCCCAGCGTGTGGTTAGGCACCATGGGCAGCCGGTTGCCGCTGTAGTCCACCGTCTCGCTCTTCTTGTACGAGAGGAAACGCGCGTATGTGTAGCCGTAGTTCACGTTCAGCTGCAGTCCGCTGATGGGCCTTGCCGTCAGCGTGATCTCCGCGCCCTTGCTGTCGGTATGTCCCGCGTTGGTGGTGATGTTACCCGTTCCCGGCACCGTGGCGGTAATCTGCATGTGGCGCCAGTCGATGTAGAACACGTCGGCGCTCACCGTCAGCTTGTTGTTCAGCATGTTGATGCGTGCGCCCAGCTCATAGTTCCAGCTGTATTCCGGGTCAAACGACCGCTCGTCGTCGTTGGCAAACGACTTGTTGAAACCGCCCGGACGGTAGCCGCGGGCCACCGAGCCGTAGAACAAGTTGTCGGCGGTGGTGAGATACTGCAGCGTGAATTTCGGTGTCACCTGCTGGAAGTCCTTCGAGCTCTCAAATGAATTTGCCGAGGCCGGTTTCGCTGCCGATTCGCCGATGTCGTATTTCCAGTTGTCATACTTCGTCTTCGCGTGCTCATAGTCGAAGCGGATGCCCGCCGTGGCCGAGAGGTTCCGCCAGATGTTGTACGAGCTCTGGTGGTAGAGTGCCAGCGAGCTCGTCGGCACGCAGTAGTCCGTATGGTTGCATGAGGCGGGCTTGGCCGTCATCGAGTTGTTGTCCACCGAGCGGTCCACATGCTCCATCATGCCGAACACGCCCACCACCCATTGGTAGCGGCTGTCGTTGTTCGACTTCATTGTCAGTTCCTCCGACACCATGTTCTGGTTGCGCTTGTTGATGACGAACGACTTGTCGTTCACCGTGAAGTCCTGATCAATGGCCTGTCGCGACTGGATATACTGGAATGATGTCTGACTGTTGAAGCTGAACCGTTCGCCCGTGTATGTCACGCCCAGTCCGTTGGTGCTCACCAGTCTGCGGAACGAGCTGCTGCGGTTGTAGCCGATGTCTTGTAGCGTGTTTGTCTCCACGTCGACAGGCGCATAGGGGTAGCCCCCCTGGTCGCTGTATTTGAAGTTGCTCGTCAGCCTCACCATCCATTTCTCCGCAGGCCGCCAGCTCAGTCCGATGCGCTCCTCCGTCTCGTCCATCCTGTCAATCTTCTCTTCCAGGAAGCTGTTGTAGAACGATCCGTTGTTATGGTGGTAGAGAGCCCCGAACGAGAATCCCAGCTTGTCCGACAGCTTGGTGTAGTTCGACACCTGCGTGCGGATGTCGTTATAGCGTCCGTAGCCCACCCTGATGCGTGTGTTCTGATAGTCCAGGGGGTTGTGCGTGTTAATGTTGATGATGCCCCCGATGGCGTTGCGGCCGTAGAGCGTGCCCTGCGGTCCCCGCAGCACCTCCACCGATGCAACGTCGCCCAGGTCGCTGTCAAACGACAGCGGCTCGTAGTACGGTACGCCGTCCACGTAGAATCCCACGCCGCTTCCGTCCGACTTACTGCCAATACCTCTTATATATACGGGGCAGCTGGCTCGCGATCCGTAGTTCGGCATATAGAGGTTTGGTACGATGGCCGTCAGTTCCCTTACGCCCGTAATCTGCTGGTTTGTCAACTGTCGGTACGACATCGCCGTGCGAGACAGTGGCACCAAGTCCTTTCGGGTCGTCTTAAAGTCGCGTATCACCACCTCGTCCAGTTCGTAGCTACGGGCCACAGAGTCGGTGTTGTTCACCGTCTCGTCGCCCCAACCGCCCAGAAGAGCCAGTAAAAGTAAATTCAAAAACATATTTATTGTTACGATATTATTTTTTTCGGGTGCAAAGGTACGGCTATTCTTCCACACCTGCAATCATAACAAATAATGATTTTAGGTTTTTTATTGATTAACCGGGAGTAGAAAAGCTTCTTGATAGTCCGTGAGCATTCTGCGCAGAACACTCTTCTACGGCGCCAGAGCATGATTCTACGGTGCCAGAAGGCGTACGGAGATGTCTGTCCTACATTATCGCCCAGTCGGATTTGCAATCCCGACCGAGCTGGGAAAAGCTTCTTTATGATAAAATAATTATTACCATTTTACCATTTTACCAT
>DEJV01000012.1:4039-21164 GCA_002353525.1 Prevotella sp. UBA2739
TTTACCATTTTACCATTTTACCAAAAGGCTGTAAAAAGGAAACTATAAATAGAATGGTACTAGAGTCAATTAACATATAATAATAATTTGTATTATATATTATATATATTATTATAATAATATATATAATATAATTTTAAATACCCTATAATCCCCTCAAATTGCAAAATGGTAAATGGTATAATGGTAAAATGGTAAAATGGTAAAATGGTAAAAAGGTAAATTTCGCAAGACAATGGTCTTTTTCTGTATTTTACAGAAAATCCTCATTTCATGGGATTGCATATCTCATAAAGATTGCATAACTTTGCAGGCAAAAACAGAAAACCTATGCATAGAAACCCGTTTTTTGCACTTATGAACGGCGAACGGCCGCAACGACCGCCGGTATGGATGATGCGACAGGCTGGACGTGTGCTGCCACGATACCGCGACATTACCAGGCATACGCCCTTCCGGGCTATCATGGCCGATGCGCGGCTGGCCGCCGAGGTGACGCTGATGCCCATCGAAGACATGCAGATGGACGCGGCCATCCTCTTCAGCGACATCCTTGTGGTGCCCGAGGCTCTGGGGGTCGAGGTGGAGTGGACCAGCGAGGGCCCTGCCTTCCCGCATCCGCTCATCGCCACCGACCGTCCGGCGGAAAGACTGCACTTCGACATCGGACGACTGGGGCATGTGGCTGACACGCTCGACGAGATTCAACGACAGAAGGATGCCGACACACCCGTCATCGGGTTCTGCGGCGGTGTGCTCACCTGCCTGTGTTATATGCTGGCCGGACGCGACCGCAGCCTGCAGTTCACCGACGTGGTGCGCTACCTCTACACGCACCGCGACGAGGCCGTGGCGCTGCTCGAGACTTTGACCAGCGCCACCGAGGCGTATGTACACCTGCAGGCGGCCCACGGCATCAATGCCTTCCAGATATTCGAGTCGTTTGCGGGCACCGTACCCGTAGAGCTCTACACGTCGCTCATCATGCCGTACACGCGTCGCATCACGGCAGCGGCCCGCAGCCACGGCGTGCCCGTCATCTTCTTCGGCAAGGGACTGGGCGTGGGCATGGCGTCGCTGACACCCGACGACTGTGACTTTGTGAGCGTGGACTGGCATACGCCTCTCATGGAGGCCCGTCGCATGGTGGACCCGCGCCTGGGATTGCAGGGGAATATGGACCCGCGTCTGCTGTTTGCCTCGGAAGAGGTCATCGAGCGGCAGCTGCGCTCGTACATTCCTTTCTTCCGCAGCCATCCGCGTTGGATTTTCAACCTCGGACACGGATTGCACAAGGACACGCCGCTAGAGCGCGTGCGCTTTGTGACGAGAAAATTGAGAATGGAGGATTTAGAGGTGAGAGGAGAGGGAGAGAGTAGATTTTAGAAGCAAGAGAGTAAGAGGCAAGAAGCAAGAGATATGCTCCTATTACAAGTCTTCGAAGGTACGAAGGTGCGAGGGTACGTGGGTACGAGATTACCCTTCCCCTCGTCAACACGACCTTCATAGGTTCTCCATAGGCGAGGCTATTCTCTCACCTCTCACCTCTCACCTCTCCCCTCTAAAAAAAATATAGAAAAATGGATCAAGAAATAATTAATAAGTACAATGTGTCGACGCCGCGTTACACGAGCTACCCGCCAGCTAACTACTTCGAGGCGATGACGGGCGACGACTTCGTGCGCGACATCGAACGGTCGAACGAGGCAAAGAATAACCATATCTCGTTCTATATTCACATGCCGTTCTGCCGACGACTCTGCCACTACTGCGGATGCAACTCTTACCCGATGGCGGACGAACAGACGGTGGACAACTACCTGAAGGCGCTGCACCGCGAAATTGACATGGTGGCCAGCCATCTGGCGCCGAACCGCCGCATCTCGCAGATTCACTATGGGGGCGGCTCGCCCACAGCCATGCCCACGGCACGGCTGAAGGAGCTGAACGACCATCTGCTGAGTCTCTTTCCGACCATCGAACGGCCGGAGATTGCCATTGAGTGCCATCCGGGCTTTCTGACGGAACGGCAATGGCAGGAGCTGCTGGACTGCCGCTTCAACCGCTTTAGCATTGGCGTGCAGGACACACGGGCGGACGTGCTGAAGGCCGTGAACCGCCAGCAGCCTGAGATTCCGCTGAGCGACATCTTCGCCATCCTGCGCAGTCAGGACGTGAGCATCAACATGGACTTCCTTTTCGGACTGCCCCTGCAGACGCCGGAGAGCTTCGCCCAGAGCGTGGCCATCGCACGGGAGCTGCGCCCCGACCGACTGGTGACCTTCTCGTACGGGCATGTGCCCTGGGTGTTCCCGCGGCAGAAGATTCTGGAGAAGATGGGCCTGCCGGCTCCCGACGAGAAGAACCGTATGTTCACGCTGGCGGCTCAGACGCTGGAGCAGGCGGGCTACCACCAGCTGGGCATGGACCACTTTGTGCTGCCTACCGACGAGCTCTACCAGGCACGCCAGCAGAAGCTGTTGCGACGGAACTTCCAGGGCTACTGCACGCTGCGCACCACAGGACAGGTGTATGCCTTCGGCGTGAGCGGCATCAGTCAGCTGGACAGCGCCTACGCCCAGAACGGCAAGGACATTGCGGCCTACATTCAGACCATTTTGGACGGGAAGATGTATGTGGCGAAGGGCTACAGACTGTCGGACAGCCAGCGCGTGGTGCGCGAGGTGGTGGAGGCGCTGATGTGCAACTACCATGTGGACTTCGGGGCTGTGGCCCGTCACCTGGGTCTGCCCGATGCGGAGGCGGTGAAACGCTGTTGCAACTACCAGCCCGACAAGCTGCTCGACATGCAGGCCGACGGCATCATCAACCTGGATGGCGACGCCATCACGCTGACCGACGAGCGCAGCCCGTTTGTGCGTAATGTGGCAGCAGCCCTCGACCCGATGATGTGTAATACCACAAGGCAGTTCTCGAAACCAATTTAGAGGATTGAGAATGGAGAATTTAGAGGTGAGAGGAGAGGGGAGAGAGGTGAGAGAATAGCCTCGCCTATGGAGAGATTTGGAGGGTTAGAGAATTGAGAATGGAGAATTGAGGATGGAGAATTGGCATATCTCTTGCTTCTTGCTCTCTTGTTCTCAAGGGTAATCTCTCACCTCTCACTTCTCACCTCTCACCTCTAAACAGACAAAACAAATGAAACTATGGATAAAATAAAGAAAGATATGGTGGTGATTGGTGCCGGACTGACCGGACTCACCACGGCATTCTACGCAAAGAAAAATGGTAAGGACGTGCTCGTAGTGGAGCGCGACAGTGTGGTGGGCGGACAGATGCGCTCCTTCAAGGTGGGCGACTACATCTTCGAGGGCGGACCCTCTACGGGTGTGGTGTCGCACCCCGAGGTGGCTGAGCTCTTCGAGGCCCTGGGCAACGATGTGGAGATGGACGTGGCTCAGCCTTCGTCGAAGTGCAGGCTTATCTGGAAAGGTAATGCCTTCCATCCGCTGCCGTCAGGACTGGTCAGCGCCGTCACCACGCCTCTGTTCACGCTGGCCGACAAGTTCCGCATTCTCGGCGAGCCGTGGCGCAAGCCGGGCACCGACCCCAACGAGAAGGTGGGCGAGCTGACGCGCCGCCGTCTGGGTAAGTCGTTTCTCGACTATGCCGTCGACCCCTTCCTCAGCGGTGTCTATGCCGGTGACCCGATGATGCTGCCCACGCGCCTGGCGTTGCCTAAACTCTACAACCTGGAGCAGAACTACGGCAGCTTTATCCGTGGCACGTTTGCGAAGGCGAAGCTGCCCAAGAGCGACCGCGACCGGAAGGCCACGAAGCAGATCTTCTCGGCGAAAGGTGGTTTTGGGAATCTCATTGCCGCCCTGGCCAAGCATGTGGGGGCTGACAACATCGCCCTCTCGGCCCGTGATGCCGCCGTAAGTCCGTTGCCCGAAGGAGGCTTTGAGGTGACCTATAGCGACGAGGCAGGCAACGTGCATAGCGTGACGGCAAAGAAGGTGGTCACCACATGTGGCGCCTACGCGCTGCCGTCGGTGCTTCCCTTTGTGAAGAAGGAGGAGATGGACAAGATAGCCAACCTAGTCTATGCGCCCGTCATTCAGATAGGTGTGGGTCTGCGCAATGTGGAGAACCATCACTACAAGGCCTTCGGCGCGCTCATCCCGTCGAAAGAGAAGAAAGACGTGCTGGGCATTCTCTTCCCCTCGGCCTGCTTTGCCGGTCGTGCTCCTGAGGCTGGCGAGACGCTTGCCTTCTTCATTGGCGGTGTGCGCCATCCCGAGATGCTGCAATGGACCGACGAGCAGTTTGTGGCCCTTGTCAACGACAGTCTGCACTCGCTGTTGAAGTATCCAGAGACGGTCACCATCGACGAGATGCGCATCTTCCGTCATGAGCATGCCATCCCCCAGTATCAGGAGTCGTCCGATGACCGTTATGCCACCGTCAAGGCCCTGCAACAGCGCTATCCCGGACTCTACATTGCGGGCAATCTGCGGGGTGGCATCGGTATGGCCGACCGTATGAAGCAGGGTGCAACTATCGGCAGCGAATGCTAATGTTTTGGAGTCGCTTCCGGCGACTCCAAATATCAAGGAGTGCCACTAGTGGCACTCCTTATCATACACTCCCTGATGTGTTTCAGTCCCAAACGCGAGCATTCGCGGCTATTTCAGCATGCGGTCGATGGCGGCATGCGCCTCGTCGGCAGAGTGGGTGGTGAGCTGGATGCGCCCCTCACCGTCGATGATCATGAGGTAGGGGATGGCATGCACCTGATAGGCATCGGTCATGGCCTGGGTACTGGTCTTCGGAACGAGCAGCTGCGTCCATGGCATCTGCTCTTGTTGCATGGCCTGCTGCCAGGCTTGCTTGCTGTTGTCGAGCGAGATGCTGAGGATGTTCACACGGTCGCCCAGCCGTTGGTGCATCTCCTTCACGCTGGGGATGGCCATGCGGCACGGCCCGCACCACGATGCCCAGAAGTCGATGAAATTAACCTTACCCTTCTGGATATAGTCGGAGAGCTGCTTCTGCGTGCCGTCGGGCAGCTCTAATGCCAAGTCGGTGTAGGGGGTGCCACGGGTGTAACGGCGCAGTTGCGCTATCTGCCGACAGAGCGCCTGATAGCCCTGTTGGTCTTCGTTGGCGCTGAAAAGGGTGACCATCTGGTCGAGCTCTTCATTGCTGAAGGCGAACATGTTTTCCAGCCGCTGCTGTTGCAAGATGAGGCTGATGGCATAGGTGGGATGTTGGTTGACGAATGCGCTGTTCATGGCATCGACCATGGCTTGCGCAGCCTGTCCCGCCGCCTGCATCTCGCTGAGTGCGGCAGGTTCGCCACTCGTTCTCTTTCCTGTGCCGAACTGTGCCTTACAAGCCACATTGCCTACCTGCCATGCTGCCAGCTCGGCATCGAGCATGTAGTCGCGCCACTCCTGGTAGTGCTTTTGAGCTTGTCCGCCCTCAATGCGTAGGTTGCGCTCGCTCTTGAGGGGAGTCTCGCCGAACTCGTAGATGCGCGGCACCAGCTGGAAGTGGTCGGCACTGACGGTGGTGATGCCCTCGCAGAGCATGAACTCTTTGCCGCGGTCTTGCGCATACTCTCCCTCGGCATAACTGGGTTTGTCGTTGATGCGCAGTGTTACCAAGGTTGGCTTGTCTATTTCTCCCGTCAGCGTGAAGCCCCCCTCGGTGGTGGTGCCCTTGGCCAGAAGCGTGTGGTGGCCGTCACGAGCCAGCAGTTTGACCTCGCAGCCGGCGGTGATGCCGGGAATGGTGGCACGGACGGTAAACGATTGTCCGTAGGCAGCGGCAGCCATGATGAGTGCTGCCGCTACAATTAGATGTGTTTTCTTCATAGTGTGATTGATGGAAAAAAGTGCTGTATCATTTCATTTTTTGTTTTTTGCGATAATGGCATCCAGCGTTTGTAGGATGTTTTTGTCTGAAGGTCTCGGCGCGTCGGCATTTTGAATGGTTCCATCGGCATTGATGATGATGAAACGGGGAATGAACTGGATGTTGAAGTCGGCAGAGAATTTCTCGTTCTCCGCATCGTTCATCACGTACTGTGGCCAGGCAGGTTTCTCGTCGGCAATCATCTGGCGCCACTTGTCGTGGTCGCGCTCGCGGTCGGTGCTGATGCTGACGAGCTGGATGGCGGGGTCGTCTTTGTAGTGTTCGGCCACTCGGGCGAAATGGGGTATCTCCATCTTGCAGGGCACGCACCACGTGGCCCACACATCGATATAGAGCACCTTGCCACGAAGCTCACTCAGTTGATGCGGTTTGCCGTTGATATCGCTGAAGGTCTGTTCAGGAGCCATCTTGCCGGCTCGCGTATTCTTCAGCGCCTCTATCTTCGGTAGGTATTTATGGAGAAGTTCTGTGTCTTCGGCAGTATATTCCGCGATGGGTTTCCAGAAGCGGTCCACATCCTCGGGATTACCCTGTGTCACGACCCGATCGACAAGGTTATCCAGCAGACAGTGCTTCACCTGCTTGTCGGTAATAACAGGGCGCATCACCTCTATATAGCGTAGGGCATAGTCGGTGAGGTCGGCTTGATTAGCCAACGTAGGGTCTATCTGATTGTACACCCATCGATGCGGCAAGCGCCATGTCAATCCGACGGGATCGTTGGGATCAATCTCAGTAATGACCTTCTTGTAATCCTCGTTCCCCCATTGCCAATAGATATGGGTATGTCGGTGCTCACTCAGGATCTCTAAGCGGTAATGGTTGTAAAGCATATCCGTATAAAGACTCATGAAATCACGGGCAGCCTGCGGTTTTACCTTCTTCAACGACTTGCGCATCCGCGTGATCGTCTCCTCCAGGATACGCAATCCCTCTTCTTTGCCTACACGCTCTTCAGGTCGTCCATAACCCGTGATAGCCGTGATACTGGTAGCGCGGTTGACGCTGTTCAGATAGTCGGTAGCCGTTTTGTTAGGGCCCGTCACGGTCAACCGTGGGTAAGACTTGGCACTTTTCTTATCTTTGACGGTTGTCAGATTGACCGTCATCGTCTTGCCACGCTCTACCACCACATCGATCGATCTGCCGTCTGTATTGACACCTACGATGCCGAACTGCCCCGGCAACTGCGTATCGAAGACAAAGTGATCGTTCTCATCCATGTTGAAAGGCAGCAATTGCTGTTGGAAGAAGTCGAAGTCACGACTGTACTCTATCCCACCCCATCGCATCTGCTTCCCTCCGGGGATGTGACCTTTTATTAGCTGTGCCTGTGCCGAAAGCGGCAACAGGCAGGCAGCTAATAACAACCTAATCATTAATCTATGATAAACCATTTTTGTGTTCAATATTTATCTGGCATCGCGACAGTAGCGTACAGAAATATACCTATAGCTCGTCATGGTTGAGACACGCTGCACCTTATTAGGTTGTGCAGGCGTTATCTTACGGATAAAGGCACTCTCGTAGGCTGCATCAGGATCAATGGTCGACGACCAGAAGTAGCCATAGTCACCAATATGATACTCAGTGATGCTTGCCGTACTATAGGAAGCCAGTTGTCCGGCATAGCCGAAGTTCAGGCCAGTCCCCTCTGTTCCTTGTGTGAGCAAAGAGGCTGCTCCTGTTCTCCATCCTGTCTTGTCGGCTTCTTCCTTACTCATACCGAGAGCCATTTCCAACTGTTTCCAGTCGTCGTCCGTAGGCAGGCGCCATCCGTCAGGACAATTCTCGAGTGCCTGATAGTAGGTATAGTAGTTGCCGAGTGTCTGCAGACGCTGCTCAGCCTCTTCGTCATCACGTGTATAGAAATAATTCTCTATTCCATTCTCTGTAAGATAACTCTGATCATACCACGGTTCTCCCGCCCTTGAACTCTCAGCCATCCAGTCGAGATTGCCTATACGCACCCACCTGTATTCATTACCATCGTTATCGGTCATGGTTCCTGTGGCTGTGGGGGTAACAACAGGTATCGTCTCTTCGTCATCACCACAAGAGACAAAGACGACGGGGGAAAACAGAAGAAGCACGACGTATATGCTTGCTATCTTCATCCTTTTGTAAATATTTATGTTGTTCATTACTTTTCAATCGTTTGTCAATAGTCATTCATTATAATTCAAAACCCTGGTCCAGGATTATCTCACGCAGAAGGGCATATTTCTCCATCATGACACTCGAGGAGCCGTATTCTGCCTCAAACTCAGATGGTGACATGGTCAGCACCGCCTCCAACCAGAGGGAGAGGTCTGTAGACTGATAATAGAAATAGTTGCCCCACCAGTCGTCTTCTATGTAATAGAACATACCGAGATCCCACACTTCCTGATCGGTGAGCTCGCCGTCGATATCATTACCATAGTAATCCTTGCTGAAGGCGTAGAACTGGTTCATCAACTCTTCAGGAACACGGCTAATGGAGTTTTTCACGATGTCAACGATCATGTCACCGAAATAAGTCTCCGGATCATCGTAAGCCTCACCACCGCCCATGCTGATGACATACGACCTCAGTCCCAGCACTTTATCACGCTGCCGTAACCGGCCGTAATAGTCGTAGTGGAGGTCGTTGACCAAGAAGAAACTGTATG
Organism: Prevotella sp. UBA2739; assembly: GCA_002353525.1. Classification (GTDB taxonomy): domain Bacteria; phylum Bacteroidota; class Bacteroidia; order Bacteroidales; family Bacteroidaceae; genus Prevotella. The sequence continues at coordinate 12,598 of DEJV01000012.1, forward strand.
GGGTGTTTTTACCCAGTCGCTTGATGAGATATTTCTGCACATATTCGGCAGCTTTTCGCTGTTGTTCGATATCTTCAATATATTCGTAGGTATACTTGTAATCGGATTGCCAGTCGATGCTTCCCATAATAAAATAGGTAATGTCGAGCAATTCTGACCTGCCATCACTTGTATGCGTGATGAGCGTATCCTTGAAAAGGAGATAACTTCCTGTCTGATTATAGAAATCTCTTCGTAACTGGGCAGTAGGACTATTATCGTCGTCAGCCGGGGCAAATCCGTTGACATCTGCATAGCTGGGGGTGGTGTCGTCTTCCTCGCCTCCGCAGGCAACGCACACGCCCGAGATGCAGATGGCGAAGAGTGCCAGCAGCAAGTTGTAGGCCATTCTCGCAGCTTTGTGGATAGGATGGATATTGTTGTTCATAATTGCGTTTCGTTTTGGGGTTGTTGATATACTTTGGGTGTGTCGATTAGTAATCGTTGTCGCTATCGTCGGCAGCCACCACCTTGAAAGGATTGCGGAAGGGTCGCGGGTTGCTGCCGATGCTCACCTGATGGTCGCGCACCTGCTTGGGAATGTCGAGCGTGTAGGCATCGTCGTTGGGTTCCAGGCGGTAGTAGTTGGTATGGTCGCGCACATCGGCATAGTCGACCGTCTTGATGAAGGTGAAGGTATGCTCAATGGTGGTGGAGTAGGGGTACTTGGCGTCTACCTGATAGCGTCGCAGGTCGAACCACCGGTGCCCTTCGAGGCAGAGCTCGCGCTCGCGCTCTTCGCGGATAAAGGTGATGAGTTCGGCTCCACTGAGCGAGATATCGGCATGATTTTTCAGGCGGGCGGCCCTGAGCAGGTTGAGTTGCCGGCAGGCCTCGCCATCGTTGCCTTGCTGAGCCTCTGCCTCTGCCAAGAGTAGATAAGCCTCTGCTGTGCGCAGGCAGAACACGTCGCTGGCCGTGTTGTAGGTGTTGAAATTGTCGGTGCTGTTGTTGATTTTCTTATACGACCAGCATCCATTCGAGATGTCGTCTTGGTTGGTGATGTAGGCCCCAATGCGCCCGTCATTATTATCGTAGAGACTGAGCAGATGATCACTGATGGTATATGTGGGTGCATAAGTGTATTCGCCTCCGTAGCGGTTGGCTCTGTTCGGATACATGTAGATGGTGTTTCCAAAGCACGAACTGCCGTTAGAGTATATCACCTCAGGGCTTTGAGCACTAATGGGATATCCTTCCGACCAGTTGCGCAGGTCGAGCAAACTATTGTTCATGGCGAGGGCTTTCCTGGCATAGTCGGCCGCCTCGCTCCAGTTTTGCATGAAGGCAGCTATACGGCTTCGGAAGATGTAGACAGCCAGGATGCCCGCGCGATATTTGTTTTTTGGTTTTTCCGCATTTGCCAGTCTCTGCTCGGCCTGGTTGAGGTCGCTGACAATGAGGTCGTACACTTCCGACAGGCTATTGCGCGTGAACTCGATGTCCTGGATTTCGGCAGATGTCTTGATAGGAATACCAGGGGTGGTTGCCGCAGTTGCCGGTGCATAAGGCTTGGCATAGAGATTGACCAGCATGAAGTAATAGTTGGCGCGCAAGAAATGGCACTCGCCGACTACCTGGTTGAGCAGAGCCTCGTCATCCTCATCTTCAGGATCTACCTCGTTGGCTGCCTCAAGAATCATATTGCACTTACCAATTTTTTCGTAACCCATCAACCAATAACTGGCCTCACTGCTTTCGTTGGAGTTCTTTCCCTCTTCATTCAGGAAACAGCTTTGCTGCCAGGTAAAGTAGGGATAATAATCCGGTGTACAGTACCTGCTGTCGTATGGTGGATAGTAAGTGTCTAAGTTTTCTTCCAACTCATCACTCATGAAATGAACGATGTCAAAATTATGATTGTAAAGCGAGTACGTGGAATTAGCTGTACTGACATAGCCTAATGGCAGCAAACAGTCTCCGGTGAGCAGTTCATCGAGATCGGTAACCGTCTGCACGCGAGACATATCCTGTGAGTATTCATCTAAGAAGTCTGAGCAGGATGTAAATAAAGGTAGCAGGGAGAAAAGCACACACGACAAAATGCTTGTTGCCATTTTCCTTACCTTACTGATATCTTTCTTTTTCATTGTTTTCTTTGTTTCTTGATGTTTTATCAAAATCTTACATTCAAGCCGAGTGAGAAACTGGGACGGTCAGACAACTGAATGGTAGAGAATCCGCCTTGTGTGGGCGTCTGTCCTTTCAGGTCGGGGTCGCAGATGGTAAAGAGGTTATAGGCCGACGCTGTCAGTTCGAGGCGTGAGATGCCAATGCGGCTAAGTAACTGACGACTGAACTCGTAGGTAATGCTGAGCGACTGCATTTTCAGGTAGTCGGCACTCACTACACGCAGGTTGGAATAGTCGTACATATCCCAATAGTTGTCGCCAAGGGGGTACACATCATTAAAAGAGCTGAAGCTCGTCCACAGGCGGGAATATTCGAAATAGGCCCTATTGCTGGTGGTGAGAATGGCAGGCAGCGTGGTATGCATCTCGTCGCCGGGGAATCTCCAGCGGTCTATATAATCACGGCTGTAGTTCTTATTGGCGTAGATCTTGTTGCCGTATCCGCCAGAGGCAGCATTACCGTACATAGCGAACAAGCGGGTCTTGGCTCCAAGAGAGTAGCCCAAGGTGATATTGGCACGCCAGTTCTTGTAACGGAAAGTATTCGTAAGTGATCCCTGAATATCGGCATCACGCTTGCCACTGGCCTCAAGCACGGTGGTATAGAAGTCAGCCTTCTCCAATCCACGGACTGCAGCGATGTTATCGAACCAATCGTCGATGAGCGGACCGCCGTTCACAGGCGACAGACCCAGGAAGCGGTAGCTGTAGAAGGTGTTGACACTCTTACCCTTCACCATGGCCGTACCATTGAGGAAGTTGCTCAGCGTGTAGTCTTGTGCATCCGGACGGGTATCCAGGGTGTTGATAATCTTTGAGATGGATGTGGAGAGCGTCCAACGGAAGTTCTTGGTCTGTATGGGCGTGGCCGTGATGTCGAACGAATAGCCTTTGTTGGTGACGTCGCCACCATTGATGATGTACGAGGTGACACCGTTGACGGTAGAGACTTTTTTCGACATGAAAGCATCTTTGGTCTTCTTGTAGAAGACTGATGCCTCCATCGCCAGGCGGTGGTTGAAGAAACTCATGTCGAGTCCCAGGTTCCACGACTGGGTCTTTTCCCATTTCAGGTCGGGGTTTGGATTCTTCTCGATGTTGGCCAGAAACTGGTTGTAGTAAGTCGACATGCCCCCTTTGCGGATGGTCATGACAGGACTTTCGCTGTCGAGCATGTTGCCTTGGAAACCGTACGACAGTTTCAAAGTGGTGTAGTCAATCCATTGGGCCTTGCTGACAAGGCTGCTCAGGTCGTAGCTGCCTGATGCCGACCAGATGGGCAGGAACCGTTCGTTGCTGCGGTCGCCAAAACGGTTGGAGGCATCTACACGGCCGTTCACATTGACACGCCAAAGGCGCTTGTACCCGAATGAGAAAGAGGCATAGGTGGAGAACTGGTTCGTCAGGTTGTCGGTAAATGCCATGACATTGGACGTTTTCCATGCCCCATAAGCCTGATAGATGGTGGGGTCGATATCGTTGGCCACCAGCAGTCCGCGGTCGCGGTAGTAGCCGCGTTCTGTATAGCTGTGGTTGCGGTTGCGGTCGGAATTGATCTCAACACCAGCTGTGGCATCGATATTATATTTCTCGTCTTCGCCGAAATACTTGTTGGCATCGAGTTGGAAACGGGCAGTATAGTTGAAATCACGTGTAGTGGATTTGCTAATTTCTCCACCTACCGGACAACTGGAATCGGCTATACGGTCGGCATCGATGGGCACACCGTAGTCTGATTCGCGCAACTGGGCAATGTGGTAGGTCTTCTCGCCCCACCAGCCTTCCTGGTCGGTGTTCTGGTAGGTCAGCGAGAGAATGGCGTTCGCATGGAGCCAGTTGGTGAAAGTGAACTGCAGGTTGGTATTGAAAGTCATAGAGTTGGTCGACTGCTTGCGATAAGAGTTTTCCAGCTCATTCAGTATGTTGTAGTTGTAGTTGTAGGTTGAGGTGATGCCGGGTTTGTAGTAATAATAGGTGCCGTCGCTATTGTAGGCGGGGATGGCACGGTTGGTGGTGTAGGCATAATCCATGGGGGCAATCTCGTCCTTATAGTAGTGGCGGTCGCTGTGATAGCCATTGAAGGAGAAAGAGGCCGTCAGCCAGTTAGAGAATGTGTTGTCAAGGTTCAGCGCGTAGGTATAGCGTTCTGCACCGTTGGCCTTGATGACATCGTCGTCGTGGTTGTAGCCTATAGAGGCATAATAGCGTGAGGTTTTCGAGCCTCCGCTCACGCTCAGCGAGTGTTGGGTGCTCAGAGAGTTGCTAGTAAGCAGTTTGAACCAGTCGGTATTCTCTGATTCTGCTTTGCTGATAGCATCGACAAACTCCTGATAGGTTATTTTCTTATTATACAGGTCGGACAGAAGTCCCTCATAGCCTACGGGGGCCATATTGCCATCGTAGGGATAGTGGTCGTGGTAAAGCTCACGCGAGAATTGGATACGCTCTTTGGCACTCATCACATTGACGGAACGGTCGCTGTAGTGGGGGCGCAACTTGGCGTTCATAGAGAAGTTGTAGCTCACCTCGGGTTTACCCTCTGAACCACGTTTTGTGGTGACCACGATAACGCCGTTGGCAGCCTTTGTACCATAGATGGCGGTGGCGGCGGCATCTTTCAAGACGTCGATACGTTCTATATCTTGCGGATTGATGCCGGAGATCGCATTACCGATACGGTTTACGTAATCCGGGTCGTTGAGCTCTTCGGGTGACACATTCACCGGGTCATGGATGATGATACCATCCACCACCCACAGCGGTTCACGGTTACCGATCAGCGTGGAGGTACCACGAATACGGATCTTCGGAGCTACGCCCACCTCGGCAGAGTTGTTGGTAACGAGCAGGTCGGGTATGCGGCCTTCGAGCATCTGGTCGAGTGACGACATGTCCGAGCGGGCCAGGTCTTCCATCTTGGCTGAGCTGACTGCCGAGGTGAGAGAGCGCTTGTCGAGCACCTGATATCCGGTGACCACCACCTCGTCGAGCTCATGGCCGGAAACCATGATGATGTCCTGGGTGACGGTCTTTGTGCCGGCGGCAATGGTCTTATAGACCGTCTCCATGCCCACGTACGAGAATTTGAGCACGGTCTTGTCGTTGGGAATCTTGAACGTGTAGAATCCGTCGGCGTCGGTCACGGTGCACACACGGCTCTCGCCGATGCACACAGGCACGCCGATAAGCGGATTGCCCTCGTTGTCTTTCACGATACCTTTCACGGTGCGCTCGCCGTTGTTACGCTTCAGTGGCGTGATGGTGACGATGCCGTTGTTCTCTTCGCTTTGGCAGCCAATCTGGCGCATCACCTTGTTCATTACTTGCCTGGTTGGGGCATTGGTTTCGTTGACAGTCACCCTGGGCAGGCTTTTCAGTTCGTCGGCATTGTAGAGAAACTGGATTTTGGTTTGCCGTTTCACCTCGTCGAGGAACTGCTTCACCGTCACGTCTTTCATGTTGACCGTGATGCGGGTGTTGTCGAGAGTCTGTGCCGGCAAGCTAATGGCCATCACCAGGAAAGCCATGAGAGCCAGACATCTTTTCAGAATTGTTTTTCGCATCTCTCTTTGTGTTTTTTGGTGAATAAATGATGATGTATGATTATTATTATTTCTTCCGGATGATGATAGATCCGTCGCGCTGTTCCATCTCCACGTCGCACACGGTGGTGATGGCGCTGATGACGCGCTCGATGCTGCCATAGCGCTCCAGTGAGCCTGTGAAGTGGATGGAGCGCAGACTGTTGTCGCGGAACCTCACCTTGTCGATGTTGTACCATTGTGCCAGCACGTTCATCAGTTGTTCCAGGGTGCTGTTCTCAAAGACAAACGTACCCGTGTTCCATGCGGTATAGGGGGTGGTGTCGACGTCAGCAATGGACAGTTGAGAATTGACAACGGACAATTCTTGTCCGGGCTTCAGCATCTGCTCCTTGCCGCTGCTGGGAGTAAAGCCCACGGAGCCGCGAACCAAGGTGACGGTCGTCTTGCTCTTCGCGTCTCTCTCTGTCTTCACCCAGAACTCTGTGCCATAGACCTTGATGCTGCCTTGCGGCGTGTGGACAATGAAGGGGCGGCTTTGGTTCTTGGCCACAAAGAAGTAGGCTTCGCCCTGCAGCTCCACCTCGCGCTTGCTGCCAGTGAAGTGAAGAGGGTAGGAGAGAGTCGTATTATAATTAAGGTGTACGCGCGTACCGTCGTCGAGGGTCATCCAGAACTCCTTGTCGTGGTGGGTGACCAGTGTGGCCGCATCTTCAAAACGCGAGTTGACTGTTGCCGACAGGACGTCGGACGACGGTTGCTGCGTGGTGGTTGAGGGCTGTTGAGACTCGGTAGAACTGGCATTGGTGCTGACGGACAACATCTGTTTCATGTTGGTGACGACGTGCTGCTGTCCGCCAATGGTGAGTACAGCCTCGTTCTTGCCGTTCTCTTCCGACTGTGCCATTGCCGTGAGCACTTCTTCCGACAGAGTGGGGGGAGTGGTGGCGTGACGCATGCCATACCAGTAGGCACCCACCACGAGCAACAGGATGGCTGCTGCCACGCGGAGCAAGTTCTTGAAGGAGATAGGTGACGAATGGGCGGCAGACTCTTTGCCTCTCAGGGTGCTGAGCTCATTGTCAGAACCTTGTGTGTGGTCGATTCTCTCACGGAACTTCTGCCATGCGGCATTCTTGTCGATGGAGTGATAAAGATGGTAACTGGCAACAAAGTCGTCAGCGTTCATCAGTTCGTCAAACTGTTGTTTGTTTTCCGGACTCTCTTCCAGCCATGCGTCGAGCTGCTGTTGGTCATCCTCTGTGAGCTGACCCGTCAGCAGGTTGTATAGAATATCGTTAATGTCTTTGTGTGTCATATCTATTTTCCCTTTTTTGAACCTATAGACGTAAAGATTGCAAAAATGGGTGACAAGGGCATCGGGCTTTTTTGCTTTTTTTGCAAAAAAGTTAAAAAAAGTATTCAAACGGAAATACTAGGAGAGCATTTGCAGCAGCAGGAGCATCTGGGTGTCGGTGAGCATGTCGCGCAGCGTGTCCAGGGCACGCTGTTTCTGCTTTTTCACGCTGTTGGCAGAAATTTGCAAGGCTTCGGCAATCTCCTTCACTTTGCGTTTCTCCATGCTTTGCAGCAAAATGAGGCGTTGCCGTTCGGGCAACTGGTCGATGGCTGCAAACAATTGGTTGTAGACTTCCTCTTTGATGTAGCTGTTTTCTACATCCGACACTTGGTGGTCGGCATGCTGGCGGAGCACATACTTGTTGTGCACCCGCTGATGGCGTTCATGGTCGAGCACTCGGTTGCGGGCAGCATTGTAGAGGTAGACGCGGAGCGTGGAGAGAGTGGCAAACTGAAGCCTCTCCTCCCAAATCGTTGAGAAGATGTCTTGCACAATGTCTTCTGCCAGCGACATGTCGCCCATATAATTATAGGTGTAGATCATCAGAGCCTGAAAAAAGCGGTCGTAGATGTGGTGAAACGACGCTTCGCTCCACTCCGTCTTGTCGGCTATGATGATATACCTTTCGCTCATTTGGCTAGATAAGTCTTATTTATTTTGGGGCAAAGGTAGTGTTTTTTTACGAAATAGAGCTTTTTTTGAGGAAAATCTTGTAATTTTGCACGCTATGATAAAAAAAGATTTTAGAAAACGCATCATGGCTGTGATGCTGTTGGCAGTGTTGACGGTGGCAGCGATGGCCGAGACGCCCAATGCGCGGCAGGCCCGGCGTATGTTCGACCAGACCTACAATAGGGTGTTTGGTGCGCAGGGGTCGACGCTGCACTATGCGGTGAACATCATTGGTGTATACAAGACGGAAGGCACGATATGGTATAAAGGTAACAAGAGCAAGTTTGTGGACGAGCGGTACAATGCCTACTGCGACGGAAAGACTTACTGGCTGGCAAACAGGAAGAAACGCACCGTTACCATCTATGCGGCCAACGACGACAAGCGCGACAAATATGCCACGAAGTTTAAGTTCACTCCCGACAACTACAACTATAGCATTGCCGACGCAAAGGACTGTTATGCCATCACGCTGAAGGCAAAACGGGGCACGAAGGGCATCAAAGAGGTGAGAGCCATGCTCGACAAGAAAACACGCCACCCGAAGAGTCTGCGCATCAAACTAGGCATCTTCCACACGACCATAAAGATTTCGAACTTCAAGAGCGGAGGCATCGACGACAAAGTCTTCGATTTCCCCCAGTCGCATTATCAGGGATTCGAGGTAATGGACAAGCGGAATGATACATAGTACTTTTTAGAGGTGAGGGGAGAGGGGAGAGAGGTGAGAGAATAGATTTTAGAAGCAAGAAAGTAAGAGGCAAGAAGCAAGAGAATAGATTTCAGAGGTGAGAGGAGAGGGGAGAGAATAGCCTCGCCTAT
>DEJV01000024.1 GCA_002353525.1 Prevotella sp. UBA2739
CGGTTGATATTGGTGATGCAGACACGGTCTGAATCGACGATAGTAAGGTGCTTGATGCCTGAACGTACCAGACTCTCAGCGCACCACGAGCCTACGCCGCCCACACCGAAGATGATGACACGCTTCTCGCTGATGCTTCTCATCGCCTCATCGCCCAACAGCAGTTCCGTCCTGCGGAAGATTGCTTGTGTGAATGCCATACTATTTCTTCGTAGCACCTGTCTCGGCATCTACCTGGCTGGAGGGATCTCCCTTCACCTCACAGGCATCGTACTTAATCTTCTTAAAACCTTCGATGATGCTCTGGACATTGGTCTTGTCGGCATCATATTCAATGACCACTGTCTTGTCGTCGAGATTGGTGGTTATCGACTTGATGCCTTTTTCAAAGCGAATGTTGTCTTTGATCTTCTTTTCACAACCAGTACAGTGCATTTCCGGATTGGTGGTAAGCACGACGGTCTTGATGTCCTTGGCGGTGCTCACGGCTGCAATAGCCAGTGCCATGAATAATGCTTTTGTTCTCATAATGATCATTTTAGCTTATTGTTTTTACTTTATATCTTGTTCCAGTTGATTCGTACACCGATGTAGAATACGGCTCCGTGCACAGGACCATAAATCATAGTGGCATCGAAGTCGGGACTCCATGGATTGTCGGCGCTGATGATGGCATTCTTCTGCTTGAAGCCCGTCAGGTTCTCGCCTCCGGCATAGATGCTCCAGTGCCGGAAGAAACGGGTAACCTGAGCACTCACCTGTTCATAAGCATTGAAGTGCCCGGGAATTTTTGCTTTACCATAATAGTCGGGCAGGCGTCCACCACCATTCAGTTGCAGAGTAGCATCAAATTGCCACTTGCCCAGTCCTGGGGCAAAGGATGCCGTGAGTAGACCCTTGTAGCGGCTGTTTATAGGTTTCTGTCGCAGTTTGCCGTTGTATGTGGCCTTCACATCGTTCCATCGCCAGGCGGCGGTCACGTTCAGCTTCGGAAGTATCTCGTAGGTGGCGTCCACCTGAATGGTGTGAGAGTATGACTTTTCATGATCGCTCAGGCCATGCACCTCAATCATCCTTTCTGCCACATCGTAGTCAATGATGGCCTGCTGGTTGAAACGGGTGTAATAATACTCGGCATTCAGATCGAGCGTCCGTCCACCTACCGGAATCTTCAGTTGGGCGCTGAATCCGTAGTTCCAGGCTTTCTCCTGCCCGATATTCTCGTCGACGACTATGGTACGATTGCTAGCCAGCAGATAGCTGTTTTCTGCAAGGATATGGGGCGTGCGATAGCCCTTGCCTACAGAACCTCGCAAGGTGAGCCAGTCGGTGGGCGAATACTTCACATGCATGCGTGGTGTAACAAACGAGCCCCACAGTGAGCTGTGATCCCAGCGCAGCCCGCCCATCAGTGTCAGCAGCTCACCTATTTTATAAGTATATTGGGCATACACGCCTGGCGTTGTCTCGTCAGTATCAGAATCATGACTCATGTGGTCGTGGTTGAGGCTAAGGCCCGTAGAGAGGTTGTGATGCTCATCGAAATCGGTTTCGAACATCAGCGAGGCATAGCCGTTACGCTGATCGGCATCGTAGCGTTTATGTCCATAGTTGCTCCTTTCGTGATGTATAGATCCGCTGAGTATCAGGGCGATATTCGTCATGTGCTCAGGGTTCAGGATGAAGGCGTTTTTGGTAAAAGCCTCATAGCGTTCGTTGGTGATGTCGATGAGGTAAGGATTGTGTGTGGTGTGACCATGCGCAATCTGTCCGCCCTCGCGATGCTCCTTGAGCCCCTTGACGGCAGCCTGGAACATATAGCTGTCGCTGATATAAGCCCATCGGCTCATCAGTGAACCTTGACGCATCTTTGGCATATCGGCAAAGCCGTCGCCATTGTCATCGTGGGCCTTGTCCAATATCTCGTAGTGGCCTAATAGCGCCGTACTCCACCTGTCCGACAGCTTGAGATTGGCACCAAGGTTTGCCTCCAGTTTCAGGTCGCTGTTAAAATATAGATTTGCATCAGCCCATGGTGTGGCCTGGGGCTTCTTAAACTCCACGTTGATCTGTCCCGTGATGCTCTCGTAACCGTTCTTTACCGATGAGGCACCCTTCGACACCTGTATGCTCTGCATCCAGGGGCCGGGGATATAGCCGAGGGCATAGGGGGCTGCCAGTCCACGATAGTTGGGGATGTTTTCTGTAAGCATCTGTACGTAGGTGCCCGAAAGTCCCAACAGTTTGATTTGCTGAGCACCTGTGGCGGCATCGGCATAGTTCACATCCACAGATGGGTTGGTGGTGAAACTCTCGCCGAGGTTACAGCAGGCGGCACGTAATAATTCCCTCGAGCTGATGAATTCGGTATTGCCCAGACCGCTGGTCTTTACGCGTCCGGCCTTACGGGCAGACACCGTTACCTCGCGCATCGTCTTCCCGTCAACGGTTTGGACGTCCGAAGAATCCTGTACCGCTGCAATCTGAGCAGAGGCGGCGTTACACATAAATAGTAGTGTAAATATGGTCTGGTAAAGTTTCACGGCTGCAAAGTTACAACTAATTTTTAAAACTAATCACCAATCTTATACACTTTCTAGCAAAATACCCTCATGTTGGTATTTCCTGTTCCGCTATTTGTTAGTACCTTTGCAGCCAAAAACAAGGATTATGAAGAAAACGATAGTATGGATAGCAGCACTCGTAGTGGGTGCGATATTAGGATTGTTGGGCCTGCACTGGCTCGACCAGACGATGGAGTTTGTGGCAGTGGTCTATACGAGACTGTTCCAGTTGCTGGCTGTGCCGACGATTGTGCTGGCGGTCATCACGACATTTGCCACTTTCGGAGCCCAGGGCTCAGGCAAGATTTTCGAGCGTACGCTGACTTACACCCTTCTGACGACCTTTGCGGCGGCGGCTGTGGGAGCAGTGCTCTATGTGTTGGTGGCTCCTGGCAATCTGCCTGCTGAGGCTATCGGACAGGGTGGGGAGGCTGTCGCCGATGCGCCCCACCTCTCTTATTATAGTCATCTGATCAGTCTGATACCCAACAATATCGTCAAGCCATT
>DEJV01000035.1 GCA_002353525.1 Prevotella sp. UBA2739
TTGGCCTCCTGCGTACTGATGCCCTCAATTTTATCTTTCCCTGCATAGTAGGTCAGCGTGTTGTCCTGAAACGACTTACTGTGACCGTAGCTGCCGGCCCAGAATGAGGCGGTGATATCGAGACCGCCCGTGCGGTAGTTTACGTCGAGGTTGTTGGTGGCAGAGAGTCCATACTGATACATACCTTCGGCACTATCCTGAAACGAGAATCCTTCGCCCTGCGTTTTTTTCAGCGTGATGCGCACGACGGTCTTCACTGATGCCTTATAACGGGCACCGGGATTCTGCACCACGTCCACATGCAGGATCTGGTCGGACCGAAGTCGAGAGAGTTCCTTCATGTCCTGTACCCGGTGCCCGTTGATATACACCTCGGCATCGCCACGGCCAGTCACCTTTACGGCTCCGTCGCGCTCAGCCTCCAAGGATGGAATCTTTGAGAGGGCATCGCTCAACGTTCCAGCCTTCTCCAGAATGGTTCCTGCCACCGTGGTCCGCATGGCATCACCCTTGGCACGCGTCTTCGGCAGCCGTCCCTTCACCACGATGCCATCTAGTTGCTGCGTCTGGTTATACCACAACGTAGTATCCACCGAAAGACTGTCGTTCTGAGCGAATGCAGCGGTAGACATCATTGCAGCGATAGCCAGTACAGCTAAATTCTTGATACTTACACCACCAAGGAAATTACTGGCAACAATGTGCAGGGTGGGTGCACCGTCCTTGATATTGCGGTTCGTCTCATTGCCCACACCGCCGATGAAACTGCGGCTCTTTGTCTCGACATTCAGAGAGTCGGGCACTACCAGTTCCACACCGCCCATAAAGGTATGGATGTCTATCTCCTCATCCTCCGTAATAACAGCCTCGCGCAAGTCAAGACGAAGCCCTCCGCAGAAAGCATCAAGTCGGGCTCCGTGGAACGGCTCACCTTTATATATATACTCGTCGCCGCCATAGTGAACCGAACAGCAGATGCGCTTGCCCTCTTCGGCAGGTGGAACAGGTCGCTGCAGCCATTGGCTTGGGTCGCGACGATAACTGTCGATAACAAGATGTACGCCGACATACAACAAAACGAATATGCCGAAGTACATGGCCCATCGGCCTTCCGATATGGTCTCAAACCATTGCCAGTGGAGAATGCCCCACAGGGTAGCCAACTTCAATAGGGCAGCCACGATGAAAATAACGCCAATAACAGTTCTTCTTTTCATAACCTAAACATTTGATAGTTGTTGCACGATTGCGAGTGCAAAATTACGCAGGTACAGCATTTCTCGCAACTTTCTGGGATATTCAGCACTGAAATGTGACGAATGGCAGGTTAATGTGACGAATGGCTGTCAATCTGTTACAGAACGTATATGCTATCTCGATTTATTTTCGTACTTTTGCACCCGATATGAACGGAAGACAAAAAGAGACACTTAGGGTGCGCATCATCAGCGTCGGCATAACCTGCCTTGCCTTTGTCGTGTTCAAGCCCATTGACTTAGACGCGTTAGGGCTGATGCTGTATCTGCATTTCTTGGCTATTTGGCTACTTGGGGTCGGTGTCTGTTATGTCACAGAGGGTGTTGTTACCCATATCCTGGGCATACCGACAGCGCTTGATAGGGGTGTTGAGTATATTATCCGCCGCAATTTGTGGTTTCAACTTATGAATACGCCCTTAGAGGCACTTTTTATCTGCGCCTACCTCCATTTCCCCATGAGCAGCATAGGTGCCACCGATCCGTTGTCGTGGCGAGGAATCCTTCAGGCCGTCATGCTTCTGGCTTTCTGTTCCTTCATCATTGGGCTTTATTGGCGATACAAATTTCGTAGCAGATATCTGGCGTTAGAATTGGAGGAGACACGAGAATTGAACAGCCGGCTTCAACTGTTGCAGAAAGAGACAGAGCATCGTGTGAGGAAATACGAGGAAGAAAAGGCTGGTTTAGCCGCATCCATAGAGCAGCCTGATGTCATCACCCTCACGGGTTCTACCCATGAGAAAGTCGTGCTTTCCGTCTCCCACCTATTATATATAGAGGCTGTCGGCAATTATGTCAAAGTGGTTCACTGGCTTGAGGGCCAGGTTCGTTCAGACATGCTCCGTGCCACATCGAGACAGATGGAAGAAGAGCTGCATGACTATCCCATGATAGTACGCAGTCATCGTGCTTTCATTGTCAACCTCGGTCAGGTTGCACAAATTGTCTCGAAGTCTGGCTCCATGCAACTCGTCATGAAGCACTGCCATGATGCCATACCCGTCTCCCGCAGCAATGTGGCAGCCGTCAAGGAGATCATCAAAGGGATTTTGAAGTATTGAGAAAAGGAGCACCCGGCATTCGGATGCTCCTTTTGATATAGATAGGATAGGGGATTACTCCTCCCAATTTTGACTTCGTCGAAATTGACTCGTCGCTCGGTAATGCTCATGCGAGCATGGCATTACTCTCACTCCTCCCAATTTTCCTGCGTCTTGCGGACATAGGTCTTGTAGCGCAGCTGGGCCATCTTCTGGGCCTCGGCGAAGAGCTCCTCGGCCTCGTTGGGATAAGCCTTCTTCACGCTGAGGTAGCGAACCTCACCCAGCAGGAAGTCGTGGAAGAGCTCCCACTTCGGCTCCTTAGAGTCGAGAGAGAACGGATTCTTGCCTTCCTCAGCCAGGGCGGGGTTGAAGCGCCACAGGTGCCAGTAGCCGCACTCCACGGCCTTCTTCTCCTCAGCCTGGCTCTTGCCCATGCCGCCCTTGGCCTTCAGACCGTGGTTGATGCAGGGAGCGTAGGCGATGACGATAGAGGGTCCGTGCCAAGCCTCGGCCTCGCGGATGGCCTTCAGGGTCTGGGCGTGGTCGGCACCCATGGCAATCTGGGCGACATAGACGTAGCCGTAGGTGGTGGCAATCATGCCGAGGTCCTTCTTGCGGATGCGCTTGCCCTGGGCAGCGAACTGAGCGATGGCGCCCAGAGGCGTAGCCTTCGAAGCCTGACCGCCGGTGTTGGAGTACAC
>DEJV01000069.1:0-256 GCA_002353525.1 Prevotella sp. UBA2739
ACTGTTTGAATGGCTGTGGCCATCTCACGAGGCCAGGTGTCATCCGTGTCGGCTACCAATCCAGCCAACTTGCCATCAGCAACAGTAACCTTATAGTTGTTCACGGCGTTATTACTCCTCCGCACGAGACACCAGTCAGTGTCGCGGTCATCCTTTGAGCCAATAAACAAACGATACTCACCGTCGGCAATACCTGAAGGCAATTTACACATACCGTCCAAGGTAGCATCCTTGTCGGTAAGGCTCGACAACACAT
>DEJV01000069.1:305-53253 GCA_002353525.1 Prevotella sp. UBA2739
GCCCACCTGTCCTGACCATTTATAGCCACACAAATTCCACAAGCTCGTGCCAGGAGACACATTCAGCATCGTACCGAACTTGCTCACCGAAAGGGGATAGCCGCTAACTACATGCGACTCATAGGTAATGTCAGCATCAGGCTTGTCAATACCAATAATCATGTCTTGTCCCTGGCTGAACTCATAGCCCGATGGATTGAGAAGGGTGATGTCGAAATAACCATTACCACCATTGGCGCCCCATCCCCAGTTGATATGCACAAAACCGTTAGAGTCGTAACCATCGAGCACGAAGGCATGACCGCCACGGTTGGCGTCGGCTCCAGCATAATAGATAGGCCGGTTGCAGTTCAATTCGTTATAGATAATGTCCATCCACTCCTCAAGTGAATAATAAGTACGGTAAAGCAAGCCTGCATTCTGGTGGTACTTAAAGAAACTAACGAGTCCGTTTCTGGCCTCCGAAGAGTAAGCGCCACTACCTGTCGGTGTATAATTCATCTCTACTGCCACCCCGCAATGAAGCATAATCGTTGCCACTGCGTTGCCTTGCTCCTCGGTGTAACTGCCTGAAACGTAATTGTCAAGCATGTGAGCCCAGTCGTAGGTGGTCTCTCCAAAGTTTGCACTCAGCAGCTCGCCCACGCCTTCAGCAGGTTTGAACGAGTATTGCTTAGACCCTTGACCCGTTTCGGGATATTTGTGGAAATACATGATTTGCGACAAGGCTGTAGCCACGCAACCCGACGGATAGCCAGCGCCCTTCGTGTCTTTTGGGCAAAGGTCGTTATAGGGTGAGTTTTGATTCCAAGTGCTCGTAAGCAAATGATCGACAGATGGCTTATACTTCTCCGAAGGCGGAACGGCAGCCTTTCGGTTAATCGTCGACAGACGGTTATCCGAAAGCGATGAGCTTACGTTGTTGAGAAACCACTTCAGTCCCTCATTTGTCTCGTCGTAAGCAGCATCAGAATAGCCGGCAACCGTACCCAGTTGGTCATCATTCACCACGATAGCAAAACCCGTGTTATCGCATCCCATCACTGTCAACATGCCATTGTCGAACAAAACAGACCATTCTGCATGATTCTTAGCCTGAGCCTTTTTCATCCTTTCAGGCGCATGAGTAAACTGCCTGGCCAGTGCCTGTTTTTCGGCAAGTGTACGCTCACGGGCATTGCCACCTACAGCCACAGCCGCGAACACAAGCAAGAGTAGTAGATTTTTCTTCATAGTCTTCTATTTAACCTTTAAACCGGCCACATCGGCAAGGAACTGCCGACATGGCCGGAATCGTTTAGTAATACTTAATGTATTATCTTATTTCTGCGGATCAGAACCGAACATGATATACACGGTGTGAGTACCGTTGAATGAGTAACCAGAGTCAGGAAGCGTGAACTTCACCGTTGCTGTAATCAGCAGGTTCTCCGGATCATAGGTAGCACTACCAGTGGTCATGGCAATACGTCCGTAGGTGTCATCATAATAATCAATGAACTGGGCAGGAATGGTCACCTTATTCGTCTTGAAGTCAATGCTGAACTGCAAGTCATAACCATCGGCAAAGCAACCAGGTATCATATAGTTACCACCGCCAAGCTCATAGATAACGCCAGCCCACTGTCCGCCGTACATCGTCTGCTGGGCAATGACACACTCAAACATGCGATAGACGCTGGAAGTCAAGGTGACAATATTACCGCCATACAGGAAGGCATCGCTTTCGCCGAGGCTGATGTTCACCTTCTCTTTGCTGCCGGCAGGCAGGTCAGACGTAATCTTCACATCCTGTGTACGCTGTCCTGCGGCAAAGCTGACAGAAGCAGGCACATTGAATTTGCTGTTATCGCTGGTCAGCGAAATGGTCTGGGCCTGGGTAGAGTCAATACGGGCCACGGTCACCACATACTCCTGCTCATCAGAAGGCACAAACACATAACTTGTCTTAGCAGCAGAGATTGTGGCATTGCCACCCTGGTCGGTAGCCGACGGCGCATCGTATTCATATTCGTTGGTGCAAGCCACCATGGTCATCGCACACAGCAATACGGCCAATGTATATCTGAAAATCTTCTTCATAATTCGAATCTTTTTAGTTTGTTTATACACACATTATTCCATTACTGTCCTTCTACCCAAGGAGTATAGAGATCCGACGGGTCGGGGTTGTTCATACCCACGAGTGCCTCGTTGCTCTCGGCCTCAACCATAATAATCACCCAGTTCATCCAAGCAGGACGGCCATTGGTGTTCAGGCGGGCCAGTTCGTCGGTTACATTGGTGCCAGGATAACCTCGAGTCACCGAATAGTTCAGGCGCTTGATGTCGAAGAAACTCTGTCCTTCGCCCCAAAGTTCCACACGCTTCTGGAATACGATTTCCTCCACCACGTCGTCGGTAGCCGACACGGTGCATGTGTATTCAGGATCGCGATAGGTCTTCATGAAAGTCTCCACCAGCTGTTTGCCTTCCGCAGCATTCAGATGAGCGGCAGCCTCAGCCTCGATGAAATACATTTCTTCCACACGCATCAGCGGGTAAGCCGTAGCTGCACCCACGGTGTGGTCGCTGGCATTACCATTTCCCGGACGGAACTTCAGAGATGCATACTCAGGAAGTTTCTCCTTAAAGGTTGCATTGAGGAATACCACCTGATTCTCCAGGGGAGATCCGGCAGGAGCCTTGAACATGAGCTTACGGAAATCGGTATCGCCGATACGCTCGTAGAAGCGACGGTCAATCTTAAAGAAGCAGTTTCCGCCAGGGGCTGCATAACCGAAATCAGTCTCATTGGTCACCCACGATGTCCAGTTGACAATACCACTGGTCACGGTGCTGGTGGTTGCAGTCTGCTGAGCTGCCCACATCCATGGACCAGCCACGTTGAAGCCTGTTGTGGTGTTCATGCACTGCTGCTGGGTCATCGGCGTACGTGCTGTGGTATTGATAGCCTTACGGGCATACTCCTTGGCCTTGTCATACTGGCCGTCCCACATATAGAGACGAGCCTTCAGTCCGTATGCGCAAGCCAGGTCGGGGAGAATATGGCCTGAAGTAGCCTCTTCGGTCATGCCACCGATGTACTTCTCAGCCTCATCCAGATCTTCCTCAATGAACTTAGCCATTTCTGCATGCGGAGCACGAGGGTTGTTGCGTGCCTCAGCCTCGCTCATGCCTGCACGGACGATAGGCACGGTGAGTCCGGCCACGTCGTTACCGTCGGCATTGATGTTCGAGGTCTTGTCATTGGGCAGGAACTCGTACATGCGTGCCAAGTCGAGATAAAGCATGGCACGATAGGCCAGTGCCGAACCGTACCAAGCGCGCTGCTGGTCGGTGCAGTTCTCAGGATCAATGGCTGAAATCACGTTGTTGACAGCCTGCATGAAACGATAGTAATAGAGGAACTGGTACTGGGCATAGAAATAGTCCTGACCCATGTACTTGTTTTGTGTCCATTTGTTAAACCAGTTGTCATAACCGTCGGCAGAGAACTCCATCACGCAGTCACCAGTCTGCATGTCACGTACGTGCATCATGGATCCATAGCCGAAGTTATTATGACGGTCAGACCACATGCGGGTGTGGCAATATGCCGGCATAGCCATCACCATAGCTTCAGTAGCGATGCTCGACTCACCTACCTGTTTCTCTGTGGCAATACCACTAGCAGGCTCAGTCTCCTCGATGCAGCTTGAAAACATGAATACTCCGGTCAAGGCCAGCAGTGAAAATATCTTATTCATCTTTTTCATATTCTTCTTCATTTAAATTTGTTTCATCTAATCGTAGAGTCGAAAGTTAGAATGTCACAGAGATACCTCCTGAGATGGTGCGGATGCTGCTGTAGTAAGCGTTGCTTGCGCCACCGGTGATGCTCATACGTGGATCAAGTCCCTGACGCTTCGACCATACCCAGATATTGTCGGCAACGCCGTAGATGCGCAGTTTCTGCACTTTGAACTTCTGGGTGAGCGAGCGAGGCAATGTATAGCCAATCGTGATATTCTGCAATGAGAGGTAAGAGGCACCGATGATGAATCGGTCTGACTGGGCGTTCATACGGTCGTCGTTGTACTGCCAACGAGGAATGTTCGAACTCTTGTTTTCAGGTGTCCAAGCGTTGAGCATATCTACGTGGATAGCCTGTCCGTTGCTGCTTCCCATGAGCTGTGCATAGGGGCTGTCGTAAACGTAACCACCCAGCTGATAGGTGAAGTCAACCGAGAAGTCAAATCCCTTCCATGCCAACGAAGTTCCGAAACCACCGTATACATCGGGCAGTGCATCCTTGCCAGCAAACTCAGTAGCCTCACTGTAGTTGTCGGTGGTCACAACACTCTCTACGATGTAGGTGCCGTCAGCATTCTTCAGGTATTCGCCATTAGCATCCTGTTTCCAATTCTCCTTATACCACAGCGACTTACCTTCCTCGTTCAGTCCGGCGAAGCGTGGCATATAGAATGTCCAGGCCGACATGCCTTCTGACTTACAGTAGTTACCAGAGTAGTTACCCATGTAGCCACCGCCAATGTACATCTGCTTAGCGGGCTCGGCCAGTTTGGTCACCTCGTTGTGGTTGGTGGTCATATTAGCATAGAGTGTCCATGTGAAGTCCTTTGTGCTGATGACATCACCCTTAAGGTTGATTTCCAGACCGCGGTTCACCATGTTACCGATATTGTCGAGATAGCTGGTATAACCGAAGGTGTAAGGCAGCGGCATGGTCTGAATCATGTCGTTGGTGCGGTTGGCATAATACTCAATGCCTCCCTCCAAGCGGCCTCCGAAGAGCATGAAGTCGAAACCGATGTTGAACTTGCCAGCCTTTTCCCAAGTGAGTTTCTTATTTCCATAAGCAGCAGGAGTAAGCGACACCTGGTCGTTAGAGTTCACAATGTTATAATAGGTGATATAACGGTAAGCAGCCACATCGTCGTTACCATTCTCACCGTAAGAGGCTTTGAACTTCAGTTGGTCAACCCACTTCACATTGAACCAAGGCTCCTTATGGATGTTCCAACCCAAACTGGCCGACCAGAAGTTACCCCACCAATGCTCAGGATCGAACACCGATGCAGCCTGATGTACGAAACTGGCCTGTCCGAAGTAGCGGTCGTCGTAGCTGTACATCACACGGCCCAGCCAAGACTCTGTGTTGAAGTCGCTAGAGCTAGAGTTGGTGTTCTGCACCTTCACGGCACCTGCCAGCTCATAATACTTAGGATCGAACATGTTGTTGCGCTGTCCCCAGAGATCGTTGCTGTACAGACGATAGTACTCGTGAGCGGCCATGGCCTCCACGTCGTGCTTGTCGAACTTCTTGTGCCAGTTCAGACGCTGCTGGTGGTTATAGCTCCAAGTACGTCCGTGGTCAATCACGATAATACCGTTCGAAGATGCGTACTGACCGAAGTACGGGTTGGTGGTCTCTGTCGAGCGGCTCTCGCGCAGATAGTAGTTGTTGATAGAGGTCAAAGTGAATCCGAGCGGCAGGCGCAACTCCAGGTTGGCTGTTCCATTGAAGGTGTTGCCCGAGGCGTTGTTGCGGTCGAGCTGAGCCGACGAGAGCTGGTTACCACTGCCCAGATATGGACGGGCGATACCAATCACCTTACCGTCACCATAGTCGTACATATTAATGCCTGCAGCTTCGCTGTACATGATGTTACCCTTACCATCACGGATGTAAAGCGGATAGATAGGAGCCATCATGGCCATGGCAAACATATTACCAGAAGAACCTCCTTCACCATCGTTGCTTACCATGTCGCGGTCGTAGTGACCATAGGTCATGTTCATGCCCATCTTCAGCCATGGCTTCAGCTGATAGTCGGCATTCAGGCGGGCAGTCATACGCTTGTAGGTAGACTGCGGTGTGATACCATCGTTGTCGAGATAGTTCACCGAAGCATAGTAGCTGCTGCGATCTGTAGCACCCGATGCGCTGACGGTGTACTCCTGGCGGAGTGAGTTCTTATAGGTGGCATCCATCCAGTCATCAGGAGTGATGAAATAGTCGTTGCCTTTATAAGAGATGACACGACCCAATGTGGCATTGGGGTTCAGCTTACCATTCTGTCCAATAAGTTCTTGTCCTTGGGGGACAGTATAGACGTTATAGCTCAAACCATAGGCATTGGATTTTGTCAGGTTATCATTGGCAAACTTCCAAGCCTCGGGATGGCTGTAGCCATAAGTGTTAGCGGCATAGTTGTAAAGTCCCTTATACCACATCTCATAGTACTTGGCAGGATGATCAAGCATCTCGTAGTCGGGCACTGCACGCTGGTTGCTACCCCACTTTGCATCGAAGGTGATGGTGGCATCCTTGCCTTTCTTGGCACTCTTCGTGGTAATCAAAATAACACCGTTACCACCACGTGCTCCATAAAGGGCTGTCGAGGCAGCATCCTTCAGCACCGACATCGACTCAACGTCAACGGGGTTGATATCGTTCAGCGAGCCATCGTAAGGTGAGCCGTCAAGCACAATCAGCGGGCCGTTACCAGCATTCAGCGAGTTGATACCACGAATGCGGATGGTCGGTGTAGAACCGGGCTGACCTGAAGCTGTGTAAATCTGCACACCGGCGGCCTTACCCTTCAGCGCGTCTACAGCATTGGTAACCTGCACCTTGCCAATTTCTTCAGAACCCACAACGGCTGCAGAACCAGTAAATGCAGATTTCTTCTGCGTACCATAGGCCACGACAATCACCTCGTCGAGCTGCTTCTGGTCGTGACGTAACACGACACGCATGCCCTGCTTGATGGTCAATGTCTGCGTCTCATAACCCACATACGATACTGTAATCTGCTTCACACCTTGGCGCTGGGTAAATGAAAACTTACCATTAGCGTCGGTAACAGCACCCAGATTTGTTCCAACCAAACGGATGGTGGCACCGATAACCGGCTCACCGTCGTCGGCAGATACTACGGTTCCAGAGATAATGGTCTGCGAGAACGCCATACCAATGCTCAGGAACAGAGAGGCCAAAAACATTGTTAGTCTTTTTTCCATAAATTCTCTCTCGTTATTAAATGGTTTATAATAAATGTGAATTCTCTTTCCCGTTTTCGTTAATTATTTGTATTTTTGTACTGGGAAATAGGGATATTTATCCAGCACGAACCCCCAAACTATTACTTGGTGCATAACTCCCGCGGGGAGTTGCGCACGTCACAACAGACTTGTGGGCAATTGCAAATTTAGTAAATAAAAATTGTGCTGACAAATAATTTTATTAAAAATAGGCTTTACTAAACATTTTTTAACGGAAAGTGTTAAAAAAGTAAGTCGTAACGATTGTTTACACCATATTATATATATAAGGTGATAGTTGAGAGTTGAGAACTGAGAGGTATGATTTCCCTTATTTAAGATGATAGTTGAGAGCTGAGAACTGAGAGATATGATTTCTCTTATTTAAGGTGAGAGCTGAGAACTGAGAACTGAGAGTTGAGAACTGAGAGGTATGATTTCCCTCCAGGCTGAGGCTCAAGCTCGAAAGCTAATCACACCTCTCAACTATCAGTTTTCAGTTATCAACTAACAAAATTCTCCATTTTCTAAATTTTGCTGAGCATGTCGCGGTTGGCTTGTTCGAGACGGGCGTCGTTGACGCCCCGGATGTAGATGAGGGTGGTTTTGGTGTCGGTATGTCCGAGTGCTTTTGAGATGACGGGCAGGTCGACATTCTCTTCGTAGGCATTGCTGGCCCATGAGTGGCGCGCCACGTATGAGGTGAGCTTGCAGCTGACTTTTGCCAGTTGGGCAATGCGTTTCAGGTTACGGTTGTAGTTGCCCAGTGCGGTGAGGTACTGGTGGTGTGCCTGCTCTTCATCGTCGGTGGTGATGATGGGGAAGAGGTAGGGGCTGGGGGGGTGATGGTAGGCGGAGATGATGTCGGTCATGCAGGGTTCGAGCTTGATGCGTATCTGCTGGCCGGTCTTATGGCGATAATAGATGATCGTGTTGTCTTGTATGTTTGTTGTTTTGAGGAAAGCCACGTCTACAAAGGGCATTCCGAGGGTATAGTAGCAGAAGAGGAAGATGTCGCGTGTGAGTTGCAGCGACTTTTTCCCGTGCAGGTCGGCTTCTTTTATTTTTCGTATGTCGGCTGCGGGAATAGAGCGTTTGATGGTGGCGGCATGGCCTGTATATGCCTTGCTGAAAGGTGTTCGCGGCTCTACGCCGCTGGCATTGACGGCTTTGTTGTAGATGGAGCGCAGGCATCGCATGTAGCATGAGATGGTGTTGGGACAGATGGATTTCTGGCGCAGCCATTGTTGGTAGTCGTCGATCAGTTCCTCGCTGATGGTGTCGAGGGGAATGACGGCCTGGCGGGTAAAGTCAATGAATGAGCGTACGGCAGTCTGGTGGTTCCGGGCAGTGCTGAATCGTTTTCTTTGGCGTGCGTTGTGGATTTCGCTTTCGGCAAAGGCAACAAAGTCGGTGCGACAGGATGGTGGGGTGATGCCTTCCCGTTGGAGGCTGCTGGGTTCGATAGGCCTGTCGTTTTGGACATGGATGTTGAACTCGAATTTGATTTTAATCATAGTTTTCTTGATGTGTTTAAGCTCGTCTTTGTGTTTGTTTTGCGCAACTCCCCGCGGGAGGTGTGCAGAAAAACACAGGTAAGCAAGAGCTGCTGGTTGATAATACGCAGAATGTGCGGTAAGTATTACTTCACTAATATAACGATTTTTTTTATCAATTTATTATAAACCATTTAATAACGAGAGAGAATTTATGGAAAAAAGACTAACAATGTTTTTGGCCTCTCTGTTCCTGAGCATTGGTATGGCATTCTCGCAAACCATTATCTCCGGAACCGTAGTATCTGCCGACGACGGTGAGCCGATTATCGGTGCCACCATCCGTTTGGTTGGAACAAGTCTAGGTGCTGTCACCGACGCTAATGGTAAGTTTTCATTTACCCAGCGCCAAGGTGTGAAGCAGATTACAGTATCGTATGTGGGTTATGAGACGCAAACTCTGAACATCAAGCCTAACATGCACGTTTATTTACGTCAGGACCAAAAGCAGTTGGACGAGGTGATTGTTGTGGCCTATGGAACACAGAAGAAAGCATCGTTCACAGGTTCTGCTGCCACGATGAAATCGGAGAAAATTGAGAAACTGCAGGTGTCTAACCTCTCGAAAGCTTTTGAGGGTGCCATGGCCGGTGTGCAGTCGTTCTCGTCTAGCGGTACACCAGGTTCGGGTGCCACTATTCTGGTGCGTGGTATTGGTTCTATCTCTAGCTCGCAGACACCACTTATTGTGGTTGACGGTGTGCCTTATGAGGGTTCGCTCAACTCTCTTCCTTCGCACGACATTGAGTCAGTGACCGTGCTGAAAGACGCTGCTGCAAACTCTATGTATGGTGCCCGTGGTTCGAATGGTGTAATCATGGTAACCACAAAGAGCGCAAAGGTGGGCAAGCCCAAAATCACCTTCGACGGTCGTTGGGGATTCAATGCCCGTGGTGTGAAGAACTACGACATCATTTCTGACGATGGCGAATACTATGAGATGTTTTGGGAGGCTGTTCGTAACAGTAAGATTGGAGAGCTGGGAATGGTTGGAGCCAACAACTACGCTTCACAGAACCTGATTGAGATTCTGAAATACAACAAGTTCAAAGGCGTTGCCGACAATCAGCTTATCGATCCGATGACTGGAAAACTTAATCCTGCTGCCACACAAAAGAAGTGGAACGACAGTTGGATGGACGATCCCTTCGAGAACGGTTTCCGTCACGAATATAATGCAACGATTAGTTCGGGTTCAGAGAATACCCAGCTATATGCTTCATTAGGCTATCTGGGTGACGAGGGTTATATGGTAGGTTCGGGATTTGACCGTTATTCTGCTCGTATCAAGATGGATCAGAAGATTGGTAAGAACATCCGCATCGGTGGTAACATTGCCTATGCCAACACCATTCAGAAACAGTTCAATGGCTCGGTGAGCAGCAACTTCTCTAACATCTTTATGTTCTCACAGAGCATTGCTCCTATTTATCCTATCTATCTGTACGATCAAGAGGGAAATCTGATGTACGATGAGAAAGGTGAAGTACGTTATGACTTCGGTGAAGGCCGTCCTTACGGTTCTAACCAAAACCCACTTGCTGTAGCCTTGAGAAACCAGGTCATCACCACTCGTGACAACCTTACTACTCGTGGTTATTTCGAATGGACATTCCTGAAGGACTTCAAGTTTACCGCAAATATTGCTTACGACCTGTTCAATACATTCTATTCAGAGTATAACACTCCTATCGGTGGTGATGCCCTGAATGTGGGTGGTCGTGGTGAAAAATCTGTAGAGCGTTATGCTGCCATGAACATCAACCAGCTGCTTGACTGGAATCACTCATTCGGCGAGCACGGAGTACATGTATTGCTGGGTCATGAGACAAAGAATGACCATACTAAGTATATGTATGGCCACATGACCAACTTTGCCGATCCCAACAACCCCGAGTTTGCCAATGCCGCTCAGTATCAGGATCTTACATCTTACACATCTGAGTACGCTTTGGAAGGTTACTTCGCTAAAGGAGAATATGACTATCTGAATCGTTACTATTTCACAGCCAGCATTCGTCGTGATGGTAGCTCGCGCTTCCACAAAGACAACCGCTGGGGTACATTCTGGGCTGTCGGTGCATCATGGCGTCTGAAAGAAGAGCCTTGGCTGAAAAATGTGAAATGGCTCGACAACCTGAAGGTGAAGACCAGTTATGGTACTCAGGGTAACGACAATGTGGGCTATGCACACAACTACACCGACCTGTATCAAGTTGACCGCGTGTCTGGCGCTGCTGCTTTCACGAAGATAAATCGCGGAAACAAAGACCTCACTTGGGAAAAGAGCCGTAACTTCAATGTAGGAATCGAGGCTGGATTATGGAAACGTCTGAATGTGAATTTCGAGTTCTTCATCAAAGAGACCAAGGATATGCTTTATGCCAGTCCCCTGGCTCCATCAGAAGGTTCGCCCAGCTCTATCTACCGCAATGAGATGGATATGAAGAACACAGGTGTCGAACTGGAACTTAGCGGCGATATCATCAAGACAAATAATGTAAGA
This sequence comes from Prevotella sp. UBA2739, assembly GCA_002353525.1. GTDB lineage: Bacteria > Bacteroidota > Bacteroidia > Bacteroidales > Bacteroidaceae > Prevotella. The sequence goes on from DEJV01000069.1 coordinate 11,418, forward strand.
TGGAATGCCTCACTCAACCTCACCCACTATAAGAACGAACTGACCAGACTGCCAAACTCAAAGCCGGCAGACCTTTATCCCAACGGATATGCAGCAGGTACCTACTGGCGTAAACTCGGCGGTTCTCTATATGACTTCTACTATTACGAGTACGCAGGTGTTGACCCAACCAATGGTAAGCCTCAGTATAATAAGTATATCTATGAGACCGATGAGAACGGAAAGACACTCAGAGACGGCAATGGCGACGAAATCGTGAAGGAAGTGAAACTGGTTAACTCTATCACAGATGCCACTCAGCGCCAGACGGGCAAGTCTGCAATTCCTGATCTCACAGGCGGATTGAGCACAACTCTTGAGGCTTATGGATTCGACCTCTCAGTATCAACAGCCTTCCAGTTGGGCGGTTATGTGTTTGACTCTTACTACAACTCTCTGATGGGAGCAGGCTCAGAAGGACACAACTTCCACAAGGACTTGTTCAACCGCTGGACACCGGCCCACACCGATACTAACATCCCGGCACTCGGCTATAATGTGCAGGATGCAGGCATTAGCGGAAACTCAGGTTACTACCTGACCAAGGCATCTTACTTCAGCCTCCGCAACGTGACTTTGGGCTACACTCTTCCCTATAATTGGATTAAGGGTCTGGGACTGGATCACGTAAGAGTTTATCTTACTGGCGACAACATCTGGCTGCAGTCAAAGCGTAAAGGACTTGACCCACGTCAGAGTGTCAGCGGAACGACTGGCTATGTTTATTCTGCACTCAGCTCTTATTCTATTGGCCTGAATCTGTCATTCTAGTTTAGTTAACCATTCAAATTTATCAAGAATATGAAAATATTAAAGAATATTGCAATCGGATTAGTTGCTTTGGCCACACTCAGTGCCTGCGGCAGCGACTATCTTGATACGGAATACACAAGATATCTGGGTGAGGAAGAAGCTGCTTCGGCTGCTGCGCAAAATCCAGACGTATTCCTCAATGGTATGTGGTCGTGGATGGTAAGATATGAGGGCCGTCACGACTCTTATGGAATCTTCACCATCTTTATGGATACACAAGTGATGGGTCAGGACATTGCTTTCCAGACCTCTAGCTGGTACAATTTCGACTATCAACTTGACTATCGCGATGAGCCATACGTGCGTACAAGCTCGTTCTGGACTACACTCTACACGCTGATTGCTAAAGCCAACGAGATTATCAGCCTCTATCCTAATGGTGCTGAGACTGTTAGCGAGAAAGGACTGCTCGGACAAGCTTATGCCATCCGTGGTATGTCGTACTACTATCTGATACAGATTTACCAAGATTACCTCAATGCAGACGGTAGCATCAACCGCGCAGCACCTGGTGTTCCTATCATCTACAACAACGTAGATGGCAAGACAGAGGAAGAAATGGACAAGGCTAAGGGCCGTAATACTGTAGGTGATGTGCTTGATGAAGCACAGAGCAATCTGGAGAAGAGCGTAGAGTACCTGGGTGCTGGCTATGAGCGCCCCAGCAAGAACTATATCGATGTTCATGTAGCTAATGGTCTGTTGGCTCGCTTCTACTTGCTCACTCAGCAATGGCAGAAAGCCGCTGACGCAGCCAAGGCCGCAAGAAGTGGCTACACTCTGATGGACAATGAAGGGCTTCATGCCGGATTCAACAGTGTTGACAATGTAGAGTGGATGTGGGGATTCCACCACACTACAGAGACCATTACCAGCTATGCTTCTTTGTTCTCCCACCTTGCTAGCTCAGGCCCTGGCTACGGACGTAACTATCCGTTCCTCATCGATGCCCAGCTCTACAGCGAGATTCCTGAGTCAGACTATCGTAAGAGTTTGTTTAACGGACCTCAAGGCGATCCCAGCCAGCCTACTACAGGCGGAAGGAGACCATACGCCAACCAGAAGTTCCTTTACAACGCCGACTGGCTTTGCGACTACATGTATATGCGTGCCGCAGAGATGGTGCTTATCGAGGCCGAGGCTTATGCACACCTGAACAATGGCAATAAAGCCGCTCAAGTGTTGGGCGAGTTGATGGCAAAGCGTCAGCCTGACTGGAGCAAGGATTTGGTAACCGTAGAGGATGTCTATAAGCAGCGTCGCATTGAGCTTTGGGGTGAGGGCTTCACCTACTTCGACCTGAAGCGACTGAACAAAGGTATTGACCGCAGTTACAGCGGCAGCAACCACAACTACAAGCTTGTTGTTCCTGCCCACGACGTGAAGTGGACATTCCAGCTCCCACGCTCTGAGATGCAGGAGAATACTCATATTGATGCTTCTGAGCAGAACAAGTAATACTTAAACAATAGGAGATATAATAATGAAGAATATATTCAAATACATCATTCCGTGTCTGGCTATGGCTTTTGCTTTTGCAAGCTGTGATGACACCATGGACGACAAGTCGGTCATCGACTCTCAATATGAGAGCCAGTTTAAGACCGCTACTATCTCTATCTCTTCTCTCACTGCACCAGCTTTCAATACTATCAATGTGGCTTGTGCGGTTGGTGATGCCAACGATGTGGCCGAGCAGGGAATCCAGATTTCCACCACCGACAATTTTGATAATGCCTCTTATATGGTAAACGATACTGTCGAGGCTGCATTTTCAATGGATGTGGACGGACTGGATGAATTGAGCACTTACTATGTTCGTGCTTATGCCATGTCGAAAAACGGCAATGTGGTTTACAGCAACTCTCAAAGTATTACCACGCCAGAGGCTCCCACAATTCCTATAGAAGGTGTTTATACGGCAACTGAGATTGGTCGTGACGATGCTGGTAACTGGAAACCTGCTGGCCGATACAAGATGCTCATAGAATTTGAGGAGGGTAGCACCGAGATTGTGAATATCACGAACATCTGGGATGGCGGCATGACTGTTCAAGGTGTTTACGATGAAGCAAAAGGTACAATCACCGTTCCTAACTACCAGGTGATTTATAATCATGCTACTTATGGTGAAGTTTGGATTCAAGGTGTCAATCAGGCTGTCAGCGCCTACACCTCATCCGTGACGTTCACTTATAACAAGAAGGGTGGTCTTATGGTATCTACTCCTATGGGCGCTATCTGTGCCGCAGGCGCGTTTGGATTCTTCTATCTAGAAATGCAACATGACTAAAACAAACTTTTTGAAGTTTATAATCTTTGTCTGCCTTATGGCAGTAACATCATCATCTCTCGCCGGTGTTCGCACCGAGCGAGAGATGTTGGCTATTGCCAAAGAGAAATTGAGTAAAGGTAGACTAGATGCTACCCGGGCAGCAGGAAAAGATATTGCTAAGTTGGTTGATGAGAAGCAGTATTGCATCTACGGCCGCGAAGATATGGGGTTTGTAGTCGTCAGCCGCAATGACGCTTTCAAACCCGTTATTGCCTATTCGGATGCTAAGTTTGACAAAAACGTCATTCCGTGTGGTATGCAGTGGTGGCTGGAAGGAATGAGCAGTGTTATGGAGCAGGGCTCTTACTCGCAGAATTCCATGACAGGTACAGCAAAGAAAGCTCAAGCTGTTGATCAACTGTGTGCTACTGAATGGGGGCAGGGTTATCCTTATAATTACAAGTGTCCTGTTTTTGACAGCTCAAAGGCTCCAACAGGTTGTGTGGCTACTGCTATGGCACAAATCATGAAATACTTTGCCTATCCCGCTCAAGGTAAAGGAAAAGGCTATTATCAGAAAGGTGGCAACGCAGGCAGGGTGACTGAGCCGACAACATCTGTCTATGAATGGGATAAAATGCTCAATCAGTACGATTCGGAAAAAACGCTACCTGATGAAGAGTGTTTGCCCATCGCCACTATTATGAAGGAGGCAGGTCTTGCTGCCCACATGAATTACGATGAGAGCGGGAGCGGCGCCTATGCCACAAGTGCAGCTTATGGCTTTTGTAATAACTTCAGTTATGACTCATTGGCTATGCACTGTTATGACCGCGAATATTTCGATAATGAAAAGTGGATGGATATCATCTACGACGAACTGGCAGCAAAACGACCTATCTTATATACAGGAGTTGACAAAGCCTCAGGAGGACATGCTTTTGTTTTCGACGGATATGATGAGAATGGTTTTATTCACGTCAATTGGGGATGGGATGGCAGAGGAAACGGATACTTCGACATCGCCGATTTAGCTCCTGTTACCAACCCGCGCGAAGGGCCGACGGCGCACTATAATTATAACCAGACGATGGTGGTAGGATTCAAGTGCCAGTCTACACCCGATGCAGATGAAAAATACAAATCAATGATTTGTACCGACGCTTATACCATCAGTTTCACTAAACAGATGTTGACAGTAAAGAGCGAGAATCTGTACAATTTGCATTTCTTGACTTTTTATGGAAATATTGGTGTCTATTTTGTTAGTGAGGATGGTAAGCCTGAAAACAATGTTTTCATCCAAGCAGGCCAAGGTGGATATACAACAGCCTCGTTATATGGAATGCAGGGCATTGATAATATGGTGATATACGGTAGTAAAGTTGTTCCAGGTAATTATACAGTTTACTTGGCATCTAAGGCTGTACAGGACGAAGAGCCTCAACCTGTGAGTTGTCATGGAGGTCCTGTATGTTATCACTTTAAAAAGAATGAGGACAAGTCTGTTGAGGTGTCTGAGCAAGAAAAAATGGCCACAGCCATTCAAACAGTTACCCTGAATAAGGGTCTGGATCATACTAAGGTTTACAACCTGCGTGGCCAGTTCGTGGGTAATGACATCAATGCCCTGCCAAGTGGTGTTTACATCGTTGGGGGCAAGAAGGTAGTCAAGTAAATTGAGGATTGAGAACGTACGGAAATTGATAATTGATTCAATGATAATTTGTCACATTCTTTGCTGAAAAGAACTCCGGGACCTTCAACAAATTTATTTTTGTGCAAAAAAGGCTCTGAACTGTCACTTTCTCTGTAACCATCAGACTGTTAATGGCTTGGGAGGTGACAGTTTGTTTGCAAACTGTCACCTAACTGTCACTTGATGAGAAGCGGTTTTTTGGTAAATAATCACAACAAGGCGGATTAAGGCAAATGCGAGAAAGATTTAACTTGTTATAAGACTGCTCGTTAGCTATCAAATCAGTTGTGTTTTCATGATAGAAACGTTGTGTTTCTATGATAGAAACGAAGTGTTTTTGCAGTAGAAACACAGTGTTTTTAGCACAAAAACACTCTGCTATCTTGACAATCGGAGTGATTTTACATCGTGAGGAAAGTTGCCAGTCCCCGCATTTCTGCTCATAGACTAAGTGGATTGATGTAAAATAAATTCTGAAAAACATAAAAAAAGTGATGGTTGGTGACGGTTTGAAAGAGAAACCGTCACTCCGAAAGTTGCTGAAATAAAGATAGTTACGCTAAAAAGTGACAGTTTGCCAGATTTTTTATCTTTTTCTCAAAAAAAATTGTATCCTTGCATGAGACTAATCTCGTACCCTCGAATATCAAGGATGTAACAGAATCTCAGGACACTAGCGCCCCGAAGGGGCAACAAGCACCTAGCCCAGGGCAACACCCTGGGGTTGTAAAGGCGCAGAGGCCAAACGCCTCATCGGGGCAAAAGCCCTGTTCTATTATAATGCTTTTGCCCCTGCAGGGCGATAGGGGTAAGCACTATCAACCCAGGGTGTTGCCCTGGGCTATAGGCTCACTGGCCTTTCAGGCCGTTTCTTTGTAGCTCCCGAAACTTCAATTAATTTAATTAAATAACTCAACTTTCTGAAGTAGTTATGTAGTCAGTAGTTACGTAGTTAAGCCGATTGCATGAGAAGCAAGAAGCAGGCGAAAGAGGTGTTGGCTTAACTACTGTCTGTAGGACGAGCGTAGCGATAACTACTTTAACTACTTAACTACAAAGAAGTTGAGCGAATGTTACTGTCTTGCTGATGAGCTTCAGCGAATAAACTCGAATTAAATAATCGGTCCGCTTGGCCTAATTATCAATTATCAATTGTCAATTATCAATTATCGAACGTCTTCCATCCTATGCGTTGTCGACGCCATGTGTAGGTGATGTACAGACGGCCATCACGACCTTCGATGATGGCAGGATAGGAATATTCGCCTAAAGGACTGTCTTCAAACGTCTTGATGATGGTCCAATGCAGACCGTCATTGCTCTTTGCCAAACATAAGGGGGTGCGCTCTCCATGAGGGATGCCGGGCAACGAGGCAAACGGAGTGTACACCATGCGGTGCGTACCATCGCGCAAGGTAACGGCATCAATGCCCGAACCATTGCTGGGAATGCTGGTCAGCACGGGGTGCGTCCAGGTGTTACCACCATCGGTGCTCTCGCTGAGGGCTAAATAGCTGTTGCGGGTGCGACAGAGGGCACGCAGTGTGTCACCACAAACAAGTATTGTGGGCTGGATGATCTTCAGATTGTCGTCACTCCACCACGGTGGCGACACCTTTGTCCATTGCCGCGTCTGCAGGTCTAATATCTCGAAGTGAATGCGCCATATCCGGTCTTTTGTCTCGGTGCTAGAGGGACAAATCAAGCGGTTGCGATATACGATAGGCTTGTTTTTAATGGGGCCAAGCAAGCCTTCCTGCAGTTGTTCGGGTTTTGTCCAAGTGAGTCCACCATCTTTCGAGCGTGTCAGCCAGCCTGTCCATTCTGGTACGCTTTTACCTACTTTATAGAACAACCACACCTCGCCATCGGGCATCTGGAAGAGCACTGGGTTCCAGCAGGCCATTCCGCCACCATCGGCCACAAGTTGGGGAGCCTGCCACTGTTCTTTCCCTTTATCTTTGCGGCTGACATAGATGTTACAGTCGGGATGATTCTCATGAGTGCCACCGAAATAGGCTGCCAGCAATGTGCCGTTGTCCAATTCGACAATGGTCGACGCATGGCACGAGGGGAACGATGCCTGTCGGTAAAGAAACTCTGTCTGCCCAGGCAATTCAAATTCGAAATGATGACGACCGGAGGTGAGATGTCTAGGAAGGACAGCGCCAGCCACCAGCGCGTCGAGCACGATTTCTGCCTCGCTATTGGCTGGAATCTCCACATCCCATACCACCTGTTTGTCTGTTTTCGTCCACCGGCTGACCACATGCCCATAGGGTGTGTCGTAGCCCATATCCACATGGTCGCAGTCGGGAATCGAGAAACAAGGACTAAGCCGGATGTGTTTGTAGGCATCATCCGAGCGGATGCCACCCAGATACTGGTAACACCAGGTGAGCAGATCGCCCAGCAGCATGACGTGGTTGCCACTGTTCATCGCCGGATTGGCGGTGTCGCCATTCCATAGTTCCCAGATGGTGGTAGCCCCCTGCTCCGCCATATATCCCCATGAGGGGTAGGTGTTTTGCGTGGCCAGCCGCCATGCCACATCAGCAAAGCCATTGTCCGAGAGTGCGCGCAGAAGCCACGAGATGCCGATAACACCACAACTGATGTGCTCTTTGTTCTGTTTCACCACGTTGCGCACCACATTCCGTACCACATCCTGACGACAGGAGTCGGGCACGAGGGCAAACGCCAATGCTAGGAGGTTGGCCGTGGCGGTGTTATTGCCGTAGAAGACGCTGTCTGGATAGAGCACGTGTCCAGGGCGGGGCGATGTGCCCCGTTTCGCATGCAGGAAACGCTGGTTGAATGCTTTTGTCAGCCTCTCGCCCTGCTCGTTCCACTTGGCGGCATCGTCAGTCATGCCTAGCAGGGTAGCGAAACGTGCTGCCAACTGCAACGAGCCGATAGTGTAGGCTGTGGCTATCAGACTGCCGTCGGTCTTGCGTGCCGGGTCTTCACTGTGGATGAGGTCAGGACGCTCGGGCGGCACACACCAGTCGCCATATTTGTCTTTGGTGATGATGCCGTCGCGGTCGCTATATTCGGCGATGATGTGGTTGAGCCACCGTTTGATGTACGGGTAACTGTCGGCTATGGGCTGGAGGTTTCCAAACTGCCGGTAGAGCATGTCGCAGGTGAACGGCAAGGCGGCAGGCCACGTCACGTCATCGGTATAGTAGTTCCAGAAGGCCGGTGCCACATCGGGAATGCAGCCGTCGGAGCGTTGTGCCTCGCAGATGTCGCGCATCCACTTGCTGTAGAGCCGTTCGTTGCCAAAGATGAAGCTCTCGCCCAGTGAGCCTACGGTACGATCGCCGAGCCACGGCTGGCGCTCGTCGCGCTGCGGACAGTCTACGGGCATGCCCTTGTAGTTGCTGCGTATGCCCCACACGGCATTCCTATATACCTTATTTAATATAGAGTCTGAGCAGGCGAACGATCCGATGACGCTCATGCGGTCGTTCACGGGACAGGCTTTGACAGGGGGCTGCGCCATCCGTGCTGACGAATGAGAAATGTTGCCGCCGGTCACTTCCACATATCTGAATCCGTGTGTGACAAATGTAGGCTTCCACCAACGGCCGTTCTCCCGACCACTGCAGATGTAGATGTCTTCGCTGCGCGCCGACCGAAGATTGTCGGTATAGAGCTTTCCGTCATCGGTCAGTCTCTCCGCATAGCGGATGCGGATGGTGTCGCCCTTGTTGCCGTTCACACGCAGGGCCGCCCACCCCGCCATGTTCTGTCCGAAGTCAGCAATCCACGAATCAGGGCTGGTTTGTCGGATACTGACAGGATCGATGCTGTTTTCCTCGTGCATGCCGTCGGCAGGTTGTCCGCAAAGCGTTCCCTCAGGCAGGGCAGTACGTTCGGCCTGCAGCCACTGGCTGTCGTCAAAGCCCACCATTGCCCATCCGTTCCCGTTATCGTTCCCGTTAAGGTTAACGTTATCGTCATACACCTCTCCGTCGTATTCGTTGTTGGCACGAATAGGTCCGTTGGCGGTTACGCGCCATTTCTCGTTGGTCACCAGCCGCTCTGTCGTACCGTCGTCATACTCCACGATGATGTTCATGCGGCATTTGGGAAAGCCGAATGTCGTATTCTTATAAGGTTTGTCCTGCCGCATGTTGAAGCCACGGCCATTGCCCAGCACGATGCCCACACACACCGCATGGGTATCCGTGGATGGGGCACCGGCTTCGGGTGCGCTGTCCCTCATGATGTCCGTCACATCATATGTGTTGTAGTAGATGGTTTTTCGGTAGTCACTGGGAATGGGCGTGAGCACCTCGTTGCCAATGCGCCTGCCGTTGACATATAGTTCGTAGAGTCCCACTGCCGCCACGTAGGCCGTAGCGCGCCTGACAGGTTTGCTGATGGCGAACTCATTGCGCAGATAACGGGCAGCCAGACGTGAGAAGCGTCCGCCATGCTCGTCGTCCATCATCTGTTCCAATCCGATCCACCGCCCGCTCCAGTGGCTCTCGTTCAACAGACCGATACTGAAGAAATCGGGAGTGCTGTCAGCCTTAGCCTCTTGTCGCCGTTGCCTACGCTTGTCTGTCAAGGGCTGATTGCTCCACGGCGTCTCACCCTTGTTGGTATACACCTTCACCTTCCAGTAAGCCCGTTGGTTGCTCTTGAGCGGCTTGCCCTGATAAGCTATCCACAACTGACTGGACGAGGCTACGGCCCAGGAGTCCCACAGGTCGCCTTTGCCCTGGTTCAGATTCTCTATGCTTGAGGCCACCATGATACGGTAGCCCGTTTGCCGCACATCGTTCTCGTCGGAAACAATCTGCCACGAGAAATGCGGCGTAGTGGTCTGCAACCCCATCGGACAGCACCTGTTCTCCGTGCGCAGATTCTTCACTTGCACACGGGCAGCCACAACAATAGCTGGCAGCCATAACAAAACCAACAATAAAGCTCTTTGTCGTCTCAAGGCCATATTTATAGTTGACAAGTTAACAAGTTAACAAGTGGACGAGTTGTATGACAGGAAGAAGGTGCTGTCTGAACTCCTGAACTCCCAAAAGAAAACTTAAATCACCACCGCTGTTCCGCTGACTGCCACCATGAGGATGGTATTCGTATCACCAATCGTCTCATAGTCGATGTCGATGCCCACGATGGCATTGGCGCCCATGTCGCGTGCACGCTGTTGCATCTCCTCAAGAGCCTGGTCTTTAGACGCAATGATAGTTTTCTCGTATCCAGCGGCACGTCCGCCGAAGAAATCGCGCAGTCCTGCACCAATGTCTTTCAAGAAGTTGGCTCCTGTGATTACCTCGCCCGTGACGATGCCTTTATACTCTCTGATGGGATGTCCTTCGATTAAAGCTGTTGTCGTTAGAATCATAATTATTTCGGATTTAGATGGTTAAAAAATACTTGGATGCTGCAAAGATATAAAAAAAACAGTAAAGATGGTCATTTCCTCTCATGAAATTCTTCGTTACATCTATGCTAAGAGGGGGTAGCCATCACGGCTACCCCCTTCTCCTAACAATCAATTAACCTAAAAAACAATTGATCAGAGCCTATTTTTTTCTATTTCGCTTTCGGATGATATCCCGAGGGTACAAGAGTGTTCTCTTACCTTCACAGCCGCACACCTTCGTACCTTCGAAATAATCTCTGAAAAATCAATAATCGACAATTGATCATTATCATTTGGACAGAGCGTCCGTCAGGCTAATTATCAATTGTCAATGATCAATTATCCATTACCTATATGCTGGGTTCTGATAAGCTTCTTTCTCGGCATCGGTCATCTCCAGGCCATCGAGCTGTCCCTTCGGGATGGGACGCAGATACAGTTCGGGAGTGATGGTGCGCTTAAACTCCTCGAGCGTGCGGTCGCCAGAGCCGTTGCCGGCAATGTGGTAGACGCTGGCTTTCTCAGCCCATGTCTGTGTGCGCACGAGGTCGAACCAACGATAGCCTTCGCCCCAGAACTCACGCTGGCGCTCGTCGAGAATATAGTCTATGGTGATGGTCTGCGGGGTGGCAGCTACCATGGCCGCACTGTTGTCGATGCTCACCTTCACATTGTCGTTCTGCGAGAAGGTCATCTTACCAGCACGGGCACGCAGCACGTTCACCAGGGTGCGGGCCTCAGTGTTCTTGTTCAGTTTCACGGCAGCCTCGGCAGCAATGAGATAGAGCTCCGAGAACTTGGCGATGTTAAACGGACGCGGACTTCCGCCGTTGGGCGATCCCAGTCCCGAGCCGTTGTCGGTACGATACATACCAATCTTCCAGTTGATGGGGTATTTATAACGGCTGATGTTGCTCACACCCACCACAAAGTCGGCACGGTCGGGCAGTGTTCCAGCACCTACACCGGCACCGTTGGCTGACCAATCGATGTTCTTGGCCGTAGCCTCATCCACGAAACTGAAGAAGATCTCGCCCGGTCCTACATGTTTGCCGTGGGCACCTTCCACATATGCGTCGGCCTTGCCAGCCTTGTCGAAATTGGTGTGATAGCGCAGGGTGAAGGTTGCGTCGTAGCGCGAGTCGATGGCCTTGACGGCATCTTCCCATGCGCCACCCTCCATGAAGTTGTCGGCGATAGTGGCCATACGTGTCCAAGGACGGCCCAGTGCCTGCACGGCCTCGCGGCTGATGGGATTGATGGTGCCGCCGGTCGAGCCCTTGGCGGTCAGGTTACCGTAGTTCCATGAGGTCATCCAGTAGGCGAAGTTCTCGGGCGAACCGCCGCTACCCCATCCGTAGCCCACGCCACCGTTACCGTATTTCTCGTTCTCGTCGTGGTCGGCATAGAGCATTATCTCCGAGTTACGGTCGTTCGTGGCAATGTTCACGTCGTAGAAGGTAGGCTGCAGCGCATACGGTCCGGGATTGTTGATAGCCTGCATGGCAGTGTCGTAGGCTTTCTGGAAGTAGCTGCTGGCCTCGCCTGAGTTGCGCTGGCACTCTGGGTAAGTAGGAATGTTCTTCGGGTTCTCCAACCACCACGCATAGGTGAGGTAGGCCTTTGCCAGGAACAGTCGTGCCAGGTTCTTTGTGGCAGCACCTGTGAGGCGTGGATTCTCTGGCAAATCCTGTATGGCTTTCTCCAGATCGGGGAAGATGGCCTTAGTGTACACCTCTGCCACGGTATTACGCGTAGACACACGCACGGGAGCGGTGTTGAACTTCATCTCGCCGGCACCCAGATCAAGGGGCACGCCACCGAAAGTCTGCACCAGCTGGAAATAGTCGAAGGCACGGAAGAAGTAAGCCTCGGCCAAGAGCGCGCTGCTGATGCCTGCAGCCTCACCATTCTCTATCACACCGCTGGCGGTGTTGATGTTCGAGAAAGCCTGTCCCCACAGCACGTCCGAGCGGCTAGTCGATGCGTCCAGCTTACCGGCGCCTGAGAGGTCGGCATCCTTGAAGTTTCCGTCGGCCGACTGGGCATAGGTATATTCGTCGGTACCTGTCTCACAGATGTTCAGATAGTAGCCATTGCCATAGATATAGCGCAGGTGGCCGTAGAGTGCGGTCAGACCGCCCTCGATACCCGTCTCCGTAGTGAAGAATGTCGGGTCAAACTGGCTGCGAGGCTGCTCGTCGAGCACGTCGGAGCAGGAGGTTGTCATTGTGGCCACGCCACAACTCAGCAAGCCTGCAGCAAGGATATATTTCATGTTTTTACTTTTCATATTGATGATACTTTATATTTGTTTTTTAAAGCTTCGCAAGTTGTTTCGGGGTTGAGAAGGAGTTTTTTCCCCGGGTTCTTGTTGCGGCACAGCCGCAACCTGCCAGAAAATAGGGTAATCACTTGTCAACTCGACTATCAACTTGTTAACTTGTCAACTCGACTATCAACTTGTTATCTTGTCAACTTGTTAACTTGTCAACTTATCTACTTGTCAACTTGCCAACTCGTCAACTATTTACTAAAACGTTAGGTTAATGCCGAACAGGAAGTTGCGTGTGGCCGGGGTGTTGTAGCCCACGATAGGCATCTTGTGCTTGCTGGTGTAGCCGTCCACCTGCACAGCCGTGTTCTCTGTGGCCCATGAGTTGGTCTCGGGGTCCAGTCCGCACTCGTTGTTGAAGGGCGAGAAGAGCACAAACGGATTCTGAATGGTGGCATAGAGGCGCAGACGGCTGATGCCCAGATCCTTCACTGCCTTCAGATGCTCGAAGTTGTAGCCCAGAGTGATGGCACGCACCTTCAGATAGCCTGCATCGAAGTAACCCAGTGTAGAACCATACTTCGGGTTGTTGTTCGACGAGATGCCGCCTGGTTTCGGATACTTTGCTCCTGTGTTGCTCTCTGTCCAGTAGTCCACGTCGAGGTTGTTGCGACGACCCGAGAGCATGTTCAGATAACCATACGACGAGTGGATGGCAGAAATCAGCTTACCGCCAATCTGGAAAGCGCCAATCACCGTCAGGTCGAAGTTCTTATACGCCACGGTGGTGTTGAAACCGCCAATCAGGTCGGGCTCCATGCTCATCACCTGACGGTCGTCGTCGTTGATGGCGCGTTTCGGTGTGCCATCGGCCTCATATTCACCAGTGTATTCCACCTTGATCATACCCACGTTGCCACCGGGCTCCAGCACGTCGAGATAGGGATCGCCTTTCTGCCACAGGCCAATCTTCTTGAAGTCGTAGATCACGTCGATGGGATGGCCAGTGAACCAGCGGTTAGCCACATCCTCTTCCTGTCCGGAGGCCAGCTCCACCAGTTTGTTGCGGTTGGCATAGAGGTTGATGCCTGCCTCCCAGTTCCATCCGTTCTTATTGTCGATAATCACGCCGTTCAGCGTCAGCTCAAAGCCTTTGTTTTGTGTCTTACCGATATTACCCGTGAAGCTGCTCACACCAGCTGTCGAGGGCAGGGTGATGTTAAACAGAATGTCGTTGGTCTTCTGGATGTAGTACTCGAACGATCCCGACAGACGGCCGTTGAAGAGCGAGAAGTCCAGACCGAAGTTCCATGTCTTCGAGTATTCCCATCCCAGTTCGGTGTTCGGCAGTGCGTTCACGTAGTAACCTGTCAGGTAGCTCGAGCCGAAGTTATAGTCGCGTGTGCCCAGTCCGCCCAGCGTTGAGTAGGGGTTGATGCTCTGGTTAGAGGTCTCGCCATAACCCACGCGCAGCTTCAGGTTGTCTATCCAGGGGTACTTGCTCATAAACTCCTCGCGGGCAATATTCCAACCAGCACTCACAGCAGGATAGGTGTGCCACTGGTGTCCTTTGGCCAGACGCGACGAGGCATCGGAACGCAGGGCCAGCGAGAGCATGTATTTGTTGTCGTAAGAATACATTACACGACCCATCCACGACATCAGTCCGCTCTGCCAGTAGTTGTAGTTGTTGAGGTTCTTCTCGCCCAGCGCCGAAGAGAGATTGAAGTACTGGAAGTACTCAGCGGGTATTTCCGTCACCGAAGCGCCAGTCTGCTCGAAAGTGGTCTGCTCTGCCGAGTACATGCCCACCACGTTCAGGTTGTGCTTCTCGGCAAAGGTGCGGTCGTAGGTCACGATATTCTCCACAGCCCAGTTGCGGGTGCTGTTCTCATAGTAGGAACCCGAGTTACGGTATTCCGGGTTGGTGTTGTTCACACCCTTGCCCGAGAACGATCCACTCTTCGTCGAACGGTAGTTCAGACCAATGTTAATGCGGTAGCTCAGTCCTTCTATCCACGGGCATTTCACCTCGCCAAACAGTGTGTTGTACGAGCCAATACCTTTGTTCTCGCTCAGCCAGATGTCTTTGGTTTCCTCCACCACGTCCTTGGTCAGCACCCATGTCTCATCCTCGGGCATGTGGATGGTGCGCTTGCGCGTACCGTCTTCATTATAGGGCGAAGCCAGCGGACTCATCGAGAGGATGTTGTAAATGCCCACGTTGCTGCCCTTAGTGGTGCGGTAGCTGTTGTTGGTTGAGAGTCCGAAGCGGAACCACTTGCCCACAGTCTGGTCGAAGTTTCCGCGTACAGAGATACGGTTGTAACCCTGCGAGGGAATCACAGCCTCGTCGTGATAATAACCCGCGCCGAAACTGTAGCTTCCGCCGTTGGTACCGCCTGCCACGCTGATGTCGTGGTTGTGGCTCACGCCCGTCTGGTAGAACTCGTCCTGCCAGTCGAAGTTGGTGTTGTCGCTCTCTTCCAGCGAGTTCTCATACAGTCCGGCCTCTTTGCGCAGTTTGGCAAATGCAGGTCCATCCATCATGGGATATTTGTGGAAGAGGGTCTTAAAGCTCACATATCCGTTGTAGGTCACCTTGGCGGGAGATCCCTGATAGCCCTTCACGGTAGTAATGATGATTACACCGTTGGCACCGCGCGAACCGTAGATGGCGGTGGCAGAAGCGTCTTTCAGAATGTCCATCGACTTGATGTCGGTGGGGTTGATGTCTGAGAGCTGACCCATAAAGGGGATACCGTCGAGCACAATCAGCGGGTCGTTCGATGCCGACAGCGAGCGTTGACCGCGAATGCGAATCTGCATTTCTGCTCCAGGCTGCGAGCTGGTCTGTGTCATCAGCACACCGGCCACACGTCCCTGCAGAGCCTGGGCTGCGTTGGTGGCAGCTATCTGGTTCAGCTTCTCACCGTTCACGTTGGCCACCGAGCCCGTCACGGCCTCACGACGCTGCGTACCGTAACCAATCACCACCACCTCGTTCAGGTTGCGGCCCTGGTCCTCCAGTATAATGTTCAGGTTCGACTGGTTGCCCACCTTGATTTCCTGCGACACATAGCCCACATATGAAATCACCAATGTGGCACCCGGCTGCACCTGAATGGTGAAGTTACCGTCGAAATCGGTCACCACACCATTGGTTGTACCTTTCTCCAGGACCGTGGCGCCGATGAGCGTGCCCATCGAGTCGCTCACGCGGCCTGTCACTTTCTTTGCTTGCTGCACGGCCGTCACCGACTGACTGTCGGGAGCTGCTGTCGCAGCCTGTGGGACAAACAGGAGCCCGGCCAGCGAGCACAGTCCCACCAAACATACAGATTTTCTTAAGTTTACATGCATAGCATTTCTTTTTGTTAGTTACTATTATATTTAGGTATTTCTCAAAACGATTTTCAATATTTACAGCTACATCATCATTTGTTTCGCTGCAAATTTAATTTATATTTTAAAATGTGTCATGATAAATTGTTTCACCTCTATTTTCTTTTGTGCCATGCCACCCTACCCTTCCAGCATGCGACATTTTGAAATGATTATGAGATAATTCGATAATTGCCAAAAGGGAAGAGAAAAGGGGGAGTTCGTGGAAGAATACCAATTAGTACGAACTACTACCAACAAATTCATGGCCGAAAAGAGCCCCAAAACTGTTGCCGAAATAGAAGAAATGCAATTTGCTAACAAATTAAGATGCGATTTGTTATGAAATTAAGACGCGATTTGTTAACAAATTAAGATGCGATTTGTTAAGAAATTGATGTGTAATTTGCTAACAAATGAGAGTGTAATTTGTTAACAAATTGAAGTGTAACTTAATAACAAATGAAAAATGCGTGCCCAATCCTTGTACTCGAGAGGTCTTGCGGTGGTTCAATGAAGATATGAATGAACTCTCTTCCGAAAGCACGTGGAGTGATCATCAGACACCACGACTTGGATGACGACCTAGACGATGTCTACGACGACTAAATCTATTTCATTAGATTGAGAATTGAAGATGGAGGATTGAAGATGGAAAAATCTCAATCCTCCATTCTCAATCCTCCATTCTCAATCCTCCATTCTAAATTCTCCATCTAATCAATACTCATACAATTTGACATGGAGGATTTTGTATTCACCCACACCAATGCGGGCATGACGGCCTTGATGGTCCTGATCGCCATTGTCACGACGGATATAGCGGAAGGTGCCATCGTCGGCAATGCTCACTTGGTCGACAAAACCAATGCCCAAGCGCTTGCCCTTGAAAATAGGTTGCCCGGCGGCTGGTAATGACTGCTGACGATTGCCTTTTTCCACAAATCCATCCTCACCCAGCTGACGCTGCTGCTCTTGCTGCTTTTCTGTTTTCGTCTTCCACTCTACCACAATGCCACTGCCTGCCACAAGATACTCATGACGGCTCAGCCGGATGATGATGCCTCCGCCCTCGGGCCATGGCGTCCCATCAGTGGCTCGCGGATCCCACGGCAGCGTAAAATTGTGACGACAGGTGAGCACCACATCACCGTCGGCGATGACCCGCTCTTTATCGTCCTCACTGAAAAGGAGTCCCCATGAAGGGTACTTCTCGGCTGCTCGCAAATAGGGCTTCAGCTGACGGAGCAAACCGTAGGCCTGGGTGACAGGCCGCGTCTCGGCGGCAGGGGCCTGGTCGATGGCGAAAGGCGAAAAGCCTACTGCGCGGTGCTCGCCCATGACGTAGAGGGCACGCACCCCGCTATTCTCACAGCAACGGCTCTCAGGAATAAAGAGCGGGTTATCAGGAAGTGCATATTGGCAAGCCCATCCCTTGAAGCCTGTGTCGTAGATATCAGGGGCAAGCATATCGATACTCGGGGCATATTTTTTCCAAATGGGGGCCAGATGGGCTAAGGGACCGGCCGATGGATATTCACCAGGCTTACGGCCGCGGCTGTTCATGGCGGCATTCACATAGAGCGGCACATTGTAGATGCGGCGGGCAACCTGAGCCAGTCGCTCCACATAGCGTGCATAGTGCTCGGCCATGAAAGCCTCATCCCCTTCCAAGGTATCAGGATATTTACTCTTCCGGTGGATGTCCTCAGCCAGTGGCGAGTGGTCGCGGGCATCTTCGAGCATGCCAATCTCGTTTTCTATCTGCAACATAATGACCGTTTCCTTCTGTGGATCTTTTTGCGCAAGATGTCCTACAAGACGGGTGAACACTTTGCAATCTGCCTGAAAGACTTGTTCAGAGAAGGCAGAAGCAATCTCCAGAGGCTTGCCGCTCCTGGTCATGGCACGGGGAAAACGTTTGACATCCTGCTTGAACCACAAAGGAGCATAGCACGACATCGAGTTTTTCCACACTCCGAACCACAGGAAAATCACCTGCAGACGGTTGTCGCGGGCCTTGTCGATGACTCGATCAACAAGTGTCCAGTCATACTGTCCTTCCACGGGTTCTATCAGATCCCAGTAGGCTGGCACGAGCACCGTGTTGAGCCCGAGGGCAGCCATCCGGGGCATCACCTCATCGATATCCTCCACAGAGGTGGCTGCAGAGTTGGACAGTTCACCTCCGAGAATAAACAGACGACTTACGTTACGGTCGGAATTTGCTGCGCCTGCATGGCAAGCGAACAGCATCATGGCTGCGAATAGCCAGAAGGACTTTACGGCTTTCATTACTACTTTTGCGATTGATTGGCAAATGATCCGAAATACTTCAAGCAAACATCGTGCCATTCGCGGGCATTTTCCAACTGGTGGTCCATGCGTGCCTTCACTTCGTTCCAGCGCTGCATGTCGTTCTGGAAATAGGGTTTCATATTATCCCATACCAGGCAGAAACGCTCCACATCACGCACGCCGTTGTTATATTTCTCTTGCATTTCCTGCCAGAGAGTGAGACCACTGCGCATCTGATAATTCCAAGGCACATGGTGGAACCATAACAGATACTCCTCAGGACATGTCTGCAGGTCGTTGTATATCTCATTGAGCGGCTTACGATACTGACTGACAGCATCGGAACCCTTAGAGCTACGGTCGAAGCCAACGCCCTGAGCATCGGCCTTATGATAATAGACGGGACACCACTCAATGGGATATTCAGCCTTGAAACCGTCGGGCTCAGGTCCGTAATGATGGTCGAACTTAAAGATATGGTGCAGTCCTAGCGGCATCATATAGTTCACACAGGCCTCGCGGCTCTCCATCATCACGCGCTGCATGGGCTCTACAAATCCCTTTTCATGCGTAAATGTCTGGTGGAGCCATTCACGGGCAATGCGTTCGCTCTTGAGGAACGGATTCCATGCCAGGCGGCCGAAGGCATACCAGTTGGCCTGTGAGAAATGGTGGCCGCACCAGTTGGCATCGTCGCCGATGTTGGCTACACCGGCAATGCCACGGAGTTTGGAGGGATGCACATAGGTGAAGAACTCACGCCACATAGGAGCGAGATAGACCAAATGACGCGACTGTCCGAGGTACTCTTGCGTAATCTGCAGCTCCACCATGTTGGGTGTCTGCACGATCTGGTCGAAGATAGGACTGTAAGGCTCGCGCGGCTGGAAGTCGAGCGGGCCGTTCTTGGTCTGCAAGATGACATTGTCGCGGAACTGTCCGTCGAGGGGCTTAAACTCAGAGACGGCCTGTTTCACCCGGTCTTCGCCCTTGTGTTTGGCACCATAGACGAAGCAACGCCACATCACGATGCCGCCATGGGGCTTCAGCGCATCGGCCAGCATGTTGGCACCGTCGGCATGCGAGCGGTTGTAATCGAAGGGACCGGGTTGTCCCTCACTGTTAGCTTTGACGAGGAATCCGCCAAAGTCGGGTATGAGCTTATAAATCTCGTCAGCCTTTTTCTTCCACCATCTCATGACACTCTTGTCGAGCGGGTCGGCAGTCTTGGTAGCCTTCAGTGCCATGGGTGAGGCAAAGTTGATGCTCAGATATACGCGGATGCCATAGGGCCGCAGAATATTGGCGATACGCTTCACCTCATTCAGATAAGTCTTGGTGAGGACCTTGGGCGAGGCATTCACGTTGTTGAGCACAGTGCCGTTGATGCCGATGCTGGCATTAGCGCGTGCATATTCTATCAGATGCTGGGTATTAACCCCGGAAAGGCCTGCCTGATTTTCAGCCCAAAAGATGCTTTTCCCGGCATAGCCTCGCTCAATGGTTCCGTCGAGATTGTCCCAATGGTTGAGCAGACGGAGGGAGAAGGAGGGCTTCTGGGTGATGGGTGATGAATGTTGGGTGTTGATGGCTTGTTGTTGGCGCAGCAGTTCGTAGGTGCCGTAGAGCAGGGCGATGTCGGTGGCAGCCTGAATGGTGGGCACGTCGTTGGCCCAAGCGATGGTAAAACCGTCGTTGCCTAAGGTACTCAGCAGGGCAGGATCCTTCTGAAGGGTGACTTCGCGACCAACAAAATAACGGTGTAACTCATCGACGGCAATGCGGATGGTGGCCGAAGTGGACGGGGCATTCACCTTTGCCTGGTTGAGCTCGGGATAGCCGAGCCACAGTTGATGACCGTCGTTGGCCCGTACGCCGATGGCGATGAGCAGAGCCATGATAATGATAGAAAGAGGTTTATTCATTGTGGGTTGTGTTTAGATTTCTCTGCATATTCGGTAGGCGTCATGCCATAGTGTTTCTTGAACACGGTGGAGAAGTGGGTCTGGTTGTTGAATCCCACGGAGTAGGCCACCTGAGTGACGTTGATCTTCCCCTCGCGGATGAGACGGGCAGCCTGCTCGAGCCGCAGGTTGCGGATGAACTCGCCGGCGGAGATGCCCGTCATCTCTTTCATCTTCCGATGGAGCTGGGCACGGCTGATGCCCACCTCGCCAGTGAGGCGCTCCACATTGAAATCGGGATCGGAGAGATTCTCGTTGATGCACTTCATGATGCGCTCCATGAGGGCATCGTTATTGCCTTTCACCTCCACATTCTCTATTTTGTCTTCCTGCTGCTGGGCGCCGGTGAACTTACCGCGCAGACGCCGCACATTGTCGATGAGATTGTCGACGAGGATATGCAGCTCTTGCATGTTGAAGGGCTTGGCCAGGAAGGCGTCGGCGCCCTTCTTAAGTCCTTCCAGACGGTCGCTGACTTCGGCTTTGGAAGTGAGCAGGATGACGGGAATATGGCTGATGTTGGTATTGCTTTTCAGTTGTTTGAGCATGGTGATGCCATCCATCTCGGGCATCATTACGTCGGTGACCACCAGGTCGTAGCCATTGCCCGTGAGAAGCATCTTCAGCGCCTCTTTGCCGTTGGCTGCAATGTCGATGCGATACCAATTGCCCAACTCATTTTTGATGTATTGGGCCACCTCGCGGTCGTCGTCGACCACCAGCAACCGGAAGTTCTTAGAGGCTTGTTTCCTGTCGGTAGCACTGCCAGGCTGCTCCTGTGGAGTGCCGTCGTCAATCTCCTCGGGTTTGAGATGGGCCTTCCCCATGGGGATGCGCACCTCGACATATGCCCCCTGACGACCGTCGGTACGGTTGTGAGCCTTGATTTGTCCGCCATGCATCAGCACGATGGCGCGGCTGAGGTTGAGGCCGATGCCCGTGCCCTCAATGTGCAGGGAGTTGGAGTTCTTGCCCTGATAGAACCGCTCGAACAGTTTCTCGGTGTTCTCGTCCTTAAAGCCAATGCCGCTGTCGACAATCTGAATGATGACCTGCTTGTCGGACTGCGAGAGTTCGACGCGGACCTCGCCGCCGTCGAAGGTGTACTTGAAAGCATTGGAAAGCACATTCGAGATGACCTTGTCGAACTGGATGCGGTCGATCCACGCCATGATAGGCTGCGACCCAGCTGCGGTGTCATTGCCGGCGGTGTGGAAAGAGAACTGGATACCGCGCTGACGGGCATTATACTGATAGAGCGAGCAGATGCCCGAGAGGAATGCGGCCATATCGGTAGCGGTGCAATGCAGGTGCATCTGGTTTTTATCGATCTTGCGCTCGTCGAGTATCTGGTTCACCAGCAACAGCAACCGCTGGGCATTGCGGTCGATGGTCTCGATGTCGTTGAGACTCTCCTTGTCGGTGATGCGCTCTCTGAGTTTGTGCAGAGGCCCCATGATGAGGGTGAGCGGCGAGCGTATGTCGTGGGTGGCATTGATGAGGAAGCGCATCTTCTGCTCGTCAAGGTCGGCACGCCGCTTCTTGTCGGTGAAAACCACCAACAGGGCCAGGGCGCCCAATGCCAGCAGGGTGTAGATGAGATAGGCCACGGTTGAGGCATACCAGGGCGCGCGGACGATGACGGTGACGGTGCAGGTGTCTTTCGAGTAGATGCCGTTGCTCATGGCCCGCACCTCGATGACATACTTACCGGGTTTCATGCGATTGAACGAGATGCTGTTGTTGCCTTCCATCATTGTGGTCCAGCTGCCATTGTTCAACCGGTACTCGTAGGTAATGTTCTCCGCATTCCGGTAATTCAACATCGAGAATTCCAACACAAAAGAGTTTTGGTCGTAGGGTATCTCGAAACGATTGGCCAGACAACTGACGGGCTTGCCGTCGATGATGAAGTTGGTGAGGCTCACCTGTCCGCTCAGATCGGCAGAACTGCCTCGCACATCGTCGGGATAGAACGAGATGATGCCCTCGTTGCTGCCATAGCAAATGCGGTCGTCGGCGGTATGGATGACGGCACCCACGGTGTACTCGCGCGCTTCGAGGCCGTTGCCATGAATATGGCTGATGAGACGGTTGTTCTGCTGGTCGTATTGCCAGATGCCATTGGCGGTACTCATCCACAGGTCGCCGCTCCGCGAGCGGGTAATGGTATAAATGGGTTTGTTCTCTATCTCCTTCAAGCCTGGATAGCGCTCTGCCCGGTTGGTAGAGCGGTCGTAGCGGTACAAGCCGTTGGTGGTGCCGATGAGCATAGTGCCCTCCTGCATCTCGCAGAGCGAGTAGCACTGAATGCCCTTGAGCTGGAGGTCCCAGCCGAAGATGCGGAAATTCTGGTCGGCAGGGTTCATGACGCACAGGCCACTGGAGGTTGCTATCCACAGAAGGCCACGACTGTCGAGACAGAAAGCCTTCACCCAGTCGTTGCACAACCCGCCTTTCTGCGGGTCTACCTGATACATGCTAAGCTGGCGCGACTGACCCGTATGGGTGTCGTAGATGCAGAATCCCTTACCGTAGTTGCAGATATAAAGCGTGCCCTCTCCATCGTCGGTCATGCAGTTGATGCCCCATCCGTCGACTGTCAGACGGGGAATGCTGATGCCCGTATTGGGATTGTAGCTGTAGAGGGTGTTCTCGCTGCCCACCCAGTAGTGCCCCTGCTTGTCGCGGTAGATGCAGTTGGCACCTGCCGGCGTGGCTGCCGCAGGACGAATCTTGCCTGCCTGGTCGAAAAAATAGATACCGCTTTTCTGCACCGTGCACCACACACCGCCATGCTCGCCTTCGGCCACGCTCGACACACTGCTGCCCAACACATAGTTCTGGGCAGAGAAACGCCAGGTATGGAAGGCTTCTTTGCCCTGATTCATCTCGAAAAGGCCTTTTTTGTAGCAGCTCACCCACAGATTGTGGTCTTTGTCCTCAAAGATATGGTTCACATTGGCCGAGGCCAGGTCGTACTGGGTATTGTGGTTGTCGACTTGCTGCAGCGTCTTGCTGTGCTTGGGAATGACAAGCAGTCCGCGCCCCGACGTACCCAGATAGATATTCCCCTCGTGATCGACCAGGGCTCCACGGATGGAGACCTTGCTGTCGAGGGCCTTCATGTCGTAACCGGCATCGGTGAGCTGGCCTGTGGCATAGTCGTAGCGCAGGATGCCATACATGCAGATGGCCAGGAAACCCTTGCTGCCCAAGCGCAGGAAACTCACTACAGGTCCGTAGGGCGACTGGTAGTCCTTGGTGGCGGTAGGATGGAGGTTGCTGACCTTGATACGGCTGATCATAGATGTCTGATAACCACGCCAGAGGTTGTGCTGGTCGTCCTCGAAGATGACGGTGAGGAAATCGTTTTCCTTCCGTCCAGAGAAGGATGTCTCGTGCGAAATATGCTGTTGTCCTGCACGCACAGAAAACAATCCGTAACCCGCCGAGCCAATCAGAATATTGCCGTCGGCATCTTCGAGCAGGCATTCCACACGCGGGTGACGGCCCTCTGGGAAAGGATAGCGCACAAAAGCATTTTTCTGATAGTCGAACCGGCAGAGGCCCTTGGCGGTGCCAATCCACAGCTGATGATGGCGGTCGACCAGCATGCGCGACACATCGTTGTCGGCGACGGTGGTAGAGTCGTCCTTGTCGTAGAAGAAATGCGTGAAGCGATAGCCGTCGAACTTGTTCAGTCCATACTGCGTACCTATCCAGATGAATCCATAATGGTCTTGTATGATATTGTCTATCATACTGCTCGACAGTTTGTCGGCCGTATAGAGGCGTCCGCTGTCGCTATGAGCGGGCGACACTGTCAACAAGACGCCCACTAACAGGAAGATATATCGGATGGTACTCATGCCTGATGCTTTATTTCTTTTTAATTATACATTCTCTAGTCCCGAGGGTACGAAGGTGCGAGGGAGCGAGCAATTCTCAATTCTCAATTTCCTGCCGCTATCTTTCTCGGACTCTCGTTGCCATAGAGATAGGAAGGCTGATAGCCGCCACAGTCGATGACAATCTTCTCGAAGACAATGGCTGGATCCAATGGCTCAACATACAAGGTATGGGTGCCGGCAGGAGCCTTCAGGGCGATGGTGCTTTCCACCACACGGCGTGCCACAGTGGGATAGTAAATATTGTAAATATTCTCGGGACGCTCGTTCAGATTGGCATTGAAGTTGATGACTTGCGGTGCCTGGTCGTCGAGTGTCACCCGATAGCAATGCCCTCCCTTGTTGAGGAAGTCGAGCGTGGACTTGACCACAACCTTCACCTGCTGGATATCGCCTTTGGTGACGAACCGGTAGGCCAGCTTGCCGCCATCGACAGCCTCGGTGCATGGCATGAGGGTGATTCCGCTCAGCGTGCGCCCCATGAAGGGCAGAACGGTCCAACGGGCTTTTGCGGCATCGCTCTTCATGAAATAGTGCTCGGCCTCGATGGCTACATATCCGTCTTTTTCGGTAAACACGCTGCCATCGGCCTGTTGGGGCAGCCGTTTCACCTCGGGCATCACGTTGGCAGGACCAAAATCGTCGTTCCACGTCTTGTACCCGATATGTTTCTGCGTCATCATGCCATTCCATTTGCCATGGGCAAAGTCGTGGTTGTAGGCGGCACAGAGCACAGAGTCGCGCTGGAAGGCAGCCTCCACCTTGTCGGCCCACAGATTACAGTCGGGATTGCCCTCATCGTAGAGCAGATGGTTCATGGCCTGGGCATAATACATCTGATACAGGTTGCCCATGGCCTGAATGGGGAAGAGAATGAGTTGCTGGTAGGCATCGTGGAACTCGGGTGCGAGCGTGACATACTGGCGCAAGGCCTCGGCCTCCAGCTGCATATAGTCGGCACATACCTGCGCCCACTCGCCCGTCTTCACGTTGTAGGTGTTACGGTCCATCATTTCGGCGGTACAGCGCCCACTGTATTTGCAACAGAGATTCAGCAGACGGGCAGCCTCTTTGGCCTGATGCTCGCCAAACTGCTGACGGCAGAAGGCCTCCATGTGAGCCATGCCGGCACCCTCCACGCGCAGGCGCTCGCTTTCTTCCTTCATTCTGCCGCCTGCCACCTGAGAGCTTCCGCCATTCCATGCCATATCCATAAACAACTGGATGGGGTATTCCATGGGTTTCAGGTCGCCCACATTCAGAATCCACATACGCTCGATGCCATAGTTATAGGCCAATGAGAGTTGCTCTATCATGTTTTGCGTGGGCGTGACATTCAGCCACTTGGTGTTGCGGGGCGCACCCACATAGTCGACGTGATAGTAGAGTCCCCATCCGCCCTTGTGCTGGCGCTCCTTAGCTGTAGGCACACGGCGCACGTTGCCCCAGTTGTCGTCGCACAGCAACATCAGCACGTCGTCGGGCACGCGCATGCCTTTGTCGTAATAATCTAATACCTCTTTATATAAGGCCCACACCTGAGGTGTCTCCTTGGCGGGACGGCCCGTCACCTGACTGATAATCTTGCGCTGGTTTTTCACAATGTCGAGCAGCAGCTTGGTGTCAGCATCCTCGCTCATGGCCTCATCGCCGTCGCCACGCATGCCGATGGTGACGATGTCCTCGGTGCCTTTCATGCGCTCAATGCCCTCGCGGAAAAACTGGTCAAGCTTTTTCTTGTTGGTACGATAGTTCCAGGCTCCCCACTCGTTGCGCTTACGAGCATATTCCTGATGGTTGCGAGCCATGGGCTCATGGTGGGAGGTACCGATAATGACACCCATCTCGTCGGCAGTCTTCGAGTTCAGCGGATCGTCGGCATAGAAAGCCCACATCCACATGGCCGGCCACAAGAAGTTACCACGCAGACGGAGAATCAGCTCGAACACCTTCTCGTAGAACTCGTGGCCACCATAATTGGTGCCAAACGCATGTTTCACCCACGAGGTGAGACAGGGTGCCTCATCGTTCAAAAACAGTCCGCGGTATCTCACGGCAGGCTCTCCGTCGGTATAAGTGCCAGGCGACAGCCATATCTTCTCATGGCGCACCACGGGCACGTCGGCCCAATAGTACCAGGGCGAGACGCCCATCTGCCGCGACAATTCATAGATGCCATAGATGGTGCCACGCTTGTCACTGCCCGTAATGGTCAGTAAGCCTTCTTTCCTGGCCCCTTGCCCAGCACCTTTAGCAACGTCGCTCACCTCGATAATAAATTTTTCACGGGCTTTCATCGACTGATTCGTGGTAACAACAATGGCAGCCTCCTCATGATGAGAGGTGATGATGCCATCGGTGCCCGTCACCTTACCAATGTCGGAACACAAGTCGCGGGCTGCCCGCATGACACCCTTGTCGGCCTGCGGACTCACATAGATACTTACCGGACTTTTGCTGTTGAGCAACAATCCCTGGCCATTGAAATGGACAAACTGATTAGCAGCCGGGACACAAACCGACACGAGCAGCGCAACCCCACAAAGAAACAACTTAGTGATTGATTTCATATTTACATACATATTTGTTTTGTTGCAAAATTAATATTTATCTCATTATAAAGGAAATTCTGCAGGAAAATTATTTGCAAATGATACAAATTGAAATGTATCCGTTACGAAATACAGGTGCATGAAGCGCAAAAGTAACTACCTTTGCACCCAATGAGCAAACATGCTATTCACTTCGGCGAGAAGGTTGGCTACTCACTGGGCGACGTAGGAGCCAACCTGGCTTTTCAGATGATGATGATTTATCAGCTGAAATTCTACACCGACGTGTTCGGACTCGACGGTGCCGTGGCCGGACTGGTGCTGCTCATCGCTCCTTTCATCACGGCATTTGCCGACCCGCTGGCTGGCATTCTGGCCGACCGTACCCACACCCGATGGGGCAAATACCGTCCGTGGCTGTTGTGGACAGCCCTGCCCTTTTGTGTATTTTATATATTGGCATTCACCAATCCAGGTATCCGTCAACCGGCATTGGTGGCTTTCTATGCCGCCATTACTTACATCTTGCTGCTGTCGGTCTACTCGTTCAACAATACACCTTATTCCTCATTAGGAGGTGTGATGACCGCCGACGTGCAAGAGCGCACCAGCATCAATACCATCCGCTTTGTTGCCACGAGCGTGGCACAGTTCGTCGTGCAGGGACTGACCCTGCCGCTTGTCGACCATTTTGGTCATGGCAATGCCCAACGGGGATGGACCATCACGGTTGTACTCTTCGCCCTACTGGCGCTGGGATGTTTCCTCATCGCCTTCCTCACCACACACGAGCGCATTTCGCCCCCGGCACGACAACGCATGAGCATTCGCCGTGACATCAGCGAGACATTGACCTGCAAAGCCTGGATTGTGATGTTCTGCCTCACCCTGCTCCTATTCGTCTCGCTGGCACTGTTCGGTTCGGGCATGAACTATTATTTCGAAAGCTACGTAGACCCGTACTCACTGGCCCGTTTCCTGAACCAAATGGGACTGGGCACCACCGAAAACGAGGCCTATTCCATAGGCTTTTCGCTGTTTAACACCGTCAACGCGGTGGTTCAGTTGCTCGGCGTATTGTTGCTTTCGGGCTATCTGGCCCGTCGCTATGGAAAGAAGACCACCTTCATTGTCTGCCTCTTCCTCACTTCGCTCTTCACCGCTTTATTCTATCTGCCCACAGGCCACGATGTCCTGCTCATCTTCTTGCTAGGCATCCTGAAGAGCCTCAGCTATGCTCCCACCATCCCATTGTTGTGGGCCATGATTGCCGATGTGGCCGACTATATGGAATATCAGAACCACCGCCGCGCCACGGGATTTTGCTTCTCGGGCATTGTGTTTGCCCTGAAAATAGGTCTGGGCATCGGCGGAGCATTGGCCGGCATCGTGTTGTCGGGATTCGGTTACCAGCCAGGAGGGGCTCTGATTCAGTCGGCCTCTTCCTCGCAGGGCATCCGCATCGTGGCAAGCCTGATTCCCGCCCTGCTGTTTGCCACAGGTTTACTTGTCCTGTTGCGCTATCCTATCAGCAAACAATACAACGAAAACATGCAGGCCGAGCTGGCTTCACGGCGCGAATTGGAAAACCACACGCAGCCGTAACCATGCAGTGATTGCCTATGTTAGTACCACCAAATAGTTAAATAACTATAAATCTTTATCTTGAAAAACCATTCCGCCACAGTATTTAAAATAAAACCACTACCTTTGCACTCCGAAATTATGGTGGGGCCAAACAAGAACCCCCAAGGGCAGAGTGTAAATAGCGGCCTACGGCCTGACAGTCAGGCAGTCGCCGTGGTTTGTGAATCGCTGCTCACTGGCAGACGGAGAGTCTGCTCGTTCCCAGGTACGTAAAGCCAGGCGCGACGTGGATGGCGACATATCCGCAAGAAAAAAAAACGTTTTTAAATTATTTATCAAAACAAATGGACACTTTAAGTTACAAGACTATTTCCGCAAACAAGGAAACAGCGAAGAAAGAGTGGGTAGTGGTAGACGCTACTGACCAGGTTGTTGGCCGCCTTGCTTCAAAGGTTGCAAAGCTGATTCGCGGAAAGTACAAGCCAAACTTCACTCCTCATGTGGACTGTGGAGACAACGTTATCATTATCAATGCCGCTAAGGTGGTATTCACTGGCAAGAAGGAGACCGACAAGGTGTACACACACTACACAGGCTATCCCGGTGGTCAGCGTTTCAACACTCCTGAGCAGCTGCGCAAGCGCCCCGATGGCATGGACAAGATTCTGCGCCACGCCGTGAAGGGTATGCTCCCCAAAGGTCGTCTGGGCCGTCAGCTCATCGACAACCTGTATGTTTACAATGGCACCGAGCACAAGCATGAGGCTCAGCAGCCCAAGGCAATTGATATTAACCAGTATAAATAAATAAGGTAAGATGGAAGTAATTAACGCAATCGGTCGTCGTAAGAGCTCTGTAGCTCGCGTTTACCTGACAGAAGGAACTGGTAAAATCACGATCAACAAGAAAGAATTAACAGAATATTTCCCATCAGCCATTCTGCAGTATGTGGTGAAGCAGCCGCTGAGCCTGCTGGAGGCAGCTGAGAAGTACGATATCAAGGCCAATCTCTATGGTGGCGGTTTCACTGGCCAGAGCCAGGCTCTGCGTCTTGCCATTGCCCGCGCACTGGTGAAGATCAACGCTGAGGACAAGAAGAACCTAAAAGACCACGGTTTCCTGACCCGCGATGCCCGTGAGGTTGAGCGTAAGAAGCCAGGTCAGCCAAAGGCTCGTCGTCGCTTCCAGTTCAGTAAGCGTTAATCCTGCTGAAAGTGCAAACCAGGAGTGGACTACCGGGCATCTGTATGACGCTTGGTGCTTCTCCGGTTTTCACAGTAGGACACTGAACATGTTTAGCATCTAAACCTTTGAGACTTGAATAGGCACATTGCCAATTTTTTAATTGCCAATTGTCAATTATCAATTACTCAAAGGCTGATCCTAACAAGATTGAAAAGAAAGTAAACAACAAACAAAAAGAAAGTAAACAAAAATGTCAAGAACAAATTTTGACCAATTGCTCGAGGCCGGTTGTCATTTCGGTCACCTCAAGCGTAAGTGGAATCCCGCCATGGCTCCTTATATCTTCATGGAGCGCAATGGCATTCATATCATCGACCTTCACAAGACTGTTGCCAAGATTGACGAGGCTGCAGACGCCCTGAAGCAGATTGCCAAGAGCGGCAAGAAGGTTCTCTTCGTGGCCACCAAGAAACAGGCTAAAGACGTTGTTGCCGAGAAGGCTGCCAGCGTGAACATGCCATACGTGATTGAGCGTTGGCCGGGCGGTATGCTCACCAACTTCCCAACCATCCGCAAGGCTGTGAAGAAGATGGCCAGCATCGACAAGCTGATGAGCGACGGCACCTACAGCAACCTCTCAAAGCGCGAGATCCTGCAGATCAGCCGCCAGCGTGCCAAACTGGAGAAGAACCTTGGTTCTATCGCCGACCTGACCCGTCTGCCCAGCGCTGTATTCGTAGTCGACGTGATGAAAGAGAAGATTGCCGTGAAAGAGGCTAACCGTCTGGGTATCCCCGTGTTCGGTATCGTTGACACCAACTCTGATCCTAACGACATCGACTTCATGATTCCTGCCAACGACGACGCCAAGGACTCTGTAGAGGTGATTCTCAACGCTTGCTGCGCTGCTATCGCTGAAGGTCTGGAGGAGCGTAAGGCTGAGAAGGCCGACGAGAAGGCTGCACAGGCTCAGGCTGAGGGTGAGGGCGAAGAGAAACCCCGCCGTGCACGCAAGGCCCGCAAAGAGGAAGAGGCTGCTGCTGACGTAGAGGCTGCTCCTGTTGCTGAAGAGGCTGAAGAGGCTCCCGCCGCTGAGTAAGTAATTGAAGAATTGAATCATTTAGGAAATTAATACGAAAAATTATGGCTATTTCAATTGAAGATATCAAAAAGCTGCGTACCATGACTGGTGCAGGTCTGGCCGACGTGAAGAAGGCTCTGACAGAGGCTGAGGGCGACTTCGCAAAGGCTAAGGAACTGCTGCGCGAGCGTGGTCTGGCTATTGCTGCTAAGCGTAGCGACCGTGAGACATCTAACGGTTGTGTTCTCGTGAAGTCTGTCGACGGCTTTGCCGCTATGATCGCCTTGAAGTGCGAGACCGACTTCGTGGCTAACGGTGCTGACTTCATCGCCCTGACAAAGAGCATTCTCGACGCTGCTATTGCCAACAAGTGCAAGAGCCTCGACGAGGTGAAAGAGCTGACACTGGCCGACGGACAGAAGGTTCAGGACGCTGTGACACACCGCTCGGGTATCACTGGTGAGAAGATGGAGCTCGACGGTTACCTGACTCTCGAGGGTGAGAACATCGAGGTGTACGACCACATGGGTAAGCACACCCTGTGCACCATGGTGCAGACCAACAAACTGGCTGCTGAGGAAGGTCACAAGGTTGCCATGCAGGTAGCTGCCATGAAGCCCGTTGCCCTGAACGCAGAGAGCGTTGCCCAGGAGGTTCTCGACGAGGAGTACAAGACTGCCGTGGAGAAGACCAAGCTGGAGCAGGTAGAAAAGTATGTAGAGGTAGTGCTGAAGAAGGCTGGCATCAACCCCAACCTCGTTGACTCAGAGGATCACATCGAGAGCAACATGGCTAAGGGATGGCTGACTCAGGAGCAGGCCGACGAGGCTCGCAAACTGAAGGAGCAGGCTGCTGCCGAGAAAGCTGCATCGCTGAACATGAACATGATTGAGAACATTGCCAAGGGCCGCGTTCAGAAGTTCCTGAAAGAGAACTGCCTGGTTGACCAGGAGTTCCAGTTCGGCGACGGCGACAAGGCTACTGTTTCTCAGTGGCTCGCTCGTCAGGACAAAGACCTGAAGGTTGTTGACTTCAAGCGCTTTACACTTGTAGCCGACTAATAACAGCTCTATAGAGTGATAAAAGTTCAGGAGTTACGGGAGTTCAGAGATGGCTCTTGTAACTCCTGATTTCTTTTTTTATAATTCCAACATGAAGATATTCGCCATCGGCATGAACTATGCCGAACATACAACAGAGTTTAACAACATCATGCTCCTTTCTGAAAAGCAGGAAAGGAAAACCGCCGAGCCTGTCATCTTCACAAAGGCTGATTCTGCCTTGCTGAAGAGTGGGAAGCCTTTTTTCATTCCCGATTTCATGGGACGTATTGACTATGAGACCGAACTGGTGGTGCGCATATGCCGATTGGGGAAGAATATTCCTGTCAGGTTTGCCCACCGTTACTATGACGCGGTAACCGTGGGCATCGACTTTACAGCTCGTGATGTGCAGCGACAGGCCAAAGAACTGGGACGTCCGTGGACCATTGCCAAAGGCTTCGACGGCTCAGCCGCTATCGGAGAATGGGTAGACATAGAAAAGTTTCGCGACATCCAGGCTTTGCACTTTCATCTTGACATCAACGGGACAACCGTGCAGGAAGGCTGCTCGAGCGATATGCTCTACACCGTTGACGAGATTATTGCCTATATTTCAAAGTTCTTCACGCTGAAGACGGGTGACTTGCTCTACACGGGTACACCTGTAGGTGTAGGCCCCGTCCACATCAACGACCATCTGGAAGGATGGATAGAAGAGCGCAAGGTGCTCGACTTTCATTGCCGGTAATGCAATAAGAAGGGCCTTTTTACGTTATTTATACAATGGAAAGGGTCAGAAGACTCATCATAGTTGTGTTGCTTTTGTCCATCTGCACGTTCGCAGGGGCACAAAAGTTCTTCAACCTCACTGCCAATGAGGTGCGGATAGACTCTGTGCTTCCTCGTTTTGCATGCTCTATCCCACTAGGCACACATTACCAAGATTCCGTATACACCGTATCGATTGCCTATCCAGAGTTCATACCGATGAGCCGCGATGACGTGAAGAAGGTGACACAACTCACTAGTAACCAATTAGGTGAGATGCCCGTTATCGACCAATATGTGGCTGTAGACCGCAAACGAGGTTCGCTGGAGATATCGTTTGTGCCACTGGTATGCCGGAACGGACAATACCAGAAGCTAGTAAGCTTTATGATTGACGTAAAGGCCGTACCTGTCGGCAAGCCCCATAAAGCCAAAAGCATGACACGCGCAGGAGCAGCAGGCAATCGCTATGCCGACCACTCGGTACTAGCCTCCGGACAGTGGGCAAAGATTCGTGTTCCTGCCACAGGCATCTACCAACTCACAGAGACATTGATTAAAAAGGCCGGCTTCAGCAATCTCAATAAGGTTAGGATTTTTGGCTACGGCGGAGAATTGCAGCCAGAAGCTCTGACCGACAGTTATCTGCGCGAAACCGACGACCTACAGGAGATTCCCACTTGCACCGTAGGCGGCCGCCGGTTGTTCTTTGGCCGCGGACCTATATCATGGCCGTCGGCCAGTTCGACCGTCCGCACACGTAATCCATATTCTGACTACGGCTATTACCTCATCACGCAAGACGACACCGAGCCTCTGCAAATAGACAGTACCACATTCGTCAATACCTATTATCCCTCACTCAACGATTATCATGTGCTCTACGAGAAAGATGAGTTTGCATGGTATGAGGGCGGCAGAAACCTCTATGAGGCTGCAGCCATCGAGGCTGGACAGTCGAAGACCTATACCCTGCAGACCCACGGGCAGACCACAAATGGCACCATCCGTGTGGTACTGAGCACTTCCAGCGCCGCCACTGCCACCGTAGAACTGAATGGAGAGCAGTTGGGTGTGCAGAGCATGTCGACAAGCAGCCAGTATGACCACGCCGCAGAGTCGTCCGTCACTTATCAAGTAAGAAACTTGCAGGCTGAAAATCAACTGATTATCAAAACATCTTCGAACTCCACATCTGTCCGTCTGGACTATATTGCCATTGCCCTCGACACCCCCAAACCGCTAAGTCTGAGCGCATCAGCATTCGAGAGTCCCGAATATGTTTACAACATCACGAATCAGGACCACCATGCCGACGAAGCCTGCGACATGATTATCATCGTGCCACTGACAGGAAAACTGACGGCTCAGGCTGAGCGCATCAAGCAGATGCACGAGCAGCGCGACGGACTGTCGGTGCGCATCGTACCTGCCGACGAACTGTATAATGAGTTCTCCAGCGGCACACCCGACGCCAATGCTTATCGCCGCTACATGAAAATGCTCTACGACCGTGCTGAAAGCGATGCTGAGATGCCCAAGTACCTGCTGCTTTTCGGCGATTGCGCATGGGACAACCGCATGCACACCACGGCATGGACAGGCTATACTCCCGACGATTTCCTGCTTTGCTATGAGAGTGAGAACTCTTACAGCAGCACCTATTGCTATGTGTCGGAAGACTATTTCTGCCTGCTCGACGATGGCGAGACGCTTCTTACAGGCGGCAGCTATCGCGGCAAGCCCGATATTGCCGTTGGCCGCTTCCCCGTCAGGAATGCCGACCAGGCCAAGGTGCTGACCGACAAGACGCTGGCCTATGTGGAAAACAAGAATGCCGGCACATGGCAAAACACCGTGATGTTCATGGGCGACGACGGCAACAACAACCAGCACATGTACGATGCTAACAAGGCCGCAGGCATCGTGGCCGAACTGAATCCAGGCATTCTGGAGAAGAAAGTGATGTGGGATGCCTACACCCGCGAGGTATCGTCGACAGGAGCCACCTATCCGGAAGTGACAAAAGCCATCACCCTGCAGCAACAGGCTGGTGCGCTGATCATGGACTATTGCGGCCACGGACGCGCTGACCAGCTGTCGCATGAGATGGTTATCGGCCTTTCTCATTTTGACAGTTTCACCAATGCCAACCTGCCCTTGTGGATTACGGCCTCGTGCGACATCATGCCCTTTGATAGTCAGACCGATAATATAGGTGAGGCAGCCCTGCTGAATGAGAAAGGCGGAGCCGTTGCTTTCTTCGGAACCACCCGCACAGTGTACCAAGACCGTAACCAGCTGATCAACAATGCCTTCTTGCGCAATCTGTTTACGCCCGACAACGGAGCGTATATCACCATCGGAGAGGCACAACGCAGGGCAAAGAACGACTTGGTGGACGGTTATATTTACGACCCCTACGACCCGAGAAATCCCAAATACGACACCACGCAAAACAAGTTGCAATACTCCCTGCTGGGCGATCCGGCCTTGCAACTGAACATCCCGACACTAACGGTCGTTGTCGATGCCATCAACAACGAGCCCGTAACCAGCGAGAGCATGGCTACGCTGAGAGCCGGCCAAGTGGCTGTAGTGAGCGGACACGTTGAGCGCAACGGACAGCTGCTGAGCGACTTCAACGGCACCGTGACCGCTACCGTGCGCGACTCAGAGGAAGAGATCACTTGCAAACTGAACAACACCACGACCGAAGGGGCGCAGACGCCATTCGTATATAAAGACCGGACCAAGACGCTCTTCAGCGGTTCTGACGAGGTGAAAGACGGAAAGTTCACCTTCAGTTTTGCAGTTCCCATGGACATTAACTATACCGAAGGCACAGGACTGATGAACCTCTTCGCCGTGAGCAGCGACCACCAGCTGTCCGGAAACGGCTGTTGTGAGCGTTTCAAGCTAGGCAGCACCGACGTGATGAGCAACGACTCCATAGGGCCGTCGGTGTATTGCTATCTCAACTCCCCATCGTTCACCAATGGAGGCGATGTGAACAGCACCCCTTATTTCGTGGCAGAAATAACCGACAAAGACGGCATCAACACCACTGGCAACGGCATCGGCCACGACCTGGAGCTGGTCATTGACGGCCAAACAGCCATGACCTACAATCTGAACAGCAACTTCCAGTACGATTTTGGCAGCTACACCAGCGGCACTACCTATTATAGTCTGCCGCAACTGACGGCAGGCAAGCACTACCTCACGTTCAGGGCTTGGGATGTGCTGAACAATGCGACCACCACCGAGCTGACATTCAATGTGGTGAAAGGGCTGGAACCCAACTGCTTCGGCGTGAGCTGTACGAAAAACCCCGCCACCAGCGAGACCACCTTTATCATCAGTCACGACCGCACAGGCAGCCAACTGGATGTGGAGCTGGAAGTGTTCGACTTTGCCGGGCGCCTGCTGTGGCGGCACAATGAGACCGGAGTGCCCGCGACAGGCACCTATACGCTCGACTGGAATCTCACAACCGATGGCGGCAGCCGCCTGCAGACAGGAGTTTACCTCTACCGTGTACGCATCAGCAGCGACGGCAGTTCGCAGGCTTCGAAAGCACAGAAATTAATCATCATAGGCAATAAATAAGCCTTATCTACGTTCATAAATAGTGATGAATAAGCAAATTAGACCATTTTTAAGCATAATAGTGATGTTGCTGAGCGCAACAATAGCTATGGCACAGGACGATAAAACGGAGATGTTCAACCCCGTGAACTACTCTGTCACCTCGCAGATGATTGCTCCCGACGCACGTGCCGCTGGTATGGGCGACGTAGGTGCCGCCACCGACCCTGATGTCAACTCACAGTTCTGGAACCCGGCCAAGTATCCATTCACCATCAGCCGTGCCGGCGTAGCCCTCAACTACACGCCGTGGCTGCGCCAGTTGGTAAGCGATATCGACCTGGCCAACCTGTCTGGTTACTACCGCATTGGCGACTACAGCGCCATTTCGGGTTCGCTGCGCTACTTCTCGCTGGGTGAGGTGATGACCAATTGGAACGGCGGCGACGACTATTCGAACGCCGAGACCATCAATCCCTACGAGATGTCTATCGATGTGGCTTACTCGCTCATGCTCAGCGAGAAATTCTCCATTGCGGCAGGAGTGCGCTGGATCTACTCCGACCTGACCTACGACTACCACGACGACACGTCGCCCGGCTCTGCTTTCGCTGCCGATCTGGCCTGCTATTACAACAACTACATCACGCTGGGCAGCCGCGAGTGCCAGTTGGGTGCCGGCCTCAACATCAGCAACATTGGTAGCAAGATTTCGTTTGGCGGCGACGACAACAGCGAGTTCATCCCCACCAACCTGCGTCTGGGTGCCGCACTGATGGTTCCCGTCGACGAGTACAACCGCTTTACCATTGCCGCCGACGCCAACAAACTGCTCGTGCCCACTTATCCTAAGCGCATGGACGATGAGACCGAAGAGGACTATATCTCACGCGTGCAGCGCGACTATTACGACATCAGCTCCATCAACGGTATCTTCAAGAGCTTCAGCGATGCCCCCAACGGTTTTAAAGAAGAGATGCAGGAGATTCAGTGGAGTGTAGGTGCAGAGTATATCTACCACGACCAGTTCTCCATCCGCGCCGGATACCACCACGAGAGCGCCAACAAGGGTAACCGCAAATACTTCACCGTGGGTGCAGGCTTCAGGATGAGTGTGTTCTCACTCGATGCCGGTTATGTCATCGCCACCGCCAAGAGCAATCCGCTCGACCAGACGCTGCGCTTCTCGTTGTCGTTCGACATGGATGGCATCAAAGACCTTTTCCATAGGAAGTAAAAACATACTGGCAGAAAAGATATGAAAATAAGAGTAGGATTCGGTTACGACGTTCATCAGCTTGTCGAAGGACGGGCATTGTGGATGGGCGGCATCAAGATTGACCACCGTCTGGGACTGTTGGGCCACAGCGACGCCGATGTGCTGCTGCATGCCATCTGCGACGCACTGCTCGGAGCAGCCAACATGCGAGATATTGGCTATCATTTTCCCGACACATCGGCCGAAACCGACGGCATGGACAGTAAAATCATCCTGCGCGACACCATCAAACTGATTGCCACCAAAGGCTACAAACTGGGAAATATCGACGCCACCATTTGTGCCGAGCGCCCCAAGATGAACCCGCACATCCCTGCCATGAAAAAATGTATGGCCGAGATTATCGGTTGCGACATTGACGATATCTCCATCAAAGCCACTACCACCGAGCGTCTGGGCTTCACCGGCCGCGAGGAAGGCATTGCCGCCTATGCCACGGTGCTGATAGAGAAAGCCGACTAGGTTTTAGAAGCAAGAAGTAAGAGGCAAGAAGCAAGAAAGTAAGAAGCAAGAAGCAAGAGATATGTCTTACAAATGAGTGTGTACTCAAGAGTAAAGTCTATTCTCTTGCTTCTTGCTTCTTACTTTCTTGCTTCTAAAAGAGCTTCTTGCCTCTTACTTTCTTGCTTCTAAATTTACGGATTGCAGGATTCTGACAACAGATCCTGAAAAAAAATTAAACGCTGATACTCATCATCGAGCACCAGCGTTCAGCCTATGTTTAACTAAAAATCCTTTTCAAACTAAATGGGAGCCTCGCGGTCCACCATTGTCATCCATAACGAAAGCAATCTTGTTAAACTTACCTTAAATCTAAATAACTAAAAACCTAAATCTATTACTACTAACCTAAACAATCTATTAACCTTTTGACGATGCAAAGGTA
Source organism: Prevotella sp. UBA2739 (assembly GCA_002353525.1). GTDB lineage: Bacteria > Bacteroidota > Bacteroidia > Bacteroidales > Bacteroidaceae > Prevotella. The sequence continues at coordinate 49,446 of DEJV01000069.1, forward strand.
CAACGATTTTCGATTCCCTGCAACACATTTCACCTACTTTATCTTTTTTTTGCCTTCTTTCTTGACTTAAATCAAAGTCTGTGTACGTAAACAGCATGATTTCCGCCTTAAAATGAGGCACAACTAGGGCTTTCATCATCCAACACCCATCATGCCAAGCCTGCCTATGAGATGGAAATAGAAAGAAAAGCGAGCTTTCGTTTTGCTTTTCTCTCATTTTTTTGTAACTTTGCCACATATAGCCAATATATGTATGAATAAGTACACTCAGTTTACGCTTTTGTCGCTCTCCACATTGCGCATGGTGCCGCACATCCTCTGCTATCTGTGGTTCAAGAAGAGAGTTGACCCCGACCTGGCCTGCTATTCAGCCGACAAGCCGGGTGTACTGACTTTTATCAAGGTGTCCACACGCCAGCGCGTATTCCGCAATTTGTTTTATTACAGGCTGGGCGAATACCGCTCGGTGTTCATCAAGTGGCTGCTGCCACCCGAGCCTTCTCTCTATATCACCTGCCCGCATATCGGCCGCGGCTGCCATTTTGAGCACAACTACTCCACCTATTTAAATGCCGACAGCATTGGCGATGACTTCTATTGCCTGCACTTGGTGACGCTTGGAAACGGCAAGAACGGACGGCCCACCATAGGCAACCACGTGTCGGTGTACACTGGTGCCAGCATCTTTGGCGGCATCCACATTGGCGACAATGTGGTCATCGGTGCCGGAACCGTGGTCATGAAGGATGTTCCGTCGGGATGTACCGTAGTAGGCAATCCTGCCCGCATCGTGAAGCGCGACGGACTGTCTGTGAACGAAAAACTATAGTCTGCGTATGAGAGTATTGATAGTCAACACAAGCGAAAAGACCGGCGGTGCGGCCGTAGCTGCCAACCGGTTGATGGACGCGCTGAACAACAACGGCGTGAAGGCCAAGATGCTGGTCAGAGACAAGCTTACCGACCGTCTGACGGTCATCGGTCTGCGACAGTCGTGGCGCCAACGCTGGAATTTTCTGTGGGAGCGCTGGTGCGTGTTCTGGCATCTGCATGGCCGTCGGCAGCACCTTTTCGAGATAGACATGGCCAATATGGGCAGCGACATCACACGGCTGCCCGAGTTTCAGGAGGCCGACGTGATACATCTGCACTGGATTAACCAGGGCATGCTGTCGCTGCGCAACATCAGAAAGATACTTGATTCGGGCAAGGCTGTGGTGTGGACCATGCACGATTTGTGGCCGGCCTCGTCGCTATGCCATTATGCGCGCACCTGCAATAAGTTTAAGTCGCATTGCCAATTCTGCCCGTTACTGCCCGGCGGCGGTTCAGAAGACGACCTTTCCTCCACCGTATGGAACCGTAAAGTGCGCATGCTGAAAGACCGGAGCATACATTTCGTGACGTGCAGCCGCTGGCTGGCTGGCGAGGCCAAGAAGAGCGCACTGCTGAAGGGACAGCACATCTACAACGTTCCCAACCCTATCGACACCCGCATCTTCCGTCCTCTTGAAAAAAAGAAAGCCCGCCACGACTGCGGTCTGCCCTACAACAAGCGCTACATCTTGTTCGTCTCGCAACGGGTCACCGACGAGCGCAAAGGCATGGACTATTTTGTGACGGCCGTAGACAAGCTGGTTGAGGCGCACCCCGAAATGAAAGAGACCACGGGCATAGCCATCCTGGGCGGCCACTCCGAAGAGTTTGAGCACCGCCTGGCCCTGCCCGTCTATCCATTAGGATATGTCAACGACGAGCGGCAGATCGTGAACATCTACAATGCCGCCAGCCTGTTTGTCCTCCCGTCGCTCGAGGACAATCTGCCCAACACCATCATGGAGGCCATGGCCTGCGGAGTGCCTTGCGCCGGATTCAAGGTGGGCGGCATACCCGAAATGATTGACCATCGCCGCAATGGCTATGTGGCCGAGTTCCGCAATGCCGACGACCTGGCCACTGGAATGTATTGGGTACTTGACGTTTGCAACTATCAGAAAGTGAGCAACGAAGCCGTCACGAAAGTGGCTCACAGCTATTCGCAGACCAACATTGCCCTACGATATATAGAGGTATACAACGAGGCATTAGCCCTGAAACACTATAAGTTATGATTCAGTTTACGATTGTTACGGTCACCTACAATGCTGCTGCCGTGCTGAAACCGACCACCGACAGCGTGCTCATGCAAAGCTATGCCCATGTGGAGCATCTGATTATCGACGGAGCCTCTACCGACCGTACGGTTGAGATGGCAGAAGCGTACAAAGCAGCATCGGACGCATCGGCCAACGGCCACCACGTGAGCATCACATCCGAGCCCGACAAAGGACTGTATGATGCCATGCAAAAGGGACTTGACAGAGCCAGTGGCGACTATGTGTGCTTCCTCAATGCCGGTGACAGGCTGCCCAATGCCGACACCCTGCTGATGATAGCCGACAAAGTGGACAACGAGCGCATGCCAGGAGTGCTGTATGGCGACACCGATATTGTTGACGGCGAGGGCAATTATCTGTTCCGCCGGCGGCTTACTCCGCCCGAGAAGCTGACGTGGCACTCGTTCCGGCAGGGCATGGTGGTGTGCCATCAAGCCTTTTATGCCCGTACCGACATGGCCAAAAGGGTGGCTTACGATCAGCAATTCCGCTATTCGGCCGATGTAGACTGGTGCATCCGGGTGATGAAAGAGTGTGAGAAAGAAGGCCTTGAACTGAAAAACCTGCACACCACCATCGTGAACTACATGCAAGAGGGACAGTCAACCATTCACCACAAAGCCTCTCTTCGTGAGCGTTTCCGCATCATGGTTCGCCATTATGGCTGGTTGTCTACCATCATCATGCATGCATGGTTTGCTATCAGGCAGGTATATAGATAGTTGACGAGTTGACAAGTTGGTTTTGATGTAGTTGCAGCACGGAAGTTGATGACTATTTGAATAATGTGTCCATCTTCGAGTTAAAAAAAATGTGTAAATATTTGTGGATTTTGTAATTTTTCTTTATATTTGCAAAAAATTATTGTTCAACCCTTAATAATAAAGAAAAAATGAAAAAATTAATCCTATCTTTATGTGTTGCGCTCTTTAGTCTTAGTGCATCAGCTCAATCGGCCGGTGATTTGTATGTAGGGACAAATCTTTCCTATGGCTTTGACATGGAAATGCTAGGAATTGGTCCGAAGTTACAGTATAACTTTACCGATGCCATCCGTGGTGAGGCTGCATTCAACTATTACTTTGAGAAGGACAATGTGACTTGTTGGGACATTCAGGCCAACGCCCATTATCTCTTTGGTCTCACCGACAAGATTAAGGTTTATCCCTTGGCAGGTATTGGTTATATGAAAGCGAAAGTAGACGTGCCCGACGTAGAGTACGGAGGAGTGAAAGTTTCTGGTTCTGCTTCCGATGGAGACGTATTCTTCAATCTCGGTGGCGGTGCACAGTGTAATATTACAGAAACGATATTCCTTAATTGTGATTTGAAATATCAGTTTAAGGACGATGGCCAGTTGTGCTTCTCAGTAGGCATTGGTTTCAAATTGTAATAGGGCAAGCAACAACATATACTATAAATGGCCGCAAGGATGCGAATCCTTGCGGCTTTCTTTTTGCCAGAGGATGCTTGTTTCAAATCAGCACAGCTCTTCCGCTTGTGTCCATTGGTTCAGGATGACCGAACATGAACCGTCTACTTTTTCAGCTTTATGAAGGGAAAAGTGTCTAGTGAAATCGGTATAAGCCACTCTATTTCGTGAGTACAAACGCTTTGTAGCGTCAGTACAAACGCTTTGTAGCGTCAGTACA
>DEJV01000015.1 GCA_002353525.1 Prevotella sp. UBA2739
GGCGCGGCCAGAAGGCTGTTGTAAACAAATCGGAAAATATCTTCTCCGGCGGCGCAAAAACTGGAGAAAACGCTTGTCTCTCTTGGCGATTTTTTGTAAATTTGTAACATCCAAACTGAGGCGTCAGCCGGCATGGAGACGACAACCCTCGGGGCGTCATTTCTCTCTACCTTTTCTCCCCGTCTCCAAGCGCCGCCCAGGCTTCCGGCATGAAATTTCTCCGTTTCGGGCCTTTTTGACCGCAATATTTCTGTTATACACGGCGGTGTGTGGCATGTGGTCTAAGGCGTTGATAATCAGCAAGAATGGTTTTTGGCAGGTAATATACACGTTATACAAACCCTATTTTATTACGTGCGTGACGAAGGATTAGCTACTTTTGCAGCAGAAATCGTAACAAATAGCTAAAAACAAACTGATATGGAGAAAAAACAACGAATGAAGTTCTGCCACGGATGGCTGACGGCAGGTGCCATGATGCTATGCACCATGACCATGCTGACGGCTGCCCCGCTGCTGCCTAAGGCCGCCGCTGCCGTGGAGCAGAATGCAAAGACAACGCAAGTGACAGGTATGGTGACCGACCCGGAGAAACAGCCTCTCATTGGTGTCACCGTCACTCTGGTAGGAACAGAGACGCGCGCCATCACCGACGCCGACGGTATGTTCCGCATCAACGTGCCCACCACGGGCAAGCCTGCGCTCGAGTTCAACTACATCGGCTTCAAGCGGAAGCAGGTGAGCGTGAACGGAGCCAAGCTGCTGAACGTGATGATGGAGGAAGATGTGAACGAGTTCAACGAGATCGTGGTGACGGGTTACAGCTCGCAGAAGAAAGCCTCGATCATCGGTTCTATCGAGACCATCAACCCCGGAGAACTGAAATTCGGTACCACCCGTACGTTGTCGAACAACCTGGCTGGTAAGCTCTCAGGTGTGATTGGCATTCAGCGCTCGGGAGAGCCTGGCTACGACGACTCCAACTTCTGGATTCGTGGTATCTCTACCTTCTCGGGCCACAACAACCCCCTGATTCTCATCGACGGTGTGGAGCGCGACCTCGACAATGTCGACGTGGCTGAAATCGAGTCGTTCTCGGTGCTGAAAGACGCATCGGCATCGGCCATGTATGGTGTGCGTGGTGCCAACGGTGTCATCGTCATCACCACCAAGCGTGGTAAAATAGGTGCGCCGCAGATTCGCTTCCACGTGGAGCACTCCATCAACGAGCCCACCCAGCTGCCTGAGTTCCTGAACGCTCCCGACTACATGACGCTGCTCAACGAGCTGGCCGCACAAGACGGTACGGCACAGCCCTTCACCCAGCAGCAGATAGACCGCACCCGCTCGGGCTACGACCCCGACCTCTACCCGAACGTGAACTGGGTGGACGAGATCACGAAGGACTATTCTTATACCACCCGTGGCAACCTCGACGTGAGCGGCGGTAGCGACTTCCTGCGCTACTCGATTGTGGCCTCTTACTTCAAGGAGGGCGGCATCCTCGAGCAGGACAAGAGCCTGCTGGTGGACAATGCCACCAACAACCAACAGTTCAACCTGCGCACCAACATCGATATGGACGTGACGAAGACCACCCTGTTGCGCGTCAACATCGGCGGCTACCTGAACCGATTCAAGAAGCAGCGCTGCAACACCGACGACGCCTTCGGACAGGCTTTCCGCACGCTGCCCTTCGTGCATCCCGCACGCTACAGTGACGGTGCCATCCCCAAGATTTCTAACCGTGCCAACCCCTGGCAGACCGTCACCCAGCAGGGTTACGACTTCACCACCTCGTCGAAGATTCAGACCCTCTTCAGCGTGGAGCAAGACCTGAAGATGATTGTGAAGGGACTCAAGGCCAAGGCGCTGTTCAGCTTCGACCGCTGGAACCGCTCGCGCCGCAGCCGTACCGCCAACCCCGGCACCGTGTTCCCCGCCACGGGACGCGACGAGGAGGGCAACCTCATCTACTCGCAGTTTGAGACCGGCGACGAGTCGATGGGCTCGGAGCAGGGTACCGAATATGGTAACACACGCGTCTATTTCGAGGCCGACCTGATGTACAACAACCGGTTCGGCAAACTGGATGTCGACGCGCTGCTGCTCTACAACCAGCAGGCCTACGACGACGGCAGCATTCAGGACTACCGCAAGCAGGGTATGGCCGGACGCCTGTCGATGACCTACGACAACCGCTACGTGGCCGAGTTCAACTTCGGTTACAACGGTTCGGAGAACTTTGCCAAGGGCAAGCGCTTCGGATTCTTCCCCTCGTTTGCCATCGGATGGCTTATGAGCGAGGAGCCCTGGATGGAGAAGATGAAGAACACCTTCAACAAGATTAAGTTCCGTGCCTCTATCGGACAGGCTGGTGACGATAACATCGGCGGACGACGCTTCGCCTACCTCGGCACCCTCTACACCGGACAGGAAGGCTACACCTGGGGAACCACCGGACAACGCTCCTACAGCGGTATCACCGAGGGTGACATCGGCGTGGACAACCTCACCTGGGAGACCGTGACGAAGAAGAACCTCGGATTCGAGCTCGGCATGTGGAACATTCTCGACCTGAACTTCGATGTCTTCCGCGAGGATCGTAAGAACATCTTCATGCAGCGCACCATCGTGCCCACTCAGAGTGGTTTCGTACAGGCTCCATGGGCCAACTTCGGTAAGGTGCGCAACCAAGGTATCGAGGTCACTCTCAACCTGCACAAACAATGGAACAAAGACTGGTTTACGTCGGCCTACGGTAACTTCACCTATGCCAAGAACCGCGTCGAAGAGAAAGACGAGCCCGAAGTACTGAAGGGCACTCACCGTTCGGCCACCGGACGCTCGATGAACGAGCTGTGGGGACTCACCGCCGAGCGACTCTTCGGCTACGACGACTTCAATGCCGACGGCACACTCAAGGACGGTATCCCCGACCAGAGCGGTGTGGGCGCCGTGACGCTCAAGCCCGGTGACATCAAGTACGTGGACGTTAACCACGACGGAGTCATCACCGAGGAGGACGAGGGATTCATCGGCGGCACCGAGGACCCGCGCATCGTCTACGGATTCGGCGGCGTGGTGAGCTATAAGAACGTCGACCTGAACTTCTTCTTCCAGGGATCGGCCGACATGTACCGCGTCATCGGACGTCAGCCCTACTTCCTGCCGGGCGGAGGCACCACCACCGAGGGTAATGCCTATGCCACCAACATCGACGACCGCTGGACAGAGCAGAACCAAGACCCCTACGCCTTCTGGCCGCGACTCTCCTACGGACCCAACGTGAACAACTACCGTGCCTCGACATGGTGGAAGAAGAACATGAGCTTCTTGCGCTGCAAGACCATTGAGGTGGGCTACACCCTGCCCAAGCACTGGCTCGAGAACTTCTACGTGAAGAGCTGCCGCGTGTTTGTCAGCGGCAACAACCTCTTCTGCATCTCTGGATTCAAGATGTGGGACCCCGAGCTGGGCACCAACGACGGTCTGAAATACCCCATGAACCGTTCCATCATGTTCGGACTCGACGTCAACTTCTGATAATTGATAATGGATAATTGACAATTGATAATTATGAAAACAAAATATATCAAGCATTTCATCGCAGCAGGTTCCGTATGTTGCTGTATCACAGCAGCCACCCCCTTGCTCTCTTCCTGCAGCGACTATCTCGACAAAGAGCCCGACACCGAGCTGACCACGGAGATGGTGTTCGAGAATAGAGACAAGGTGTACTCATGGCTGAGCTATGTCTACAATATCATCCACAACCCCGACAAGTGGGCACTCACCGCCGACGGATACGAGGTGTTTGCCGACGACATCACCCCCTCGGCACGATGGCAGCAATGGGACTGGGGTGGCGTTATCCCGAAGATTCTCGGACAGTGGACCATCAACTCCACATGGGGTGGTAACCTCTGGCACATGATGCCACGCTACATCCGCCACGGCTACATCTTCAACAACATGGTGAAGGCCATGCCCGACCACGATCTGCCGCAGAGCGAAATCGACAACATGAAGAACGAGGTGAAGTTCCTCTGCGCCTATGCCTGGTGGCAGATGGCCGAGAACTATGGCGGCATTCCCTTCAAGCCCGACTATATCGCACCTACCGACTTTACGCTCTCTGAGCTCATGGTGGGACAGTCGAAGTACGACGACGTGGTGGACTACTGCGACAAGCAGATGTACGAGGCTGCCATGGCCCTGCCCGCCGTCTACGATGACCCCTCGAAATATGGACGCGTGAACCGCATCATGGCGCTCACCGTCAGAGCACGCATGCTGCTCTTCGCCGCCAGTCCGCTGGTGAACGGCAACCCGTGGTACACCGACTACGTGAACGACCAGGGCGAGCAGATCTTCAATGCCACCTACGACCACAACAAGTGGGTGAAGGCCGTGGATGCCTGCAAGCTCTGCATCGACGAGGCCGAGAAAGCCGGCTACGCGCTCTACGTAGAGATGGGACCCAACGGCAAACCCGACCCCTTCCTCTCTACCTACAATGTGCACATCAAGCGCTGGAGCGAGGGTAACCACGAGATTACCTTCCCCGTGACCAAGGGCAACAGCTACCGCGACACCTTCCTGCGTACCGCCTCGGTGCGCGAGTATGGCGGCGGTAACGGACTGGGTGTCTACCAGGGACTGGTCGATGCCTTCTTCACCCGCAACGGTCTGCCCATCACCGACCCCAACTCGGGCTACGTGGAGGAGGGATTCTCGACTGTAGTCGACAACCGCTCGGACGAGACCACTTGGGAATACGGCACCGGCAACCCCGGCGAGGTGACCGCACGCGGCACCTACAACATGTATTGCAATCGTGAGCCCCGCTTCTACAATGCCGTCTCCTTCCATGGATCATGGCTCGCTGTGGGCAAGCGCAAGTACAACTTCTTCATGAACGGACGCGACAACGTGCAGACCTCATCGCCCCACGATGCTCCGCAGAACGGCTACCTGGTGCGTAAGGGACTGAACGTGCTCGACAACTACCTGACCGGTGCCATCACCGACCGTCAGGGATTCACCTACCGTCTGGCCTTCACCTATCTCGACTATGCCGAGGCGCTGAACGAAGCCTACGACGATGGCGCATCACGCCTGAAAGCCATTGAGTACGTGAACCGCATCCGCGAGCGTGCAGGCGTGCGCAAGTACACCTTCGACAATGTCGATGCCACCGACGAGGAGTACATCCACATTGAGAACTCACAGGCCGACGTGCGGCGCGTGGTGCGTGCCGAGCGTCGTGTGGAGCTCTGCTGCGAGAACAACCGCTGGTACGACATCCGCCGCTGGAAAGATGCCGAGAATCTGCCCGAGATGTGTGGCGACGACTACGGCATGAACTTCCAGGGACGCAACCAGAGCGAGTTCTTCGTGCGTACCGTGTTCCAGACACGTGTGTGGAAGCGCCAGTACTACTGGATGCCTATCTACATTGACGAGTATGAGAAGAATCCGAACCTGCGCGAGGCCCCCTTCTGGGTGATGGAAACGGAGTAATTGATAATGGACAATTGACAATTGAGAATTGATAATTATGAAAAAAACAGCCTATCTTATAGCCATCGTCAGCACCCTGTTCGCAGCAACGGCGTGCAACGAAGACCCTACCTATTTTGAGCTGCCCACCTATCCCGACGAGATGCACGTGAAGAGCTCGGTCGACGAGATTGTGCTCAACAAGGGCATTGCCGACCAGACGGCCGTCACACTCAGTTGGGACAAGGCCAGCAGCCCCCTGTCGCCCACCGACGAGGTGACCTACAAGGTGTGCCTCTATCCCTCGGCGCAGAAAGACCTCAAGTCGGAGTACATCTCTACCGGCACACAGCAGCAGCTGGCACTTACCCACGACCAGCTGAACTCGATGGTGGCACGCTGGGCCATTCCCGGCGAGGCCGTCAAGGTGACGGCTCAGGTACTGAGCATCGTCAACAACGAGCAGAAATATGTGCGCCCGGAAATCTCTACCGTGGAGTTTGTCGTCACGGGCTACGAGAAGTATCCTCCCTACCTCTACATGGTCATCACCGACCAGCTGGGAACCACCACCACCCAGCGCCTCGAACAGCGCCAGCTGGGAACGGGCATCTACGAGGTGAGTCTCAACATGTCGCCCTGCACCTACCACTTCCAGACCTCCGATGCGGAATATCCGCTCTACGGACAGGCTGCCGACGGTAAGCTCGACTACGTCACCGACGGAACCTACACCGAGTTCACCAACAACGAGAGTGGCACACGCACCATCATCGTCGACACCAACTCGGAGTTCAACGACTGCCGTGTGCTCGACATCGTACAGCTGCCCACACCCGGACAGATATGGATTTGCGGCAATGGATGCTCGGTAGGATGGAACACCAACACTACCGCCGGACGCATGGAGATGGTAGGCACCGCACGCGAACCTTACTATTATGCGTGGACGGGCGACTTCACCGCCGGAGGCGAGCTGAAAATCGGACTTGGCGGTGGATGGGGCGACCAGTTCTTCTTCGCACCTGCCGACAATGCCGACCCGCTTACCGACCACCGCTTGTTCATGTACCGCTTCCAGGATGCAGGTGGCGACGTGAAGTGGGTGCCATCGGTGAGTGGACGCTACACCTTCAAGCTCTGTCTGCTGGCTTCCGACATGTGGACCAGCTTCGAGCCTGCTAACTAAGTGAACAGTGATAAGTGACAAGTGATAAGTAACGCGGAAATGATTAGCATAAAAACCATCATACCGACCATGAGCTGGGCAAGGGGGATTTACACCCTCTTGCTGCTGGCCATGACGCCCGTCATCGCCAGTGCCGACGAAACGGTAAAGACCTACAACAACCCGGTCATCAAATACAGCCTGCCCGACCCGACGGTCATCAAGGCGGCCGACGGATACTTCTATCTGTATGCCACCGAGGACACCCACAACGTGCCCATCTACCGCTCGAAAGACCTCGTCACATGGCGTTATGCCGGCACAGCCTTCACCGATGCCACACGCCCCATGGACTTTGTGCCCAACGGCGCCATCTGGGCTCCCGACATCAACTACGTGAACGGAAAGTATGTGCTCTACTACTCGAAGTCGGAGTGGGGGAAGACCTGGGAGTGCGGCATTGGCGTAGCCGTCAGCGACCGTCCCGACCGTGGCTTCCACGATGCCCACAAGCTGTTCATCTCGAGCGAGGTGAACATCGAGAACTGCATCGACCCCTTCTTCATTCAGGACGACGGGCGCAACTATCTGTTCTGGGGCTCCTTCCACGATATCTACGGTGTGGAGCTTACCGCCGACGGACTGGCCGTGAAGGAAGGGTGCACGCCGCAGAAGATAGCTGGAGGACTGATTGAGGCCACCATGATCGTGAAGCACGACAACTACTACTATCTCATCGGCTCGGCTGGCAGCTGCTGTGAGGGAGCCAAGAGCACCTACCGCCTGGTGATGGCCCGCTCGCGCGACCTCTTCGGACCCTACGTCGACCGTAACGGAAAGAGTGCCGTAGGCGACAACTTCTCGCCACTGCTCAACAAGAGCCCCGAGGTGTACGGACCAGGCCATTGCTCGGAGTTCGTGCAAGACGATGCCGGACAGACATGGGTGCTCTACCACGGATTTCAGGCCAGCAATGTGGATGGAGGACGTGTGACCTATCTCGACCGCGTGCAATGGGGTACCGACGGCTGGCCGCAGATCAAGGGCATGCGCCCCTCGACCGAGGCAGAGGTGCCCGTCTTTGGCAGCACAGCTGTCGACTGCGTGGAGGCAACTGCTGACAACAACTGCATGATTCAGCCCCTCGGCGATGATCTCAGCATGTTTCGCATCGACAGTCCCGACGACCAGTGGTTCTCGTGGCGGCTCTACAATCTCAGTGGCAGTCTGCTCGACGAGGGTCAGGCACGCCACACCGCCATCGTCGATACATCGGCCATCTCGCGCGGTGTCTATCTCCTCCGCTTGTCGGGCAAGTTTGGCACCCAGTGCGAGAAATTGATGAAGAATTGAAGTGTGGGTTCGAACAATTCGAAGGTGCGAGGGAACGAACAATTCGAAGGTACGAGGGTACGGAGGTACGAAGAGGTACGAGAATACTTTTTCTTCGTCAGTAGTAACCTCAAATAGCTCTCGATAGGCGAGGCTAATCTCGCACTCTCGCACCCTCGTACCTTCGTACCTCCGAAAAAACTCACTTCCGAAATACCAATGAAGTTAGTAATATTAGGTTTTAGTTATGGTAGAACTCCTTTCAGGAGCAACAAGCCGTTTGCTAGTGAGTAGCAAGCGGCTTTTTTGATGGAGGGAGAAGAAGGAATGGAGGGAGTTAGCTCACTTCGTTCGCTGGAGAAAAAGTCATTAGCATGGGCATTTGACCTTCTCTTCCTCCTGCTCCCTCCATTTCTTCTCCTCCCTTAAACTATTGTTAAATAAGTTTAATGTTTTTACGCAAATGGCTCGTCTTTTGTTTATTTTTTTTAATTTTGAAAATCCTAAAAAAAAGAAAGAGAGTTTGTATGAAACGAAATATTTGTTCTTCTATATTATTGTTCATTCTTTTCCATCTACCGTATTCCGTATGGGCTGCCGGTGGGGTGGATCATCAGTTGCGCAGTCTCGACGAGAGTCTGGCACGCCGTGACGTCTACGAGCAGGAACGGGTGAAACGCATCAAGAGTTTGCACGAGATGATGCCCTTAGCCAAGCAGCAGGGAAAGGAGTTCGACCAGCTGTACGGACTGTACAACGAGTATAAGAGCTACTGTTACGACTCGGCGCGCCACTATGCCTACGCCTGTCTGGAGGTAGCTGAGCTGGAGAAGAATGCCGACCGCGTGGCAAAGGCAAAAAATGCCATTGCCTTCTCGCTTATCTCTGCTGGAATATTAAGCGAGGCGCATGAGGTGCTGTTGACCATTGACCGCAAACGGCTGGAGGGCGAACAGCTGAACGACTACTTTGATAACTACAGCAAGCTGTGGCGCTCGATGGCCGACTATGTTAGAGAAGAACCTTTCTATACGAAGTATATCACGCAAAGCAATGCCTATCTGGACTCGCTGAAACAAATTACACCCGAGAATACGGCTCTGTGGTGGTCGCTGACAGGATCGCACCAGATGCGCGACCACCAGTATGAAGATGCCCTGCGCTCGTTCGAGAAAGTGCTGGAACTTTGTGGTGACGACAAACGGCAGAAGGCCATGACCACCGCCGAGATGGCATGGGCATACGTTACTTGAACGACGAGGACAAGGCCATCGAGTATTTCGCGCAGTCGGCCATCGCCGACAACGAGACGGCTACCCGCGAGATCACAGCCCTCTACCATCTGTCGCGACTGGTGTATAAGCGGGGTGACTACGAGCGGGCCAGCGTGTATGTGCATCAGGCACTGGAGGACGTGAACTTCTACAACTCGCGGCTGCGCAAAGTGGAAATCAACGACATACTGCCCATCATTGAGCAGGACCGCTATAATGCCATCCGCAGCCAGCGCAACTGGCTGTTTGCCACCACGGGACTGTTTGTGGTGCTGCTCCTGGCCATCCTGTGGAGTTACTGGTTTATCAAGAAGAAAAATCAAAAGCTCACCGAGGCACGCGAGACCATTGCCGGACAGCTGGACATGCTGCAGGAGGCCAACCGCCATCTGAAGGAAGACGACAAGATTAAGAATGCCTACATCGGGCGGACATTCTATACCAATGCCGAGTTTATTGCCAAACTCGAAAAACTCTACCTCACCATCGACCGCAAGATTGCCGCACGGCAGTTCGACGATGTGCGTTCCATGCTGAAACTCTCTACGCTGAATGCCGAGCGCGAGAACATGTACGAGGCCTTCGACCAGACTTTCCTCAAGCTGTTCCCCGACTTCGTGAAGCGCTACAATGAGTTGTTCGAGGAGAAAGACCGCAAGATGCCGGCCAACGACCACTCGCTGACCTCAGAGATGCGCATCTTTGCTCTCATCCGACTGGGTATCAACGATAGCGAGCGTATTGCCAAATTCCTCGACTATTCCGTTCACACGGTGAATACCTATAAGACACGCATCAAAAACCGCTCAACAGCTGAAAACGACCAGTTTGAGAAACTGATTATGGCCATATAAGAAGGAATATTTCCTTTATACAAATTGACAAAACAACAAACCGAAGTTGCTGATTATCAGTAGCTTCGGTTTTTGATTATAGGATATTCGTTATACATTCACTAGCTTTTTTTATATTCGCGCGATGATATAATAACTTTGCAGTTGCAAAAACCTAAATAGCAAAGTTTATGAAACGATTAATCATAGTGATCTCACTCTTTCTCGGACTGATGCCGGCAATGGCACAGACCGAGAATCCTGTTGCGCATCCCGAGGCTGTGGTACAGTCGGGAAAGGCGCGTTTCACGGTCTTGACTCCCGAGATGGTTCGAATTCAGTACAGTCAGCGAGGACTGTTTGAGGACAGGGCCACATTTGCCGTCATCAACCGCCGCTTGCCTGTGCCACAGTTTACCACCGAAGAAAAAGACGGATGGCTGACCATTAAAACCTCAGCCCTGACGCTGAAGTATAAAATAGGTGGTGTCATCAGCGCTGACCAGCCCTCCGACAAGGTGCTGAACATCAGCTTCGCCCTGAACGGCAGAAACGTGCTCTGGTATCCAGGCAAGGACGATGCCCTGAACTTGAAGGGAACGACACGAACGCTGGACGGACAGATTGGCGACAACAAACGCCGTGAGATGGAGAACGGACTGCTCTCGCGGGCAGGATGGAGCATCATCGACGAGTCGCCTCGCACCAAGCGCGGTGACGGTTCGACCACTTTTGCCTTCGACAAACGCTACGACGGGATAGAGTGGGTGGCTGAGCCTGTGGACAAAGATGCGCTCGACTGGTATTTCCTGGGCTATGGCCATCAGTATAAGAAGGCGCTGGGCGACTTCATCAAGGTGGCGGGCCGCCAGCCGATGCCCCCGCTTTATGTGCTGGGTTATTGGTACAGCAAGTATCAGCGCTACACCAGCGATGAGTTCATGGAGATTGTGAACGACGTGAAGCGCAACCAGATACCTATGGACGTGATGATTTTCGACATGGACTGGCACACCCAGGGATGGACAGGATGGACATGGGACCGCACGGCCATTCCCGATCCAGAGGGACTCATCGACTGGATGCACAAACAGGGACTCAAGGTGAGCCTGAACCTGCATCCTGCCGACGGCGTGGACGACGATGAGGACTACTTTGCCGAGCTTCGCGACGACATGGGCATGCCTGCCACAACAAAGGTGGTGCCCTGGAACCTGAGCGACCCCAAGTTCTATCATCACATGTTCAACCGCATTATCCGTGCACGCGAGAAACAAGGCGTGGACTTCTGGTGGCTCGACTGGCAGCAGAACCTGACAAGCAAATATGTGGCCGGACTGGGCGAGACCTTCTGGTGCAACCATGTGTTCTACAACGATATGCGCCTGAACCGTCCCAACCACCGTCCGCTGATTTTCCACCGATGGGGTGGGCTGGGAAGCCATCGTTATCCTATCGGATTCTCGGGCGACTCGTTCACCACCTATGGTACGTTGGCATGGCAACCCTATTTCACAGCCACGGCCTCGAATGTGGGCTTCGGCTATTGGGGACACGACCTGGGCGGACATCAGCAGACGGGCGGCAACGATCCCGAAATCTATCTGCGATGGATGCAGTATGGCGTGTTTACACCTGTGTTCCGCACCCATGCCACCAACTGGCCGGGCATCGAGCGCAGAATATGGAAATATGAGAATTTCCCCCTGTTGCTCGAGACGGTGAAGCTGCGCTATGCGCTGATGCCCTATATCTATACGGCAGCACGCCAGGCCTACGACACGGGCGTGAGCATCTGTCGTCCGCTCTACTACGATTCGCCCGAGGCCAACAATGCCTACCTCTTCGAAGATGAGTATATGTTTGGCGATGATATCCTGGTGGCTCCGGTGGTGACTCCTTCTGGAACCGACGGAAAGGCATCGCGGCGCACATGGCTGCCCGAAGGCCGGTGGTTTGACGTTTGCCGCAACGCGGTGGTCGATGGAAATCGTATCTTCACCGACAGCTACACCCAGCAGGAGATACCTTATTTCTATCGGGCTGGAGCCGTCATCGTGAACAATCCGCCGTTGATGAATCTCAATACGCGTCCTGAGCGCCTCATCCTGAAGGTGGTGCCGGGCGGTAATGGCAACACCGTGCTCTACGAGGACGAGGGCGACACGCAGGACTATCAGAAAGGGGTGTTCACCACCACTCGCATAGCCCACGACCAAAACACCCTAACCATTGAGCCACGCAAGGGAAAGTTCCCGGGAATGCTGAAGGAACGGGCTTATACCGTGGAGTATCTGGCCGTCGACCGTCCGCATACTGTGACGGTGAATGGTGTGCGACAGCCCAACGGCGTGTGGAGCTACGACGAACAGACACGCAAGGTGACCGTCTATGTCCCGCTGACATCGTGTGACAAGCAGATTGCCGTGACACTAAAGTATGAATGAGTAGAAGAATAACCAGCTAAAGCATAAAAGAGATGAAAAGACTCTATCTATTAGCCGTGATGGTGCTGAGTGGTTTGGTGCTCTCGGCGGCAGAATATAAAGAATTGTGGATTGTGGGCACTGCCGTTCCGGGCGGTGTACAGAAACTGGAGAAAGTAAGTTCTGTGGACTTTAAATATGCAGGCAGCCTGAACGAAGGCGAGCTGCGGGTGATGACCACCAAGAAGGTGGGCAAGAATACCCGCTTCTTGGTTCCGTTGCTGCCCGATGCCAACATTGTCAATCATGGCTTGGAATGGCAGGAGAGCACCGATGCCGGAAGTGCTGCATGGCAGGTGGTCGTGGCTGAGGATCGTTACCGCTTCCATGTGTATACCGACCGGAAGAAGCTGCAGGGCGAAATATTCCAGCCCTGGGGCGAGCTCTTTATCGGAGGGGGCGCCACCGCGTCGGGATGGAAAGAAGGCAAAATGCAACTCATGCGCCAGGACATCAACAATCCCTGCATCTGGACATGGGAGGGAGAGCTGAAACGCCATGAGGGTGTGGAGGAACCGGCCAGCTTTAAATTCCAAGGGCAGGACCGCTGGTATCCCAAGGCACTGCATCCCTATGCCCCCGACACCGACATCCTGAAGGACACCCGTCTGCGCACGGGTGGCACCGACACGAAGTGGACGCTGAGCAGCGATGGCATTTACCGCATCACCATCGATGTGTTCAACGAAACCGTAAAAGCAGAAAAGATAAAAGCTCAATAACTAAAAACAATCGATTATGAAAAAAAGTTTACTAATTTCAATCCTCTCCATCTTTTGTTGTTGGATGGGAGTGGCCGAGGCGTTTGCCTTAGACCAAAAAGACGGTGTTTATCAAATTGGTAACGCCCAAGACCTCGAGGACTTCTCGAATCTTGTTGCCAGTGGTAACGGCGGCATCAACGCTGTGCTCACTACCGATATTGATATGACAGGAGTGAGTCACCAGCCTATCGGTACGGTGGGCAGTCCCTTCAAGGGTACATTCGACGGTCAGCAGCATTTCATCCGCAACATGGTGATCGACCTGCCCGATCAGGAGTATGTGGGACTGTTTGGCGTGCTCAACGATGGTGCGTATATCAAGAATGTGGTGGTCGACAATGGTTCGTCGGTGTCGGGCAAGTGCTTTGTCGGTGCGATTGCCGGAGGTACCAATGGCGGCGGCTCGGTTACTTTCGAGAACTGCGGTAATGAGGGCAGCGTGGGTGCACAAGCACAAAACGCCGCCGGTATTTGTGGTGTGAGCATGAATAGTGCCTGTGGCATCAAGATCATACATTGTTTTAACTCTGGTGGTATCACCGGCAGCAATGAGTCAGCAGCTTTTTGCGGCTGGGTTGGCGATAATGGCAGCGAGATTACCAACTGCTATAACTCAGGTTTTATCATTGGCATGGACGGCAACAACTCCATGTGGCGTAATGGTAGAGGTAAGGGCACCAACAATTACGACTCTTATGGCTATCAGGGAACTAAAATCAGTGAGGATGAGTACGAGCTGAGCAGCGGTAGTGTGGCCTATCAGCTGAATGGCAGCCAGAGCGAGACTGTGGCTTGGTATCAGACACTGGGCGAGGATATGCATCCTTTACCTTTCTCTTCGCATGGCATTGTGTATGCCGTGGGTGACCTCTACTGCGACGGCCAGTCGAAAGGTGGCGATGCCGTGTTCTCGAACACCAATGAGTCGAACCGTGACCCGCATGCTTTCGTCAATGGCATTTGCTCGCGCTGCGGTGATGTTGACAAAGAATATCTGCCACTCACAGATGGTTTCTATACGCTCAGCACAGCCGTTGACTTGAACTGGTTTGCCGCGCTGGTGAACAAAGGCAACAAGAAAGTGAATGCCCGCCTGGGTGCTGACATCGACTTCAGCGAGTATACCAAGAACGATGTGATGATTGGTGGTGACATGTTCTCTGCCAACGAGGGTGATGAGAGTAAGGCTTTTGAAGGAGTCTTCGACGGACAGGGACACACCATCACCGTGAATTATAATGTCTCTTACGACGGCGTGGCTCTCTTCAAGGTGGTGACCAACTCGACCATCAAGAACCTGGTGGTTGACGGTGCCATTGAGAGTACACAGAGGTTTATTGGTGGTCTGGGCTTTGTGAGCCGCGGCACCTGTAACTACGAGAATATCATAGTTGCTGTTAATATCACAGGCAGCTATCCTGGCGATGCCACCCACGGTGGTTTATTCGCAGTATGTCACGAGAGTCCAACCTTCACCAATTGCGCCTTCACCGGTACGATGAATGCTCCCGACTGTGAGGGTAGTGCTGCCATCATTGGTTATGCCCACGGTCGTGTGGAGACCCTGCTTCAGAACTGCTATGTGTCAGCCTCGCTGTTGAGCCTGCGCGGCAACTCTACGGTGTTTGCCCGTAATGTGGCCAACATGGTGAATTGCTATTACACCGATAATATTACCGAACTGTCGGAAAGTGCTGCTACAGTGGTTCCTACTTCTGCACTCGCTTCGGGTGAGCTTTGCTATAAGCTGAACGATGGTGGTGCCAATGGTGCTTGGCGTCAGACTCTGGGCAGCGACAACTATCCTGTTCCATTCGACAGCCATAGCATGGTCTATGCCAACGGCTCGATGCGTTGCGACGGTACAATGGGCGACGACATCAGCTATTCGAACACCGAAGGAGCAGCCCAGCGCGACGAGCACAAGTATGTGGATGACATCTGCTCGGTTTGTGGTGCACGCGTCATTCGCAACGGCAGTCAGCTGAAGGCACTGGCTGATGCTATTAACAATGCTGAAATCGACGGCAACGTGATTGTTGACCTGGCCAACGATATTGATATGACGGGCATTAGCTTCGAAGGTATCGGAACACGCATTGACGACAACAAGTTGCCCTTCAAGGGTACTTTCGACGGTCATGGCTATCGCATTAAGAACATGATTATTGAGACGGAAGGTGGCAACAAGGGTCTGTTTGGACTTGTTAGTGGTGCTACAATCAAGAATGTGATTGTCGACAAGTCGTGTGAGATTTATTCAACGGGTTACTCTGCAGGTATTGCCGGAACCGCTGTGGGTAAGGCTGTGGTCACCTTCGAGAATTGTGGCAACGAGGCTACGGTCAACGTGGGTCCGAACGGTGCCAATGGTGCAGGTATCCTGGGTGTGAACGACATGAGCGAGGCTTATGTGAAGATTATCAACTGCTTCAACACCGGCGACATCGTTGGTGAGCGTGAGTGTGGCGCTATCAGCGGATGGCTGGGCGACCGTGCTGAGGTCATCAACTGCTACAACAGTGGCGAAGTGGTCGGCGTAGATGGCAATCGTACTTTTGCCCGCTACAATGGCAGCAGCGTGGCTCTTACCAACTGCTATGAGGTGAATGGCAATCAGGTGACAACCGTCGAGAAAGGCGATGTGACGAGTGGTAAGCTGTGCTATGACCTCAACCAGGGTGCAGGTGAGACTATCTACTATCAGACGCTGGGCAGCGACGATCATCCTATCTTCGATGCCACACATAAAGTGGTGGTCAAGGAAGGCGACACCTATGTCAACGATAGCTCTACTGGCATTTCCACAACAGTGAAGCCCGCCGAGGGTCCTGCAGCAGTGTACAGCCTCAGTGGCGTACGTCAGCAGCAGCTGGGCCGTGGCGTGAACATTGTCCGCAAGGCCGATGGAAAGGTCGTGAAGGTGATTGTAAAATAAACAATCGATGAAATGAACAAACGAATCTCTGTCATTATTTGCAGCCTGTCTGTTGCCCTTGCGGCAGCAGCTCAGGCTGCCTTTGTATCTGCCGACAGCGTAGCAGTATTCTATCCCGCAAGTTACGATGCCTCGCAGCATGAACCGTCGCCCATCTTCGAACATCAGCCGGTGGCTGCTGCGCCCCTGCCCGCAAGCTGGCGGATTCGTCCGCAGTTCAGCCTGAAAGAGGGTAAAAGCATTGCCACTATCCGGGTGGATGAGACGGTCGACTTCTATGGCACGGGCGAGGTGACTGGACCTCTGCGTCGTAACGGGCGCACCATCAGCCTGTGGAATGTAGACACACCTGCCTACAGCGTGGATGGCGGCAGCCATCTTTATCAGAGCCATCCTTGGGTGATGGGTCTGCGCACCGACGGCACAGCCTTCGGCATCATTGCCGACAATACGTGGCGTCAGCAAATCAGCATCACCGACCACGAAGTAACGTTCGCCAGTCAAGGCCCTGCATTCCGCGTGGTGATTATCGAACGCGAGAGCCCTAAGGCACTCATGCAGGCCCTGGGTCATCTCACGGGCACCATGCAGTTGCCGCCTCTTTGGGCGTTGGGCTATCAGCAGTGCCGCTTCAGCTATCAACCCGACACACGGGTGATGCAGATTGCCGACTCGCTGCGCCATTACCGCATCCCCTCGGATGTCATCTGGATGGACATCGACTATATGGATGGCTATCGCATTTTCACTTTCAATCCGCGTGAGTTTTCCAACCCTCGTGCACTCAACGACTACCTGCACCAGCACGATTTTAAGGCCGTCTATATGATTGACCCGGGCGTGAAAGCGGAGAAAGGTTACTTTGTGGACGATCAGGGTACTGCAGGTGACTACTGGGTGAAGACCCGCGACGGTCGTCCCTTCGAGGGGAAAGTGTGGCCAGGCATGTGCCATTTCCCCGATTTCACCCGTTCTGAGGTGCGCACTTGGTGGGCTACGCTCTACCGCGACTTTATGGCCACGGGCATTGATGGTGTTTGGAACGATATGAACGAGCCTGCCGTCTTCGAGCAAAAAGAGACCACCATGCCACTCGACAATGTGCATCTTGGCGAACACGGTATCGCCGCGCCCCATCTGCGTTATCACAATGTCTACGGATTGAACATGGTGCGGGCGAGTAGGGAAGGGCTTTTGCTGGCCAATCCACAAAAGCGCCCGTTCATTCTCTCTCGCTCCAACTTCCTGGGCGGACAGCGTTATGCAGCCACCTGGACGGGCGACAACCTCTCGTCGCCAGAGCAGATGCGCCTGAGTGTGCCCATGAGTCTCACATTGGGACTCTCGGGACAGCCTTTCAGTGGTCCTGACATAGGCGGTTTTTGCGAAAATGCCACCGGCGAACTGCTGGCACAGTGGACGGCTATGGGAGTATTCTTCCCCTTTGTGCGTAACCACAGTATCAAAGGCAGTGTAGACCAAGAACCGTGGGCTTTCACTCCCGAAGTGCTAGACGCCTGTCGTACCGCCATCAACCGGCGCTACATGCTCATGCCCTATGTCTATACAGTCTTCCGTGAGGCCAGCCAGAACGGCATGCCTGTCATGCGCCCTTTGTTCATGGCCGATGCCAAAGACCTCAGCCTTCGCGCAGAGGACCGTGCCTTCCTGCTAGGAGGCGACCTGATGATTACTCCATGCTGGGCAGGAACGGTGCCTACACCCCATGCCGGCCAGTGGCAGCCACTGACGCTTGAGGCGATAGCCGACCGTTATCAGGCCACCTTGCACCAGCGTCCAGGATCCATTATCCCGATGGCCAACCTCGCACAGAGCACAGCCGCCATGCGTACCGACTCGCTTACACTGCTGGTATGCCTGGACAATCAGGGCATAGCCAAGGGTACACTTTATGAGGACGACGGCGATGGATTTGCCTATCGTACAGGCAACTACCGTATGCTTACTTTCGATGCAGCGCTGCAGAAACGGCGTCTCACGGTGACTGTTCGTCAGACCGAAGGAAAGATGTCGCCCGTGTCTCGCTATCTGCGCATTGGTTATGTGAAAGGTGGAAAGGTGCGTTATTCTGCATGGCAACAGGGCAATGAGGCCACGATGAAGGTAAAGTGAGAAGAGAAGAAAAGAACTTCTGATAAGTTTTGTTAGATTATTGTGTGGAGGGAATGCCGGTGATAGAAGAATGCCCGGTGTTCCCTTTCTTCTATTTATTCATTTGAGGTACGAGGGTGCGAAGGTACGAGGGTGCGAGAAAACTTCAAATACATACCCTTTCTCTTGCTAAAAAAGTGTAAAAAGATTGTAACCGTTGTGGAAAATGTGTATATTTGCATTTTAAAAAAGCCCATTGGTTGCTAATCTGCGAGGCAGGAGGACCTCTAAAGCGGTGTGAATCAGCAGGGTTGAAGTGTTTCTGCCTTTTCGCCACCGGAAGGGCAGAGATGGTTTATACCTTTATGGTTTACACAAGTTCTACTCACCCCCCGAGAGTGAAATGAGGTGAAAGAAATGTCTTAGAGCAAGGAGCAACGGGCAGGATTCTGAAAAATGACTTTAACAGTTGTCATACCCGTATATGCTAAGGATGATCCGCGGAATTTAAAAGATGCCGTGGAGAGCGTGTTGTGTCAGACACGAATGCCCGATGAACTACTATTTGTCATCGACGGACCCATTCCAATGTCGCTTGAAAAGGTGATAGAAGAGTTTGAGGAACGCAATGCGCCGGAAACAAGATGTGTACGGCTAGAGGAGAATAGAGGCTTGGGCGAGGCGATGAGGATTGCCGTGGAGCATGCACACGGTGACTATGTTGCACGTATGGATGCTGACGACCTGACGTTGCCCGACCGATTTGAAAAACAACTGGCATGTTTCGAGAACGACCATACGCTGGCTGTCGTAGGGGGAATGATAGAGGATTTTGCCGACGACGTGAACCATGTGTCGGGGAAGCGTATTGTTCCTCTGGCCGACAAGGAAATCAAACGGTATATGAGGTCGCGCAACGGGATGAACCACGTGACGGTGATGTTCAGGAAAGAAGAATTGTTGCGTGCGGGTAATTACCAGCCGTTTCATCTGAATGAGGATTACTATCTATGGGTGAGGATGATTCAGCAGGGCTGTAAGTTCAAGAATGTGCCCGACGTGCTAGTACGGGTGAGGGCAGGAAAAGAGCAGATGGACCGTCGTGGCGGTTGGCCCTATTTCAAAAATCAGTACCGGGTGTTTAAGTATATGCTCGATACGGGGTTTATCTCCCCAGGAAGATTCGCATTGAATCTTTTAGAACGAGGTACAGTACAGTTGCTCTTGC
The DNA here is from genome assembly GCA_002353525.1 of Prevotella sp. UBA2739. Classification (GTDB taxonomy): domain Bacteria; phylum Bacteroidota; class Bacteroidia; order Bacteroidales; family Bacteroidaceae; genus Prevotella. The sequence continues at coordinate 19,641 of DEJV01000015.1, forward strand.
CTCTTGCCATGAGGTCGTGGGTCTATAGACATGTGCTGAGAAAATAAGAGGGGGTCAGAGAATTCTGAATATTCTGAAAACTCAGAATAATCTGAAAACTCTGAGAATTCTGAAAACTCTGGAATTCTGAAAACTATTTTTTATGCTACTAACAGTCTTTACCACTTCGTATAACCGGCCGGCTGAGCTGAGGCGGTTGTATGAGTCGTTGCTGAAACAAACGTGTCGCGAGTTTGTGTGGTTGATAGTAGACGATAGCACAGATGATCGCGTGCAGCATTTGGTGGAGACGCTCAGCGAAGAGAAAGAGATTACGATTGACTATCACCGGCAGCAGCATCGTGGAAAACATTGGGCGCAACGTCTGGGAGACGCACTGGTGAGGACACCCTATGTGGTGGATATCGACGATGATGACGAACTGACGGGCAACTGCGTGGAAGATCTTCTCGTCGAGTGGAAAAAAATAGAGAATGAGGGAAGGGATGATATCGGAGCACTGTGCGGCATGACCTTGGATACAAAAGGAAATGTGATTTGCTATCATGGTGATTGGGACTACATGGACACCGACTATATAGAGATGGAATGGACAAGAAAGCGTCCTAGCGAGAATATCATTTCGAGAAGGAGTGATGCGATGACGAGGGCCCATGTGTTTTGCGATGATGGCAAATGGCTCTACAACGAGGTGTCGCTGGTCAGAGAGTCGGTGCTGTGGAACCGACTGTCGAAGAAATATCGGTTTCGATATGTGAACAAGCCGATGCGAATCTACCATACCGAAGGACACGACCGGCTGAGTGTTCCTGTGTTCGACCGACAGATGTGTGTGAATTATGTCTTCTCGAACTATGTGATGGTCAATGAGCTGCGCGGACACAGAACGGAGAATAAACGCGACCTGTTGAAGTACTTGGCAGAATATATGGCATGCGGTATAGCGCTGCGCCTGCGTTATGGAAAACTGATTCACACGATGGAGTCGGTAGGATTGAAGACGTTGTGTGTGCTTCTCACCCCTGCAGCATGGTTGGTGGGTAGCTATTTCAGAAAACGGTATGTGGAAAAGACTATGGCGTAAATATATTGCTCCGAAGTGGCAGCTCGGCATTGCTGAGGGACCCATTCATGCCTTCATGCAAGGGAACACGGAAGGTGTGGTATGGATAGAGAATCCCTATCGTGACGGGTGGCTGGCCGATCCTTTTGTTCTCTTGGTTGATGAGGAACACATAGAACTGTTGGTAGAAGACTTTCGTTTCGCCGACGGGCAGGGACGCATCTCGAAGGTGCTGATAGACAGGCGCAAAATGGCGATTACCGGCCGACGGGTGCTGCTTGAAGGAGGACACTATAGTTTTCCGGCTATTCTCTGGGAAGACGGTAAGGTGATGATCTACCCCGAACATAGCAGGCAGGGCAGATTGGATTTGTATGTCTATGATGCCGACAGTGAGACATGTTCTTTTGTTCGGACACTCTCAGACCAACCGTTGACAGATGCCGTGATTTATCGGGGAGAGATTTATTCTACCGCAGTGCCCGACGCCAATGGCAGGGTGTTGAGCAAGGGAAATAGAAAATATTGTTTTGACGAATGTATAGCTCGTAACGCGGGTCTCTTTTTTGAGTATGAAGGGAAAACCTACAGACCAGCGCAGGAGTGTAATCGTTGGTACGGCCACGCGTTGAGCATACAGTTGTACGAAAACGACTCATTTCGTGAGGTGGTCAGAATCAGCAATATGCACACATTCAACCATTTCCATGGAATTACGGCAGTAGACCGGAAGCGGAGTCCTTTTCAGTGGTTATACAGATTGTTCGGACAGACGGATTTATGAGAATAGCATATGTTGTCACGGCATTGACGCACGAGGGCCCGCTGAACGTAGTGAGGATGCTCATTGGTGAGATGACCAGAAGAGGGCATCAGTGTATGCTGTTCTATCTGGAAGAGCGTGAAGAGGCGGACGACTTCGGATGTGAGAAGAAGAGAATTGGTTACAGGGAAGAGGTGTCATGGCATGAGTATGATGTAGTTCACACACATGGCATGAAGCCGATGGGACTGGTGGCTCTCTACTTGTTGCGACACAAGAAACCGGAGCATACACTTTTCGTCACGACATTGCACTCGTTCATCGGCGAGGAATTTAAGTGGAGGTTCGGACGCTGGCGAGGATGGCTGTTGAGCCGCTGCTTTTTGCGTCTTGTCAACGTCCACGACAAGGTAATCACGCTGAGCGATGCTGCCACCGAGTATTATGCGCGGTGGGTGAGCATGGAAAAACTGGTGAGATGTTACCACGGAATGGATTTGCGGATGGAGGCCTATGAGCGACGCAGCCGGCAGGAGAATATCGTTGTGAGCACCTATTGTGCATTGCAGCGAATAAAAGGTTTGGACGTGTTGATACGTGCCATGGACTATCTGCCTGAGAATTACTGCCTGACCATTGTGGGCGACGGACCAGAAAGAAGGCACTTGCAGGAAATGAGCAGGCATCTTGGTCAACGCGTGACGCTGATGGCAGGCCAGCCAGAGCCTTATCGCCTTTTACCCTCGTTCGACGTGTTCGTGGTGAGTTCCTATAGTGAGGGCTTCTGTTTGTCTCTGCTAGAGGCAGCCTGCTATGGCTCTGAAATTGTTTGTAGTGATATTCCTGGCATGCGCGAGAAATTCAGCGATGATGAATTGACGTATTTCGAGGCGGGCAATGCTGAGGATTTAGCCCGGAACATAGTAAAGGCACTTCATGGCAGCCACGGTGAAAATGCCCGTAGGAAAGCCCGTCAGTTCAGCGTTGAGAAGATGGGCGAAAAACATGAGGAGATATATACTAAGTGACAAATGATGAGTGATAATATGATGTCATGAACAATACTTTTTCTTCTTCTGAACAGCAGTTCCTTGAGCTGTTCAAAGTGGGATTGTGGGGCGGCACGCCTGACAGCAAGTGTTTTCAACATACCGATTGGGAACAGGTGGTGCGACTTGCCCAGCAACAGACGATGACTGGCGTGGTGGGAGAGGCTGTGATGAACTTGCCCGAACAACTTGTTCCTGCCGAGTGGAGAATGCGCCTGTTAGCGGCCATCGTGCGTATAGAGGAGGCCAACATCAAGATGAACAACTTCCTGCCTGTGTTGTTTCGCAGGTTAAGCAAGCACGGATGGAACGTATGGCTGTTGAAAGGACAAGGGGTGGGACTGTGTTATCCAGAACCATTACGACGGCAGCCTGGTGATATCGATGTGTTTTTTACCCGTCTGCAAGATTATAAGGATGCCTGCAGCTTCTTCAAGAAAAATCTGCCTGAGAGTGACATCATGTCGGAAAGCAATAAAACCATGGACTTCGAGTTTGTGGTGGGCAGCCTGTATGTGGAGTTTCATGGTCAAATATTGACAGAGGTGAACCGCGCTTGTCATAAGCATTTCGACTCTTGGTTACAGCAAGTGGCGAAGGAGCCGGGAATGAACACTTCTGCGTGGGACAGCGTGCTGCTGCCGCCTTGCCATTTTGACGCAATCTTTATATTCCTGCACACGGTGAGACACTATTTTGGTGGAGGAATAGGCTTACGCCAGGTTTCCGACTGGATGCGCTATGTGTATACTTATCAAGAGCAACTCGACATGGAACGGCTGACTCATGATATCAAGCACTTGGGGCTAGAGAAGATTTGGAAAGTTTTTGGATGTATGGCCGTTGACTATTTGGGATGTCCGGAAAGCATGATGCCCCTTTATGATAACCGCTATCATAAAGAGGCAACAGCTGTATTGCGCTATATACTCAATTCAGGAAATTTTGGCTATTACGATGCCTCGACCAAGACCAATTCAAAGTCATATCTGGTACAACGGTGGAAAGCATTTACCGGTCACCTGCAAATGAAACTGCGTAACTTCACCATGTTTCCTGAAGAATCGGTATATGGCATTCCCAGTTTTCTTGTTGATGGAATATCGAGAGCCATCAACCGCCCGCATAAGGCTTAGTCGCACAAACTGAGAAGATATTTGCCGTAATCGTTTTTAGCCATTGGCTGGGCTACCTCGCGCAGTTTGTCGGCATTGATCCAACCACGCTTGTAAGCAATTTCTTCCAGACAAGCAATCTTCAGACCTTGACGTTTCTCGATGACCTCGATAAACGTACTAGCCTCACTGAGACTATCGTGAGTTCCGGTGTCGAGCCATGCAAAGCCGCGCTGGAGCGTTTGCACTTTTAGGCAACCCTGGCGAAGATATTCTTGGTTGACAGTGGTGATTTCCAGCTCACCGCGGGCACTAGGCTTAATATGCTTGGCAATCTCAACAACACTGTTGGGATAGAAATAAAGACCTACGACGGCATAGTTGCTTTTGGGATGCTGTGGCTTCTCCTCGATGCTTAGGCAATTGCCTTTGTCGTCAAACTCAGCCACGCCATACCGCTCAGGGTCGTTGACCCAATAGCCAAAGACTGTAGCCTTGCCATCTGCCTCGGCAGCACGGACGCTTTCTTTCAGCAGAGGAGTGAATCCCACACCATGGAAGATGTTGTCGCCAAGAACCATACATACACAGTCGTCGCCAATAAACTGCTCGCCGATGATGAAGGCCTGAGCCAGACCGTCGGGTGAGGGCTGCTCAGCATATTGCAGGCGAACGCCAAAATCAGATCCATCGCCCAGCAAACGCTTGAATCCCGGCAGGTCGTAAGGCGTAGAGATGACAAGAATGTCCTGTATGCCTGCGAGCATCAATACCGAGAGGGGATAGTAGATCATGGGCTTGTCGAAAATGGGAATCAACTGCTTAGAAATACCCTTGGTGATGGGGTAAAGGCGAGTGCCGCTTCCCCCTGCTAATATGATACCTTTCATATCGTATATATATTTGTTTTGTTTGCAAAGATACAAAATAATTGATAATTGTCAACTGATAATTGATAATTATTTCGTAATTTTGTAGGCGATTACAAACACAAGTATATTATTCATTTATAATTATTTTAACAATAGTATGGGTTTTTTTAGTAAGCTCTTCGGAAAAAAGAGCGAAGAAGAACATAAGGTCGGCGGCATGGAGGATTTCATGACTCTCGTTCGTGTTTATTTTCAAGCATCGATGGCTTCTAATTTGGGTATCACCAATTTAGCTATGCTTCCCGACTTGAGAACCTTCAAGCAGACATTGCATGTGGCCACTGTGAACAATAAGTTGGGAATAGGGGAGAAGAGCGCGTGCAAGAAGATGATGAAGGATCTTTACAATATGGATGATAACTTCCTGAAAGAAATTGATAACAGCATTAAGAAGAACTGTCGGAAAATTCAGGATGTGCAGCCCTATATGTATCAGTTCCAGGGATTCTCTCAGGATTTGATGATGCTGATGGGAAACCTGATGAAGTTCAAACTCCGCACACCCAGCTTCATGAAAAAGGCCATTTATGCCATGACCGAGAAGACCGTGAACGATATCTTCACGAAAAACGACTTCAGCGATGCTGGCGTGATGAAAACAGTGGCCGCCATACGACAGTATGACAAGCGGCTGGGTTTCTCGCAAAAATGGATTACCGACTTTGTTTATCAAATAGTGATGCTGGCTAAGAAGGAACCGAAAAAGAAGGAAGAGTGAAAAATCCGTTAAATTTTTGCTTGAACGGAGATTTTTTATTAAATTTGCGGCATGGATGCAAATGAGAAGAGTTTAACACTGTTCCAAACCCGAGTCAGACAGATGATTCTGAAGTTCTCTGAGTTGAAAAAGGAGAACGAGGAGCTCTATGCGATGGTGGATCAGAAAGAGGCCGAAGTGAAAAAATTGGAGGCCCAGCTCACTCAGGCGCGCAATGACTATAATTCACTGAAAATGGCAAAGATGCTCGAGATTACCAATGGTGATCTTGAGAGTGCCAAGGCTAAAGTGGCAAAAATGATTCGCGAGGTTGACAAGGTGGTGAAACTGTTGTCGGCCGAATGAGTCGAAAAAACGTTAACATTCTTAGATTGAACGTTGATGGCTGAAGAGAACAAAAAACTACAAATAAGGTTGCATCTTTACGATACAGACATGGCGGTGAATATCAACCGCGACGACGAGGAATTGTATCGGAAAGCGGCAAAACTCATCAATGATGCAGTGAACACTTACTCGAATATCTTCAAAGGAAGAAAAAGCGAGAAAGAAATACTGTATATGGCGATGGTCGACATTGCGCTGAGGTTTGAGAAGACAAACCTGCGCAATGACACTCTTCCTTATGATAATATTCTCAAACAGCTCACCAAGGAAATCGAGGAGGCGCTCTGAAGGCACAATTGCGTGGCGGATGGGCAGCGTTTTTCATTGTATGCTGGCAAGAATATTATAAACTTTAAATACATATATTAATTCATGATTTTGACATTGATCGTCGGAGTGGCCGCACTCATCGTAGGCGGTGTACTTGGATATTTGGTTTTTAGATATGTCATTAAAGGCATATATGAGAAAATGGTTGAGGAGGCTAAAGATAAGGCCGAGCAGCTGAAGAAGGAGAAATTGTTTGAGGTGAAGGAGAAATTCCTTAGCAAAAAGACAGAACTCGAGAAGGAAGTTCAGCAGCGCAACCAGAAGATTCAACAAAGCGAGAACAGACTGAAACAGCGTGAGATTTCGCTGAATCAGCGTCAAGAGGAACTGGGACGTCGCAAACAGGAGGTTGACCAGCAGAAGCAGCGACTTGACAATGAGAAGAAGCTGTTAAGCGTGAAGCAGGAGGAACTGGAGAAGATGCAGTTGCAAGAGCGTGCCAAGCTGGAAGAACTGAGCGGACTGAGCGCTGAGGAAGCAAAGGCCCGACTGGTGGAAAGCATGAAAGACGAGGCTCGTACCGATGCACAGAGCTATATCAATGAGATTATGGACGAGGCCAAGTTGAATGCCAACGCCCAGGCTAAGAAAATCGTCATCCAGACCATCCAGCGTGTTGCAACCGAGACGGCCATCGAGAACTCGGTGAGCGTTTTCCATATCGACAATGATGAGGTGAAAGGTCGTATCATCGGCCGAGAGGGACGTAATATCCGCGCTTTAGAGGCTGCCTGTGGTGTGGAGATTGTTGTAGACGACACGCCTGAGGCTATTGTGATTTCTGCTTTCGACCCGATTCGCCGTGAAGTGTGTCGTCTGGCCCTTCACCAGTTGGTGGCAGATGGGCGCATTCATCCTGCCCGTATTGAGGAAGTGGTGGCCAAGGTTAAGAAACAATTGGAGAATGAGGTGATTGAGACCGGTAAGCGTACGGCTATCGACTTGGGCATCCATGGTCTGCATCCAGAGCTGATACGCATTGTTGGTAAGATGAAGTATCGTTCCAGCTACGGTCAGAACCTGTTGCAACATGCCCGCGAGACAGCCAACCTCTGTGCTGTGATGGCGTCAGAGCTGGGCTTAAACCCCAAGAAAGCCAAGCGTGCCGGACTGTTGCATGATATAGGTAAGGTGCCTGATGAGGAGAGCGAACTGCCACATGCCCTCTATGGTGCGAAGATTGCCGAGAAATATAAGGAAAAGGCTGATATCTGTAATGCCATTGGTGCGCACCATGATGAGATGGAGATGCAGACGTTGCTGGCTCCTATTGTGCAGGTGTGCGATGCTATCTCTGGTGCCCGTCCTGGCGCACGTAGAGAGATTGTCGAGGCATATATCAAGCGTCTGAACGATCTGGAGGCTATTGCGATGAGTTATCCTGGCGTGACCAAGACCTATGCCATCCAGGCAGGCCGTGAGTTGCGTGTCATCGTAGGTGCCGACAAGATGGATGATGCTGAGACGGAGGCATTGTCAGGTGAGATTGCAACAAAGATTCAGAATGAGATGACTTATCCGGGTCAGGTGAAGATTACCGTGATTCGTGAGACTCGTTCTGTAGCTTATGCAAAGTAACGAATAGACACAATATGTAATGGAAAAGCCACCCTGCGGGGTGGCTTTTTTTGTGTCTGATGATGTACTTTAAATGAACTACCAGATGGCTTCACCTACAGTTTTACGCTGCTGATGTCGACAAGATTGTTGACGATGGCATAGATGGTCAGTCCGGCTGGTGAGTGTATTTGTAGCTTACGGGCGATGTTGCGCCGGTGGGTAATGACCGTATTGATGGAGATGCAGAGATGGTCGGCAATCTCTTTGTTTGTCATTCCCTGCACCAGGCTGATGATGACATCCTTCTCGCGGTCGGAAAGCATTTCGTTGTTGTTTTGGTTGATCATCTGCGAGATTTTTACCGACACGTCGTTTTGCTTGGACTGACGTTCCAGTCGGCGGATGGCAGGAATGAAGATGTGGTCTTCCACCATGGAGTGTTGCTCCAGCCACTCTTCGTTGTTGTAGATGTCGTATAAAGTAGCCGAGAGCTGGTTGTTGTGCAGGCCGTCAGAAGGAAGATACTTGATGATGATGTTCTTCAGTTCCCTCACCTTTTGGTCGGTCTGTCCATGATGCTTTGAGAAGGTGTCAATGTCGTAGTCGTTCTTTGCCTCACCTCTGAGCAATGCATCCACGTAGGGGAACACCATCTTCTCTTCATATTTCATGTGCACACGAATCTCATGCGCATATTCGTCGTATAGTTTCAGGATGAGGCGTGCGAGATTGTCGTTCTCGTCGAGTGCTTCTTCCAGTTCCTTGCGAATGAAAGGCAGCTGGAAGCCCAGATAATACTCGTGGCTGGCTTTGAGATAATGAATGAGCGTGGGGATAGAAAGACGGTCGCTCTCGTCAAGGTCTTTGTGGCCGTTGATGCAAAAATTGACAATTGCCAAGAATGTGTAGGTGTCTACATTTTGCTCTTCGCACACTTCGCGAACCGTTTTGTCGCCAAACCCCAAGTTGATGCCAAAACGCCCCAGACTCTGCAAGATGCTATAATTGTCGGCAATCAAAGAAATCATCTTGTCGTCTGCCTCATACATTTTTTGATTTTTCATCTTCTTCGCTACCTTATTTATATATAATATATAAGAATGTTGCAAAATTAGGTATTTTTTGTGAATTGTGCAATCATTATAATTAGGTATTTTCATGTAGCTCTATGCCTGTCTTCCTTTCGTAGGTAGGTGATGTGCCTGTAAAGTGTAAAAAAGATACCCAAAAAACTTGGAAATTTTTTCTCAATTTTGTATACGCGGTATTATTTTTTTTGTTACCTTTGTAACCGATTTCGCATTTATAGTTTTCCAAAATGGGAAACTTTTTGAAAATTTAATCGGGAAAAGTTTCCCAAAACAGACAACCATGGAGATTAAAAACTTTACAATCACAAAGCGCGACGGCAGTGTAGACCGTTTTTCGTTAGACAAGATTATGAATGCCATTATCAAGGCATTCAACTCAGTGAACGAACCCATTGATTTGAGTTGTATCTCTCAGATACTCAGTCATTTGGATATTCATGAGGGTATTAAGGTTGAAGACATCCAGAACCAGGTGGAAGAAGCCCTGATGAAGGAAGGCTACTATCGTGTGGCTAAGAGCTTTATGCTCTATCGTCAGGCTCACATGGAAGACCGCGAGACGTTAGAGAAGTTGAAATTTTTGGCAGACTATTGCGAAGCAGCCAATGCAGCAACTGGTTCAAAGTATGACGCCAATGCCAATGTGGAGCACAAAAATATTGCAACTCTTATTGGCGAGCTTCCTAAGTCGAACTTCATCCGTCTGAACAGAAGACTTCTGACCGACCGTATTAAGAAGATGTACGGGAAGGAGCTTTCAGACAAGTATATTGATATGTTGACTCATCATTTCATCTATAAGAATGATGAGACTTCATTGGCAAACTATTGTGCGAGTATTACGATGTATCCCTGGCTGATTGGTGGTACCATGTCGATTGGTGGCAACTCAACGGCGCCAACCAACTTAAAGTCATTTTGTGGCGGTTTCGTGAATATGGTGTTCATGGTGAGCAGCATGCTGAGCGGTGCTTGTGCTACGCCTGAGTTCTTGATGTATCTGAACTACTTCATCGGACTGGAGTATGGCAAAGACTACTGGAAAGAGCCGGATAAGATTGTTGACCTGAGCCTTAAGCAGCGTACAATCGACAAGATGATTACCGACTGTTTTGAGCAGATTGTCTACAGCATCAATCAGCCCACTGGTGCACGCAACTATCAGGCCGTGTTCTGGAACATTGCCTATTACGATAAACCCTATTTTGAGTCGCTGTTTGGTAACTTCTACTTCCCCGATGGAAGTCAGCCCGACTGGAACGGACTGAGCTGGTTGCAGAAGCGGTTCATGAAGTGGTTTAACAAAGAGCGTACAAAGGCTGTGCTGACGTTCCCCGTGGAGACGATGGCATTGCTGAGCAAGGATGGCGAGATGGTGGATGCTGATATGGCCGATTTTACGGCAGAGATGTACAGCGAAGGCCACTCTTTCTTCACCTATATGAGTGATAATGCCGACTCGCTGTCGAGCTGCTGCCGTCTGCGCAATGAGATTCAAGATAACGGTTTCAGTTATACGCTTGGTGCCGGTGGCGTGTCGACTGGCTCGAAGAGTGTGCTGACCATCAACCTGAATCGTTGCATCCAGTATGCGGTGAACCATAAGATTGACTATCAAGAGTATCTGCTCGACATCATCGACCTGTGCCATAAAGTGCAGTTGGCCTATAACGAGAATCTGAAAGATTTGTGGAAACACGGCATGCTGCCACTGTTTGATGCCGGTTACATCAATATCTCCCGCCAGTATCTCACAATTGGTGTGAACGGTTTGGTGGAAGCTGCAGAGTTCATGGGCCTGAAGATTAACGATAATCCCGATTATTTGAAGTTTGTGCAAACCGTGCTGGGCCTGGTGGAGAAGAAAAACAAGGAGTACAGAACGAAGGAGGTGATGTTCAACTGCGAGATGATTCCTGCCGAGAATGTGGGCGTGAAGCATGCTAAATGGGATCGTGAGGATGGCTATTTCGTTCCACGCGACTGTTATAACTCCTATTTCTATATCGTTGAGGATGACTCTTTGAACATTATTGATAAGTTCAAGCTTCATGGTGCGCCCTACATCCAGCATCTTACTGGTGGCAGTGCCTTGCACATGAATCTGGAGGAGCATCTCAGCAAGGAGCAGTATCGTCAGTTGCTTCGTGTGGCAGCCAAGGAAGGGTGCAACTATTTCACCTTCAATATTCCGAATACCATCTGCAATGACTGTGGACATATCGACAAACGCTATCTGAAGGAGTGTCCTCACTGCCATTCGAAGAATGTGGACTATATGACTCGTATCATTGGTTACCTGAAGCGAGTGAGCAATTTCAGTCAGGCACGTCAGGAAGAGGCCTCACGCAGATATTATGCCGAGGCCAACAAGATGTAAGAGTTGATGATATGCACGACGGGTCATTGCCACGATGATGGGCAATGACTCGTCGTGCGTCTTTTTATGATCCGTTAAGTTGTTATGTTGAAATACGTCAATACAGGAGTTGTTTTTCAAGAGATACCCGATGAGGTTACTCTTTCCATTAACATTTCGAATTGTCCTTGCCGTTGTCCGGGATGCCATTCGAAGTATTTGTGGGCTAATATCGGCGACCCTCTTACTCCTAAGGTGTTAGACGCATTTGTCAACGATTACGGGAAGGATATCACATGCATTTGTTTTATGGGGGGCGACGCAGAACCGGAATCGGTAAATCAGCTAGCACAGTATTTGCATCGTGAGCATCCTCAATATAAGGTGGCATGGTATAGTGGGAAGACGGTGATTTCCCGAAGAATAGAGAAAGGTGATTTCGACTATATTAAAATCGGGCCCTACATTGAGCACCTGGGTTGTCTGAAAGATCGCACTACCAACCAGCGTCTTTATAAGCGTGTGTCGGGTGATGAGTTCTCAGACATTACGTCTCGCTTTTGGAGAAAGTAAAATTGCAACCAACCTAAGTGGTAGTTACAACCGTTGTAACTGGTAGTTGTGACCGTTGTAACTGGTAGTTGTGACCGTTGTATTTCCCAATGATCCTGAACGTGCTTGGATTTACGATGCGTAAACATGCTTTTTGCAATCCCTAAAGATGCCTTTTACACATCCTAAACATGCCTTTTGCGATACGTAAATATGCCTTTTAGAATCATAGAACAGCCTTTTAGAATCGTAGAGTAGCCTTCCGGAATCGCAGAACAGCTCTCTAGAATCCAAAAAACGCCCTTTTCCTGATGCTTTTATGTTATTTATGACACTTTTTTATAAAGGGTCATTGGGTTAATGCGCTGTGAATTTACAAGTTTGACACTTCGCTGCTTTTTGTGCAAAACTCGTCAGAGAATTAAATCTTATTGATGTCTACATAACCGTGCATGACGGCATAGATGGTGAGTGCGCTCACGCTCTTCATGCCCAGTTTGTCCATGATGTTCTTACGGTGGGTGATGACGGTGGCCAGGCCAATGTTCAATTTTTCTGCAATCTCCTTATTGATAAAGCCTTGAACAATCAGCGAAATCACCTCAATCTCGCGGTCGGAGAGGATTTTTGCTTGCAGCACTTTCGGCATTTCAGGCAGGTTGCGGCCATTCCCATGAGCTCTTTGCTCTAAGGCAAGAATGGAACGAACAAGTTGCTTCTCTGGCACATTGATGCAAAGACTATGGAATCCCTTCAGTTGCGAGTTGCTGTCGAGCGAGAGTGTCAGCACAATGGTTTTCATGCGCCGTTCTGTGAAAAAAGAAAGGTGCTCGATGGCAATACTCATGGAAACGAAATAGTGGACATACGTGTCGGGCATGTTGGCCTCCAGCTCGCTGAACGTGCCAAACGTGTCTACAGTCATGATGGGCATCACATTCTGTAGAATATTCTTCAATCCCAATGCAGCCAAGGTGTTGGAGTCGATAATGGCCACCTTAGGACGTCCTTGCATCATATTTGTATGTTCCATTGTGCAAATATACACAAAATTATTGAATCCGCCAATGTTTTTTTTAAAAAAAGGAGATGACCATGGTCATCTCCTTTTTCTATATTCATGTGGAATCGTGTTTAGCTTAAGAATCCTAACAGGGCACCGGCAGCAACGGCCGAGCCGATCACACCAGCCACGTTCGGTCCCATGGCATGCATGAGCAGGAAGTTGTGGCGGTCGTATTCCAGACCGATGTTGTTGGAAATACGTGCGGCCATAGGAACGGCCGATACGCCAGCATTACCAATCAGCGGATTCAGCTTCTTGTCTTTTGGCAAGAACAGGTTCATCAGTTTCACAAAGAGCACACCACTGGCGCTTGCCACGATAAAGGCCATGGCACCCACGGCGAAGATGAAGCAGGTGTTCAGTGTGAGGAACTCACTAGCCTGTGTGGAACAACCTACGGTCAGACCCAGCAGCATGACAACGATATCGTTGAGGGCGCTGCCAGCGGTTTTGGCCAGACGGGTTGTCTTTCCCGACTCCTTCAGCAGGTTACCGAAGAACAGCATACCCAGCAGGGGAAGGCCAGAAGGCACGATGAACGTGGTGAGCAGCAAACCTATGATAGGGAAGAGAATGCGCTCGGTCTGGCTGACATGACGGGCAGGCTTCATGCGGATCACACGCTCTTTCTTGGTGGTGAGCAGACGCATCAATGGCGGCTGAATCAGCGGAACAAGAGCCATGTATGAATAAGCACATACGGCAATGGCACCCATGAGGTTCGGACTGAGTTTCGAGGACAGGAAGATAGCCGTAGGACCGTCAGCACCACCGATGATGGCAATACCAGCGGCTTGGTTGGGCTCGAATCCTAATGCCAGTGCAAACATGTATGCACCGAAAATACCAAACTGAGCGGCAGCACCGATAAGCACCAACTTGGGGTTGGCAATCAGTGCGGAGAAATCGGTCATTGCTCCAATACCCAGGAACACAAGTGGGGGATACCATCCCTGACGGACTCCCTGATAGAAGATGTTCAACACGGAGTTGTCCTCATAAAGTCCAATTTCCAGTCCGGCATCAGCGCGGAAAGGAATATTGCCCAAGATGATTCCCAGCCCGATGGGTACGAGCAGCAAGGGCTCGAAGTCCTTCTTGATGGCCAGGTATATCAGAATGGCGCCGACAACAATCATGATGAGGTTACCACCTGTGGCATTGGCAAAACCAGTGTAGGTGAGAAACTCATTAAAATTGCTTACGAGAAATTCTGTAAAACTCATAATGATTATTCTTTTTAACTTTTACTTTCTATTACCCAATGGTGACAAGTGTTGCACCCTCCATGACGGTTTCGCCCTGGCCTACCAATACAGAGGTGATAGTGCCTGAACACTCAGCCTCGATGTTGTTCTGCATTTTCATGGCCTCAAGAATGACCACGGTATCTCCCGACTTCACGGTGTCGCCTACTTTCACCTTCACCTCTGTGATAGTGCCAGGCAGCGGGGCAATCACCTTACGGCCGGCACCTTCTTGTTTGGGAGCTGCGGCCGGAGCTGCTGCAGGAGCAGCGGGCTTTACGAACTTAGCACCCTGCGACACAGGAGGCGTTACGTGAACGGCCTGAACTTTAGGAGTAGCCTTGACAGGCTCTTTCATCTCTACTTCAAATGGAATGCCATTTACTGATACTTTGGCGATATTGCCTTCTACTTCTTCGATTTCAACTTTATAGTCGACACCTTGAACTTTATATTCGTACGTATTCATAGTTGTTTATACTCTTGTCCAATTAGAATGTTTCGGATTAATAGTGATGATACCGCTCTCGATGTCGTGGGCGTCATCTTGATATTGTTTGAGGGCCATGGCAATAACAGCCAGGTAAACCTCTTTGTTGGCCAGATTGCCTTGCTTGCTCTTGAATGCGGCTTCTGCCTTCTTGGCAGCCTCGATGGTTGCTGCCTGTTTCGACATCTTCTCCTGGGCCTTAATGGCTGAGGCCTTGCGTGCCATGAACTTGCCAAAGATAGAGAAGAACACAAACAGCAGAGTCAGGCAGAAGAACACAATACCCATCGAGAGTACCGTAATACCCAGTCCGTAGGGATCGTCGCGCTTCAATTTGGCTGCTTTCGACTCTGTCACGCTCTGTTCGTTGTCAATACCAGGGGTTACCATGTCTTTTGGCATTACCCTCCACTCGTACTGGCCGCGCTTTACCTTGAAGATAGCATACGACTCGTTGACGTTCAGCTTTGGAACGCTGACCGAATCGATGAGGTCAATGCCGTTGCCATCGTAAAGAGCTACCCAGTTTGCGCCAAGAGAGTCTACAGGAACAGCCAGATGGGCGGTGCCTCTTTTAGGGTTGCTGTTCAGATAGAGTACCAAATGCTGGCGGGCAGACATAGATGTGCGTGGATCACCACTGGGGATGATGCACATACGCTTAATGCGCTCGGGGGCACTAAGCGATTTGTCAAGGACGCTTTTGTCGGTGGTAATGTACATGCCGCGAACGTTGTAGGTAGAGAAAGCGGTGTTCTCTAGTTCCATCCATGCGTCATGATTGCCGAACTCGTCCTGCAAGCTTACGGTATTGTTGGTCAGTACCTCGCTGATCTTAATGTTCCGGGCTCCTTGTCCGAACATTAGGGCCGGTGCCGCAAGCAATACGGTTAGCAGAAATCCGATTTTTTTCATTTGTGCAATTATATGGTTTATTTTATATGGTTTATTTTTCTCCTTTTGATGGACAGTTAAATGCCACTGGTTGTGGTATTAACCGCAGAAGAACAAAACAATGATCTGTGCGGTGAAAATACGTAGGAACATGCTGAGAGGATATACGGTAGAATATCCCAGAGCAGGTGCTTCTTTCGAACATACGCTATTGGCGTAAGCCAAGGCTGGGGGATCTGTATAGGTACCTGCCAGCATGCCCATGATGGTGAAATAGTTGAAACGATAGCGCATTCGGGCAATGGGGCCAATCACCAGTATGGGAATGACCGTGATGAGGAAACCTGTGAGCACATACAGCAGTCCGTCGCCTTCGACCACCGTCTCAACAAATCCTGCCCCCGCCTTAATACCAACGCTGGCAAGGAAGAGCACAAGGCCTATCTCGCGCAGCATCATGTTGGCTGACGTCGTGGTGTAGGTTACCAGTTTGACCTTATAGCCATAGCGGCCTATCAATATGGCAATAATGAGCGGACCGCCGGCAATACCCAATTTCATGGGTACAGGCATGCCAGGAATGGCAAAGGGCAGCGAACCGAATATGATACCCAAGAATATGCCCACAAAAATGGTGGCAATATTCGGAGCATCCAGACGACGGATAGAGTTACCCATTGCATCTGCCACACGGTTGACGGCATCTTCGGGTCCTACCACCATGATGCGGTCGCCCACCTGCAAGGGGAGTCCAGCACTGGCAAAGAGGTCCATGCCCTGACGAGTCACGCGTGTGACATTCACTCCGTGTACACTCGAGAAATGCATCTGCCCTAAAGTCTTACCGTTGATAGACGGACGGGTAACGAGAATGCGCTTGCTGACCAGTGGCTGGTCTTGTTTTTCCCATTCCACATCAATCTTCGGTCCGATGAAAGCCTCGATGGCTTCAGCATCAGCTTCGGCACATACGATAAACAGCTGGTCGTCTTTATGGAACACCGTGTTTCTGTTCGGGATGCTTACATGTCCTTCATGAAGGATACGTGAGCAGACAAAGTCGCGGTTTAGGAAGTTGTGTACTTGAAGCAATGTCTTTCCTTCCAAATACGAGTTGGTGACTTTCAAGAACAACCGGTGGGGTTTTACGTTCGCGTTTGTAGTCTCAGAGGAAACTAGACGGCGCTCTTCTTTCTCCCATTGAATGCCGCATAGTTTCTTCACGAGAAGCGTTGCCCCAATGATACCCAGCACACCCAGCGGGTAGGCACATGCGTAGCCCGAGGCTATCTGTGGAGAGTTACCGTTAGGGAAAATGGTTGATAAGGCCTCGTTGGCCGCACCCAGACCAGGTGTGTTGGTCACCGCTCCATAGAGTGTACCCACCATCATAGGCAGATTGTTCGGGTCGCTCGTGTCGAAGAAGATGTAGTAGCAGACAAACATCACAACTATGTTCAACAATATGCCCAAGGCTGCAAGGCCGTTGAGCTTGATGCCTGCCGTTCCGAAACTCTCAAAAAAGCCAGGTCCTACTTGCAAGCCAATCATAAAGACAAACAAGATCAAACCGAAATCCTGAATAAAAGTAAGAATGTTGGTGGGAGCGGTAAACCCAATATGCCCTGCCACAATACCGGCAAACAAGACAAAAGTAACACCCAATGAAATGCCCCCTACCTTGATTTTACCTAAATAAACACCAACAGCAATGACCACAGCGTATAGCAAAGCTATATGTGCCACAGAATCAGTGTTCGTAAAAAGATTTAACATCCAGTCCATAATCGTCGAAAATTGCTGCAAAGTTACCAATAATATTGCTCATTTAGCAATTTTCAACCAACTATTTTGGCATAAAACTAACAGTTTTTGAATTTTTCACGATTACCAATTATTTTCTCTCGAAATATTTGAACGTATCAGAAAAAACTAGTATCTTTGCAGGCTGTAAGCGTAGTATCTATTTATACACAACTTATATAATAATTACAAAACTATGTCAAACAACAAGGAAAAGCTCTTCTCTGAGTTTCAAGCGCCTACCACTCAAGAGTGGCTGGACAAAATCCAGGTTGACTTGAAAGGTGCCGACTTCCAGAAGAGACTCGTTTGGAGAACAAACGAAGGTTTTAATGTACAACCTTTCTATCGTCGCGAGGATCTCGCGAACTTAAAGACACCTGATGCATTGCCAGGTGAGTTCCCGTTCGTACGTGGCAACAAGAAAGACAACAACGTATGGTATGTTCGCCAGAACATCGTGGTTGACGATCCTGCCAAGGCTAACGCTAAGGCTCTCGACATCCTGAACAAGGGTATCGACTCTTTAGGATTTAAGGTGAAAGGAAGCCAGGTTAGTGCTGAGCTGATCGACACCTTATTAAATAATATACTGTGCGACATTGTTGAGGTGAACTTCTCAACTTGCCCCGCTCATGCTCTCGACCTTGCCAACATTCTGGTAGCCTATTTCGAAAAGAAGGGTTACGATAAGGAGAAAGTGGTTGGCAGCATTAATTTCGACCCACTGGAAAAGATGGTTATGAAGGGTAAGGATGCCACACCGATGCTCGAGGTTGCACCGAAGTTGGTTGAGGCACTGAAAGACTATCCTAATTTCCGCTGCATCTCGGTTAACACTGAGTCATTGAACAATGCTGGTGCATATATCGTTCAGGAACTGGGCTATGCACTGGCTTGGGGTAATGAGTATCTGCAGCAACTCGTTGATGCGGGCATAGATGTTGACCTTGCTGCTAAGAGCATTAAGTTCAATATGGGTGTGAGCGAGAATTATTTCATGGAGCTGGCTAAGTTCCGTGCCGCACGCCTGCTGTGGGCACAGATTGTCAAGCAGTATGAGCCCAAGTGCGACTGTGCTTGCAAGATGATTGTCAATGCCACAACATCTACCTATAACCAGACCTTGTTTGATAGCTATGTAAACCTCCTTCGCTCTCAGACTGAGGCAATGAGTGCTTCGCTGGGTGGTGTGCACTCTATGGTAGTGACTCCGTTCGACGTGACTTATGAGGATGCAACCGAATTCTCTGAGCGTATCGCTCGCAATCAGCAGCTGCTGCTGAAGGAAGAGAGCCACTTCGGTCAGATTGTTGACCCAGGTGCAGGTTCTTATTATATTGAGCATCTGACAGATGCCCTGGCACAGGAAGGCTGGAAGATCTTCCTGAAGGTAGAAGAGGAGGGTGGATTCCTTGCTGCTGCTAAGGCTGGAACAATTCAAGACGACATCAACGCTACCAACGTGAAGCGTCATGGCGATGCTGCCAAGCGTAAGGAGTTCTTGCTGGGTACCAACCAGTTCCCCAACTTCACCGAGAAGAGCGACGGCAAGCGTGCCAAGCAGGGTGGCTGCTGTTGTCATACCGATGCCGAGAAGTGTGAGCCCGAGTTCAAGACCATCAACAGCACACGTCTGGCTGCTGACTTCGAGAATTTGCGCATCGAGACCGAGGAGAAGAAGGTTCCTGTGGCATTCATGCTTACCATTGGTAATCTGGCCATGCGTCAGGCTCGTGCCCAGTTCTCTTGCAACTTCCTGGCTTGTGCTGGCTATAAAGTTATCGACAACCTCGGTTTCAAGACCGTTGAGGAGGGTGTTGATGCAGCACTGAAGGCTAACGCCGATATCGTGGTGATCTGCTCTAGCGATGACGAGTATGCCGAGTATGCTATTCCTGCATTCAAGTATCTGGATGGCCGTGCCATGTTTGTGGTTGCAGGTGCTCCTGCTTGTATGGAAGACCTGAAGGCTGCAGGCATTGAAAACTTCGTGCATGTGAAGTGCAATGTTCTTGAGACACTGAAAGAGTATAACAAGAAGTTAGGCATTTAATGAAGGAGGACTGAAACATGAGAAAAGATTTTAAAAATATCGATATTTATGCCGGTATTCACCAGACCGATGGTAGTGCCTGGCTGAAGGAGAACAATATTGTGCCTAACTGGAAGACCCCCGAGCACATTGAGGTTCGTCCTGTTTATACCAAGGAAGACCTTGAGGGAATGGAGCATCTCGACTTTGCTGCCGGTATTCCTCCTTATCTTCGTGGTCCGTATTCTATGATGTATCCGTTCCGCCCATGGACCATCCGTCAGTATGCTGGATTCTCTACGGCTGAGGAGTCGAATGCATTCTATCGTCGTAACCTGGCCTCTGGTCAGAAAGGTTTGTCGGTGGCTTTCGACCTGCCTACACACCGTGGCTACGACCCCGACAATGCCCGTGTAGTAGGCGATGTGGGTAAGGCTGGTGTGTCTATCTGTAACGAGGAGAATATGAAGGTGCTCTTCTCTGGCAT
>DEJV01000043.1 GCA_002353525.1 Prevotella sp. UBA2739
TTCTTACGTCGAACTCACGTTAACGTAAATTCGGGTCAACGCGAATTAAAAATAAGTTGAATCTGGGTCAACCCTTATCGTGAATAAGATTACAACTAATCAGCTAACTCGTTAATTCACAACTAATAAATGTTAAATCTCAGTACCAAAATCAAGTCCATGTTTTGGTACTGTCAGTACCAAGCGTTGGTACTCGCGCTACCAAGCGTTGGTACTCGCGCTACCAAGCGTTGGTACTCACGCTACCAAGCATTGGTAGGCAGGGTACCAGTCATTGGTAGTCACGCTACCAAACATTGGAACAGCTTTTCATGAAAGCCATATCGCATCGGAATTCACGCTACAAAGCATCTGTACGCACGCTACAAAGCATCTGTACACACAGTACAAACCATCTGTACTCACAGTACAAAGCATCTGTACGCACAGTACAAAGCATCTGTACACACAGTACAAAGCATCTGTACACACAGTACAAACCATCTGTACTCACAGTACAAAGCATTTGTACGCTTTGACTAGACACTTTTTCTCTTTATGAAGCTGAAACAGTAGGCGGTTGTTTTCCACTCATCCTGAATCGGTAGACACAAGCGAAAAAGCAGTGCTGATACTGTTGACACTTCGGTTATACCCTACGCGCAGAACGAGGACGGAGGCTTTTCGCTTGTCATAAATACGCTTTTTATCCGAAAATGTAAGGGTTTTCGCTTGTTTTTTTGGCTGTTTCATGGAAAACACTTATTTTTGCACTAACAGAATCAAGGCCCGGCATAGATGAAGAAATTCTTGAAGTGGGGCGCTATGGCAGTGCTAACGCCCGTGGTGCTCTTCGCTGTATGTACTGGACTGCTTTACTTCCCGCCTGTGCAGAACTGGGCAGTAAAGCAGGCGTCGGCCTATGCCTCTAAGCAGACCGGTATGGACATCTCGGTGGGTAAGGTGCGTTTGCGCTTCCCGCTGGACCTGAGTGTGGAAGAGGTGAAAGTCATCCAGCCGAATGACTCGCTGCCACAGGTGCGCGACACAGTGACCGACGTGGGCAGCGTGAAAGTAGATGTGCAGCTGCTTCCACTGTTGAAGAAGCAGGTGCAGATAGACGCGCTGGAGCTGAACGATGTGAAGTTCAACACCACCAACTTTGTGAAGTCTGCCCGAGTGAAGGGCACTGTGGGCCGCCTTTACCTCGAAAGCCATGGTATAGACCTGCAACAAGAGCTGCTGCGCCTCGACCAGGCTGAGCTCAGCGATGCCCGTGTGGATGTGGCCTTGAGCGATACTGTTCCCCCCGACACCACGAAGAGTGACAACCGTTGGCGGATATTTGCCGAGCAGTTGAAGGTGAAAAATGCCGATGTCACGGTCCACATGCCCGGCGACACGCTGCAGGTGCAGGCTCATCTGGGCCAGGCCGACGTCAGCCGGGGCTCGTTCGACCTTGGAAAAGGGCGTTATGAGGTGGGCAAACTGGACTTGAAAGACAGCAGTGTGAAGTATGACAACCGTTTTGAGCCGCGTCAGAAAGGTCTCGACTACAACCATTTAGACCTTACCGACGTGTCGTTGTCGGTCGATTCGCTCACCTATCAAGACCCCAACCTCAACCTGCGGCTGCGACATGCCTCGATGAAAGAGAAGAGCGGACTGCAGATAGACGAGCTCAGTGGCCACGTGTCGATGGACGAGCAGCGGTTGCGCATACCCGGAATGAAACTGCGAACACCCGAGAGCGAGGTGCAGATGGACCTCGACATGGACCTGAATACCTTCGATGCTACCACCCCCGGCCAACTCAACGGTACCATTCATGCCAAGGTGGGCAAGCAAGACCTGTTGCGATTCATGGGCGACGTGCCCTCCGATCTGAAGCGTCGCTGGCCCAACCAGCCGTTGAGCATCGACGGTGTGGCCCGCGGCAATATGGAGCGCATGCAGTTTGCGGGCCTGAACCTGCGGCTGCCCGGTGCATTCCAGGCAAAGGCTACCGGCCATGTGGAGAATCTTTCCGACCTGAAACGGCTGAAAGCCAACGTAGACCTTGATGCGAAGACCCAGAACATCGACTTTGTGAAGTCGCTGCTCGACCGCGATATGCAGCGGCAGCTGCGCCTTCCGCCCACGGCCCTGAAAGGTAACATCCAGGCCGACGGCAGCCGCTATACGGCCCGTCTCACGGCCAGCGAAGGTGGCGGCAGTGTGAAAGTGGACGGCACGCTGGATGCCGACCGCATGAAATACAAGGCCAACGTGAAGGCCAGCAACCTGCCCCTGCAGCATTATCTGCCCTCAATGGGGCTGCATCCGCTCACTGCCGACATCGATATCGACGGTCAGGGCATCGACCTGATGTCGCCTCGCACCCGCCTGAATGCCAAGGCAAAGATTGGCAAGTTCAAGTATGGCGGCTATCAGCTCGACGGCATGACCGCCGACGCTACCGTCAGCAACGGCCGCGCCCGTGCCAGTGTGGACAGCCATAACGGACTGTTGGATGGTCAGGTGAGCGTCGATGCCCTGCTCAACACGCGGAACATCCGTGGAACGGTGACTGCCGATGTGGTGAAGGCCGACCTCAACAAGCTGGGCATTACCAGCGAACCCTTCGACGTGGGGCTGTGCGGCCACCTCGACATTGCCACCAACCGGCGCGATTATTATAAGGTACAAGGATTTGTGAGCGACATCGCCGTGTACAACCGTGGCGAGATGTTCCGTCCTGAGGACATCGAACTCGACGTGCTGACGCGTCGCGACACCACACGTGCGCTCGTCGATTGTGGCGACTTCCATCTCAACATGGCTGCCCGTGGCGGCTACGAACAGCTCATGAAGACGGGCAAGGTGATTGCTGCTGAGCTGCGGAAACAGCGTGATGAGCGCGTCATCGACCATGTAGAGCTGCGCCGTCAGCTGCCCGATGCGCGGGTGCGCCTCACCAGCGGCAAAAACAATTTCATAGCCAAGATGCTGGGTCGCATGGGCTACGGAGTGAAAGCCGTCGACATGGACATGACCTCGTCGCCAGTGGCCGGACTCAATGGCACCCTGCGCGTCGACTCGCTCATTGCCGCCGGCATGCAACTCGACACCATCCGCCTGGCCTTGCAGTCGGATGCCGACCGCATGACCTATCATGCACAGATACGCAACAACAAGAACAATCCGCAATACACCTTCAATGCCTTGCTCGACGGCTCGCTGGAGCCTCGCGGCACCAATCTCCGTGCCCGTCTCTTCGACAACAAGGGGAAACTGGGCGTAGGACTCGGCTTGGCCGCAATGATGGAGGAGAACGGCATTCGGTTCCGCTTTGCCGACTCCAACCCTGTGCTGGGATATAAAAAGTTCAGCGTGAACGACGACCACTCCATCTTCCTGAGCAACGACCAGCGTGTGTCGGCCAATCTCAGTCTGCGTGGCGAAGGGGGCGAGGGCATACAGATATACAGCAACGACGACAATCTGGAGGCCCTGCAGGACCTGACCTTCAGCCTGCACCAGTTCAATCTTGAGGAAGTGCTCTCGGTGTTGCCCTATGCCCCGAAGCTCACGGGTGTGGCCAATGGCGACTTCCACATGATTAAGACCGCCAGCGAACTGTCGGTATCGAGCGACCTCGCCATCCGGCAGCTCACCTACGAGAACTGCCCGATGGGCAATCTCAGCACCGAGTTCGTCTACATCCCCAAGGAGGATGGCACGCATTTCGTCGACGGTATCCTCTTGCAGGATGGCGAGGAGATAGGCCTGTTGCGCGGTACCTACAATGGCGAGGGTGAGGGCAGTCTCGATGCCGAGCTGCAGCTGGAGCGCATGCCGCTGTCCATCGTCAATGGTTTCATTCCCGACCAGCTGTTCGGTCTGAAGGGCTATGCCGAGGGAACGCTCTCGGTGAAAGGCTCGCTCAGCCGTCCGCAAGTCAATGGCGAGGTGTTCCTTGACCAGGGCTATCTCGTCAGCGAGCCCTATGGCATGCAGTTGCGCTTTGCCGACGACCCCGTGCGCGTGGTGGGCAGTCGTCTGCTGCTCGAGAACTTCGAGATATTCGGCCACAACAACAATCCGCTGAACCTCTATGGCAACATCGATTTCTCCAATCTGGACCGCATGACCATGGATGTGCGGATGCGTGCCGACAACTACCAGCTCATCGATGCCAAAGAGACCTATCGCTCGGTGGCCTATGGCAAGGCATTCGTCAATTTCTATGGCCGTATGAACGGTCCGCTTGACAATCTCAACATGCGCGGCCGACTGGATGTGCTTGGCACGTCGGATGTAGGCTACATCCTGCGCGACACACCGCTTACCACCGACAATCAGCTGGACGAGCTGGTGAAGTTCACCAACCTCAACGACAGCATTGAGGAAGCCATTGTGCACCCGTCAATCAATGGTTTCAAGATGGATTTGACCATCGACATCTCTAAGGGTGCCCACGTGATGGCCTATCTCAATGCCGACCACACCAACTATATCGACCTCATGGGAGGCGGCAACCTGCGCATGCGCTACAATCCTGCCGACCACCTGACGCTGAATGGCAGGTACACGCTGAACAATGGTGAGATGAAATACTCGCTGCCCATCATTCCGCTGAAGACATTTACCATTCAGGACGGCAGCTATCTGGAGTTTACTGGCGACGTGATGAACCCCAGGCTCCACATTACCGCCCTCGAACGCACCAAGGCAACGGTGTCGGGCAACAGTGGAGTAGGGCGCTCCGTTGAATTCGAGTGTGGCGTGAATATCACCAAGACGCTCAACGACATGGGAGTGGAGTTTACCCTTGATGCTCCCGAGGACATGTCGCTGCACAACGAAATCATGGCCATGAGCAAGGAACAGCGTGGCAAGCTGGCCGTCTCGTTGCTCACCACCGGCATGTATCTGGCCGACGGCAACACCAATGCCTTCTCCATGAACAGTGCGCTCAGCACGTTCCTCAACAGCGAGATCAACAACATCACCGGCAATGCCCTGCGCACCCTCGACCTCTCGTTCGGTCTCGACAATTCGACCGATGCCACCGGCAACACCCACATGGACTACTCGTTTAAGTTTGCCAAGCGCCTGTGGAACAACCGGTTGAAGATCTCGGTGGGCGGAAAAGTGTCTACCGGTTCCGACTATCTCGACCGCAACGACTCGTTCTTCGACAACGTGTCACTCGAATACCGGCTCGACGACACCGCCAACAAGTACGTCAACCTCTTCTTCCAGAACAATGCCTACGACTGGCTCGACGGCTACACGCAGGAGTATGGCGGGGGATTCATCTGGCGCCGTTCCCTTCAGCACTTCAAGGACATCTTCAGTCTGAAAGGCGAGAAACCCATTATCATTCCTGCCAGGGCCGACTCGTTGCGCAACCGTGGCGCAGATGCGGCAGCCGGTAGCGACACCATTAAAACCACCAAACATGAAGAATAGACACATTATATATATAGTAGTAGCGGTGCTCCTGTTGGCATCGTGCTCCACTACCGAGCATGTGCCCGATGGCGATCAGCTGTTTATTGGGCTGACCAAGATAGACTATCGGAACTACGAGAAGAACGATAACTTCATCCTGGCACAAGAGGAGGTGGAGGCAGCGTTGGCCACCAAGCCCAATGGTGCCCTCTTCGGCAGCAGCTACTACCGCACGCCGTTCCCCTACGGCCTGTGGGTGTGGAATGCCTTTCAGGATTCAGAGTCGAAGTTTGGCAAGTGGATGACCAAGGCCTTCGGCAAGGCACCCGTGCTGATGAGTCAGGTGAATCCGGCCTTGCGCGCGTCGGTGGCCCACTCGTTGCTGCGCAATCATGGCTACTTCCACAATCAGGTGACCTATGAGGCCGTGCCACAGAGAAACCCGAAGAAAGGAAAGATTGGCTACACCGTCGACCTGGGGCATCTCTTCACCCTCGATACCGTGGCGTATGTGGGCTTCCCTGCCGAGGCCGACAGCTTGATACGTGCCACTGCCGCCGATGCCTTGATACGCAAGGGCAGTCCTTTCACCGTGGCCGGACTCGACGGTGAGCGTAAGCGCCTGGCCAATTTGTTCCGCAACAATGGCTACTATTACTATCAGCCGGGCTATGCCTCTTTTCTGGCCGACACGCTGGCAGTGCCCGGAAAGGCACAGCTTCGCCTGCAACTGGCCGACGAGATTCCGGTGCAGGCCACCCATAAATGGTATATTGGCCGTGTGACGATGGACATCCGCAAGTCGTTTATGGAACAACTCACCGACAGCCTTACGCGTCGCATCCTTACCATCCGTTTCAACGGGAAGAGCCCCAAGTTGCGCCCACGTGTCATCCTGGGAGGCATGAAACTCCGTCCGCGCCAATTGTACAGCAATGATGCCTATCTGGAGACCATGAACAATCTGAATGCCATGGGCCTCTTTAGCCTGACCGACTTTACTTTTACCCCACGCGACACCACCGCTGCATGCGACACGCTCGACCTGCAGCTTAACTGTGTGCTCGACAAGCCCTACGACTTCTATATTGAGACCAACTTCAAGAACCGTACGTTGGGGCGCATGGGTCCTGAGATGAAGGTGGGTCTCACCAAGCGCAATGCCTTCCGGGGCGGCGAGAAGTTCGACGTCAATCTGCATGGCTCGTATGAGTGGCAGACACATAACCGCGGAAAAGACATGAACTCTTATGAATACGGTGCCGATGTGTCTGTCGAGTTCCCGCGCATCGTGGCTCCGTTCTACAGCAGCAGCCGTGTACGCCGCGACAAGAACGGCCGGCCGCGTTTCCGCCATCGCTTTAGCACGCCCACCACGCTGGCCAAAGCCTCTACCAACATTGTCAGCCGTCCTGGTTATTACAAGATGCACATCGTGTCGGGCGAATGGACCTATCGGTGGCAGTCGTCGGCTAATAGCCGCCATGAGTTCAGTCCGCTGACCCTGAAATATCAGTTCATGAACAGTCGTACGCCAGAATTCGACTCCATCTTGATAGAGAATCCCTATCTGCTCACAACCATGACCGATGTGTTCATTCCGCAGATGCGCTACTCGTATGTCTACACCAGCCCGGCTGGAACAATGAATCCGTTGCGCTGGGAGACCACCATTTCCGAATCGGGCAACATGGCGTCGCTGTTCATGATGATAGGTGGCAAGAAATGGAACGAGAAAGACAAAAAGATGTTCAAGAACCCCTACTCACAGTTTGTGCGGTTGGAGACCGACATCACCAAGACATGGCAGCTCAATGCCCACGACCAGTTGGTGGCCCATGCCAATGCCGGCGTCATCTACTCTTATGGCAACAGCTATGCATCGCCATTCTCCGAGGTGTTCTATGTGGGAGGTGCCAACAGCCTGCGTGCCTTCCCTATCCGCAGTGTGGGACCGGGCCGTTTCAATGGTGAGGATCTCTCTACACAATATTCTTATCTTTTGCAAAATGGTGATGTGAAGCTCGTGGCCAACCTCGAGTATCGTCCCCGCCTCTTTGGCAATGTCTATGGAGCCGTTTTCCTCGATGCTGGCAATGTGTGGATGATAGGGCGCGACTACAATGATCTGTCCATCAACTCGTTTGTGGATGCCCAAAAGTTCCGTCCCGGCAAGTTCTTCCAGCAGTTGGCTGTCGGCACGGGCATCGGTCTGCGCTACGACCTCGACTTCCTCATCCTGCGTCTCGACTGGGGTGTAGGCCTGCATGTGCCTTACGACACGGGCAAGCACGGCTTCTTCAACATCCGTAAGTTCAAGGACAACCAGACTCTGCACTTTGCCATCGGTTACCCGTTCTGAGTGCGAAATGAATCTTCTAATGCTATGACAGAAAAATTGGATTTACAACGCCGCCGTTTGTGTGAGACTGTCGAGAAAGTGCTCGACCAGAAAATGCGGACGCCCAAGGATTTCGACTTCCTTCGCGACCAGATCTACCAGAAGCTGAACGTGCTCATATCATCTACCACGCTCAAGCGCATCTGGGGCTATCTGTCTGAAGAGTCTACCCCACGCGACTCCAGCCTATCGGTATTGGCGCGCTTTGCGGGCTATGCCGACTACGAGTCGTTCTGCAATCGTCAGTCCGACGGCGAACTGCCCAGCGACAGCATTCTGGGTCGATGCCTGCATGTCACCGAGGAACTGGCAGTGGGCGACCGTGTCATCCTGCGGTGGAACCCGCTGCGGGTCTGCGTGATAGAGTATCTTGGCAGCGCTCAGTTCCGAGTGCTCAGTTCCGAGATGACCCGCCTGCAACCTGGCGACACCTTCTTTTGTGCCACCATCATTGAGGGTGAGCCCCTCTATCTCGACCGTCTCTGCCAGGAGGGCCGTCCTCCAGTAGGCTATGTGTGCGGCAAGAAAGGCGGCATCTCTTATGAAGTCATCCGATAAAATAACGATATGACAACCACCAACGACACTTCCGCATCGGCCTTTATGGTCAGTCAGTACGAGGGCATCAACCACGAGTTCACCGAACTGCAGGAGTTGCCTTCACGAGGCTATTGCGGTCTGATGAAAGCCAAGCGGTATGGCCGTTGGTTCCTCCTGAAGTTCCTCAAACCCGAATATCGCGCACAGACCGTCTACCAGCAGATGCTGCGCAAGGAGTTTGAGATTCTCATGTCGCTGGTCCATCCGTCGGTGTTGCAGGTGGTAGGCATGGAAGAGGTGATGATGCCCGACCGTGTACAGGTCACCTGTCTCATTGCCGAATGGATTGATGGTGTGACGCTAAAAGAATTTATTACCTCCCCCAATTCTTCCAATAAGCAAGAGCGTGTCAAGATAGCCCTCGAGATAGCCGAGGCTCTCTCCTACATCCATTCGCAGCAGATAGCCCATCGCGACCTGAAACCGTCGAACATCATGGTGACGCACAATGGTCACAATGCTAAGATCATCGACTTCGGACTCTCCGACACCGATGCGCATGCCATCTTGAAGCAACCCGCGGGTACGGTGCAATACATGGCTCCCGAGCAGATGCGTTCGTCGGTGTCCGACTGCCGTAACGACATCTACAGTTTCGGTCTCATTCTCGAGGAACTGCAGTTGGGCCGTGCTTATCAAGGCATCATCCGCAAATGCCTGTTGCCCGTAGAGCGCCGTTATCAGAACATGGAGCTGGTGCTGGCCGATATCCGTAAGCGGCAGAAAAACTGGTGGGGCATCCTTGCTGTGGCATTAGGATTGCTGTTCGTAGTAGCTTTCTTGTGGACACAGCTGAAGGATACCCAAGACAATACCGAACGCCTGAACCGCAATGCCCATGCGCTGAATCAGGAAATAAAAGAGCTGAAAGGAGAGCAAATCAAGTTTGAGGATTCTCAGGTGAAACAGAAATGTGTGGACAACTGGGACACCGATGGCGATGGCGAGCTGAGCTATGCTGAGGCTGCTGCCGTGAAGAGCCTAGGCAATGTGTTCACCAATGACATCTTGATTACCCATTTCGACGAGTTGGAATATTTCACCGGACTGACCGAGATTGCCCGCGATGCCTTCAACGGTTGTGCTAACCTGCGGTCTGTCAAACTGCCCAACACGATTTTGAGCATCCGCCAGAATGCCTTCCGGGGTACGGGTCTTTACTCTATCGTTATCCCTCAGAGAGCAATTACCTTTGGCGATCATGTCTTAGAGGATTGCCAGAACCTGGAGACTGTGATTGATCTGGCTTTTAGTCCACAGTCAACCAATGAGGGTTCCCATTTGTTTCAGAACTGTCCAAACCTCACAGCTCTCTTCGTCCCGAAATTTCGGACGGAGGCATATCAGACCAAGTGGGAATATAAGTGGGATGAGTGGAAGGATATTATCCGTGATGTGATTCCCTTCCAGGATCCACAAGTAAAGAAGGTCTGTGTCATCAATTGGGATCATGACAAAGACGGTGAACTGTCCATCGACGAGGCTATGGCTGTTGAGGATTTAGGGAAAATCTTTACAGGAAATGCCAACATCCGGTCGTTCAACGAACTGAAGTATTTCACGGGTATAAAGATCATCAGTATGTATGCCTTTATGGGGTGTACTCGACTTGAGAGCATCCGGTTGCCTCAGACCATTCGTGTGATCGATCAGTATGCCTTTACCGGTTGTCAGTTGTTGCGCCGGCTTAATTTTCCCGATTGTTTGGAATCGGTCAACCACCAGGCCTTTTTGGGTTGCCATCAGTTAGACTCTCTTTTTATCCCTGCTAGTGTCAATAGTTGGTCGTATGATGCCATCTCCGATTGTTTTTCGCTGAAAAGCCTCAGGGTAAGTCCTACTAATCCCTATTACGATAGTCGCGGTGATTGCAACGCTCTCATCCGTACCAGAGATAATCAACTGATCAGTGCGGCTTCAGATTGCAAAGTCCCTGATGGTGTTGAGTCAACAAGTCCTATGGCTTTTACTGGTACCCATTTCAAGATGTTGGCCTTCCCTGCAAGTGTGAAACTGCTGGGCTCATGGGGATTGAATGCCGTGCCCATCACCCATGGCGTGTTTATGGAATCCCCCATCCCTCCCCGATACAATTATCAAGGAGGTTGGTTTGCTATCTTCCGTTTAGATGCACTTATGCCTACTATCTATGTCCCTTATGGCTCGATAGAAACCTACCGAAAAGCCTATGGCTGGAGCCTGTATGCCAAGAATATGGTGGAGTATCCGTCGCGTCCCAGCTTCCAGGCCACCTACGGTCATCTTCTCACACCCGTCACCACCCTCATCGACTCCATTCCCCGTTTCAACTTTGGCGGTTATGCCCCTGACCCCAAGGCCACTGCCTTAGAGTTCAATGTGCAGTGAGGATAGTAATCATTTTCAAGAATGATTGATGGACGACAACATCAACAACTCAAACAACTTTTTTTATAATGCTTCAGGTTACGACACTGAAGGTGTCGGCGCTCAGTAACCGTGGGTGGGAGCGGAGCGAGCACCCACGGACAGACGCGACATCCTCTCTGCACCCTGACGGGGTCCCTCTCCACCCATATTGGCGACCCATTCAGGGTCGATTATCGACGCTCTCAGCGTCAGAATTATTATTAAAATTTGTGGATTAAAATTATTCACATTAGGATAATTTGTTTTCTATAAAAAAGTAGCGACGACGTCGCTATGAAATGTTATTAGTGTTGTCTTTACAAAGAAAGGAAATTAATTATCAATTGTCAATTACCGAACGTTCTCAATCCTCAATTAAAAAATGTCTCTATGTCTCTTTGTCGAAAAAACTCTCTGTCTAATAAAAAGGACTAATTTGGACCAAAGTCCTTTCCCAATTTATTCTTATATTTGCAGTCGCAATGGTATCATTGTCATACCTATGGCGCCGAGCAGTTTTGTAGAAAGTCTCCACCCAGCATTACTGAGGTGTCGAGACATCTGCAGAATAAGGGAATGCCATTTTCGCCACTTGTTAGTAAATCTGGACAATTTACAGTAAGTTGAGTAGCGAGAGGCGTTCCCATTTTTATGCTCAATTCTCCGCCCCAGATTTACACAGAGATTGACAACGTTCTCAATCCTCAGTTTACTACGGTCCGTTAGGCAGTTATCGTTAACGTTCCCGTTATTCCTTCCGCCAGGCAGTTATCGTTATCGTTAACGTTATCGTTATAGTTGAAAAGGACTAATTTGGACCAAAACTTTTTTACTTACTTTTGTGTCGATTCGAAAAAAAATTGTATATTTGCACTCGTAATGCCATGCGGGGAGAAATCCGCGGCATGTCAAGGGATGCTCCATCTTCTGCCCGTCAGTAAATCTGGACAATTTACCGTAAGTTGGGTCGAAATGAAAGCCATGTTCCTGTAATGTATATCTGTGTTACCGTACCCTTTTACGGCAATGCACTATATTGTATAGGTGTGAGCCGATTTTCATTCTTGAACTTACAGGTCGTCCAGAACCTTCTGACCGGGAATGTCAGGAGGCTCACACTCTACGCTGTCTGGCGTGTAGTGGCCAATGGCTAACCTTTCTTTGATGAAGATAGAATAAAAGAAAAATCTAATTAACAAAAACCAAAATAATAATGGCAAAAAAGACACATACCATTCTTTTGGTGCAGAAACAATTATAGTGATGTCTGAAATAATGGCTATTCGTGGACTCTAAATTGTAGAGTTCTGTTAACAATCTATAGATATAAAAAACAGTAATGATTTTAAAATATGATGTATTGTCCTAAATGCAATCAAGAGTGCGAGGGAACGTATTGTTCTGAGTGCGGAACAAAGTTGATAGAGAAGCCATCCGGATTGGGTGGCGTCAGCTTGAACCTTGGTGATGCTAATGCTATTAGTGGCGGTCTTCATGTAAGTGATTCGCATGAAGTTCACAATACACATCATACAAGCAATACCAATATTGATAATAGCAGTACCATAGACAACAGCTATACGGTTAACACCAATACCGTCTATGAGGCCCAGAAGACGCAGGCACAGATACAACAAGATAACGAGAACCAGTTCTTGCAAGCTGTGCAAGAGCGTTTTGCTGATGGAATCCTTGACCCGCGTGAATTGGCAGAACTCAACCAGTTGGCCATCAAATGGCGCATTAATACAATGCGGGCCAATCAGATCATCGAGCAAGTACGTAAGAGTGCTACCATTCTGCAAGGCAGTCAAGCAAGTGAATATTTAGCCAACCAGATTCTGCAGGAGGTGTATCAGGCCATCCAGTCAAATCAGTCGGAGATCCTGACACGTAGGTTCCGCATGCTGGAACAGGTTGCCTTCACATCAGATGATAGCAATGTACAGTTCTATTATCACTTGCTGTTAGCGTCGTTCTATCCAGAGAAGTGTACGGTGGCTTTTATCAACTCAAAGACCGATAATTATTGGCAGCTGTTTTGGGCTCATGTCGCTTACGTGAAATTAGGTAATGTAGACAATGGGGTCGTTCTCCTGCCACGCCTCGGAGGGTTTGGCTGCCCGCAAGGCGACACTGCATTACTGATGGCTATCGACAACATAGCAGAGTATCGAAAGAACGGCAAACAGGACTATGACCGCAAACAGGCACGGTTCTATCTGGAGCAATCCAGCCAGGTAGGCATGAGTGAGCAGCTCAGCGGGCTTTGGTATGCTGCCATGGAGCTACTCGAAGACGAGCCGCATCCTGAAGAATGGTTCAAGTTCTATGTGGAGAAAACACTCAAAGAACTCGGACCTGTCAAGACTCCGGAAAAACCAGTGAGCACCGCTCCACGAGTGCCGACGCCTCCACCAGTGCCTAAGTTTAATGCTCAAAACGTGAATTTGGCACAGATGCAAGGTTTCAATCCTTTACGGGCAGCACAGCAGATGGGACTTGGTATGGCAGGGGATATAGGTCAGTTAAATACTAGTTTCCAGACAAGGCCTGGTGGAATGGTGCCACCACCATTCCCATCATCCAATGTTTCTGCTCCGCCGCCAGTAAATGACCCACTCGCAAATACAAGTTGTATGGACGATAAAATAACCGACCCTGAATAGCAGAATAAAAATATTCGAAACAAGAAAAACAATAAATAAAACAATTATGGCATTTTTTGGATTCCTAAATTCCGCAGCACTTT
>DEJV01000014.1:0-28994 GCA_002353525.1 Prevotella sp. UBA2739
AGAGGAGAGAGGTGAGAGATATGCTTTCTTTGGAAGGAAGGGATACGGGGGAAAGGAATACGTGGAACTGGAGTTATCTGACCAATGCATTGAAGATTAGTCTGCCCATGGCTTGCCAGAGCATCCTCATGAGTGGTGCACAGATCGTGAGCACCATGATCGTGGCGCCACTGGGTAATATATCTATTGCAGCCAACACGTTTGCCATCACCGCCGAGAGCCTCTGCTACATGCCCGGCTATGGCATCGGCGAGGCTGCCACCACCCTGATAGGACAAAGCATGGGAGCAGCGCGTCGCGAGCTGTGCCGTTCGTTTGCGCGGATGACCGTGACGATGGGCATGCTGGTCATGGCCGTGATGGGCATCATCATGTTTGTGACCGCCCCGCAGCTCATGGCGCTCATGACACCCGAGCAGTCTATCATCGACCTGGGAGCTGCCGCCCTGCGCATCGAAGCCTTCGCCGAGCCTATGTTTGCCGCCTCCATCGTGTGCTATAGCGTGTTTGTGGGGGCTGGCGACACCCTCAAGCCTGCCATCATGAACCTGTGCAGCATGTGGCTGGTGCGCCTCACCCTGGCAGCCATGCTTGCCAAGGACTACGGACTGAAAGGTGTATGGACAGCCATGGCCATCGAACTGACGTTCCGCGGCCTGATGTTCCTCTGGCGCCTGATACGCGGCAACTGGATGAAGAAGATGATTTAGGTGGGAGGAGAGAGGTGAGAGGAGAGAGGTGAGAGATATGACTTCTTTAGAAGCAAGAGGCAAGAAGCAAGAAGCAAGAGATTTGCTTTATGGAGAGGTGAGAGATTACCTTTCGAGCTGGAGCCACTGCCTTGAGAGTAATCATACTTGTCACTCTTCACTTGTCACTTTTCACTTATCACTTCTCTTGCTTATTGCTTCTTACTTTCTTGCTTCTAAATACACTGCTGAACGTTCTAAACAAATAACCAAAATAAATAACCAAATGAAAACAAAAACATTCTTACTTTCCCTATCGTTCCTGGCTGGAACAGCCATGGCACAGGGACTCGCCGGAATCGACCGCAACAACCTCGATCCGACGGTAAAACCCGGTAATGATTTCTATCGTTATGCAGCAGGCGGCTGGCTGAAAAGCCATCCCCTCGACGCCGAGCATGTGAGCAACGGCTCGTTTAACGACCTCAGCGAGGCCTCGCAGAAGCAGATTCAGGAACTGATACTCGAGGCTGCTCAGAAGGAGACCACAAAGGGAACTCTGGGGCAGAAGATAGGATCGCTCTACAAACTGATGATGGACAGCGTGCGCCTGAACCGGGAGGGATGGACACCCATCAAGCCTACTCTCGACAAGATTGCCGCCATCAAAGACCGCCGCGACTATCAGCTGGTCACTGCCCAGCTCGACCGCATGGGCGAGGGTACCATGATGTTTGGCATTGGCGTGGGCGCCGACATGCGCAATGCCTCGATGAACCTCGTGTCGATAGGGCAGGGAGGCATCGGACTGGGCACCCGCGACTACTATCTGAATGACGACCCGCAGACCGTCCGCATTCGCGATGCCTACAAGAACTACATGAAAAACCTGTTCAAGCTGGTGGGCAACGACGATGCCACAGCCGAGAAGAAGGTGCAGGCGGTGATGGCCATCGAGACCCGTCTGGCCAAAGCCAGCTACAGTCAGGTGCAGTTGCGCGACATCGATGCCAACTATCATAAGATGAGCTACAACCAGCTGGTGACCGATTTCCCGGGCATCGACTGGGGTAACGTGTTCCTGCTGAGCGGATTCCCCGCTTTCGACATGGTGGATGTGGGCCAGCCCGAGCCTATTCATGAGGTGGAGAAGATTCTGGCCGAGACACCCCTCGACGACCTGAAGACCTATGCCGAGATCAAGGTCATTGCCGGAGCCAGCAGCCAGTTGAGCGATGAGTTCCGTGCCGAGGCCTTCAAGCTGAGCAGCGTGATGAACGGCATACAGCAAGACCGTCCGCGCTGGAAGCGTGCCGTAGGACTGGTGAGCAGCGTGATGGGCGAGGCCATCGGCAAGCTCTACGTGGAGAAATACTTCCCCGAGAGCAGCAAGAAACGCATGCTTGAGCTCGTGGGCAACCTGCAGGAAGCCCTGAAACAGCGCATTCAGGAGGCCACCTGGATGACTCCCGCCACCAAAGAGCAGGCTATTGACAAACTGAGCAACTTCATCGTGAAGATTGGTTATCCCGACAAGTGGAAAGACTACAGCGGACTGCAGGTCGACGAGAACCTGTCGCTCTACGAGAATCTGGGCCGTATTTCTGAGTTCCTCACCCTCGACCAGCTGCAGAAAAAGGTGAACAAACCCGTTGACAAGGACGAGTGGATGATGACACCGCAGACCATCAACGCCTACTACAACCCCACCACCAACGAGATTTGCTTCCCCGCTGCCATCCTGCAGCCGCCATTCTTCGACCCCAATGCCGACGA
This sequence comes from Prevotella sp. UBA2739, assembly GCA_002353525.1. GTDB lineage: Bacteria > Bacteroidota > Bacteroidia > Bacteroidales > Bacteroidaceae > Prevotella. Next base: position 2,466 of record DEJV01000014.1, read on the forward strand.
CGCCGTGAACTATGGTGCCATTGGCGGTGTGATCGGCCACGAGATGAGCCACGGATTCGACGACCAGGGCTCGCAGTTCGACAAGACCGGCAACCAGCACAACTGGTGGACCGACATGGACAAGAAGAACTACAACGAGCGCACCAAGGTGCTGGAGAACTATTTCAGCACGGTGGAGGCCGTTCCCGGCAAGAAAATCAACGGCAAGCAGACCCTCGGCGAGAACATTGGCGACAACGGCGGTATCAATATTGCCTTCCGTGCCCTGCAGAACAGCATGAAGAAGAAGCCCCTGGGCAACATCGACGGATTCACGCCCGAGCAGCGGTTCTTCCTCAGCTGGGCCCGTGTGTGGGCCAGCAACATGCGCCCCGAGTATGTGGAATACCTCATCACGGTGGACACCCACTCGCCCAACGAGGCCCGTGTGAACGCCGCCCTGCCACACATCGACGCATGGTATGACGCCTTTAAGGTGAAGAAGGGCGACAAGCTCTTCATCCCGAAGAAGAAGAGAGCGCACATCTGGTAATTTTTCCGGAGGTACGAAGGTACGGAGGTACGAAGGAACGAGGGTACGAAGGAACGAGGGTACGAGAATACACTTGTCTTCGTCATCAGCAGCTCCAAAAGATCGCAGCGAACGAGACTAATCTCGCACCTTCGTACCCTCGCACCTTCGCACCTTCGAATATAAGGATGTATAACCTCCGAAACTTCAAATACCTCATTTTTTTTGTTTTCCCTGTAGTTTTTTTCCAAGTCGTGCGTCTAACGTTCGAAATCAATCAATAAAACAGAGATAAAATGAACCCACAAGAAACCGATTTCGCACAGATGGTCAGAGAGCACAAGAGCACCATTTACACCGTGTGCTACATGTTCTCGAAAGACCAAGACGAGGTGAACGACCTGTTTCAGGAAGTTCTCATCAACCTTTGGAAAGGATTCTCAACGTTTGAGGGACGTAGCGATGTGCGCACATGGATCTATCGCATCAGCCTGAACACCTGCATCTCGCAAGAGCGCAAGAAGAAAAAGGCACGAAGCGTTCCTCTCTCGATGAACATCAACCTCTTTGAAGACCGTGATGAGGACAGCCGTCAGGTGGAGATGCTTCGCAAACGAATCAACAAGCTGGGCGCCTTCGACCGCGCCATCATCCTGCTCTGGCTCGAAAACATGAGCTACGAGGAGATTGGACAAGTGGTGGGCATCTCGACGAAAAATGTCTCTGTGAGATTGTTTCGCATCAAAGAACAACTAAAAAACATGTCGAACGATTAAAAAAACAACTACAGCTATGGATACGAACAACAACTTCGAACTGGAACAAATGCGTGCCCAGCTGGGCATCCTCAAGCAGAAACTCGAAAAGCAGGACATCGTCAACGAACGACTGTTGCGCCGCTCGATGAAGAACAAGATGTCGTGGATCAACAAGTATCTCGTCATCATCATCTTTGCCATTCCCTTTGTGGCATTCGCCATGCTGCCCATGGTGATGCAGATGGGCATCTCGTGGTGGTGGTATGGTTTCACTCTGCTGATGATGACCTGCTCGGTGGTGGCCGACTGGTATGTGAACTATCTGCGCGACGATGTGTTCATGCAGGGCAATCTACTGGAAACTGCCGAGCGGCTCACCCGCATGAAGCGTCTGCGCCTGCGCCAGACCATCATTGGCATGATTGTGGTCGTGGGGTGGTTGGCATGGCTGTTTGTCGAGCTCTACCTGAAAATGCAAGCTGCCGCTCCCGACTCAGTAGAGCATGGAATGGGTATTGGCTATATGTGGGGCGTCGCCTTCGGAGCTGTCATCGGCACGATTGTCGGACTGAAGTTATTCTTCAAGATGCAGCGCACCAACGACGAGATTATCAACGATATTGAAGAACTGACAAATAAAGAATAAGCAATGAAAAAGATTTTCATCACGCTGGCGCTCTTCGTCGCAGCACTGAGCGCACAGGCACAACTGTTGTACAAAATCAGCGGCAAGGATCTGAAGGCTCCTTCCTACATTGTGGGCACCTACCATCTGGCAGAAGTGGCGTTCGTAGACAGCATTCCCGGCATCCGGCAGGCACTGGCCGACTGCCAGCAGGTGTATGGCGAGCTAGACATGAGCAGCATGGCCAACCCCGAAAACATCATGAAAATGCAGCAAGCCATGATGCTGCCCGAAGGGAAAACACTCGACAAACTGCTCTCTGCCGACGAGATGAGCCGGCTCAATGCCTACATGAACAGCCTTTTGGGCATGGACATGACCAACCCGATGGTGGCGCAACAGATGGGACGGCTCACACCGCAGGCACTCTCCACCCAGTTCTCGCTGCTCACCTACATGAAGAAACATGCCGGGTTTGACCCGCAAAACCTCTTCGACGGTTATTTCCAGAAGGTTGCCCAGGAGCAAGGGAAAGGCATTGGCGGACTGGAGACCCTCGACCTTCAAATCAAGGTGCTCTACCAGAGCATGTCGCTCGAGCGGCAGAAACAGATGCTGATGTGCCTTGTCGACAATCAGGAGTTTATGGACAAGCTGGCCGATGACGTCATCCGTGCCTTCTACTCGCAGAATCTCGAAGGACTGAAAGAGGCCATGGACCGGAAGATAGGCAATGCCTGCGACAACACCCCCGAGGAAGATGCTGCCCTCATCGGCAACCGCAATGCCGACTGGCTCACCAAGATGCCCGCCATCATGGCTGCCCACCCCACGTTCTTTGCGGTAGGTGCCGGTCATCTGCCTGGCGAGAAGGGCGTGCTCAACCTGCTCCGACAGGCTGGCTACACCGTCGAGGGTGTGCGCTGAAAGGTGCGTGGCTCAAAGGATTGATCATCAGAATAGAGTTTCCCCAAGCAGGAAACTCTTTCTTTTTTGTAAAAAGTGGTTCGAAAGACAGCCTGATTATCAAAAATTGTCGTATCTTTGCAGCCTAAGCAAACTACAAACCCTATGAAGAAAATCATCCGATACGGCAGTCTGCTGGCAGCTGGTGTGGTGGTGCCACAGGCTGTAGAGGCTGGCAGCCACAAGCAGAAAGCAACGCCCGAGCGCCCCAACATCATCTTTATTCTGGCCGATGACATGGGCTATGGCGACCTGTCGTGCTACGGCAGCGAACATGTCAAGACACCCAACATCGACCGGCTGGCCGAAACGGGCACACGCTTCACACAATGTTATGCCGGCAGCGGCATCAGCTCGCCCTCGCGATGCTCGCTCATGACGGGTAAGAATACAGGTAACACCCGCATCCGCGACAACCAGTGTAAGGCTGGTGGCATACGGGGCGTGAAAATCAATCCGCGGGGCGACACTACTTATGTGCGACGCGTCAACCTGTTGCCTGAAGATACCACCATCGCCACCGTGCTCGGCACGGCTGGCTATCGTACCTGCCTGGTCAACAAGTGGCATCTCGACGGCTACGATCCCGGCTCGGCGCCCAACCACCGGGGCTTCGACGAGTTCTATGGGTGGACCATCTCTACGGTGCATAGCAACTCGCCTTATTATTATCCCTACTATCGTTTCGACAACGACCGGCTCATCCACATCAAGGAGAATGCCCACGACCAGCACGTGCGCCACAATACCGACATCTCTACCGACGATGCCATCCGCTTCATCAAGCGCAACCGCAAGAATCCGTTCTTCCTCTATCTTGCCTTCGATGCGCCCCACGAACCCTACATCATCGACGAGACGGTGTGGTACGACGACGAGACGTGGGACATGAACACCAAGCGCTATGCGGCGCTCATCACCCACATGGATGCCGCCATTGGCCGGTTGCTGGCAGAGCTGGACCGTCTGCATCTGCGCGACAATACCCTCATCATCTTCGCCTCTGACAATGGCGCTGCTGTGCAGGCACCCCTCAAGCTCTTCAACTGCAATGCGGGTCTCCGTGGGCGCAAGGGACAGCTCTACGAGGGAGGCATCCGCGTGCCGCTCATCGTCAACCAGCCGGGAAAGGTGCCCGTGCAGACATTGTCGAACATCGTCTATTTCCCCGACATCATGCCCACCTTCGCTGCGCTGACTGGTGCTACGCCGAACCTGCCACAACGATGCGATGGCATCAACATCCTGCCCCTGTTCTATGGTCAGCAGGTCGACACCGACCACCGCATGCTCTACTGGGAGTTCCCCGGCGTGCAGCGTGCCGCCCGTCGTGGCGACTGGAAGTGTGTCACCATCAAGCGCGGAGCACCACTAGAGCTCTACAACTTGAAGGACGACGTCACCGAGAGCCACAATCTGGCCGACCAATATCCGGAGATGGTGGCCGAGTTCGACCGTCTGATGCAGGCTGCGCGTACTCCTTCGCCCAACTGGCCTTTGCCGGGTGAGGCAGAAATAAAGGAATGATACAAAGCATGAACCTACCTTTCGGACAAAAGGTAGTCACAAATGAAATCCCGCCCACTTGACCGTAGTCAGATGGGCGGGATTTTTTGTTCAGCTGATGGTGAAGCGGAGGTGAAGCAGCCGGTGGAGGGCAAAGATGATGATGACCTCCAGGAGATAGGCTATGAGATAGCTATACCACAACAGTCCCGGAACCTGTTTGGAGATAACCCACATGACGGGGATGACCGTCAGCGAGAGGGCAAACGAAATGAACAGGGCCATGTGGTGGTGGCCGTAGAGCTTATAGACAATCATCAGCACATAGATGTAGCAGAAGGGAATGAAGCTGAGGGCGAAGATGCGCAGGGCATCGTCGGTCTCGGCAATGTAGTCTGGATGGTCGGCACCAAACAGGGCTGCAATGGCCTCGGGGTCGAACCATACAAACAGACAGGTAACGGCCATGGCCACAGTGATAAAGCGAAACGACTTGCGCATGACGATTCGCAGACCCTCGGCATCGCGACGACCCACCTGGATGGCTCCCAGCGACTGGAGCGTCTGACAGGTGCCTGAGAGGAAAAGATTATACACCTGCAACAGGTTCATACATACGGCAAAGGCGAAGATACCGGCCTGTCCCAGCGTGGAGAGCACAATCCTGTTGGCCGAGAGCAGCAGCAGCGTAAGGCTGATGGAGGCAACGGCGAGAGGAGCCCCTTGGGAGATAATCTTTTTTAGAATGGACGATTGGAAATTGGCAAGGGACCATTGCAGCCGGCGATGCTCTGGCTTGCGCCAGTGGGTCAGCAAGATGGCGATGCCCACCAGATGACCCACCACGGTGGCAGCCGACGAACCGGTGATGCCCCAGTCGAACCACTGGATGAACACGATGTCGAGGCAGAGATTCACCACATTGTCGATGATCACCGCCACGGACACCAGCTTAGGCTGTCCGTCTACACCCACCATTGTGGAGAGACCCCACATGAGGATGAACGCGGGGTTGCCCAAGAGCAGCACCTGTGCGTAGTCGCGGGCCAAGGGCAGTATCAGCTCGTTGCTGCATAGCAGACGGGTAGTAGCATCGATGAAGAACACACCCCCGAAGAGTGCCAGCAGGAGTCCAATGCCTACACTAAGCGTCAGGGAGAACGAGAAGTAACGGCGGGCAAGAGGAATGTCTTTCTGTCCTAAGGCATAGCCCACCAGCATGCCCGCACCTGCATTGATGAGCAGGTGCAGGGTGAAGATGAACTGGTTAATGGGTTTCGACAGATTGATGGCACTCACACCGTCGGCACTGATGAGGTTTCCCACGATGATGCCGTCAACCACGTTGCCCAGACAACCTGACAGGGCTACAAGGACGTATGCCCAGAGGTAGTTGTAGAATTGCTTGTTGATGTCATTCATAGGTTACTCTTCAAAGAATCCGAAACCTCCTAAAGCTGTCAGCATGCGCTCTACGTAGTCCCATGAAGTAGGACTCCAGCTGAAACCTAAGCGGTAGAGCACCTGTGTGGTGTAGTCGTTGTCGCGCCCCACATCGGCGGTCTTCTGCCCGTGGGCCATGTCCTGATAAGCCAGCAGCGAGGCCATCTGACGGGCCTTCTGCGGGTCGTTCTTGGCTTGCTCCATGGCATCGGCAAAGTCTTCCTGTTCTACGAAACGAATGCCGTCGCCTACAGCCGTCAGTCCCATGAGCACGTCGCCAAGGAACTGTCCGTGGATGTTGTATGGATGGAACACCGTACACTCCTTAGGTGTGGTAGCCAGCAAGACGATAGCCCGGCTCACCTCGTTGATGGGCGAGAACTCTACCCGCTTGTTGCGCATGGCGTAAGGACAGCAGCCCAGCATGTTGTAGACCTTGATACGACCCATGAAAGAGTTGGTCGAGAAGTTGGCCTGGAACTCACCGTCGGTAGAGCGTGCTGCCAAGTTACCCACACGCATGATCTTGGCACTCAGTCCGTGCTGGGCAACCGCATCGAGAATCAGCCGTTCGGCCATGAACTTCGAGTAGATATACTTATTGCCCAGATACTGGCCCATGTAAAGACGCTGTTCGGTGAAGATGTCGTCTTTGAACTGGCCGGCCCACATTCCTCGGGTGCTGGCGGTGGAAACATGCACCAGCTTGGCGCCCGTCTGGATGCAGAAATCCGCACAACGCTGGGCACCGCCAATGTTCACGTCCTCAATCTCTGTGCCTTCAGAGAAGTGCTTCACAATGGCTGCGCAGTTGAAGACGGTGTTAATCCGGCAGTCGCCGTCGGTTGCTCCGGGTATGACGAGCTGCGAGAGATCTTGCGTCACGTCGCCCAACACTACATGCAGGCGCTTTCCGAAGATTTCTTTGAAGTTGTTGGAGAAATAATAGAAGAGCAGTGTCCGCAGACGTCTTTCGGCTGTTTCTTGTGTCTTACCGCGCACCAGACAGTAGATGTTTTCAGCATCGCTGTCGATGAGCTCGTGCAGAATGTGGATGCCGAGATAGCCTGTTGCACCTGTCAGCAGCACATTTCCTAGCGGTTGGCGTTCGCCATGGCGGAAACTGTCGAGTACATTATGCTGCAGGAGGTTGTCGATGGCGGTATAGTCGAATGCGCTCACCTCGTCGGTTCCTGTCTCGACCTTCTCGCCAGTGATCAGCTCGGCCAGTTCTCTTGGGGTGGGCTGGGCGAAGACGTCACCGTAGGCAATATGGTGTCCTCTCTTGTCGGCTTCGATAATCACCTGCATCACGACGAGCGAGGTACCTCCCAATTCGAAGAAGTTGTCGGTGGCTCCCACCTTGTCCATTTGCAGAATGCCGGCAAAGATGTCGCAGAAGTCGCGTTCCACGTCGTTAGCTGGTGCCTCGTAAGCAGAGCTGACAGCCAGCACGGGCTCGGGCAGTGCCTTTACATCGGTCTTGCCATTGGGAGTCATGGGCATCTCCTTCAGCTGGAGATAGGCTGTAGGCACCATGTACTGTGTCAGGCTCTTGCTGATTTCGGCCTTCAGGTCGGCAGGAACAATTTCGCGGTCAGCGGTATAGTAGGCGCAGAGGTGCTCTTTCTCATTCAGTTTGCGGATGAGAATCACCACCTTCTTCATGCCTTCCACCTTCAGCATCACGTTCTCGATTTCGCCGAGTTCGATGCGCAAGCCACGCAGCTTGATCTGGTGATCGGTACGCCCAAGGATGAGCACATTACCGTCGGGCAGCCACTTGGCGTAGTCGCCGCTCTTATAGATGCGCTCCCCATGATACTCCACGAAGCGTTCGCGGGTCATCTCGTCGAGATTGTTGTAGCCACGGGCCACGCCACGTCCGCCGATGTATAGCTCGCCGACAACCCCCACAGGCAGTTCGTTGCCGTCGGCATCGACGATGAACTCCCTGACGTTGAGCTGAGGCTTGCCCACGGTGACGATGGTGGCATGGGTAAGCTCTGCATTGTTCGAAGCAACGGTAATCTCCGTCGGACCGTAGCAATTGAAGATACGGGCCTTCGTCACGCTGCGCATCTTGGCCAAGAGGGCTTCGCTGAACTTCTCTCCTCCGGCCCTGCAAATCTTGAGATTTGCGATGGTATCGCAAAATGCGGAACTGGTGAGCCAGGTCTGCCAGCGTGAGGGTGTGCCGCTGACCATGTCGATGTGCTGATCGCTGATGAGCTGCGACAGGTCGAGAGGGTTGTTGGCCTGATCCTCGGTGGCGAGGATGAGTGTCTTGCCGTTGAAATAAGCCATGCCAATGTCTTGCAAGGCTGCATCGAACGAGATGGTGGTGACACTGAGGATGCGGGTGGCATCGGTCAGCACGGCATGTGCAAAGACATTGGCCGGATGACCATAGAGATAGTTGCAGATGCCTTCGTGGCGCAGCATTACGCCCTTGGGCCGTCCCGTTGAACCACTCGTATAGATGAGGTATGCAAGGTCGTCGGGGGTCAGGTCTGTGGGCTGCTGTGGTGCAGCGGCAGACTGGACAAGTTCTTCCACGTCGATGGCTTTGCCGGCGGGGACTGTGGCGAGACGGTCGGCTGTTGTGATGATGTAGCGCGCCTCGCTATCCTCGAGAATGAGTTTTACACGGTCGGCGGGATAGTCGGGGTCGCAGGGAATATAGGCAGCTCCGGATTTCAGAACACCGAAGAGCGAGAGAATGAGCCGGCTGGTTCGCGGCAGCAACAGGGCTACGCGGTCGCCAGTGTTGACGCCCCGCTGGCGCAGACCGCTGGCAATGCGGTTGGTCAACTGGTCCATCTCCTGATAGGTATAGGTAGCATCGCAGGCCACCAATGCCTCTTGCTCGGGATTCTTTTGGGCGAAATAACTGATACAGTCGTGGAACAATTTGAATGGGGCCGTGCCCGTGTCAGTCGTTCTCAGCATGCTCAGTTGCTCTTCCTGCTTCTTGCTGACGATAGACAGATGGCGCACCTTTCCATCGGGTTGGGCCATCATATTCTCTGCTACGGCAGCGATACTCTCGGCCAAGGCCTCTCCCAACGCTGGCGAATAGACAGCATCATCATATTGTACCACCACTCCGCGCGACTCAATCTTGATGTTAATCTTGAATTTCGGCACATTCAGTTCCAACAGTTCCTGACCAACGGTCTGACCGCCTACCTTGTATTCCGATAGCACACCCACCTGGTAGGCGTAGGCAATGGCTGGACGGAATCCATAGTCGGATGCAATGCGTGCGAAAGGATAGTCCTCATGGCGCAGCGTCTGGTCGAAAGTCTCGCTGGCCTGGTGGAGGAACTGGCTGACGGTGACATCGTCGATTTGCAATCCGAGTGCGAGGGTATTGACAAACATACCCACCGTGTCGGCAATCTTCAGGTTGGAGCGTCCGCTGCTCACCGTACTAAGATAAACCTCGCGGTTGTTGGTGTAGCGCGATACGACGTAGGCCGTGGCAGCGAGGAAAAGGTGTGCAGGAGTAATTTCCTGCTGGCGGCAGAATGCGCCGGCCTTCTCGAAATCGGCTGGGCAGACAGCTTCGCCGATAAATCCTTGCTGTTCGGTCTTGGGCAGATCGGCAGGAATCTCGCTGGCTCCTTCGCAGGTCTGCAACTTCTCGGCAAAGAACTGTTGTGCTGCCTTGAAAGTATCGCTATCCTCGGCTTTCTGCTGATCGGCCACGAAATCGAGGTAGGTGTAGTCTTCTTTCTCTACAGCGGAACCATCGAGCACCTGGCATACCTGACGGATAAACAAGTCGGCAGAACCACCGTCGAAGATGAGGTGGTGCACATCCATCAGCAGTGACACACCGTCTCCCGTTCTCACTATTTCGAAGCGATAGAGGGGCGACTTCTGCAAGTTGAAGGGCTGCACAAACTCATTTTTATAGGTTGACAGTTGCTCCATACTCATCTCGCTGATGGGAATCTCCACATGCACGCAACCTTCTGTGGTCTGCATGATTTCCTCACCTTCCGTAAGGAAATGAACACGCAGCTCAGGATGGTTCTCCACCACTTGCTTCACGGCATCGGCCAATCGGCCGGCGTCTGTTCCTGCGGGGAATGTGAGCATGTACGGGATGTTGTAGATGGTGGAAGTAGGATTCTTCAGACATTCGAAATAGACACCCGTCTGGGCATAGGAAAGGCCCGCTTCCTTCTTTTCCTGGGTGGCAATGGAGTCAGGCTTGCCAGCAGAGGTGTCTTTCTTCTCTTCTTTGGGTGACAAGAGTGCTGCCAGGATCTCATTTTCGATGCTTTGTATGGAACCGCCTTTCACCAAGTCTCTCGAATCGAGTGTCACACCATAACGCTTGTTCACCAGCACAGCCAGTTTGATGGCTGAGATGGAGGTCAGCCCGATGTATCCCAGATTCGTAGTGATGCCGAAATCTGCGTTGTTCACAATACCGGCAATGATATCCTTCAGTTCCTGCTCCAGCACATTGAGCGGAGCCTGCTCAGCCAGTTGCTGTGGTGCGGCAACCGACGGGACGGGCTTGGGCAGGGCACGTTTGTTCACTTTCTGGTTTTGGTTCAGTGGGATGGCGTCTATCTGCATCGTAACGGCAGGCACCATGTATGGGGGCTTCTGGTCGAGGATGAAATTGTTCAGAGCCTCTATCTCTATCTGTTCGTCACTGACGATATAGGCAGCAATGAACTTGCCGTTGCCTCCTTCCTCATCGAAAGCTTGTACGGTAGCATCTTTGATGCCGGGGAACTCGCGGATGATGGCCTCCACCTCTTTCAGCTCGATGCGGAAACCACGAATCTTTACCTGTCCGTCGCGGCGGCCCACAAACTGGATGTTTCCGTCTGGCAGGTAGCGCACGATGTCGCCCGTTCGATAGACGCGAATATATTTGTTGTCGTCGGTAAATGGATTGCCGATATATACCTCTGCTGTTTTCTCAGGACGGTTCAGGTAGCCACGGCTCACCTGCGGTCCGCTCACCCACAGTTCGCCTGCAGCTCCGACGGGCAGACGGTGGCCCTGTGGGTCGACAATATAGAGGCGCATGTTGTCGAGTGGCCTGCCAATGGGAATGTCCTTCAGTTTCTTGTTCACCAGATAGATGGTGGTAAAGATGGTGCATTCTGTAGGACCATAGACGTTGTAGAAGTCGTAGTCTGCAGGGGGTGTGATGCTGGCCAGTTTCTCACCACCAGTTGAGAGATACATCAGCGAGTGGTTCTCAATGTTAGAAGCGAACTGGAAGCCCACCTGGGTGGTCATAAACGAATGGGTGATATGATTCGTCTCGAAATAATCGTTCAGGGCTATCAAGTCTAGGCGAAGCTCCTCAGGGATGATATGTACGGTTGCTCCGCAGGTAAGGGCGGGATACATATCCATCATGCAGGCGTCGAAACCGTAGCTGGCGTATGCTGCCACGTTGTGTTCTGGCTTCAGACCATAGAAGCGCTGGTACCAGTGGCAGAAGGCCACGAGGTTGGCATGCGTCAGTTGGCAGCCCTTCGGCACTCCAGTGGAACCGGAAGTGTAGAGGAGAATGAAGAGACTGTCGGGAGATGGTGCGGCAGGCTGTTGTGGTGCGGCAGCACACTGGTTGAGGGCCGATGTCAGCAGTGTCTCGCCGGTGTATTCGTCAACCAGCTCGCGCAGTGCCTCGTCGGCAATAAGCAGCTTGGCATTTGCGTCCTTCATCATGAAGTTCAAACGCTCCTTCGGATAGGTGGGGTCGAGGGGCTGATAGGCGCAGCCGGCCTTTAACACACCGAGTGAGGCAATAGCCATCCACTCGCAGCGAGGAATCAAGATTGATACGACATCTTCTCTCCCTAAGCCCAACGATGCCACATATCCTGCTATGCAGTCGCTCATCTCGTCGACCTCCTTATAAGTATACCGCTTGTCCTTATAGACCACGGCAATGTTGTCAGGAGTAGCTTTGGCCTGACGGCTGAACAGCGAGACGATGGTCTGTGTGTCGTCGTATGGCACATCGGTCTGGTTGAAGCTGTCGAGCATCTCTTTCTGCGCTGTTGTGGTGATGTCCACATCGCGAAGATAGTCCTTGGTGAGGAATCCCTCCACTACGGCCTCATAGCTCTCCAGATACTGGCTGACGAGAACCTCGCTGTAAGCATTGGCAGCGTATTCTGCTTCTATGCAGTAGTGTCCGTCACGGGCATAAGCCTTGAGATAGATCGACGTGTCGCGGGTGTTATTGTTCAGCCGCTGCATCGTCATGGGCTTACTACACAGTTGCAGACTGTCGAATAAAGTGCCATGCCAGGCAAAGAGGGTGGCCGACTGCAATCCTAAGTTGGTTGCCACGTCGGTGTAGGCGTATGCCTCGTGCTGCCGCTGGCCTGTCATCTGGTCTTGGCCGGCTTGCAGGAAGTCGCACACGGAGGTTTCGTCAGTAAATTTAGCATACACAGGCAGTGTCTTTACAAACATGCCTACAGAGTGTGCCAGACGTTTGTCGCTACGTCCGTTGTAGACCGTGTTGAAAAGCACCTCCTGTTCGTTGTTCATCTTTGCAAGCAGGAAGCTGTAGGCTGCTGTGAAGAAAGTGCTCTTATAGACAGCCTTCTCGCGGCAGAAGTTCTCTACCTGTTGGGAATCTATTTGCATGGTCCGTGTGAGGATGCCTTCTTCGGGCACTTCTCCCTCCAGGTCGGGCAACAGCGGGCTGTAGCAGTCGCCGCAGTCGAAGTTCTGCTGATACCACTGCGCGTCGGTCTCGTAGGCCGGGCTCTTGCGCATCTCGTCTTCCGTTGTAGCCATCTCGCCCAAGGTGAGGGCTTCTGGTTCCAAGGGCAATCCTTGGTAAGCCTTCTCGATATCGGCTAGCAGCACACGACGAGTTGTTCCGTCGCTGATGATGTGGTGGATGTCCTGCAGCAGGTAGTAATGGCTGGCATCTTGCAACAAACGGATGCGGAACAGACGGTCGGTGTAAAGGTTGAAGGGCTGTACGAAGGCAGCCTTCTCACGCTCTATGTCCTCCACCTGCTCGATGGTCAGCACAAACTGTTCGCTGTCGTCGATGGTCTGCATCGGTTCGCCGTCGTCGGTCAGCGCGATGCGGGTAAAGAGTGTGGGATGTGCTTTCACGGTAGCTTCGATGGCATGGCACAAGCGATCTCCGTCTATAGAACCGTCGATGGTGTATAAGTAAGGTATGTTATAACACGGCTCATTAGCGTGGCTGATGCACTCTGCATAGATGCCGTATTGCGATCTGCTTAAAGGTGCTGTTGTCGTCATAGTCTTATGTTTTTAGTATGTTTACCATTTTGCGGAAAAAAGTCTGGGGGTGAAGTTCAACGATAACCATCCCCAACGCAGACTGCCGTCACCGCTGGCTCGCTTCAGGCGTTCCATCGTCTCTGTTCCTGTCATGTAAGAGAACCCTGCCGATATGTGTACGTCTTTGAACAGGGAGTAAGATGCCTCCACCTCAATTTCGTGGCCTAGTGAGCGGTTGAGTCCTTCTAGTTTTGTTCCTGTGGCAAGATAGTGATACGCAGCCTTTAAGCCCAGGTTCTTCAGTGGCCGGTAGGTGCCCCCAATATAAGCATTCTGCAGACCTGGTGTAAAGCCGTTGACAAAAGTGCTGAGGTAGAAGAAATCCATGGCACCGTAGAACTTATGGTGAGATCCATAGACAGGGTTGAACCCCTTGTTTTCTTTGTGGAACGGCATACCCATGCCGCCTTTATCCACCACAGCCACGTAGTCGTCGCCGCTAAGATAATCGAATCCGGCATTCACACTATAGTGGTTGTTGGGCTTCCACTCCGCCTTGACAGCAGCCATCCATGCGTCAAGTTTTGCGTCATTCTCGTCGTGCCCCGTCTGGCGGTAGTAGGAACCCTCTATCGAGAAATGTTTTGGAGCGTACTTCATATAGCCACCATATACAAGCTGCCACTCGGTGTGGGGCGCGTCTTGAAATTGTCCATCCAGCCTGCCAGCCTGCATACCTATGTTCATGATGAGTACGGAGACACCGAGTGGTACTCGTGGTGTGTCGAAGTGATACCACACTGTTTGCATGGTTTTATAGGGACAACTGCCATCTGTGTAGTAAGAGATGGGCGAGCTGATGGAACGCAAGTTCTGGTTGTAGGCTACGATGGCGTGCAGCCGATGACGGCCGTACTTGCCAGACTGCGGGCTGTCGTAACCCAGTCGCAAGGCATCGTGGCTTCTAGCAGCCATCACCCAATCGTCGGTACCCATGATGCGCTCGTCGTCGTATCTCAGTGCCTGCCGGCCAATCTGTGCAAAAAAGCCGTTGTTGGTCGTCAGCTTACCCCAGGCCTCATAGATGCTGGTGGTGGAAGCTCCTTCATGGCCCCATGTGCCTACATGCTGTATGGCCACTTTAGCCTCCAGCCAGGAGCGTTGGTAGCCGAGGGTGATACGCTCGCGGTCGAGGATAAAGGCCGACTGGTCTTCTGATGTGGGGTCTTCGGCATCGCGGGTCATACCGCCGTTGCGTATCTCTCCGCGGGAAAGCAACTGCAGGTCGGCAGTGAAGAGCGTATCCTGGCCCCAGCTGTTTAACGGCTGCAGCGCTACTAGTAGTAGAGACGCCCCAGCGTGCCGCCTGAACCATGTCACCACGTGACGTCTGTAATCAGCTATCATCTCATGCGAACTCAAATAGGTTGATAAATCCCGTCAGCTTGAAGACCTCCTTGATGTCGTCGTTCATGCCAGTGATGATCACCCGGCTGCCACCGTTCTTAGCCCCCTTTAGGATGCTGATGAGGATGCGCAGTCCGCTCGAGGCGATATACTCTAGCTGCGTGCAGTCTATTTCTACATTCTTGCCATTAGTGGTGTAGAGTGGCTGCAGCTTTTTGTCCACTTCAGCAGCGGCAGCGGTATCTAATTCTCCTTCAAGGGTAACAAGGAACTTGTCCTCCAGTTCTTCAATCGTAGTATTCATCATCTTTTTGTCTTTTTATAATGTTAATTTTTAAATTCTTTTTGTCAGAGTGAGAACGTTGTGTCCGTCGATGCGCTCATAGTTGATGGTGTCCATCAGTTCGCGCATCAGCAGTATGCCCAGTCCGCCCACGGGCCGTTCCTCGGCCGAGAGCGTGGTGTCGGCATCGGCAGCCTCTGTGGGGTTGAAGGCAATGCCGCTATCGCTGATAACGAGTTGCAGGCGCTCGCCGTCGTAGGTGGTCCGGATGGTGACGTCGCCTTCTATTCCTGCGGGGTAGGCATACTCCATCACGTTGACCACGGCCTCTTCCAGTGCCAGTCTGAGCTTTGGAGCAAGGGGCTTTCCGATGTTGAGGCGGCTCATAACATCCTTGATGAATGTGCTCAGTTGTGTTACCTCTTTCACATCGTTGGGCAGGGTGATTTGCTCGTCGAGTGTCAGCGCATTCTCAGGAGGCGTGTAGCGGATGGCCAACAGCGTTAAATCGTCGCTCTGTTCAGTTGGTCCAGTGAATTCTTTTACCTTGGCGATGACCGTGTCGATCATCTCCTTGGGACTCATGCCCGTACAGCGTTCCATCAGCTCTTCCAGGTGCTTTTGCCCGAAGAGTTCGCGGCTGGCGTTGCGGGCCTCTGTCAGCCCGTCGGTGTAGAGGAAGAGCGTTGAGCCGGGCTGCATCGTAGCTTTCTGCATCTGGAATTTGAAGTCGTTGAACAGTCCGATAGGTATGTTCGACACAACGTCTTGTAGGCCAAACGGTACCTCGTGGCCGGCATTACAATAGCGCAGATGTCCTGTCGGCAGGTCAAGTACGCCAATGAAAAGTGTCACGAAGATGTTCTGGCGGTTGTTGTGACAGGCCGTCTCGTTCATGTATTCCATGATGCGTGCAGGGTTATCTTCCCGCAAGGCGATATGCCTGAAGAGCGTCTGGATGACCGCCATGATGAGGGCAGCGGGCATACCTTTTCCACTGACGTCGCCGATGCAGAAGAACAGCTTGCCGTTGCGCACAAACATGTTGTAGAGGTCACCTCCCACTGCCTTCGCAGGTAACAGGCGGCCTTCCACTTCCACATCACTCACCTCTTGTAGAGACTGCTCGGCCTGTGGCAGCAGTGCCTGCTGTATGCCATTGGCCACATGCAGTTCGTCGTCAATGCGTTCCTGTTCCAGTGTCTTCTCTTCCAACAGGCGACTGGTACTATTCATGGTCTTTTCACCCCGGGCAAAGCGCCACACCACGTAGAGCAGGATGGCAAAGGCAGAAAGCATCAGCCCCAATAGCCAGAGGCGAAGACGCTTCAGCGGAGCGTAAACCTCGTCGTCGTAGCACACCACGGCTATCTTCCAATGGGGCTTACCCCGCATGTGAGCGTAGAAGATGGTTCCGTCGCGCTTGTCGGTGTCGAAGTGTATCAGTGTGCTCCGCCCGCTGTTGCTCAGATGACGGGGCACGGTGCTGTCGGTGATGAGCTTGTAGATGTTTTGTTGCGTGTGGTTACTGATGTGCGTCGAGTCAGGGTGGATGACAAGTTTGGAAGACTCAGTAAGCACAAGAATGAACGACGAGGGATAGATGTGCCGGCTGTTAATGGTGTCAGAGAGCCATTGCGCATCGAAGTCTACGCCGGCAAAGCCTACCGATTGGCCTTTTCTGTCGCGTACGGGCTGGAAATAGCTTGTGACAAAGGCATTAGCACCCTCTTTGTCGTAGTATGGCTCTACCCAAAAACCTTCGCTGGCATCGAGGGCCTGCTGATAAAAGTTGTATTGTGTGTAGTCGTGAGTGGCGCTGCCAATCTGTTTCGTTTCTATTTCGCCAGAAGGAGTGCGATGGGCATAGACCTCGTAGAGGCGGCCCTTCTGCGGGTAATAGTTGGGCACAAAGCCTATGCCACTTCCCCTCAGATGTGGATTCAGTCTGACAAACCGCTCCAGCGTCGTATAGGCTGAGTCAGGCTGATCGAGGTGAGCCTCAATCTTCCACATGGTGTTGCGAAGCAAATCCTCTACATCGTTGAGGTTGCTCTTGATGAGGACGGCCTTCAGTGTGAGCTCGCTCTCGGCACGTTTCTCCAACTCATCTTCCATGTGCTGACGGGTGAGCATGAACTGTATGGCAGAGATGCCTTCAAGCAACAGTGCCGCCAGGATGATGACGAGCAATCCTCGCCACTTGCCAAGTGATATGGTCAGTTTTCGTGTCGTCATTGATAATCGTTGTCAGGTGTGTAGTCGGTGGCTTGTAAGGCTGAGCCGTTCGCTACGTGTTCGATGATAGAACGCAGGTGATGTCATAACCTTCCCCCCCTTTGTTTTCAAATAGTGCTATTTCTTTTGCAAAGATAAAGAAAAAAACAAAATCATCAAAGAAAAAGGCTGAAAAGTTCATACCTCCGAAATAACCGAACTTCAACAGGCGTGTTTGCTTCAGCTAAATAGCATATTCACGACATCTAAACGACATGTTTGTGTGTTGCAAACGACATTTTTACGTTGTCTAAGCGGCATATTTGCAAAGTCGATCGTGCTATTGGTGAAGGATATGAAGGATATGAAGGATGATTTATAAACTTTCTATAAGGAAAACATTTAGCCCCGGGGCTAAATAATTTCTATAAGGAAAGTTGTAGAAACTTCCTTCATATCCTTCATCGTTATCAAAAAAGTCGTTAAAACTTGGTTGTTGCGCACCATTCTTTCGGTGTTGCAAAGATACAACATTTCTCCGACTTATTGTCAGTTTTTGGTGGTTTTTCTCCTGTTTTTTTGAGAAACTTGAATTACTTATTTCTTTTCTCGTTTTATGTTTTTTGCCCTCAGCAGTGCCTCCAGATAATAATAGTCGGCATAGACGATGCTGGCATCAATCTCTGAGCCTGCAGGATGGTGCCCGGTGGAATGCATAAGGAAGGCTACATTGCGGTTGCGGCTCTGGTAGTTTTCAGAGCTCAGGTCGCTGAGCATGCTGATGGCAGCATCGTAGTAAACCTTTCCCTTAGCGGGCTCAACATACTGGCAGAGTTCTAGCAGCGCACTGGCAACAACACAAGCGGCAGAGGCATCTTTCGGAGCGTCGAGTCCGCGCGGGTCGTCCATATCCCATAGTGGAACCCAGTCGTTGCTGGTTTCTTTGAGCCGCTGTAGGTAGATATCAGTCACTTTCTCTGCGAAATGGAGGAACCGCTGCTCTTTGGAGAAACGATAGACCATGGTATATCCGTAGATGGCCCACGACTGTCCGCGCGCCCACATCGACGAGTCGGCATAGCCTTGGTGGGTGAGGCCCTTGATGAACGCTCCGGTGAGGGTGTCGTAGACAGCCACATGGTAGCACGATGCGTCCTCGCGGAACTGGTGTTGCATGGTGACATCGGCATGACTCACAGCCATGTTGTATAGTCGTTGGCTCTTCACAACATCAGCTTTTTGTTGCTGTGCCGCCCAGAAGAGCAATTCCAGGTTGATCATATTGTCCATGATGGTGTTGTGACCGCCATAGTCTTTCACGTGGCGTGGCCAGCTCAGAATGGTTCCCACCTTATTATTATATAGGGTGGCCAGCGAGTCGGCAGCGTCGAGCATCACCTTGCGATAGTCTTCGCGGCCCGTCATCTCGTAGCCCTTGCCATAGCTGGTGAGTGTGAGAAATCCCAGGTCGTGGTCGTAGGCAGGCTGTTGGGTGAGCATGGCCAGTGCCTCGGTGTAACCCTCGGCCTGCCGGCGAATGTTCACATCGTGGGTGATGGAGTAGTCCATCCACAAGATGCCAGGCCAGAATCCTGAGCACCACTCCTGTGGCGATGCCTTGCGGCAGTTCCATCCCTGCTGCTGGTCGTCTTTCAATATGTTGCGTGGCTCCATCGAATAGTCGAAAGTGCTGTCGCTTTTCCGCAGTTCATCGAGTGCGCGTACCACTTGTTGAGAGCAGTATTCCAGTTCTCTGTCTACATGAAGTGTGCTCTCTTGGTTCTGGCATGCAGCCAAGAATACAACGGCGGCGCATAGAATCATTTTTTTCATTTTCTGTCGTTTTTTTCTATGTATACGAAAGATTGATATAAAATACTTAAAAAAACGGCAATTATTTATTTTTTACGTATATTTGTAGGGCGAATCGTATTTTAGGAAAATGATTGACTTATGACGATAAAACGTTTTTTTCTTCTACAGGTTGTGTTCGCTCTTTCCACCATCCTGGTTTTTGCACAGCAAGATTATAAGATGGCAGGTCCCTACAAGATAGTGGCCCGCGATGGTCAGTATGCGAAGACCAAGGGGGGCAGTGAACGTGACATGCATACGGCTCTCGACTGTGCTCGTTCGGGACAGCACGACAAAGCGCTGGAGATTATCAATGCCTATGCGCAGACGTTGCAGCATTTCGAAGGACACGACGCCCCATTGTGCCTCATTCAGGCATACTGGCTGGTTCGCGCCATGACGCTTGAGAAAGCGCATCAAACTCCGCAGTGGGCAGCCATGATACGGCGGGCTATTGTGTCGGTGATGGACCGGTTTGAGGCCGACAGCCCTTATGCCAATGGCAATTGGGGTGCCATCGTGAACCGCTGTCGCATGGCATGCGCCATCTTTCTCGACGACAAGGCTCTCTACCAGGTTGCAGTCGATTATCATCTGCATGCCAACGACAACGGGTCGCTGCCCAAATATGTGGCAGAGAGCGGCCAATGTCAGGAGACAGGACGTGACCAGGGCCATGCCCAGCTGGGACTTGGTGCGCTGGCCGAGATTTGCGAAATGGCATGGGAGCAGGGAGACGATCTCTGGGGCGCGCTCGACAACCGTATGCTGAAAGGCTTGGAGTATACCGCACGCTACAATCTTGGCTATGATGTGCCATTTGAGACGTGGACCGACTGCACCGGACTGTATAACGATTGGACAGAACCTGGCGAGATGGGACGCGGGGTGATTCGCGACATTTACGAGCAGGGCTATAACCACTACGTAAACCGTCGCGGCCTGCAGATGCCCTACACCCGTAAGCTGCTTGATATAAAAGCCAAAGCCGAGCGGCGCGGTGAGATAAAATACAATATCGAGGCCAACCAGTTTCGCGTGCCAGGTGTGAAAGAGGGGGTGAAATTGCATCAAGTGTTCACCTATTCAGCCCCTGCTGGTGCTCCGTTGAAACACGACTACGATGTGTTCATTCAGCCCCGCGGACATAAGGAGTGGACAAAGATTGACACCTACATGGCCAAGGTGAATGCACCAGTGACGTCAGAGGCAATGACAGAGGCATCTGCTGGTTCGGGAACGGGCCACCGCCAGTCGGAAATATCGTATGCCTTTTTCGATTTTACCGGCGACGTGTTCGTGCGGGTGGTCTGTAAGAATAAGAAATATAAGAAAGCACGCATCCGGCCCGACTATCGGGGCACAATTGCGCAGGTGGAGAACGACTCCACAGTGAAGTTCCTGCTGTTCCAGCCCGAGAATGTGAGTGTAGAGTTCGATGGCGACATCACCAGCAATTTGTTGTTGTTTACGTCGAAACCGCCCGTCACGATGGAAGAAGCAAAGAAACAGGCTAAGAAAGAAAAGCGCAACTTTGTTTATTACGCGCCAGGACTGTATACCGATGATACTATCAAGATACCCTCTAACACCACGGTCTATCTGGCCGGAGGCAGTTATTTCACAGGCACGCTGGCCATTGAGGATGCCTCCAACGTGAGCATCCTAGGGCGTGGCATTGCCCGGCCGGTGAATGGCTTCGAGGGATGTCATGTGCACCGCAGTCAGAATGTGGTCATCGACGGACTAATTCTCAATACCTGTCCAGTGGGTGGCAGCAACGGAGTGACCCTCCACGATGTGCGCAGCATATCGCATCCGCAATGGGGCGATGGACTGAATGTCTTCGCTTCGTCGAATGTGCTCTACGACCGGGTGTTCTGCCGCAACTCCGACGACTGCACAACGGCCTATGCCACCCGCAAGGGTTTCAGCGGATCGGTGCGTAATGTGCGCATGACCAACTCAACGTTGTGGGCCGATGTGGCTCACCCCATCTTCATTGGTTTGCATGGTAATCCCGAAGTGGGTGACAGCATTGTCGGACTTCGTTACGACAATATAGACATCATCTGCCAGAGTGAACCGCAGATTGACTATCAGGGATGCCTGGCTATCAATTGTGGTGACAACAATTTGGTGAAAGATGTGCTATTCGACAATATCCGCATTGAGCAGATCCATCGCGGCTGCATCTTGCAGGTGAAGGTGGGATGGAATCAGAAATACTGCACCGCCGCAGGTCGTGGTATAGAGAATGTAACGTTCCGGAATATACGCTACTATGGTCAGCAGCCCAACCTCTCGGTCATCACGGGCTACGACGCACAGCACAAAGTGAAGAACGTCACGTTTGAAGGACTGAAAATCAATGGCCGCACCATTTACGACGGCATGCCCGGCAAACCAAAATGGTACAGCACGGCCGACTTTGTACCCATGTTCGTGGGCTCGCATGTTGAGAATCTTAAATTCACCAGATGAAATGAGAAAACTGTTTCTTGCAATTTGCTGTGCCATTGCAGGCCATCTGTTTGCCGCCAATGAGCTGTCGTCGCCCGACGGGCGCTACAAGATTTCGGTCGATGGTATGACCTATTCGGTGATGTTCAACGGCTCGGTCATTGTTCGTCAGAGCCAGATGGGAGTCAACATCGACAACCGTTTGTTCGAGTCGGCGCTGGCAGTGCCGCGCGGCGAGTATAAAGATTGGTGTTCCGACCTGGAGCTCAGGGGGGAAGAACGCACCGAGGTAGATACCACGTGGACGCCACTCTACGGCGAGAATGCCAGCATTCGCGACCACTACAACCAGCTAGTGTTGCACTACGAGAAAGGCAGCAACGGTCAGGGCATCGTTGCCGAAGGCTACGACAAGCGCAAATACTACGCCATGGACATTGTCGTTCGTGCCTACAACGAGGGCATTGCCTTCCGCTATCACTTCCCCGAGACGGCTAACAGTCTGTTCCTCCACATCACCGGTGAGCAGACATCGTTTGCCATGCCCGAAGGAACACAAGCCTGGTATGAGGAATGGGCGCAAGGTCCTTGCGAGAAACGCCCCTTGCTGGCCTCTCATCTCTCGTCACTCGACTCTGAGCCATGGTTCGAAAGCGAGCGCCCATTGTTGCTCCAACTTCCTTCAGGCACCTATGTGGCCTTGCTTGAGGCAGCCATGAAAGACTATACCCGTGGCAAATTCCGCCTGAAGCAAGACCATGAGTTGCAAGTGGCGATGTACGGTTGTGCCGACATCATCTCTCCCTACGACACACCTTGGCGTGTCATCATGGCTGGCGAGCGGGCTGTCGATCTCATCAATCATAAAGACTTGGTGCTCAATCTGAATGAGCCTTGTGCTCTGGCTAGCACCGACTTCATCCGTCCTGGCAAGGCTTTCCGCTGTTGCCGGCTTGCCAAAGATGCCATTTTGCAGAGCATCGACTTCTGTGCTGACTTCGGTTTGCAATATGTTGAGCTCGATGCGGGCTGGTACGGACCCGAGGGAAAGGTTTCGTCGGATGCTACCAAAGTGGCCGATACACGCGATTTCAGCATGCCCGAGATATGCGATTATGCCCGCAGCAAGGGTGTCGGAGTGTGGGTATATGTCAACCAGCGCGCCCTCTACCACCAGCTAGACCAGCTGCTTCCGCTCTACCAGCAATGGGGCATCAGCGGCATAAAGTTCGGTTTTGTGCAGATTGGCAACCAGCAATGGACCACCTGGCTGCATCAGGCGGTGAAGAAATGCGCCGACTACGGCATCATGGTCGATATTCACGACGAATACCGGCCTACCGGACTCTCGCGCACTTATCCCCATCTGCTCACTCATGAAGGAGTTCGCGGCAATGAGGAGATGCCCGATGCCTACAATAACACGCTGCTTCCCTTCACCCGCTATCTGTGCGGTCCTGCCGACTACACACTTTGTTATTTCAACAACAGGGTGAAAAACACCAAAGGCCACCAGCTGGCTATGGCGGCAGTCTATTATTCGCCGCTGCAGTTTATGTTCTGGTACGACAATCCTTATCCTGTTAACGGCGAGCAGGAACTGAAGTTCTGGCGCGACATTCCTACGGTTTTCGACGAGAGCATTGCCCTGGATGGCCTGCCAGGCGAGTTCATTGTTCAGGCACGGCGCAGTGGCAACGACTGGTTTGTGGGTGCCATGACCAACTGTGAGGGGCGCACTGTCAGCATCCCGACCACTTTCCTGCCCAAAGGACAATACACGGTTGAGGTTTACAATGACAATCCGGCGCTCAACACTCGCACCAAAGTGCAATCGACAACGTTGCGTGTGAAGTCACCCGGCAAGCCCATCCGCCTCACGCTGCAGCCCAGTGGCGGTGCTGCCCTGCACTTCGTAAGAAAAAAATAGAAAACCATCGCGTCATGAATAGTCGTGTTGCAGCGGCTGTTTGGTAATATGATAAGAAACGAAAAAAAAGAAAGTACACAATGAGAAAGATTGTCTTGTTCTGTCTTCTGGCTCTCCTTCCTGGCCTTGTCCGTGCCGTAGGGCCAAGCGGAATGTACCAGTATTCGGTTGAGGTGGCAGGCTATATCTCCAACGAGACGGGCAAGGCTCCCACTGCCTATCTGTGGATTCCCCAGGGATGCCGCCACGTGCGGGCAGTCATGTTTGCACAACAGAACATGACCGAGGAGATGCTTTTCAAGATGCCCTCTTTCCAGCGGCAGATGAAGGAAATGGACATTGCGCTGGTGTGGGTGGCACCTTGGTTCTCGCAGAACTGGGACCCTGCCACGGGCTGCCAGAAGACATTCGAAGAGATGATGGTTGGCTTGGCCGGACAGAGTGCTCATGCAGAGTTGGCCTATGTGCCGGTCATTCCCTTCGGTCATTCAGCGCAAGCTACCTTCCCTTGGAACTTTGCGGCATGGAACAACCAGCGTACGCTGTGCATCATCTCTTTCCATGGCGATGCGCCGCGCACCAACCTTTGCGGATATGGTACGGCCAACGTAGAGTGGGGAAGAACCCGTAGCATCGATGGCATTCCCGGACTGATGATAGAAGGTGAGTATGAGTGGTGGGAGGCCCGTGTGCGACCCGCGTTGGCCTTCCGTATGATGTATCCTGAGAGTTGCGTGTCGTTTCTCTGCGATGCCGGCAGCAGTCATTTCGAATGTATGCCCGAGACGGCCGATTATATTGCCTTGTTCATTCGTAAAGCCATTGAGCAGCGTCTTTGTGCCGACGGCACGCTGCGTAAAGTGAATCCGCGCGACGGTTGGCTGGCCTGCCGATATAATCCCGATGCGCCACCCTCCGACGGCGATGGTGCCCAGACCGACATTTACGCTGTCGACAAACGGCCTGCTCCAGCTCCCTATGCCGACTATCGGGGTGATGTGCACGATGCCTTTTGGTATTTCGACCGACAGATGGCAGAACTCACCGAGGCCCGCTATGCTGCCAGTTGGGGTAAGCGCACGCGCCAGGTCAGTATCGGTCAACCACAATTCAGCGACGACGGCCGTACTGTCACCTTCTCAGCTACGCCAGGTGCTCGTGTGGAGGTGATATGCGGACCTCTCCAAAAGATCGGCGACACCACGTTCCAGTTTTATCCCTATGAGTGTGGCATGGACAATCCCCGTAGGTCGTTCACGGCATGGGTGGTGGCCATTCTCGATGGCGATAAAACCTACAAACGGGCAATAAAGCCTTTAGAAGTCAAACTACCAAAATCTGTCATAGAATGAATGGATTGTCTATCAGAAAATCCCTCATCAATTATAGAAAGAGGGTGTTGCTCATCACTGCAAGAAGCATTTTGCTGTTTGTCGTTTTGATACCCATGGGAGCATGTGCCCAAACAGTATGTCGGCCATTCCCCATGAGTGATGTTCGGCTGTTGCCCTCTCGTTTCCAACGCAATATGCAGCGCGACTCCCTGTGGATCGCCTCCATACCAGTTGCCTCGCTGCTACATTCATTTCGCACCACGGCAGGGGTGTTCTCTGCCAAGGAAGGCGGCTACATGACCATGCGTCGTCTGGCTGGGTGGGAGTCGTTAGACTGCGACCTGCGGGGCCACGTCACCGGTCATCTGCTCTCGGCCATGGCCTATCTGCAGATGCGCCAGAAGGCCGATTCGCTGGTGCAGGGACTCGCCGAGGTCCAGCGGCAGTACGGCACGGGCTACCTCTCGGCATTCGGCGAGGGACTCATCGACCGCAACATCGCCGGCAAGAGTGTGTGGGCTCCCTTCTACACGCTGCACAAGATACTGCAAGGACTCATCGACCAATACACACTCTGTGGCAATAAAACCGCGCTTGAGGTGGCCAGTGGCATGGGCTATTGGGCCTACAACAAACTGAAGTCGCTCACCGAGGATGAGCGCACCCGCATGCTGCGCAATGAGTTTGGCGGCTTCAACGAGGCGATGTATAACCTCTATGCCATCACCCACGACGAGCGTCACCTCTGGGTGGCCCGTTTCTTCTACCACAACGACAAGATTGACCCGCTGAAGCAGGGCAACAACGACCTGGGTACCTATCATGCCAACACATTCATTCCCAAGCTGCTGGGCGAGTGCCGCAACTACGAGTTGTTCGGCGATGAGGACAGCCGGCGGGCAGCCACCCTATTGTTCAACACACTGGTCAACGATCATGCCTTCATCACAGGCGAGGTGTCGGACAAAGAGCACCTCTTCAAACCCGGAACACACGCTGATCACCTCACCGGCTACGACGGAGAGAACTGCTGCACCTACAACCTGCTGAAGCTGGCAGGTCGTCTGTTCTCCTACCAGCCCG
Organism: Prevotella sp. UBA2739; assembly: GCA_002353525.1. GTDB lineage: Bacteria > Bacteroidota > Bacteroidia > Bacteroidales > Bacteroidaceae > Prevotella. Next base: position 28,109 of record DEJV01000014.1, read on the forward strand.
ATGCGAAAATTGCCGACTACTACGAGCGGGCCCTCTACAACCATATCCTCGGTCAGCAAGACACGCTCACCTCGATGGTCTGCTACTTCACACCTCTCATGACGGGTGCCTACCGTCTCTACTCCACGCGTGACAGCTCGTTCTGGTGTTGTGTGGGCAGTGGCTTTGAGAGCCACGCCAAGTATCAGGCTGATATCTACTACCACACAGACAATCAACTCTACGTCAACCTCTTCATTCCTTCTGAACTGAATTGGAACGGTGTCACCATCCGCCAGCAGACCCGTTTCCCCGAAGAGAATAAGACAATCATCACCGCCTCGGCAAAGACCAACATGAAGGTGCGCTTTCCCTACTGGGCCACTTACATGAAGGTGAACGGCCGACGCGTTAAGGCCGGTGTCGACGGATATGTCAGCATCCGGAATGTGCGGCGGTTGACGGTAGAATTCGGAATGTCGCTCCGTGAGGAGAAACTTCCTATCGCTCCTCAGCCAGCAACCAGTGCTACAACTACCCGTCAGCGTGTGGCCCTCATGTACGGTCCCATTGTGATGGGAGGCCGTCTGGCCACGGTAGAGCATCCCTTCAGCAATCCCCGACACTATAACGATTACTACACTTTCGACTATGGACGACATGCCGACATCACGCTGAAGGATGTCCACCATCTGGGTGGTCTGCATTTCCAGACAGCCGACGGTATCAGCATTGAGCCCTTCTACAACCTGCAACACTGCCGCTATGTAGTGTATTGGGGGAAATGAGAAGTATAGGAGATTAGGAGTGGCCCCCCGCCAACTCCCCCGAGGGGGAGGGTGCCTGCCGGCTTGAGAGCAATACCAAAGGTAATCATACCTCTCAGTTCTCAGATCTCAGTTCTCAG
>DEJV01000014.1:29011-53975 GCA_002353525.1 Prevotella sp. UBA2739
CTGAGAAAATTCCTGATTTTGTTGCAAGTTCAGAAAAATATGCCTATCTTCGCCTGCTGAAACAAAACAACAAACAACACAATCCTATGAAACATCGCAAGCTTTTTCTTTTCGCCATCTGTCTCACCATCTGCACTATGGGATGGGCAGCAAAAAAGAAAGACATCCGCACCGAGACTCAGGTGGTCAGTGGCGTCACCATCCGCCTAACCTATCTCTCCGACGACATCATCCGCGTGGTAAAATATCCGGGCACAGGAGCCATGCCCGACAAGAAGAGCTATTCGGTACTGCTCCCTGAGACCAATGTCGACAACCCATGCGTCAAGGCTTCCATCGACCCACAGACGGGTTGTGTCACTTTCTGCGACCTAGAAGGTTCTGTGCTGCTCAGAGAGTCTGGCACACCTACCCTCCAGCAGCGCCTCAGCGCGCCTGATGCCGACAAGCTACGCATCGGACAGCGGTGGACCCTGACCGAGGACGAGGACATCTACGGACTGGGCCAGCTGCGCGACGAGGCCATGAGCTGGCGAGGACGCGACATGGAACTATGGAACCACAATACTTACATAGCCATCCCCTACGTCACCAGCAGCCGCGGCTACGGCCTTTACTGGGACAACGCGGGCAAGAGCCGTTTCACCGACTCTGCCGAGGGCATGCAGTTCACTTCAGAGGTGGCTCCCTGCATCGACTATTACTTCATCTATCGCGACGGGACACAAGACGGTGTCATGGCCGCTGTACGCCGGCTGACAGGACAGGCCACCATGTTTCCGCTCTGGACCATGGGCCATTGGCAGTGTCGCGAACGCTATAAGACCAGCGACGAGCTGGCATCGGTGCTCGACCGCTACCGTCAGCTGCAGATACCCCTCGACGGCATCGTGCAGGACTGGCAGTACTGGGGCTGCGACAGCAACTGGAATGCCATGCGCTTCCAGAATCCATATTATATCAATAAGGTGGGCGACCCCGCCTGGGAGAAATATCTGCCCAACGACTTGAGAAACCTACCAGTGAAGGAGCCTCGTCTGAAGAGTCCCCAGCAGATGGTCGACTATGTGCACCAGAACAATGCCCACCTCATGATCAGCATCTGGGCCAGCTTCGGACCGTGGACACAGCCTTACAAAGAACTGAAGAAGATAGGCGCGCTGCTGCCCTTCGACACTTGGCCGCGACAGAAAGGTGTTCTGCCTTATGACCCCTTCAACCCGAAGGCCCGCGACATCTATTGGAAATACCTCTCACACCTCTATCAGATGGGATTTGACGCCTGGTGGACCGACTCCACTGAACCCGACCACTTCGAAGAGACGGCAGAGACCGACAGCTACCCCACCTACGACGGCTCATGGCTGTCGGTGAAGAATGCCTTCCCACTGATGACCAACCGAGGCATCTACGAGCACCAACGGCGGACGAAAGGTAATACCAAACGCTCGGTGCAGATGACCCGCAGCGGTTCCTTCGGCTTGCAGCACTATGGCACCTTCTCATGGAGCGGCGACGTTGTGGCCTCGTGGAAGGAGATGAAAAACCAAATACCCTCGGGACTCAACTTCACGCTCTGTGGTATCCCCTTCTGGAATACCGACCTGGGCGGATTTTTCTACTGGGAATACGAGCAGAGTCCCAAGAACCCTGCCATTCAGGAACTGCAGACACGCTGGATGCAGTGGGGCACTTTCATGCCACTCATGCGCAACCACTGCTCCAGTCCTATGATCAACGAAATCTACGAGTTCGGTGAGAAGGGCCACTGGGCCTACGATGCCATGGTCGATGCCGTACGCCTGCGCTACCGTCTGTTGCCCTACATCTACTCCATGGCAGGCGAGGTGGTGCAACACAGTGGTATGATGATGCGCCCGCTGGTGATGGACTTTGCCCACGACAAGACAGCCCGCCGCCTGAACGACGAATATATGTTCGGCCATGCCCTGCTCGTCAAGCCCGTCACCGACCCGATCTACACTTGGAAAGACGACCGTAAGCAGGGCCACGAAATCTACCCGGACATCCGTAAAGCCGCAGCCCCCGTGAGTGTATACTTGCCCGCCGGCGCACAATGGTACGACTTTTTCACCGGTGAGCGCCACGAGGGCGGCCGCACCCTTCTGCGCCCCACACCCATTACCGACATGCCCGTCTACGTCCGTGCCGGCAGCATCCTGCCCTTTGGCCCTGATGTGCAGTATAGCAGTGAGCGCCCATGGGATGACCTCGAAATACGCATCTATCCCGGAGCCGACGCTACCTTCACCCTCTACGAGGACGAGGGCGACAACTACAACTACGAGCGCGGCCAGTTCACCGAGATAGCATTCCACTGGAACGACACCGCTCGCACCCTCACCATCGGCCAGCGCCGAGGCCAGTACAAAGGCATGTTGCAGCAGCGCCAGTTCCGCATCATCGTTGCCGGACAGCAGGACAAACCTGCAAAAGTCATCAACTACGATGGGAAAAACGTAGATATCAGCGGACTATAATACGATTTGCTTTCAATTGAAAGTGTTTCAATGACAGGAACAGAGTGTCTTCATGCCTGAAACGTTGTGTTTTTGTGTCTGAGACACTCTGTTTTTATGTCTGAAACGAACGAGAGATGTCAAGGCTGCGTAGTTTTCCTGTCTCATTCGTATTCTTATAAACGTGACACTCCCAATCTGGAGCGTCTGTATCATCCGAAGAATCATTAAAACAAATAAGAATATGAAACAGAGTCTACTCAAGATGTTGGCGCTTATGGCCCTCGTAGTAACAGGAAATGCTGTATTGGCGCAAGAGACATCGGTCACCCAACCCACTGCCGACACATGGGTGCGCGGCAACTCGCCTGCGTCGAAGGGCGGCACCAGCAATACGCTGGAAGTAAAAACTTACACGAATGCCGACGACCCCACAAAAAGTAACTATTTCTATGCGCTGCTCTCATTCGAGTTTACGGCCCCAGAGGCTGGCAACGAGGTGAAGAGCGCCACACTGCGACTGACAACCCGCTACAAGAAGGGCGACTCGGAGATTCAGCTTTTCCCCATCGATTGCACCGTTGATGAGGGTTCTACTGACTACAATGCCGTAGGTGAACTCATCGAAAGCGCCAAAGCGGGCGAACCCATCTGCTCACTGAACCTGAAAGGTGACGGCAACAAGGCTCCCACAGATGCCATCGCCGAGGCCTTCCAAACGGTGGATGCCTGGCAGAACGTGGTCGACCTGACCAGCTATGTAAAGAGTCTGACAGGCAACAGGTTCACACTGCTTATTGTGAAGCCCATGGACCAAAACAGCTCTTCACAAATCTTTTCTCGCGAAGCTACCGACCAAGAGCTGAAAAACGGCTCTGTATTTGCCGCTACCGATCTGGTACCATTGCTGACGGTCGACTATCAGGAGGCGACAGGAACTACACAACTGACAGCGGGTGCATCGGCCGACACCTTTGTGCGCAAAGGCAATAAGACCAACTACGGCAGCAACCCTACCATGGAGCTCTATACCTATTATAACGAGAAAGAAGACGGCTCCGTAGAGGACCTCGACTTTGCCGGACTGATGTCGTTACAACTGCCTGCTGCCCCATCAGCCGACGACGAGTTGCAAAGTGCCACTTTGCGACTGGTGACAGAACGCGCCAAAGGCAGCATTGCTCTCTATCCCTACGAGGGGCAATGGGCCGAGAATGCCATTTACGAAGAACAGGCAACGGCCATTGCCGAAGCCCGCGCAAAAGAAGCGATTGCCACGGTAAAACTGGCAGGCCAGTCGAACAAGGCTGTCACCGACAATGGGGTGACGATGAACACTGTGGAAGAGTGGACCAACCTGATAGACATTACCAACTACGTGAAATCGCTCAATGGCAACAATGTGAACCTGTTTATCGTCAACCCTGCCAACACGAAAACCAGCGTGAAGGTATATACTAAGGAAGCTGCCGACGTAACCCTGAAAGACGGCTCGGTGTTTGCCGCTGCCGACCTGGTGCCGCAACTCATGCTGACTTATAAAAAGAAAGCGGGTGGTGAGACGGGCATCAGTCTCAACAAGAATAGTATGGATAAGGCTGTGTCGCAAGGCATCTACACCATGAGCGGCCAGCGTGTAAGCAAAGCCACCCGCGGCATTTACATCATGAATGGCAGAAAGGTAGTTGTAAAATGAACAAAGGTCTGTTCTCACTGTTCCTACTCATGATGCCGGCCTTGGCTTCAGCGCAGTCGGTATCGCAGGTGTGGTCGCCCGACAACGGCGACGGCACCTACACCAATCCCGTACTCTTTGCCGATTATAGCGACCCTGACGTGTGTGCTGTGGGCAACGATTTCTATCTTACGGCCTCGAGCTTCAACTGCATTCCAGGACTGCCCATCCTCCATTCCACCGACTTGGTGAATTGGCGCATCATTGGCCATGCCCTGAAAGAGCAGAAGCCCGTAGAGCTGTTCAATCGCCCGCAGCATGGCAAGGGTGTGTGGGCACCAGCCATCCGCTTTCACCGGGGCGCCTTCTACATCTATTGGGGCGACCCCGACCGCGGCATCTTCATGGTGAAGACCGACGCTCCCACCTCTAGACTCTCGGGAGATGAGGCATGGTCGGAGCCAGTGTGCGTCATTGCAGGAAAAGGCATGATTGACCCTTGCCCTCTTTGGGACGACGATGGACGCTGCTATCTCGTCAACGGCTGGGCTGCCTCCCGGGCCGGTTTTAACTCGGTGCTCACCGTGCGCGAGCTTTCGGCCGACGGCACCCAGGCCATTGGCCTGCCACGCATTGTGTTCGATGGCGGTCAGGAGAACCACACCACCGAGGGTCCCAAGCTCTATAAGCGCGACGGCTGGTATTGGATTATGTGCCCGGCAGGAGGCGTAGAGATGGGGTGGCAGTTAGCCATGCGCTCGCGCTCGCCCTACGGTCCTTATGAGTGGCGCAGGGTGATGTGGCAGGGTAAAACCGCCATCAACGGCCCTCATCAGGGTGCATGGGTGCATGCAGGCGGTTCCGACTGGTTTCTTCACTTCAACGATCGTGCAGCCTACGGGCGTGTGGTCTATCTGCAACCTGTCGACTGGTCGAGCGGTTGGCCCATGATGGGCAATCACGGTGAGCCGTATACCCGGTTCCGCAAGCCGGTGTGCACCACCTCACCCATTGTCAGTCCGCAAGAGAGCGACGAGTTCAACGACGGCCGTCTTGGTCTGCAGTGGCAGTGGCATGCCAACTACGAACAGACCTTCGGCATGCCCACTGCTGATGGTTGCTACCGTCTCTATACAGCCGACCTGTCTGAGGGGTATAAAAGTCTCTGGGATGTGCCCAACCTGTTGTTGCAGAAGCCTGCGGCGCCCCGCTTCACTGCCACCGCAAAGGTGCGTTTCGCTTCGAAAGAAGACGGACAGTATGGTGGCCTGCTGATGATGGGACGCGACTATTCGGCACTGGTTGTGGTGCGCCAAGGTGACACCTTCGTATTGCAGCGCCACACCTGTATGGGTGCCGACGAGGGAGCCGTCGAGACCCGTCAGACCATTGCCACGCTTGCACCCACCCATCGCGACACCATCCCCTATTCTCCGGCAACCTGTCTTGATCTTTATCTCCGCATCACAATAAGCGACGGTATTTGCCGTTATTATTATAGCACCGACGGCAAGCGTTTCCGTGAGGCAGGCCGTCCGTTTACGATGCGTCAGGGCAAATGGATAGGGGCCAAATATGGTTTTTATGCGGCTTGTGAGCAGCGTAAGGGCAACCGAGGATGGATGGATGTCGACTGGATACGGGTTGCACCTGTTGAATAACTATTCATAACACTATGAAAAGAATATTATGGTTAGCCATGCTAATGGCATTGATGAGCCCTGCTGCATGGGGAGCAAAAAAGAGTAAGTCACTAAGCGAGAAGGACATGGGTGCATACCTGTTCACCTTCTTCAACGATCCTACCCACTCGTTGTTCATGGCCATCAGCTACGACGGCTATACGTTCACCGCTGTCAACAACGGGCGTCCTGTCATTGCAGGAGACTCGATTGCCGATCAGCGAGGCATTCGCGATCCTCACATTTACCGGGCACCTAACGGTTCGTTTTATATTGCCATGACCGACCTGCACGTCTTCGGACGGGAGAAAGGACTGCGTACCACGCGCTGGGAGCGCAGCGATCAGTATGGTTGGGGCAATAATCGCGGACTGGTGCTCATGAAGTCTGATGATCTCATTCATTGGACGCACCACGAGGTGCGCATCGATCAGCTCTTCCCCGATCATTTCGGACAACTGGGCTGTGCCTGGGCGCCACAGACCATTTGGGACCCACAAGAGCAACGACTGATGGTCTACTTCACCATTCGCCAGCAGGCAGGTGGACGTACCAAACTCTACTACAGTTATGCTGACGACGATTTCACTACGCTGACTACCGAACCGCGTCTGCTCTTTGAGTATCCCGACGCGAACATACAAGTGCTCGATGCCGACATCTGTCCTATGCCCGATGGTCGTTATTTCATGACCTATGTGGCGCAAGAGAATCCGGGTGGAATTAAATATATGGTGAGCGACCGCATCAACCACTTTGCCGACTATCATGCCCGGCAAATAGATGCCGAGCCCAAGGGCTGCGAGGCTCCTAACGTGTGGAAGCGCATCGGCAAGAAAAAATGGGTGCTGATGTATGATGTCTACAGCCTCAATCCCCATAACTTCGGCTTTGTCGAAACTTCCGATTTCAAGACGTTTGTTCCTCTGGGTCGTTTCAATGAAGGAGTGATGAAGGCCACCAACTTCCAGTCGCCCAAGCATGGATCGGTCATCCACATCACCAAAGATGAGGCTCGCCGGTTGGAGCGCTACTGGCAGTCGCAACCCGAGACCACAACCATCCGTCCCAGTGAGCTGTGGCTCGACGATAGCGGTCGTCATATCAATGCCCATGGAGGCGGAATCCTGCATCAGGACGGCACCTACTATTGGTTTGGCGAACACAAGGCCGACAGCACCTCCAGCGCGATGATTGGTGTGATGTGCTACCGCTCTACCGACCTTATCCATTGGGAGAACCTTGGCACTGCCCTTGCCGTGAGCGACGTGCGTGGCAGTGACATTGAGCGGGGGTGCATTCTGGAGCGCCCGAAAGTAATCTATAATAAGGTGACAGGCAAGTATGTCATGTGGTTCCATCTCGAACTGAAAGGTCGGGGCTACCATGCAGCGCGTTATGGTGTAGCTGTGAGCGACCGTCCTGAGGGACCCTATAAGTTCCTCTACTCTCAACGGGCTAATGCCGCCACCTGGCCGATAGGCTTCGGCAGTCGTGAGCAGGCCATTGCCGATACCCTCGATGTCGCCCACTTCCAGCCCTCGTGGACTCCTGCATGGAAGACGGCAGTAGCCCAGGGCCTTTTCCTGAAGCGCGACTTTACCACCGGGCAGATGTCTCGCGATATGACCCTTTATGTAGATGACGACGGGAAAGCCTATCACATCTTCTCCTCCGAAGACAATCTTACGCTGCATATCGCCGAACTCACCAACGACTACCTGCACCATACCGGGCGCTATGCGCGCATTGCCCCGGCAGGCCATAACGAGGCCCCGGCTATCTTTAAGCACGAGGGCACCTACTGGATGATTACCTCGGGATGCACAGGATGGGCACCCAACGAGGCGCGTATGTTCTCGGCCACATCGCTGTGGGGACCGTGGACACAGCATCCCAATCCGTGTGTGGGACCCAAGGCCGAGTTGACGTTTGGCGGACAGTCCACCTACGTGCTACCTGTAGGCAATGGATTTATCTTTATGGCCGACATCTGGCGCCCGCGCCATCCTAGTGATGCCCGCTACATCTGGCTGCCCATCGAGTTCAACGACGGTAAGCCCGTCATCAGGTGGAGAGATGAGTGGACACCTCGTTTTTAACATTTTTTTCTGAGTAAATAACCATTCATATTCGTATCTATCATGAATACAAAATGGTAATCAATGTTTTCTCTCTCAACATACAAGTTTTTTTAGGTTAATTGTAGATAAAGTTAGATGTTAGTTTTTTTAGGTAAAAAAAGCCAGTCACTGCGAGGTGGCTGGCTTTTTGAGTTTGTGAGGTTTTGTAAAAAACAACCTATTTAGTTGCATAATTCAAAATAAATGAGTAACTTCGCAAACGGAAACCATAAAAAACAAGATACACAATTTTGGCACTCCTAAAAATAATCCTATTGTTGTTGACCATGCTGCTGACTGGTACAGCAGACATGCGTGCGGCCGGCAATGATAACGGTCTGGTGACGTTGTCGATAGCCGACGGACTGGCAGGCGAGACCGTGAACCGCGTGATGACTAGTCACGACGGACTGGTGTGGGTCGCTACCGACAATGGCGTGAATGCCTACAACGGGCGCCGACTGGCCACTTTCAGACTGAAAGACAGTGAGCACGTCACAGTGACGGTGCGCGACCTCTGCGAAACAGCCGATCACCGCATCGTGGCAGCCACCGATGCCGGACTCTACATCATGGATGCCGACAGGACCGGCTTCCGCCGCGTGCTGGCTGATGAGGTGGAGAGCCCTGAATGTCTGCTGGCGGTGGGTAACACGCTTTACATTGGTGGCCGGCAGGGCATACAAGTGTACGACGGCAAACAGCTGCAGCAGCATAATGTGGGGGTAAGCGGACATGGGCTCGACAATGTGGTGCGCCAGTATGTGCTGGGCGACGACGGGTTTGTCTATTTCTTGAGTCGCTACGACTTGAACAGCTACGACCCACGTACGGGGCGCATCACCAGCTACCGTCTGAGTGAGGCTCTGAATGGGCGGAAGGCTCTCTGTCAGGTAACCATGGCGGGAGGCCGCTGCTTTGTGGGCACCCGCATGGACGGACTGTATGTCTACGACATGAAACTCCGCAAGGCTGAACACATCAAGGGTGTGGGGAGACTGGTGACATCAGTGGGCCGTAGCGCCGACGGTTATGTGACGGTGTCGACCGACGGTTCGGGTGCCTATCTCATCAATCCTGCTGACGGCAGCATTGTGGAGCACTACAATAGCGATGGCAACAGTAGTTTGAGACTACCTACGAATGCTGTGTACAGTTTCTTGCGTGATGCCAACGGCGTCAACTGGTTCGGCTTTGTGCGCTACGGTGTAGCCTATACGCCCCACAACCGGTTGTTGTTCCAACCCTACAGTTTCGAAGGCTTCAGCACGCTGGGCATGAATGTCCGCACACACTGCATGCGGGGCAACGAGGGCGTGATAGGCACGCACAATGGCTGCTGGTATGTGGGCAGCCAGCAAGGGCGCAGCCACTACTTCGCCCCTTCCGACCTGGGCGGCGGCCACATTGTGAACTGTATTGCCTGGTGGGAGGGCGAATATTATATAGGTACGTTTGATGGCGGTTTGTGGGTGCTCAACCCTCAGTCGCTTTCTTTGCACCGTCTGACAGTTGCCCTGCAGCTGAGCAATGGCTCTATAGGCGACATTAAGGTGGGACCCGACGGGCGGCTGTGGATTGGCAGTAGCGACGGACTCTTCATCATCGACAAGCAAGGAGCGGTGAAACACTTCACCGAGCAAAATTCACACATCGTGGGTGGCATCATCATCAGCATCACCTTCGACCGACAGCGCAACGCATGGCTGACAGGGGCTTCGGGCATCTCGCTTTTTAGTGCCTCTAGTGGCGAGATTGCAGACATGAAATGGCCCAAGGGCTTTTTCAACGGCAAACCCTTTATGCGCGGAACGGCTGGCCACGACGGACGCATCTACATGCGAACGGGTCCGCAAGTGTATTTCACCAATACGGATATGAGCCAGTGGGGCGAGCTGCCGTTGCCCGTCACGCTGAGCGACAAGTGGTGCCGCAGCATGGTGGACGATGCACAGGGCAACCTATGGCTGGCGTCTGAGCGTGGTTTGTTCCGTTTTGCCTATGATATGACGGGTATGATGCAGTTGGGCAATGGTGAAGGACTGCTCGGCGACCAAATCAGCGAGGTGAGCATCGATGGCAACGGACGGCTTTGGGTGGCCACGTCGGCAGGCCTCTTCATAGCTTATCCGCGAGAGCTGGCGAAATGGCGGGATGACACAAAGTTCAAGGTGCGCCTTTACGATGTGCGCCGTGGCAGCGACTTGATGGGAGAAGGGGAGGAAATACGTGTCAACGACGAACACGCGGTGCGGCTGGGCTGGAACATGGGTTCAGAGGTGCTGCAGGCTGTTGCCGTGTTGGCCGACTATGCGCTGCAGCGTGGTCGGCTCTACGAATACCGCATCGACGAGAAAGAATGGAAAATGGTGAAAGATGGTGAGCCGCTCAAGGTGAGCTCTTTGTGGCCTGGCCGTCATCGGTTGGAGGTACGATTGGCAGGAGCCGACGGCACATGTTCGGTCTATCAGCTGAATGTGGTTCCAACGGCATTGGCCATCTTCGAGTTGCTGTTGCTGGTGGTGGCTGCCACGTTGCTGTGGCTGTGGTGGCGTTACCGTAAGAACACGCGGGTGTTGCTTTCTGAGCGCAATGAGATTGAGGACGCGCTGATAGCCGTAGAGGAAGAACTCAACCAAGTGGAGAATCCGACGCTTGCCACTCGTCTGTCGGCCTCCCCCACGGAAAAGGATACTACTGAGAAGACAAAATACCAGAAAGTTAAGATTGATGAGCAAGAGTGCGAGCATATTGTGAAGCGTATGAAACACTACATTGAGCAGAACAAGGTGTATGCCAATGCCGAACTGAAGATGAAAGACCTGGCCGACGAGCTCGGGCTATCGTCCTCGAAGCTCAGTCAGGTGTTCAATCTCTATCTGAATGAAAACTACTATGAGTTTATCAACCGTTACCGGCTCAACGAGTTCAAGCGGCTCATCGAGGCAGGCGAATATAAGCGTTTCACCATTACTGCCCTGAGTGAGCAATGCGGGTTCAAGAAATCGAATTTCTTCTCCACATTCCGAAAGGTAGAGGGTATGACCCCTGCCGAATACCTGAAGAAACAAGGCGTGAAAGTATAACAAGAATTTGTCCATATGGTTTTTCTAATTTAGATGGACAATTCAATAACTTGCTGATAATAGGTAAGTTAAATAATTTGGAGCGATTACTAAACCACTTGGCTGCAATCAAGAAAGCAAAGACTTGACAGCAGCCATTTTTTTTACTACTTTTGTTTCACGAAATCTAAATCGAAACAAATTTTCTATTAACAATATGGCAACAACCAACAATAATAGCAACAAGATGACCATCATCGCTGGCATTTATAATATGTACGCGAGCGAGGTGAAGGCATTCCTCATGTCGTATACGCACAATGAGATGGCGGCAGAGGATATGCTTCACGATCTGTTTGTGAAGGTGATGGCACTCGACATGGTGAACGAGCAGACGGCCAAGAGCCTGCTCTTCGTGACGGCGCGCCGCATGATGATCGATGATGCCCGTCATAAGGCTTTCGTACGCCAGTATGAGAAAGATGCGCAGGCCATGATGGACCACTTCGACTCATACTCGGTGGAACGCCACATCGACAGCGACAGGATTATCCGTCTGGAGCGTCTGCGCGTAGCCGAGATGCATAAGAAGAGTGCACAGGTGTATAATCTTTGCTTCCATGAGGAATGTAGTGCCAAGGAGATTGCCGAGCAGCTGGGGATGAACCAACGTACAGTGGAAGGACATATCTACCGTTGTCGAAAGGAAATGCGCGCCTATCTGAAGAAAGTGATGTAAGAGGCAAGAAGCAAGAGGCAAGAGGCAAGAAGCAAGGAGCAAGAAGCAAAAAGCAAGAGGCAAGAAATATGCATATGTCTACACTCCTTTACTCCTTCCTCCTACACTCTAAAACCTCCAAAAACATAGCAAATAAACTATAATTACTAACAAATAATACCGATAATGAAACAAAAAAGACAATGGATTCTAACGTTGTGTTTGATGCTCTCCACATGGGCATGGGCACAACAGGGGAATATCACCGTCCGCGGACAGGTGGTTGACCAGCAGAATGAGCCGTTGATAGGTGTTACCGTGCAAGCGGTGGGCCAGACAGGCGGCACTGTGACCGATTATGATGGTAACTATTCCATCAAGGTAGCTGCCAACGGCAGTCTGAAGTTCACTTATGTGGGCTATCAAGACCAGACTGTCGCCGTAGGTGGCAAGACCACTGTCAACGTAGTGATGAGTGAGAATACCGAGTTGCTGCAGGAAGTGGTGGTAGTAGGCTACGGCACACAGAAGAAAGAATCGTTGACCGGTGCAGTGACCGTGGTCGACTCAAAGGCGTTTCAAGAGAAGGGTGGATTGAGCTCTCCACTGGAGGCCCTGCAAGGACAGGTGGCCGGTGTGATGATTACCCGTTCGTCGAGTGCTCCTGGCGACGAGTCGTGGTCGATGAACCTGCGTGGTGCATCGTCGATGAACTCTACCGAACCGCTGATCATCATCGACGGTGTGGCAGCCACCTCTGTCAACGAGATGCGTAACTTGAACCCTAACGACATCGAGAGCATCAACTTCCTGAAAGACGGTTCGGCAGCCATCTACGGTAGCCGTGCCGCAGGCGGCGTTGTGCTCATCACCACGAAAAAGGGTGAGAGCGGACGTGTGAAGGTGGAATATGGTGCATCGGCAACCGTCAAGATGCCTGGCTTGCAACCCGAGCTGATGACGCTCGACCAATGGGCAGAGGGTGTGAAGACAGCGCTGCGCAACGACGGCAACGAGAGCAACGTGTGGTACACCTACGCTGAACTGGCTCAGCTTTACAAGGGCCGTTACATCGACTTGGCCGAGAGTGCTAATCCGTTTGGTACTGCCGCATTCACCGATGTGTCCGACTTCGTGTTCGCTGATTCCGACTGGCTGGGTGAACTCTTCGGCAGTTCTTGGTCGACAGAGCATCAGCTGAGCGTGAGCGGCGGTACCGATGCCAGCAGCTACCGTCTGTCGCTGGGTTACAACTACGATGGTTCTACACTGCAGTATGGTGAGAACAACAACCAGCGTTACAACTTCCGTCTGAACAATACCTTTAAGTTCTCCGACCGCTTCCGTTTGGAGTCGTCGATTGGCTATAGCCGTCAGGAGCAGGTAGCTCCCACCATGATTGGCAGTGCCCTCACCGATACCTATCCGATGCCAGGTCTGCCCTTTGCGGCCATGGACGGCAAGCCCTATGCATGGGGCACATGGGGATCGCCTGTTGCCAAGGTGATGGAAGGTGGCGAGAACAAGCTCACGGTTTCGAACGTCAGCATCAGCGAGACTTTGCAATATGACGTCACCGACTGGCTGACAGCCAACGCCAACGTGGGCTACAACACCGGTTCGGCATGGCGCAATACCGTGCAGAACAGCATTCAGTACTACAACTTCAAAGGCGACCGTGCCACACTGAAAGACCCCACACAGGCCAACAGCAATTACTCTCAGACCAATGCCCGCACAGACTTCTACTCTCTTTCGGGTTATCTGAATGCCCACAAGACTTTCGCCGAGGTGCACAACTTCAGTCTGACGCTGGGTGCCCAGTACGAGTTTAAGGACTACACCTATTTCGGTGCCAATGTGAAAGATATACAAGATGGACTGGAGATTATCAACGGTGCTGGTGAAGTAAAGCTTACGGGTAAGGAAGATCGCTATCAGAACTCCATCATGTCGTACTTCGGACGTTTCAATTACGACTATGCCGGAAAATATCTCTTCGAGTTCAACGGACGTTACGACGGCTCGTCAAAGTTCCTGCCCGAGAACCGCTGGGATTTCTTCTGGGGTGTGTCGGCTGGATGGCGCATCAGCGAGGAGCAGTTCATCAAGGATCTTGGATGGATTAGCAACCTGAAACTGCGCGCATCTTATGCCGAGATGGGTAACCAGAGTGGCATCAGCAACTATGACGGTGTGCAGCTCTACAGCGTGAATACGGCCGTAGGTGCCTTTGTGGGAGCCGACAAACTCTCTTACATTGCCACATCGGGTGTGCTGGCATCGAAGAGCCGTTCCTGGGAGCGCATCAAGAACTACAATATCGCCCTCGACTTCGGATTCCTGAACAATCAGCTCTCTGGTACCGTGGAGTTCTTCAAGAAGAAAAACGACAACATGCTTGTGGGCATCACCTTCCCCGCTACATTGGGCGACAGCGCCCCCTCTGCCAATGCAGGAAAGTTTAAGGACTGGGGTTATGAGGGTCAGCTGATGTGGCGCAGCAAGATTGGAAAAGACTTTGAGTATCACGTGGGCGGCACCTTTACCTTTGCGCGCAACGAACTCACCGATTACGGCGCAACCACAGTGCTCACTTCGGGCTACCGCAGCAACACGCAAGGCTATCCGCTGAAGAGTATCTTCGGTCTGCGCTATGGAGGCAAGATTGAGAATGCCCAGCAGCTTGAGGCATACAAGAACAAGTATTACGAGAACAATGGTATCGGCATGCCTAGCAACCTGCGTGTAGGTGACAATATGTACTGCGACGAGAATGGCGATGGCAAACTGGACGAGAAAGACTATATCTATCTGGGCAGCGATGATCCCGAAATCAGCTACTCGTTCAACTTCGGTGCCGGCTACAAGGGATTCGACCTGAATGTGGTGTTCCAGGGTGCAGCCAACCGCTTCATATACCGCAACATCAACAACTTCACGGTGCCCATGCGTGCCAACTATACCAATACCACCAACGCATCGATAGGCAACACATGGTCGGTAGAGAACCCCGACGGATGGTATAACCCCTACACCAACGATGGAAACATCAATAACTACAACTACCAGGCCAACTCGCTGACGGCTCAAGACGGCCGCTACCTGCGCCTGAAGAACGTCACATTGGGCTACACCTTCCCTCGCACACTGCTGAAGAAGACAGCTATCCTGCAGGGACTGCGCCTCTATATCACTGGTACAGACCTCTGGGAGACCACCAAGATTAAGGACGGTTGGGATCCTGAGTCGAAGCGTGATGCCAGCGGAGTACAGCGTTATCCGTTTACTCGCAACATTACATTCGGAGCTAACTTTACGTTTTAATTAGAAACCAGTAAAATGATGATTATGAATACTAAATATATCAAAAGACTATTCGCAGCGGGGATGGTGGCTTGCGCAATGATGACAGGCTTCTCTTCTTGCATGGACCTGGACCCCAAGGCTGACCTGGGCGACAATCTGGTTTGGAGCAAGGCTGACAATTTCCAACTCTTCGCCAACCAGTTCTATGGATGGACACGCGATTTCCAGCAGGGTGCCAACTACGCATCTGGGCTGAGCGACGGTCCTCACAGCGACTACCGTTCCGACTTGGTTTGCACCAGCAGTGTCAACACCTACAGCCAAGGCACGAATGCCATTCCTGCCACCGACGGCAACTACACCACGCTCTACAAGCGTATCTACTATACCAATCTGCTGCTGAAGAATGCCGAGCAGTTCGGCAATCAAGCTGCCATTGCCGCTCCAATGGGCGAGGCACTGTGGTTCCGTGCATACCTGCACTTCGAACTGGTGCAACTCTACGGTAACACCCAGTTGCTCACCACTCCGCTCGACATGGACAGCGAGAAACTCTATCAGGAGCGCGACGACCGTGGTGTCGTCATCGACCAGATTGTGAAAGACCTGCAGCAGGCTGCTACACTGCTGCCCGCCACCCCTGCGGCTGCCGGCCGCCTGTGCAAGGATGCCGCCAATGCGCTGCTCTCTCGTGTGGCCCTTTATGAAGGCACATGGCAGAAGTTCCACAACAATAACAACTCGCGTGCCACCGAACTGTTGAACATTGCCAAGAATGCTGCCGATGCAGTCATCAATGGTGGTAACTACAAACTATTCTATAACGATATTCTCGGTACCGACAGCTACCGCTATATGTTCATCCTTGAGGATGCTAAGTGTAACCCTGCCGGACTGCAGAAGAAAGACAACACTGAGTACATCGTGAGCACACGTCATCGTCTTGACGACCGTATGGCCCTCAACATTACCCACGCTATGTGCGGCAACGTATGCTATCCCACCCGCAAGATGGCCAACATGTATCTCTGTCAGGATGGTCTGCCCGTCACCAAGTCGCCCCTCTTCCAAGGCTACAACCAGGCAGCCAGCGAGTTCCAGAATCGAGACAACCGCATGAACGGCACCATGTTCCGTCACGGTGAGAAGTACTGGAACAACGACGGTAAGTGGCGCACCGCCTGGGACGACACCGACCTGGACAATGCTCTCGAGGTGAATGTGCGTTCCAACAGTGGCTACCAGACCCGCAAGTGGGGTGTGGAGCGAGAGGTGGCCGACTACTATGAGTCGATGGACTATCCTGTCATCCGCTATGCAGAGGTATTGCTCAACTATGCTGAGGCTGCCTTCGAAATCAATGAAAGCATCACCGACGGCGATCTCGATAAGAGCCTCAATCTGGTTCGCCAGCGCTCCAATCCCGACATGCCGAAGCTGAGCAACAGCTTTGTCACCGCCAACGGACTGAACATGCGTGAGGAAATACGCCGTGAGCGTACCGTAGAGCTGGCCCTTGAAGGCTTCCGCATCGACGACCTGAAACGCTGGGCCACCGCACCTACTGAGATGAAGCAAGACCAGTTGGGCGTGAAGGTTACCGGCACATGGTTCGAAGCCAACTGGACGGGTCAGGCCCGCAAGCTGAACGCCGACGGATGCATCATCATGTATACAGGTCGTAACTGGAGCGACAAACTCTATCTCTATCCGCTTCCCAGCGATCAGTTACAGCTCAATCCGCAGCTCGGACAGAATCCTGGATGGGAGTAGTTATTTGTTCATAGTGAAGTGTTCATAGATAAAAAGACAATAGTTATGATAAGCAAAATCAATAAAATCATCATGGGGTCGCTGGCCTGCTTAGGCTTGCTCGTGTTTGCTTCTTGCGGCGACAAGGAGGCCCCAATAGAGAACCTCGAGCCGGCCATCTGTCCCTCGACTATCGAGTTTAATCTGCCGGACAACCTGAAGCAGCTCATCTATACCGACGAGACGGGCGCCCGTGTGCTGCCGCTCATCAAGGGCGAGCATGTGTCTCTTCCTTATACGGTGACTCCAGACAACATCACATTCAACGACGTGGTGTGGACATCCAGCAATCCCGAGATTGCTTCTGTCGACGATCAGGGTAATGTCGACGCACTGAGTGGCGACGGCATTGGCTACAGCATTGTGCAGGTGGCTCCCCTAGGCATGTTCTCAGGTAGTGGCGTCAACTGCAACCTGAAGGTGCGCGTGTCCAACTCGCTCATTAAGGCACAGAGCTGCACCGTCACTGTTTCAGGCACAGAGGTATATGCCGGCGAGACGCTGCAGGCCACCGTGTCCATCCTTCCCGAAGAGGCTACCTATCGCACGGTGAAGTGGAGCAGTTCGAATGAGGCTGCCGCCACTGTCGATGAGAATGGTGTCATCACCGGTCAGAAGACATCGGCCATGCGCACACCTGTCACCATCACCGCTACCACACTCGACGGCAGCAATGTCATCGGTACTGCCGAGATCGTAGTACTGCAGATTATCCAGCCGCAGAGCATCAGCATCGACCAGAAGTATGCAGCTCCTGGCTACGACTGTGCCATCAACGAGAAGAGTCTTGAACTGGCCTATACCACTGTTCCGGCCGAGTGCACCAAGTCGCTCATCGAGTGGACCTCTTCTGATGAGAGCATCGCCACCGTCAGCGGAGGTGTGGTCACCTTCAACCAGTCGGGCAACTTCGGTGAGGTCACCATCAAGGCACGCTGTCCTGAGACAGGCAATGAGCAGAGCATCAAACTGAACCTCGCTGCAGGTCTCATCCGCGAGACTTATCACAACCCCAACCAGTACTCTTGGTACAATGCCAAGCAGAGTGGCAACGGCACCGAGTCGTCGCACGTATGGCACGACGGTTACATCACCATCACCACCTACAAGCAGAATGCCACCAACCAGCGCGCCGACATTAAGTGTTGGGATGCTCACACCTGGTTCCATGCAGGCAAATATCCTATCTTTGCTTTCCGCATGGACGATGTGAAAGACCTCGGCCATGGCATCACCAGCCGTAACATCAACATCGACGCTGTAGGTAAGAGTGCCAGCGGTGCTGACTACAAGGCCATCGCCAATGGTAACAATAAGTATCTGCACGACTACAAGTGCTCCGACGGTTCGCACGTGTTTATCTACGATCTCTCGCAGCAGGCTTGTGGCACAGGTGGACTGATGCCTACCAACGAGACAGTCGACTTTACCATCTTGCAGATCAAGCATGCTGATATGCGCACGGTGGATCATCAGTTCCAGTACAACCTCTACTGGGTACAGACTTTCAAGTCGATGGCCGACCTCGATGCTTACGTGAAGAGTGAGGGACTCTCTTGGGAAGTGCTGAAGTAATTGATAATTGAAAATTGACAATTGATAATTAATCGAACGATGAATAAGTTTAAGAACATACTTTTTGCAGGCTTGGTTTGTTGCGGTATCACCGCAACAGCCACCTCCTGCAGGGAGAACGAATGGGGAACAGTAGACCTCGATATTCCAGAAGACAGCTACATACCTGTAAATGCTAATTACACCTTCGCTAATCACTGCGCCATGTTCACCGACGCCGATTTTACTCGCGTGAAGACTGCGCTCGCCAATGGGTCTGCTGCACAGAAAGTGAAGGATGAGTTCCAGAACCTGAAGAATTCGAAGTACACCTTGCTCAGCTATACCGCCACTCCACAGACCAAGATAGTGCGTGGCGACGCCACTGGCACGGGCTTCGACAAAGAAAACTATGCCTATGCCATGCGCGACGCAGCGGCCGCTTACCAGATGGCATTGCTGTGGCGCCTTACCGACGATGACCGTTATGCGGCTAAGGCTGTAGAGATTCTCAATGCATGGGCTGTTACTTGTAAGGAGATTACCTCCAATGATGCCAATCAGGTGTTGGCTGCAGGTGCCCAGGGTGCCACTTTTGCCAATGCTGCAGGTATGGTGTACGACTATAGCGGCTGGACTACCTCAAAGCGCGAGGAGTTCAAGGCCTGGCTCGTGAAGGTTTTTGCCTCGAAGAACAAAAACTTCCTCGACACCCACACTGGCTCTAACGTATGTGCTGAGCACTACTGGTCGAACTGGGATTTGGTCAACATGGCTTCTTATTTCTCTATCGGTGTGCTGACAGAGAATTCTGAGATGGTGAACTATGTGGTCAACTATTTCTATCAGGGTGTGGGTAATGGCTGCATCGAACGTCTCATTCGCGGCACCCATAGCGATCCGCTCGGTACGGGCGAGATCATCTGCCAGAACCAAGAGTCGGGTCGTGACCAGGGCCACTCATCCATGTCGGTCGCTGTCACAGCCAACCTGTCACAGATGGCATGGTCGCTCTATCAGGCTAACCCCACTGTGAAGGAACTCGACTTCTTTTCTGCCAACGACAATGCCATCATGAAGATGGGCGAGTATGTGGCTCTGTTCAATCTGCGCTCTGGCAACGACAACAAGAATGCCTCAGGCTCATGGCTTGTTTCGGCTTCTCAGATGCCTTTCGAGAAGTTTGAGTATTGCATCAATTGCTCTTGTCGCGACAAGAATCATGGTGCTACCCAAACACAGGCTGCCGACGACAGTGGACGTGGCAGCATTCGTCCGGGATGGGAGATTCTGTTGTCACACTATAAGAATGTGTCGGGTCATAAGTACATTGAGCAGATGGCCAACAAGATTCGTCCGGAAGGCGGTTCGGGTGAACCCGAGATGCGCTACGGCGACAATTCAGGTGCTTTCGACCAGCTGGGCTGGTGCACGCTGATGCTCTATTAAAAAATGACAAGCTTTACAAAGTGAGAAGTGAAAAGTGAGAAGTGACAAGTGTGATTACTCTTAGGGCTTGGCTCAAGTTCAAAAGCAAATCACACTTTTCACTTCTCACTTTTCACTTCTCACTTAAAATTCGCTTTTCTCTTTTCTCTTCTCACCATTTCCATCACATTGGCAGGGGCACGGTCCTCACGCAGTTCTTGGGCCATGAAGTCCATGTAGGGCGCCACATGTTCAAAGTACATGCGATAGCCCTCGCACAGATAGTTCAGTGGCGGTTCTCCCTCGGCGCTGGCTATGAGTCGGTTTTTGGGGCATTCGCCATGACAGGCAAACTCGTACGGGCATTCCCGGCATCGTCGGGGTAGGGTGCTCTTCAGCCTACGGAAATGGTTTTGCTGCTCGCTGTAGGCTAGCGTGGCGATGGGCTGCTCGTTGATGTTGCCAAGCTTATGCTGGGGAAATACAAAATGGTCGCATGAATACACGTCGCCGTTGAACTCCATCACCAGTGCATTTCCGCACGAATGCGCCATGGAGCAGACACCTGGTTCCACGCCCACCCAGTTGGCCAGGGTGGCATCGAACAGCTGGACGAAATACTCACCTACGTCGTTACGCACCCACTCGTCGAACAAGGTACAAAGGAAGCGTCCCCACTGCTGTGGCCTGACACTTTCGTTGGTCACGATTTCGCCTGTTGCAGAGTCGGTGGCGGGTTCAACAATGGGTGTGAACTGGATGAAGTGACATCCCATTGAGCGGAAAAACTGATAGAACTCGCGCGGATGATCGGCATTCAGTCGGTTCACCACTGCCATGGCATTCCATTCCACTCCATGTTTGTTCAATAGCTCTATGCCGTGCATCACACGGTCAAAAGAGCCATGCCCCTGTCGGTCTCGCCGGTAAGTGTCGTGAAAGCATTGCGGTCCGTCGATCGAGATGCCCACCAGCCAGTGGTTGTCTTTCAGAAAGCGGCACCACTCGTCGTTGAGCAGCGTGCCATTGGTCTGCAGACAGTTGTCTATCAGGTGTCCGTTGGCATATTTCTGTTGCAGTTCTAGTGCCTTGCGGTAGAACGACAGCGGGCGTAACAACGTCTCTCCGCCATGCCATGTGAACAGTACCTCACGTTGCGTCTGTGCCTCAATATACTGTCGGGTGAACTGTTCCAACAGTGCCTCACTCATCAGCTGCTGCCCTTTTCCGCCGTAGAGCAATGCTTTGTCTAGATAATAGCAGTAGCGGCAGGCCAGGTTACACCTTGCGCCTGCCGGCTTGAGCATCACGTAGAGCGGATGCGAGAAGGGGGAAAACGTCTGATTACTGCTCACTTTTCACTGGGCGTATCAGTCCTGCTTTTTCTTGTTGAGTCCTAAGGCTTCGCTGGCCTCATCGTTGAGGTTGATGTTGCGGGTGGTCTTAGCCTCCAGCGAGCCAGCCTTCATGATTTCAGCCATGTCGACACCCGTGGCCGACTTCAGCACGTCGAAGGCCTGCTTGATGGCGATGGGCACGTTGCCGCTAAGGGCGGACACCCCCTGTCCGTCACTGCTGTAGATGTTCACGTCCTTGATGGCCGAGATAGGTTTGGCCACATTCTCGGCTATCTGCGGCAGAATCTCGATCATCATCTGTGCAATGGCGGCATTGTTGTATTTCTTATAAGCCTCGGCCTTTTTGTCCATGGCCAGCGCCTCGGCTTCACCTTTCTTTTGTATGGCGTAAGCCTCGGCCTCTCCCTTAGCCTTGATACCCATAGCCTCCTGCTCCAGCCGGTAGCGGGCGGCATCACTCTCGGCATTCTGGGCCAGGGCGCGTTGCTCGGCCTCATACTTCTGTGCCTCGGCCACGCGTTTGCGCTGCTCCAGGTCGGCTGCAGCGTCAATCTCTACCTTATATTTATCAGCATCGGCCTTTTTCTCAATCTCGGCCACGAGCATGTTTTGTTTGATTTCGATTTGCTCTTTCGAGAGGATTTGCTCACGACGAGTCTTTTCAATCTGTGCCTCCACAGTCTTGATGTTGATGGTCTTCTGCTGTTCCTGCTGCTGAATGGCATAGGCAGCGTCGGCGTCAGCCTGTGCGGTGTCGGCCTGCTGTTTCAGCGAGGCACGTTTCAGGGCCAGGTCGTTGTTCTTAATGGCGATGGCAGTATCGGCATCGACGCGGGCGTCGTTGGCTTCTTTGTCGGCATGGGCCACCTGAATCTTCACGTCGCGCTCGGCATTGGCACGGTTGATCGATGCGTCTTTCTTAATCTTGGCCGTATTGTCGGCACCCAGATCGTGGATGAGTCCTTCCTTGTCGGTGACATTCTGAATGTTGCACGAGATGATTTCGATGCCCAGCTTGCTCATGTCGGGCGAGGCCTTCTGCATCACCTGGTCGGAGAATCCGTCACGGTCGGTGTTCAGCGAACGCAAGTCCAGCGTACCGATAATCTCACGCATGTTACCCTGCAGTGAGTCTTTCAACTGGTCGGCAATCATGGGTGGCGTCATGTTAAGGAAGTTTTTGGCAGCCAGCCGGGTGCCTTCGGCATTGGGCATGACCCGTATTTTGGCCACAGCGTCAACATCCACATTGATGAAGTCGTTGGTGGGCACACTCTCTTCCGTCTTGATGTCGACGGTGATTTGTCCGAGATAGACTTTATCGAGTCGCTCGAAAAACGGCACACGGATGCCTCCGGAACCGATGAGCACGCGCGGTTCACGGCTGATGCCCGATATGATAAAAGCATATGAGGGCGGAGCCTTCACGTAAGATACGAGGATGAACAGTACAAGTAGGATGAGAATCACTACTACTAACAGGATAATGGTGTTTGTTTCCATATGACACAGATGATAGAGTTAATACTAAAACGCGATATCGCCAACAACCCGAAAGCTGTTGGCGATACAAAGATAGTAAAAATTTTCGTTGGCTGTTACCTCTTGGCACTATTTTTTTGTATGCGAGATGCTTGTTTTACAGTTCTACGGCATATACATTCTCTACACCCTCGAAGTTGGCGCGGAAGATGATCCAGCGCTGGTCGGGCGAGAAGTGGATGTTGGGCTCCAGGTTGTAGTTGTGGTTTTTCATGTTCACCAGCCGTGTGCTCTTCAGCCGTGGTCCGTCGTATTCGAACTTGTATATCCACTGTCCTTCGGGCGAATGGGCCACCGATGTTTTTGAGCCGCCATCGCCAGCCAGTAGTTTCTCGTCCCACGACGACACGTAGTGTACCGACCACTCGCGGCGCGTCAGCTCGTAGTCTTGCTCTACGCCCGTATAGACATTCGTCTTCCCCACGAAGAATGTCTCACCACGTGGTTTTTGCAGGTCGAAGTAGATGTGCTTGCCATCGGCGCCCCACCACTCATGACCAGCAATCTCACGGTACATAGTGCGGCGGTGGATAAGCTGGGGCTTATTGCGCTTCACCACGTCGATGGTCCAGATGCGGTCCACCTCATGCCACGGTCCTTCATGGCAGAACATCAGCAGGGTGGGGTCGGTGGGCGAGAATTGCAAGTGGTTGAGCCATGCCCGTTCGCTGTAGATGGTGTCTACGATGCCAGTGCGTGTGTCGAGCGTGAAGATGGTCTTCTTCAGCCGGGCTTTAAAAATAAGGTTAAAGAAGTCGCCTTTCCTTGGGTGCTCGCGCAGAATCTCGCGTTCTTTCGGGTCATCCAGCTTGCCGGCCAGCAGTGTGCCGTCGGCATTCACTGTGATGATGTCGCCCCTGAGTGCCTGTGGCATAATGGCGATGGTGCGTCGCTGCAGGTTGTCGGTGTTCATGGCATACACCGTGTCGCCGTGCTGATAGAAAATCTCGTGTGTCTTGGGGCACACAATCTCTGTGCTTACGTTGAACGGCTCGTTGGTGATTTGACGTATCTTCAGTGTCGAGAGGTCCACGGCATACATCTGTATGCGGTCGGCAGGACCGCCGTTGTGCACCATGTCGTTGCCCATGTATGCTTTATCGCCTCCTTTGAAGATCATCTCGTTGCCGACAAAAGGGTTGTTGTGGAAGTAGAAACTGGAGTTCCGTCCGGCGCGCCGTGTGAGTTTCATCACGCGGTGACCAGTATCTTTGTCAATCCATTCGTCGGGCATTGTCTGTCCGCCCGTTTCCATCACCGGCACCTGTTGTGCCATGGTCGTTGCCGATGCCGCCATCAGCATCAGCAGTGCAATCAGTTTTCTTTTCATTGTGTTAGTTGTTGTGTGGTTTCTATTATCTCCTTCATGCGTTCGTTCAGTTCGCGGCAGAGGGCAAGGGCGTTCCATGCGCCGTCTTCCGACAGTACGCCTCGTTTCAGGTCTTGGGGCAGCCGTCCTGCCTCGTCGTCGGCAAAGTCTTTTTTCCATTCGTCGCTGCCATAATAGTCTTCCAGTGCTTTCACGGCCTCTTGAGCCTGTTCATACTGGTCGAGCGCGGCCTCGAGTTGGTGGGCAGCGTTGTTCACTTGGTTGAGCATTTGCTCCATTTGTTCTATTCGTTCGGTTTGTTTCATGGTGGTAAATAGTTGCATGGTTTGTTTTGCAAAGATAGTGAATATTTGTGTAAGCGCAAAAAAATCCGATGGGCATTGCGATGTCCATCGGATTTTTCTTTCTTCTAAAGCTTCTATAGCCTCAATATCTTCTATATCGTCTATAGCCTCTATGTCGTCTATAGCCTCTTATAGCTTATTCCTCAGCCTCTGCCTGTGCAGCGCGGAAGTTGTCGAGATCCTCCACCTGGAAGTTCTTGATGTAGGCAGCCTTACCACATACATCCTCCTCGGTCATGCGTACGTACACGTTGGCCGACTTCTCGAAGAGGTCAGGACACTTGGCGGCATCGCGGATGATGAGCAGGCTCATCACCAGCTCGGCAGTCATGTCGTACAGACGGCGGGCCAGGAAGTCGAAGGCATCCTGATTGCCAAGTTCCTTGGCATAGTTCAGGGCATCCTCGTAGACGGGGATGAGCTTCTCCACACGGGCCTTCAGTGCAGCGTTGGCATTCTCGGGCAGTGCAGCCAGCATCTCCTTGATGTTGTTGAGCATGGTGCCGTTCGAGATGTAGCGGATGGCAGCCACCACCTGCAACTG
>DEJV01000076.1:0-736 GCA_002353525.1 Prevotella sp. UBA2739
GGTGGGCTGCCAAAATTAGAAATAAGGAGGGCGAATTTATTCCCACACGAGGGAAAATTTGCGCGCTGCCCTGCGCGCAAATTTTCTATGGTTATCCAGCTAAAAACGGCCAACCGCAATCTGAACATGAAATTATGAAATTACTAAACACCTTTTAAGCCACCGCCTATCAACATCGGTGAGAGTGTTTGGGGGAGTGCTTGGTGTAGTGTTGGGGGAGTGTNNTTATTCGTACCTTTGCAGGCATGGAGCAACTTTTGCATTACTGTTGGAAGCATAAGATGTGGCCGGCTGCTGGCTTGGAGACCACTGACGGACGTATTGTGGAAGTCCTGGACCCAGGGCTGCACAACCGTTATGCCGGGCCCGACTTCTTCAATGCGAAGAATTTGTTTCAGTTTTTATCTCAACTGACTTATAATCTCAGAATTTTTAGTTAAATTTGCACGCCAAAGAGAAGAAATATAATGATGGACGAAGATTTTGATATCCGCCAAGAGCAAATGTCATCGAGCGAAAAGGAGTTCGAGAATGCCTTGCGCCCGTTGTCGTTCCACGACTTCAGTGGGCAGCAGCAGGTGGTGGAAAACCTGGAGGTGTTTGTCGAGGCTGCCAAATATCGCGGCGAGCCGCTCGACCATGTATTGCTACACGGCCCTCCCGGACTGGGAAAGACCACGCTGTCGAACATCATAGCCAACGAGTTGGGCGTGGGCTTCAAGATTACCAGCGGCCC
>DEJV01000076.1:825-1379 GCA_002353525.1 Prevotella sp. UBA2739
TACTCGGCTATGGAGGACTATCGCATCGACATCATGATAGACAAAGGTCCCTCGGCCCGCAGCATCCAGATAGACCTGAACCCGTTCACGCTGGTGGGTGCCACCACGCGTAGCGGACTGCTGACGGCTCCCCTGCGAGCACGCTTTGGCATCAACATGCACCTGCAATATTACGACCCACAGACCCTACAACGCATCATCGAGCGCTCAGCCAGCATCCTGCGCGTGCCCATCACTACCGATGCCTCGCTCGAGATAGCCCGCCGCTCGCGCGGCACGCCCCGTATTGCCAATGCCCTGCTCCGTCGTGTGCGCGACTTTGCCCAAGTGAAGGGTACGGGGCGCATCGACTCACAGATTACCAAGATAGCCCTGAAAGCCCTGAACATCGACCAGTACGGACTGGACGAGATAGACAACCGCATCCTGCTGACCATCATCGACAAGTTCAGAGGTGGTCCGGTGGGCATCACCACCATTGCCACCGCTATCGGCGAGGATGCTGGAACAGTAGAGGAGGTGTATGAGCCGTTCCTCATCATGGAGGGATTCAT
>DEJV01000076.1:1462-1906 GCA_002353525.1 Prevotella sp. UBA2739
CCCTATTCGGGCAACATCATGGAACCGACACTGTTTGAGTGAGTTGAAAGTTGAGAGTTGAAAGTTGAGAGTTGAGAGAGATATGAGAACTGGAATATTCGTTGGAAGTTTCAATCCTTTTACGGTGGGGCACGACAGCATTGTGAGGCGCGCCCTGCCACTGTTCGACCGTCTGGTTATCGGGGTAGTGGGCGATCAGGTGCACAAGCCCGACATGCCCTCTGCTGAGGTGCGCATCAAGGCCATCAGCGAGCTCTACGAGGGCGAGCCTCGCATCGAGGTAAAGCCATACTATGGATTGGCTGTCGACTTTGCCAAGCAGGAAGGTGCACACTATATAATAAAAGGTGTACGCTCGGTGAAGGACTTCGAATACGAGCGCGAGCAGGCTGACATCAATCGCATGCTCAGCGGCATAGAGACCATCTTGCTGTATTCAGAGCC
>DEJV01000076.1:1930-3739 GCA_002353525.1 Prevotella sp. UBA2739
CAGTATAGCAGTGTCAGCAGCTCGATGGTGCGCGAACTGGAGCATTTTGGAGTAGACACAACCATATTTTTACCACATAAGCAATGATTACCTATAACACAGAAAACGTTAAGTTCCCTGCCATCAAGCGCCGCGAGACCACAGCATGGATTCGCCGCGTGGCCGCCACCTACGGCAAGAAGGTTGGCGAGGTGGGCTACCTGTTCTGCGATGATGAACACATCCTGCAGGTGAACCGCGAATACCTTGGACACGACTACTATACCGACATCATCACCTTCGACTACGACGAGGGTGACGTGCTCAATGGCGACTTGGTGATTTCGTTAGATACCGTTCGCTCCAATGCGGAGCTCTTCCACAAAGAGTATGACGAGGAGCTGCATCGGGTCATCATTCATGGCATCCTGCACCTTTGCGGACTCAACGATAAGGGCCCTGGAGAGCGCGAACAGATGGAGGCAGCCGAAAACAAGGCACTAAAGCTTCGCTAACAGCTCCCCTACTTCATCAAGACTACTGGCCACACCGATATAACTATGCCAGTCGCCACGTATCGCCCCCCGTGCCTGAAGATCATCCAACAGGGCTACGAGGCTGTCCCAATAGCCTTTCATATTGTAAAGGACGACGCGCTTGGTATGGTATCCGATAGTGGCCGAGGCCGCTACGGTGAACACCTCGTCTATCGTGCCGATGCCTCCAGGCAAGGCTATGCAGACATCACTCTGGTCGAGCATCAACTGTTTGCGATCGCTCAGATTGTCGCACAGCATCTCCACATCCACATACTGGGAGATACGGCCGTTCTTCTCCACAATCTGGGGAATCACACCGATGGTGAGCCCGCCCCCGTCATGCACGGCCTTGGCCACACACTCCATCAAACCACAGTTCACACCGCCATACACCAAGGTATGACCCTCTTGCGCTATCCATCGGCCCAGCTCGCTGGTCAGAGCAAAGAAGTCTGGGTCAATCTGCTGATTAGCAGAACAAAAAACACATATTTTCATAATCTTGCTGCAAAGATACAAAAAAATTTCGTATCTTTGCAGCCGAATAAAGAAAGTTATTGATTTTGAAGACGTTTGAAGAAATTGGTGTATGCGAAGGGATTCGCCGCGCCATCGAGGAGATGGGCTTCGTACAGCCCATGCCCGTACAGGAGGAAGTAATACCTTATCTATTAGGTAACCGTAATGATGTGATAGCCCTGGCCCAGACGGGCACGGGCAAGACGGCTGCTTTCGGCATCCCCGTATTGCAGCGAATAGCCGAGAAGCCACGCCCCATCATGGGCGAGATAGGCAGAGGACTGCCACAGGCACTGGTCCTCGCCCCTACCCGCGAGCTCTGCTTGCAGATAGCCGACGACATGCGCGACTTCTCGAAATATCTGGAGGGCATCCATATCGAGGCTGTCTACGGAGGAGCCTCCATCGAACAGCAGATCCGTTCCCTCAGGAAGGGCGTACAGGTCATTGTTGCCACCCCAGGCCGACTTATCGACCTGATGAAGCGCGGTGTGGCCAAGCTGGACGATGTACGCAATGTAGTGCTCGACGAGGCTGACGAGATGCTGAACATGGGATTCTCGGAGAGCATCAATGCCATTCTGGAGGGCGTGCCCGAGGACAGGAACACACTGCTCTTCTCGGCCACCATGAGCCGTGAGATAGAGCGCATAGCCAAGGGGTATCTGCACGACTACAAGGAGATTGTGGTAGGCAGCCGCAACGAGGGTGCCGAGCACGTGAACCATATCTATTATATGGTGAATGCCAAGGACAAGTATCTGGCCCTGAA
>DEJV01000076.1:3773-4125 GCA_002353525.1 Prevotella sp. UBA2739
CGCACCAAGATAGAGACACAGGAGGTGGCCGACAAACTGATTCGCGACGGATACAATGCCGAGGCTCTGCATGGTGACCTGTCACAGCAGCAGCGCGACCTCACGATGCAGAAGTTCCGCCAGCATACGGTACAGTTGTTGGTGGCTACGGATGTAGCTGCCCGCGGACTGGATGTCGACGACCTCACGCACGTCATCAACTACGGACTGCCCGACGACATCGAGAACTATACCCACCGCTCGGGCCGCACGGGGCGGGCGGGCAAGAAAGGCACCTCGCTCAGCATTGTCCACTCACGCGAGAAGAACAAGATTCGCAACATCGAGCGTGAGATAGGCAAGCAGTTCGAGC
>DEJV01000076.1:4146-5535 GCA_002353525.1 Prevotella sp. UBA2739
AAGGTGATGGACGAGATAGTGAAGGCCGATGTCGACGAAGAGCAGATTGCTCCCTTCATGCAGGACATCAGCCGATACTTCGAGTATATCGACAAGGACGACCTCATCAAGAAGATTGTCTCGCTGGAGTTTGGCAAGTTCCTCGACTACTATAAGAACGCGCCGGAAATAGAACAGGTGACTGGCAAGAGAAAAGAAGAAAGAGGAGAGAAGAACGGCTCCAAGGGCGGCCGGAAAGGACAGAAGAAAACCGCCAGCCCCACCTCGGAAGGCTATCGGAAGCTCTTTATCAATCTGGGCAAGAAGGACGGCTTCTATCCTGGCGAGCTGATGCAGTTCCTGAATAAGAACGTGCATGGACATGTGGAGGTAGGACATATCGACCTGCTGCAGACGCAGTCATACTTCGAGGTGCCCGAGGAAGATGCCGAGCGGGTGATAAGGTACGTCAGCGGGCAGCGCTATAAAGGTCGCGAGGTTCGTTGCAACGATGCCGCCGAAGGCGGTAAGAAACCCACCAGACCCACAAAACCCACCAAACCCACAAGACCCACAAAACCCACCACCCCAACCACCTCCTACAAAAAAGAAGAATGGCTTCAGTTCCTCAATCCCAAGAGCATGCGCCCGAAGGCAAACAAGGAACTGAAGGGCGAGATTCCCAACTTCGAGGAAGAGGGCTGGGCCATCCGCAAACCCAGAAAGAAGAAATAAGAAAAGGCAGCTTTTGGGCTGCCTTTTTCGTATATGATCAAAGATAAACGTTTCACTACTTCATTATTCCAGATACTTGGGGTTTAATGTCAAGGTAAATGATTTAATCGTTTTGAAACCTGATGTAGGATTATTTGAAGTTTGAAGTTCAAATGTACCAGAGATAACATCATTATTATACTTTTCAACAACAGCCTGTGTTTTAGCAATCACTAACTCATCAGTCACCTCACGACTTGTAATATCGTCCAGTACCGCTTTTAATTCTGCAATAAAAGCAGCAGCTTTTGCATCCTGACCCGATACAAAGTTCAGTTTCTCAACATTAGTGTATTTGTAATAAACATTAACTGTAATGGGTTTGATTTCAGTTTTTTCATCACTACCGCATGACTGCACAGCCATACCCATCACTACAACCAGCAGTGTGAGCATCAATGTCTGAATCTTTTTCATTTTCTTTCTTCTTATATTTGTTAAAAATCACTGCAAAGGAACATTCTTTCCTTCAATATACCAAACTATTTAAGCTTATTTAACACCAATTTCTTTCAGCAGCCGGTCTGCGTGTCCCCAGCGGTCCATCATGTAGAGCATATAGCGCACATCGACATTGATGGTACGTGCCAGCTGACGGTCGAAGAAGATATCGCTGGACAGCGAGTCCCAGTTGCC
>DEJV01000013.1:0-10647 GCA_002353525.1 Prevotella sp. UBA2739
TTACGTCGAACTCACGTTAATTATCAATTTTCAATTCTCAATTATCAATTGTCTTCATCCATTCCTTGCGTTCAGCCTCATCCATTTTCTCGATGGCATAGCGCAACGTGGTGCGGTGCATCTCGTGCCGATGCTGACGCAAAAAGTCGCGCAGCAGATCCATGCTGACGCGCTTGCCCATCTCGCGTAGCATCCATCCCACCGCTTTGTGCATGAGGTCGTGCTTGTGATGCAGGTGCATTTCGGCATAGCGCAGGCACCACGAAGGATCGCCCTGCTGCGATGTTTTCCACGTGCACACCATGCTCATGCGCTGCCGCCAGAGGTTGTCACTATGCGCCAGGTCGTCTACAATCTGCCGTTTGTCACCCAGATGAGAGGGCAACAGCAGCCAATGGCCCAATATCTTGGGAGCCGACAAGTCTACCAGATCCCAGTTGTTGGCCTGCTCGGCATAGTGCAAATACATCTGCACAATCGCGTCGCGACCGGCTATAGCCGCCTCATCGTTGTGCAGACGGGGCTTGGCAAGGGCCTCAAACTTATCGACCAGCAGCAAGAAGCCGCAGAGCCTCACCTCGTGCCAACGGCTCATGAGCAGCGTGGGAATCTCGCTGAGTGTCGTCGCACGGGCATCTTTCACCACCTGCCGAGTCTGCGGAACCTTCAGACCTAAGAACTCATCGCCCTCACCATAATCGCCAGGACCCGTCTTGAAAAAGCCCATCAGCACCTCGCGCTGCCGCTCGTTGCGCTGCGCCTCCATTGTCGCCATAATCTCGTTGGCTGTTGTCATCATCTTTTCTGTCATTTGTAATTTCCTTTCATCATCATCTTTTCTGTCATTTGCAATTTCCTTTCATCCCATTTTTCTCCGCAGGTCGCGTGTGTCACGCGACAACCATTCCTGCCACAAAGATACGAAAAAAAACATTATCTCTTCTATTTTCCCTTCTATTTTGCGATGAATTGGGGCTTTTTTCGTACCTTTGCCCAAACGAAAGCATCAGCAATATTTACTGTAAAAACCTGCTCATCATGAAGAGAATGATATTATCTTTGGTGCTCTTGGCCATGGTCATCGGCCTCAGCGCCCAAACCTATCCACCCACCAAAACCCCAAAGCTGCAATTCGTCATGCAACTGCGCGTGACCCTTGGCGAGACCTATGAGGTGGGCAACACCCAGCACGGACGGCGCATTGTCATCCCCATCACCGGTGGTACCTTCGAGGGACCGCTGCTGAAGGGCGAGATTCTGAACGGGGGAGCCGACTATCAGCTGGCCAGTCACGATGGCAACCGCACCCAGCTGGAGGCTATCTACTCGGTGAAGACCGACGATGGCGTGTACATCCACGTGCGCAACCGTGGCATCATCTATAATGGCACCGATGAAAACGGCCAAAAACAGTTTTACTTCAAGGCCGCACCCCAGTTTGAGGCGCCACAGGACAGCCGCTATGCTTGGCTGAACAATGCGCTGTTTGTGTGCGAGCCGGAGTTTACGCCAGCTTTTAAGGGCGTCATTCTGAACGTGTGGAAAGTGGTCTAAGGCCGGTTATTGTTATTTCCTCACAGAGAAAAACTTCATCAGCGTCAGCTCCGACACCCATTCTTTCTCGATCATCACCGACATGTCGGCAATCTTCCATGACTGTTCGGCGCTTTTTTCGAGCAGCAACGCCACAGGTTGCTGGTGCTGACAGTTGGTAATAGTGACGTAAACGGTGTGGACATGGTCGGTTGAATCGATGCGACAAGCCAGATCCTCGCACCAGTCTTGTCCCTGAATCCAATGGTCGGCATCGCGATATCCTTCCACGTCGGCCTCACGAATAAGAGAATCGAGGCGTAAGAAAGCAGCCGAGAAATACTTGCGGTCGAACATGGTGGCATCGGGCTCGGGAGCCTGGCCTTGAAGATTCTTCAGATAAGCGCTAAAAACATCGGCATAGACACGTTTTACCCACTGACACATGGCCAACGAGTCGTTGCCCTGCACCACCCCGCTCTTACCCTCACCAGCCTCAGCAAGGGCATCGCGCTCGGTCTTCCGACATCCATTCACCGCACAGGCAGCCAGCATCAGCGTGGCCATACAGATAACAAAGATTTTACTCATTTCGATTTGTCGTTTATTCCTTTTGGATGCAAAATTAGCCATTTCATCGGAAACAAGCAAAGAAAATAAATCTGCACATAGACTAAAAATTGTTAACGATTTAAACATTCCCAATTTCCTTTCGTCAAACAATCAGTTGCAACTCAAAAACAGTTTAATAACAAAAAAAGTAGAATTATGAAAAAAATGATATTCACATTGGTAGCTGCAGTGATGATGAGCAGCGCCGTGATGGCTCAGGACGAGCAGAAAAAGGATAACAACAAGCAGCGCCCCAATAAGACTGAGATGATTCAGCGTCGTACCGAAATGATGGCGGGCCGTTATGGACTGAACGACAAGCAGAAGAAAGATCTGCTGAAGTTGAACACTGAATATGCCGACAAGATGGGCAGACCAGGCATGGGTATGCACCGCGGCGGACGAGGCATGCGCCCCGGAATGGGCCGTGGCCAACATCCCGAAATGGGCGGCGAGGGCAAGAGCAATGGCGGTAAGCGCCCCGAAATGAGCGAGGAGCAGCGCGCAAAGATGAAGCAAGAGATGGAGCAGATGCGCAAAAACCGTGAGCAATATGCTGCCGAACTGAAGAAAATCATGAACGACGAGCAATATAAGAAGTACCAGGAGGACGAGCAGCAAAACCGCAATCGCGGTGGTATGCGCGGCGGTCATCGCGGTCCTCGTGGCAACCAACCACAACAATAGAATATGTTTCTCTCTTAGGTATATATAGATTAAATGCTGCGGGATGTCTGTGTGAACAGGTGTCCCGTTTTTTGTTTTTAGGCGTTTGCCGGCAAGAACATCCTTCCCGATGCAAGTATTTTGCCAAAAAATCACTAACTTTGCAGCATCCAAACAGGAGGGGGCGCGCGGCTCGCATGCCCACCGGGAGGGATGTCACGTGGGACACGTGACCTACAAAAACGACAATAGCTATAGAAAACTCGAAAGGATGAAAATAGGAAATATTGATTTGGGCGAAAAGCCCATCCTGCTGGCTCCGATGGAAGACGTCACCGACATTGGTTTCCGCCTGCTCTGCAAGCGGTTCGGCGCCTCAATGGTCTATACCGAGTTTGTCAGTGCCGAGGCATTGATACGCGATGTGAAGTCGACCATCAAGAAACTGACCATCAGCGACGACGAGCGCCCTGTGGGCATTCAGATTTATGGGCGCGACGTAGAGGCGATGGTCGAAGCGGCAAAAATCGTAGAACAGGCCGGCCCCGACCTGATTGACCTCAACTTTGGCTGCCCGGTGAAGAAAGTGGCTGGCAAAGGTGCGGGTGCCGGTATGTTGCAAAACATTCCCAAGATGCTCGAAATCACCCAAAAGGTGGTAGAGGCCGTCAGCCTGCCCGTCACGGTGAAGACCCGTCTGGGATGGAACCAAGAGCAACTCATCATCACCACACTGGCCGAACAGTTGCAAGACTGCGGCATCAAGGCACTGACAATACACGGACGGACACGCTCGCAAATGTACACAGGACAGGCCGACTGGACTCTCATCGGCGAGGTGAAGCGCAATCCGCGCATCCATATTCCCATCATTGGCAACGGCGACATTCACTCGCTGGAGGAGGCCGACGCTGCCTTTGCTCAATACGGTGTCGACGCCGTGATGATCGGCCGCGCCACATTTGGCTGTCCGTGGCTCTTCAGCCGAGAGCCGCTGACACTCGACCAGAAAATCGACGTGCTGGAAGAGCAGCTGCGCATCAACATCGAGCGCATCGACGAGTATCGCGGCATTTTGCACACACGGCGCCATTTGGCAGCAACTCCTGTCTTTAAAGGCATTCCCGACTTCCGCCAGACACGCATTGCCATGCTCAGAGCCGAGCATGCCGACGAACTGCTCAGCATTCTCGAACAATGCCGCGAGAGACTGAAAAAAGAGGGATGCTAAGGATACAAGGGATACGAGGGATGCGATGAATACAAGGGATACGAAGGATTGGAAGGATGCGATGGATTGAAAGGATGCGATGAATTGGAGGAAATAAGAAAGAAATAGAAGGAAAAATATGAAAATTGCAGTTTATTGTTCGGCGAACAGCCAGTTGGATCCTGATTTCTACCGCTTGGCGGCTGAGATGGGGCAGTGGATGGCTCGTAAAGGGCATACGTTGGTGTTTGGAGGCACCGACTTAGGACTCATGGAAGCCATTGCCAAGGCCGTTCACGAGGGAGGTGGCCGCGTGATTGGCGTGGTGCCCACCAAGGTGGAAGAGCGAGGACACATCAGCCCATGGCTGGACGTGCACATCCCTTGTGACAACCTGAGCGACCGCAAGCAACTGATGGAGGCACAGAGCGACGTGTTTGTGGCTCTGCCTGGTGGTGTGGGCACACTCGACGAGGTGTTCAACGTGGTAGCTTCGGCCAGCATCGGCTACCACCAGAAGCGCGTCATACTCTATAATATGAAAGGCTTCTGGGACTCGCTCATCCAGATGATGACCGACCTGAGGGCAAAGGGCGTCATCCGCGGCGACATCGACCAGCAGTTGCTGGTGGTTAATTCGCTGGAAGAACTGGAGCAACTGATAATTGACAATTGATAATTGACAATTGACATCATTCATTTCTCATCTTTTCATCTGCCAATGCTGAGGTTTCATCGTTGGTTTGGGTTTTCTCTTTGCGTCTGAACCACTTGTCGACAACGAGTGCGATGGCACCGTCGCCCGTTACGTTGCAGGCAGTGCCAAAGGGGTCCATGGCGATGTAAAGGGCTATGATGAGGGCCTGTTGCTCTGTATCGAAGCCAAGGATGGAACTAAGAGGGCCTAAGGCTGCCATGACGGCTCCGCCGGGAACACCCGGGCCTGCCACCATACAGATGGCCAGCACCATGATAAACTGAAGGAATAGGGGGAAATCGTGTGGCAAACCACACATCAGACATACGGTCAGCGCACAGCATGTAATTTTCATCATAGAACCCGGCATGTGGATGGTGGCACAAAGGGGCACGGCAAATCCGCCAATTTCGCGGCTCACTCCATTCTTCCAGGTCTGTTCGAGAGTGACAGGAATCGTGGCGGCCGATGACGATGTGCCCAACGCCGTGAAATAGGCCGGCAGCATGGTGAGCAACAGCCGTAGTGGATTCTTTTTCACCACGGCTCCGGCAATGAGAAACTCGTAGATAAGAATGAAGGCGTGAAGGATGAAAATCACGATGATGATCTGTGCAAAAACCATCACGATGTGGAATGCCTGGCCTGTAAAGGTCATACTCAGGAAAATGCCGAAGATGTAGTAAGGCAACAACGGTATCAACACTTTGACAATGACACTGGCAATGATATCGTGAAACTCTTTGAAACAGTTACGGAGCACGTTGTTTGAGCTGTAGGCTATGCCCACACCCATGATGAACGAGAAGACCAGCGCACTCATCACATCGAACAAGGGGGGAATCTGGATTTCAAAGTAAGGCAACAGGTCTTCGGGTTGAGTAACAGCTGCCATGCTGCTGGTGCCTGCCACCATGTTGGGGAACAACCACGAACCGGTGCCATAGGCCAGCAATCCAGCCAGAATGGTGTCGACATAGGCAATCACGATGGTGACAACAAGCAACTTGCCGGCTGCATGACCAATATCGGCAATGGCAGGGGTAACAAGGCCCACAATGATGAGCGGAACCATGAACTTGAGGAACTGGCCGAAAATGCTGTTGAACGTGACGAAAATGCGCACCAACGGCAATGTAAATAGATTGCCGAGCAAGATGCCCAATGCGATGGCGATGAGGATGCGAGGCAGCAGCCCAATGCGAAGTGTTTTCATAGTATTAGATTATGGGGTTCTTGATCGTTATTCAGCCTTCAACCGCTCAGCCATGGCTCGACCCAGGGCCTCACATTGGGCGAAGGTTTCTGCTGTGAGACTCTGCTTGATCTCCACAGGCTCACCCACAGCCTCGAAATGCAGCCGCTCGTCGTTCCACTTCTGAATCTCGGCAACGGCCTTGCTGGCCCATCCAAACGAGCCAAACCAGCCTAACAGATGGTTGCCTTTGATGTCTTTGCCGGCCAGTTCGCTCAGCAACACATCCATCTCGTGGTAGAGTCCGGTGTTGTAAGTGGGAGCACCCACGATAAGGCCGCGATAGCGGAACACGTCGCGGATGATGTAAGAATGGTGAGTCTTCGACACATTATACATCACGATATTCTTCACTCCTGCCTGCGATGCGGCCCGTGCGATGACTTCGGCGGCACGCTCGGTGTTGCCATACATGGTTCCGTAGCAGATAACGAGTCCTTCCTCTGTCTCGTAGCGGCTCATGCGGTCGTACATGCCAATGACTTTATCGATGAATTCGTGCCATACAGGACCGTGTGTGGCACAGATATAGTCGAGTTTCACGCCTGCCAGCTTCTTCAGGGCATTCTGCACGGGTGTGCCATATTTACCAACGATGTTGGAGTAGTAGCGAACCATCTCGAGCCAGAACGTGTCGCAGTTAATCTCGGCATCGACAATGCCACCGTTGAGCGCGCCAAAACATCCGAAGGCATCGCCCGAGAAGAGCACATTCTTCTCGCCCTTACAGTCGCACAGCGTCACCATCGTCTCGGGCCAGTGCACCATGGGGGTAAGCACAAAGCTCAGTGTATGGTTCCCCAGCTCGAGCGTATCGCCATTCTTCACCTC
This sequence comes from Prevotella sp. UBA2739, assembly GCA_002353525.1. GTDB lineage: Bacteria > Bacteroidota > Bacteroidia > Bacteroidales > Bacteroidaceae > Prevotella. The sequence continues at coordinate 6,805 of DEJV01000013.1, forward strand.
CACCTGGTCGCCGTCAATGCCATAGAATCCCTGCATCATGCCGAACGTCTTCTTGTTGCCGATGATTTTCACGTCGGGATAGTATTTCTTAATGAGAGCCAGCGAACCACTGTGGTCGGGCTCCATGTGGTTGATGACCAGATAGTCGATGGGACGGTCGCCAATCACTTCCTGAATATTCTTGATATAAGGCACGAAGAAATCGACTTCCACCGTGTCAATGAGACAAACTTTGTCGTCGTCGATGAGGTAAGAGTTATAACTTACACCATTAGGCAGGGGCCACAGTCCCTCGAAAAGGTTTTTGTTACGGTCGTTTACACCTACATAAAAGATTTTGTTTGTAATTTCGATCATGGTCTTTATTGTGTTTGAGTTATTCTTTCTATGGGGTAGAATTGTCCAGGGGGCGCGTTTCAGTTTTTAACAGGCTTACCAGATTCTCGGAAGTCCGAAATATCCCGGGGATTGCTGGTTTCTCTGGGCAGCCGGATTATCCGGACTAGCCTAGTCCTTTTAGTGCCTGTTTCATCTCTTCGCCAAAGGCTTTATCGATAGAGTTGCTGATGCTCTTGCAACAGTTGGCCGAGAATTGCTGCGCACAAAGGATGACCTTGTCCCACTGCTCCTCGTTAAGCCCGCTCTCTATCACACTGCGGGTGATGCCATACTTCATCATTCCATACACGAAACCTGCATTGAAGTTGTCGCCGGCACCAATGGTGCTCACCGTCTCGGTGGCGATGATGGGATAGTTCTTGCCCAGCCCCTCGGCACGCAACTCTACGGGACGGGTGCCCTGTGTATAGATGAATTTCCGGCAGTAGAACGATACCTCGGCATTGTAGACCTTATCACATCCGTCTTTCTTAAACATCACCTGGAAATCCTCATTGCTTCCTCTGACGATATCGGCCAGCTCAAGGTTCTCAAGAATATTGGGGGTGACCTTCATCAGGTCGTTCTTATGGCTGGGACGGAAGTTGACATCATAATAAAGAATGGCGCCACGCTGCTTGGCATACTCCAGAAATCCATGCACCTGCGGCCGGATAACGGGGTTGACGGCATAGAACGAGCCAAACATCACGATATCGTCGGGCTGCACGTCGGGATAGATAAAGTCCAGCTGGTCGCGAGGATGGTCTTTATAGAAAATATAGTCAGCATCGTTGTTTTCATCGAGAAAAGCCAGCGAGATGGGCGACTTCGAGTCGGGAAAGCGGTTCACATGGTCGCCATTCACTCCGTTTTCGTGCAAGAACTGCACGATGGTATCGCCCACACGGTCGTTGCCGGCCTCGCTGATGAAGGTGGCGGGCACGCCGGCACGCCCCAATGAGATGACACCATTGAACACACTGCCGCCCGGCACGGCCCCGATAGGCTGTCCGTTGCGGAAAATAATGTCGAGCACTGTCTCGCCAATACCGATTACCTTGCGCATATATTCTGTTCCCTTGTTTGCGCCACAAAGATACAAATTTATTGATAATTCACAATTGATAATTGACTTTTTCTTCGTAATTTTGCAGCGAAATGACAAAATACAATACTCACACGCTGTCTAACGGACTGCGTGTCATTCATCTGCCATCCGACTCGCAAGTGGTATACTGCGGACTGGAGATAGCCGCAGGCACCCGCAATGAGCGCCCCGGCGAGGAAGGCTTGGCCCACTTTTGCGAACACGTGACGTTTAAAGGCACTGCCCGGAGGCGCGCGTGGCATATCCTGAACTGTCTGGAGAGCGTGGGAGGCGAGCTGAATGCATTCACCAATAAGGAAGACACCGTTTTTTATGCGGCTATTCTGAAGGAGCATCTGCCACGGGCGGTGGATGTGCTCACCGACATCGTGCTGCACAGCACTTACCCGGAACACGAGATAGAGAAAGAGAAGGCGGTTGTCTGCGACGAGATCGAGAGCTATAACGACTCGCCTTCAGAGCTAATCTTCGATGAATTCGAGAATATTCTCTTTGCCGGGCATCCGCTAGGACACAACATCCTGGGCACAAAAGGACAGGTGATGGGCTATTCTTCTGCCGACGCACGGCGGTTCACCACCGAGCACTACCGACCCGACAACATGATTTTTTTCGCCTATGGCGATATAGACTTCCCGCGACTGGTTCGCTTGCTGGAGAAAAACTACACTCCCTCTTCCCTATCCCCCACCCCCTCAACCATCCACTCTGCACCCTTTACTCTCACCCCGCCACCAACGACGCCCATCATCCGTCGCCTGCATACACACCAGACGCACGTCATTGTAGGCCATCGCGCCTACTCCATTCACGACGAGCGGCGCATGCCGCTCTATCTGCTCAACAACATGCTGGGCGGACCGGGCATGAACGCACGCCTCAACTTGTCGCTGCGCGAGCGTAACGCACTGGTATATACCGTAGAAAGCACCATGGTAAGCTATGCCGACACAGGCATGTGGTGCGTGTATTTTGGCTGCGACGAGCACGACACCGAGCGTTGTCTGCACCTGGTGCGCCGCGAGCTGAACCAGTTTATGCAGCATCCTCTCAGCGACAACCAGCTGAATGCCGCCAAAAAACAGATAAAAGGACAGATTGGTGTGGCCTGCGACAACCGCGAACAGTTTGCTCTTGACTTTGGAAAGAGTTTCCTGCACTATGGATGGGAAAAGGATATCACCTCACTCTACGAGCATATTGACGCCATCACACCCGCCCAGATTCAGCAAGTGGCCCAAGAAATATTCGACGAGAAAGCCCTTACCACCCTTATTTATTGCTAACATCCCTTGCCTGACTCAGCAAAGGGGCTGCAAGTCCAGCTTCTCCGTGGGCTGCGGCCTGCCGCAACCATTGTGTGCTGTCAGCCTGCAAACTGCGAGTTTTTGGTAATTTAGTTTACGTTTTTGGGGAAAGTCAGAAGAAAAAGATGTATCTTTGCCTGACGAAAAAACACATGGACAGAGATACTTTTGAAAAACAAAAACCATTTGCCGGAGAAAAGAAACCTTCGATGCTGAGGCGCTGTGTGGACAACGACTACACGGCACGGCGGATGTATATGGTGACAATGGTGACGGAAGGGCGGAAACCGCTTTTCGGCAGAGTGGCAGGAAACAGCATGGCGATAGAGCCTTCACCAGAAGCTCCTCACATCGATTTGTCACCGTTGGGAATGGCAATAGAAGAAATCTGGCTGACGATAGGCCATCACCACCCTGAGATAAAGGTGGTGGCCCTGCAGATGATGCCCGACCACCTGCGCCATCCTCTTCGTTCAAGAAAAGATGGAAAAGCCATTGGGAAAAGTGCTGTTGGGCGTGAAGCAGGCTTGCAATCTGGCGTTCCGGGCGCTGCTACCCACCGAATGTGTTGCTGTGCCACAGCAACATGCAGAAAAACCCATGTCGGAATGAGGGCAACATGAAGACAACAAAGGCAAAAAATGAAGGAAAAAGCGAAGGCAGGAAACGAAAACAGAAGCGAAGGGCAGGAATAAAGACAGAAATGAAGACCGGGAATAAAGGCAGAAATGGAGGGCAAAATAAAAAGGGCACCAGAGGAAAACCTCCGGCGCCCTTTATAATAAATAAGGAAATGCGGAATTAGTCGGCCAGCTTAGCCTTGATGAACTCGCGGTTCAGGCGGGCAATGTTGGCGATGCTTTCGTTCTTCGGGCATACGGCCTCGCAGGCACGGGTGTTGGTGCAGTTACCAAAACCGAGCTCTTCCATCTTGGCCATCATAGCCTTGGCACGCTTGGCAGCCTCAGGACGGCCCTGTGGCAGCAGTGCGAGCTGGCTGACCTTTGAAGAAACAAACAGCATGGCAGAACCATTCTTACAAGCAGC
>DEJV01000013.1:10688-11789 GCA_002353525.1 Prevotella sp. UBA2739
GCAGTCCATAGCCTCGTCGGCATTCTGCTTGGGAATAAGGATGGCATTGGCATCCTGAGCCTGACCTGTGCGGATGGTGGTATAGCCACCGGCCTGGATAATCTTGTCGAAGGCATTGCGGTCTACCATGCAGTCCTTGATGACGGGGAATCCGGCCGAGCGCCAAGGCTCAACAGTAATGACGTCGCCATCGTTGAAACGGCGCATGTAGAGCTGACAGGTAGTAGCTCCGCGCTCGGTCTTTCCGTGAGGCGTTCCGTTGATATAGAGTGAGCACATACCGCAGATACCCTCGCGGCAGTCGTGGTCGAAAACGAAAGGCTCTTTGCCTTCGTTGATGAGTTCCTCGTTGAGGATGTCGAGCATCTCCAGGAATGAGGTGTCATCAGGGATGTTCTTCATCTCGTGCGTATCGAAGTGTCCCTTCTCACGAGGACCGTTCTGACGCCAGAACTTTATTGTGAATGAAATATTCTTTGCCATGATAAATTAATTCTTATAGTTACGTGTTTGTACCTTAATTGCCTCATACTCAAGCGGCTCCTTGATGAGCTCGGGCTCGTTGCCCTTGCCTTTGTACTCCCAGCAGCCCACATAGAAGTAGTTCTCGTCGTCGCGCTTGGCCTCGCCTTCCTCGGTCTGATACTCCTCGCGGAAGTGACCGCCGCAAGACTCGTTGCGAGAGAGTGCGTCGAAAGCAACCAGCTGACCCATGGTGAAGAAGTCGCGCAGGTGGATAGCCTTGTCGAGCTCGATGTTGAGTCCTTCCTTCTTTCCAGGAACGAACAGGTTGGTGTCGAACTCCTTCTCCAGCTCGTGCATCTTCTTCAGACCGGTCTTCAGGCCCTCTGCGGTGCGGCCCATACCCACATACTCCCACATGATGTGGCCAAGTTCCTTGTGGATAGAGTCAACAGAGCGCTTGCCCTGGATGCCCATCAGACGGTCGATCTCCTTCTGCACACCCTTCTCGGCTTCCTCGAACTCGGGCAGATCGGTAGAGATGCGTGGCCATACCTCCTGGTCGGCCAGGTAGTTCTGGATGGTGTAAGGCAGTACGAAGTAACCATCGGCCAAGCCCTGCATCAGAGCAGAAGCACC
>DEJV01000068.1:0-1853 GCA_002353525.1 Prevotella sp. UBA2739
TGGTGGAACCGCTGAACATCAGCACCATGCTGAGTGCCATCATGATGACCGAAATGATAAAGAACACCTTCGTCTTCATCACGCGGAGGAAGAACGAGCCCGTCAGACAGCCGATGGTACGGAAAATAAAATAGAGACTAGTGGCAAAGGCGGCGTCGTTGAGAGTCATCCCCAATCGCTCCTGCAATATCTTGGGAGCAGTGGTGTTGGTACCCACGTCGATACCCACATGGCACATGATACCTAAGAACGAAAGCAGTACGATGGGCTCACCCAACAGTTTGATGCAGTCAACAAACGATGAGGCCTTGCCTTCAATCTTCTGTTCCTTAATCGGTGTAATCCAGAGTAACAGTGCGGCCAAAAGTCCTATTACGAAATAGATAGCAAAGAGTACGCGCCAGTTCAACCCCAAGTTGGGTATCACGGCAGTGGCACCCCACATGGCCAGATAGGGAGCCATGAACGAGGAGATGGCCTTCACAAACTGTCCGAAGGTGAGCGATGAGGCCAGGTTCTTACCTCCGGTGACCAGTGCCATGAGCGGGTTCAGCGAGGTCTGCATCAATGCATTCCCGATACCCAGCAGCGAGAAGGAAGCCAGCATGATGGGGAAGTTCTCGCCAAACAATGGCAGTATCAGTGATATCACCGTCACAATAAGTGATAACAGTACGGTCTTTTTCTTTCCAATCTTGTTCATCAACATACCTGTGGGTATGGAGAAAATCAAGAACCAGAAGAATACCAGTGAGGGAAATACGTTGGCTACGGAGTCTGTCAGTCCGAGGTCTTCTTTCACATAGTTGCTGGCAATGCCAACCAGATCGACAAATCCCATGGCGAAGAAACAGAGCATCACCGGGATAAGCAGGGCAGTTTTATTTTCTTTCATAGCTTGATATTTTTTGTTTTAGGTATTACATTTTCAGTTCATAGATTTTAGCCTTCCCGCCCTTCACCTTTATGGTGTTGTAAGGCTCGGTGGGGAATACCAGGTTGGTCATCACCATCTTACCCTCGCTGTCGAAGGCTTCGATGCTGCAGTTGTCGATGAAGATGCGCAACTGGCGGATGGCTCCGTATGTCGGGGCCACAGTCTCAACGGGGAAGGCGTCGCTGAACGACGTTGCACCGCTTTGTTTGCGGTCCATGGCAAAAGTGCGGTTGGCCTCATCGTAGCGCATTGTCACCTTCTCGCCCTTCGCATTCTGCAGCACAATGTCGGCAGAACCTTTCACATCGACCACCACTTCGCAGGCATTCGAGAGTTTCTTCAGTTGCTTGCCGCGCACGGCGTTAATTTCCTTAGATGGAATGGAAGCCAGGATGGTCTCGTCGCCTGATTTGAAAATCTTTAGATCGCGGGGAATGCTGTTGGCACTTCTGTACTGCTGGGTGGGAACCACGCCTGCATACTGCCAGTTGCTCATCCAGGCCAGTGCCACATGGCGGCCTTCGGGAGCATTGTGGAAAGTCACCGTGGCATAATGATCCTTGCCGTAGTCCATCCATTTGGTCGTAGAGGGCTTGGAGTTGCACACGAAGCGGTGACCATCGAACGATCCCGTGAAATACTGCGTGGCACTTCCACCGAAAGGACCACCGGGGTTGATATTCAGCAAGAGCACCCACTCAGAACCGCCAAACTCTAGCATATCAGGACATTCCCACACCCCGTCGTGGTTGCCATACTCGTGGCCGAAAGAACTCTCGTAGGTCCACTCCTTCAGATTCTTCGACGAATAGAATTGTACTTCCTGACCCACGGCCAGCACTACAATCCAGCGCTGTGTGCCCTCGTGCCAGAACACCTTCGGGTCGCGGAAATCGGGAACATCCAGCGTCAGCAC
>DEJV01000068.1:1880-2299 GCA_002353525.1 Prevotella sp. UBA2739
CGTCCGGCCGAAGTGTACATGGCCACAATGGCGCCGGCTCCGAAACCGGCCGTGTTGTTCTTGTCAATCACGGCACTGCCGCTGAAGATGGTCCCCAGTCCGTCGGGCTCGATGGCATCAGGCATCTGTTGCCAATGCACCAAGTCAGTCGAGACACTGTGGCCCCAGGTCATGTTCTCCCACTGCGAACCGTAAGGATTCAACTGGAAATACAGGTGCCACTGGCCATCCTTATAGAACATACCGTTGGGGTCGTTCATCCATCCGTACTTCGGTGTGTGGTGATATGCGGGGCGGAAGTGCTCGCGGTTGGCCGTATCGAAAGCCGACGAAAGTTTTATCTCCTTCCAGCAGGTGAAATTCTTTACTGATCCTGTCTTGTGGCGATCGGCAGGGAACACGATGTCGAGCAAGTATTT
>DEJV01000068.1:2360-5225 GCA_002353525.1 Prevotella sp. UBA2739
AGTTTCACATTGAAACTCTTTACAACATGATTGTTGCAAATCACATCCACATGGGCATTCTCTTCCTTTTCTTCTACAGGTAGCAGCAGGTATTCGTTTCCCGGCTGTACCCTCAACATGGTGTGTGTGTCACTCAGATGCTCGGGTGAGGCAATCTGTGCATCCGCATTGGTGCCTGCAGCCAAGAAGGCCGCTGCGGCAATAAGAATTTTCAGGCTTTTGTTCATTTTTGTTAGTACATTTGATTTATCTGACTGCAAAGATAGCGGAAAAAGCGATTTTCGTGCTAAAACAAATGTTTCAGAAAGTCACAAAAATGTTTCAGTGAAACAATTTTCCCATTAAATCCGCTTTATCCTCCCTGTATGTCACAGGTGAAAACCTTGAAGGAAAAATCCACCCAGTGATTCTGAAATCACCGGGTGGACTGTCAATTGATCATTTTGAAAACAATCTTTTCATTTTCAAATAACCTAACTGCTATTAACAACCTAAGATGAATTAATCCAACAGATGATTTAAACTTAGATAGACATCAGGTACTCAACACTGTTCTTGGCCAGTTTCAGGATGTTGTCCTGACAGGAGTTGTTCTTGGGATGGGCGCTCTTGTCGGGGGTTCCATCGGCATTCTTCATAGAGAACTCACAACCACCATTGCCAATGCAGAGCACCGTACCACAGCCTTTCTGGAATCCTTCTGGGGCTTTCTCTGCACCCTTAGCCTCCCATACATTGAGCTGTGAGACCCATGCCGATTGGCTGTCCCACGTACCGAGAGGATAGATACCATGCTCGGTGGTCAGAGACACGTAGCACTCTTCGGTGGTATTGCCAAGGTCGGTAAGTTTGGTGGGAATGTCGAAGAACAGGCAGTTGTGGTCTTCTGTCCAGCCTGCACCCTTCATGGCTATGCCCACAGGACAGCCGTCATGAAGTTTCTCGGTGGGCAGTCCGGCATAGATGGGATGCGAGCTGAAATCAACGTAGAACGACTCGGTCTTGAGGCAGATACCCATCTTCCATACGTCGGGATTCATTCCGCCAGTGCCGCAGCCGAAGGCGTTGTTCACACCACGGAGGAGTGAAGTGGGGAGACGGTTGATTGTGCCGATATAGGGAACGGCATGCGACCACAAAAGCAAATTTCCGCCATTCTTAACATACTGTTCGATGCAGGGGGCTGCATTGCGTGCCACTTCGGAGAAGTTCCAGATGTCGTCAGCATTGCCAGTCTCGATGTCGCGCAGCCAGAAGAGCATGCGATAGTCCTCGATGTCGGTCACGGTGTTGATCGAGCCGAAATAGACATACTCACCATTGGGATAGTTCTCATTGAACCACAGCCAGGCGCTGGCTTCATCGTCATCGCCATTAGCAATGAGTTCCTCGGGCGTGGGATATTCAGAGAGGAAGGCTGGAATCTTGCCGCCAATCTTTGCAGAAGCCATAACGGGCAGGGCGCGTCCCTTGTCGTTCTCGGCGATGACGGTGGCTTCCCAGCTCTCTTTCATTTGTACGTCCTTCAGGAGATAGGACGGTTCGTTGACGGTGGTCGTAACCACTCTTGAGCCAGTACTGTTGGTGAGTTTAAGGATATAGGACGTAGCATCGGGGCTGGCTGTCCACGTGATTTTCAAGTCGTGCTTGTCGTCGGCCATGTCAATTTGCTCCATTTTCACGTTGCTTGCTGAAGTGGCACCGGGACGTGTGTACGACGTCATCACGCCATTGGAGATAGCCTCGCTGGTAGCATATTTGAAAAGAAACTCATAGAGCTGGTTGGTCTCGAGATTCTTCAGCGTGAAAGAATTGCCTTGACAGGGGACGAAGCCCTGTATCTGCGAACCGTTCTTGAACACGGCCACCTGCATGGTGGCACCCTGACTACTCTGTGGCCACGTAAGGGTATAGTCGTAATTGTTGTCGCCGCTGGCCACGCCCTTGATTTGCGCCGCATCCGGAGCTGCTACTTTCATCTCACCGGAGCCTGGAAGGTCTCTGTCCTGACAGGAGGTGAAGAGAAGAGCACCTAGCAGAGCTACACCTATTATATTATATATCTTATTCATAAAGCATTAATCTTTAATTTTTTAACTTTAAACTATAAACTCATTAATACCCTTTGTTCTGGTGATAGAGTCCCTGCACGTAGTTCATCTGATTGTTGGCGATGGGGAAATACTCATTCTTGCCAGGGGTGAAGAAGGCATCCTTGTAGTAGAGGGCATAGGTCTGGCCGTCATACTCGTCGGTCTTCTCCGTTTCGAAATACTTGTTGAGCGTCTTGGAGAGCAGGCCCCAACGGCGCAGGTCGAAGAAGCGGTGGCCCTCCATGGCCAGTTCCAGACGGCGTTCCCAGCGCAGGGCCTTGCGTGCATCGTCTTGCGATGCGAAACTGCCGTAGAGACTGATGTCGCACTGGTCTTTGGCATACTTGATGAGCGATGTGCTGCTGATGTCGCGCTTGGCACGGCTGCGAATTTCGTTGATGATCTGCAGGGCCTCGCCGTTGTAGTCGCCCATCTCGATCAGTGCCTCGGCACGCATCAGCATCACGTCGGTGTAGCGGAGCACGTAGTCGTTCTGGCCGAAAGCCTGCCAGGGGTTGTCGTAGTCCTCGCCCTTCGAGCGCTGGGGGATTTCCTTCATCGAGCAGTAGTAGCCGTAGGTGTTGGGCGTGCGGCTGTTGGCCTTGGTCAGCGTGAACTGTTCCTCGTATTTATAAGGATAGGTGGGCATTCCCACGGTGTGGAACAGGCGGGGGTCGTACTTATACTTAGAGTCGGCACCATTCACGACGATGGCGTTGTGGTCTTCGTCGAAATTGTCCATGGGCAGACCGTTCTTGGTCTTAAAGGCATT
>DEJV01000068.1:5318-8224 GCA_002353525.1 Prevotella sp. UBA2739
TCGAGATAGTTGTAGGGAGAGTTTTTCACCACGTCGGTGTATTCCACCACCTTCTGAATCTTCTGCTTGTCCACGTGGGCTATAGCCCGTAGTGGCCTCGTAGCCGTCGCCGTAGGCCCAGTTCAGGTAGCACTTGGCCAGATAGGCGGCAGCAGCCACCTTGTGGGCGCGGCCTGTGGTGCCGGGAGCAGCCTCGGCCAGGTTATCGTAGGCATATTGGAAGTCGTCTATGATGTGCTGCATAATCTCGTTGTGAGAACTCTGCGGACAAGCCTCGATGGCTGCATTGTCCATGCCTTCGGTAATAAAAGGCACCTCGTACCACATCTGCTGTAGCTTGTAATAGAAATGGCCGCGCAGGAAGCGCACTTCACCTTTTAGCTGCTTAATGGCAGGGGTATCTTCGGCATTGGCCATTGATTCCAAAGCACGGTTGCAACGGGAAATGGCGCTATAGAGCTGATACCAGAGTTCGTCGAACTCACCGCGATCGGGTTGCAGCGTGGAGAAAATCTCCATGGGGTGATAACCCGTATCGTTTTCGCCGGAGCCGCCCTTCAGGCAGTCGTCGGCACTCATGTCGCCGTAAGGCCAGAGGTTGAACGGATAGGAATACCAGTCGTCGCCGAGTTTGGCATAGGCTGCGGTGACGAGTTTCTCAGGACTGGAAAACGCCGTTTCTTCATCGAGCGTGCCCTGCGGTTTCACATCATCTACGCTGCATGACACTGCTAAGACAGAAAGCAGCAGTGATGCTATATATAAATTGATCTTTTTCATAATTCTTAAATCTTAACTCTTAATTCTTAACTCTATTAGAATCCCAGTTGTATTCCAAAGGTGAAGGAAGCTGTGTGAGGATAGTTCCAGGCCGTGCTCTCAGGATCTGAGCAGGTGAGCGTTTTCGACTTAATGGTCAGGAGATTGTCACCGGAGAGGAAAACGCGGGCCTTAGACAAGAGCAGCTTCTTGGCAATGGTCTCAGGCAGGGTATAGCCTAATTGCAATGTACGCATCTTAATGTAGGAACCATTCTCGACGAAGTATGACGACAGGCGTCCCTCGTCTGCTCCATTCGATGTGGTAAGGGCAGGTATGGTGGAACCACTGTTGGCGGGAGTCCATGCGTCGATCAGACGCTCTCCCTTGTTAGAGCCAGCATCGGTGATACTCCAGAAGTCGGTCTGGAATTTCTGATCGTTGATGACATCAACACCGGCAACACCCTGCCAGAACATGGTGAAGTCGAAATTGCGGTAGGATACGTTAACGTTGACACCATAGGAGAAATTGGGAACGGGATTGAATATCCATGTGCGGTCTTTCTCGTTGATCATGCCGTCGCCATCGAGGTCGGCATATTTCAGACCACCCACACGGGCACCTGCCTGTCCGCGGGAAAGCACTTCCTCGCGTGATTGATAGAGACCTTCAACCACATAGCCAATGCGCGAGCCATAGGCACGCTCGTCTTGAGCCAGGTTGTGGTAGTCGTTGTGCTCATAGGAGTTCTTCGACTTCTCGGGCAGATAGGTCACCTTGGAACGGTAGAAATCAACATTGCCAGTTACGTCGTACGATAGTCCGTAAGAAGTCTTATGACGATAGCCCAGCGTGAATTCCATACCCCAGTTCTTGAGCGTGGGACCATTAATCCAAGTCTGTCCGCCGAAACCAATGGCTCCGAGGAATGCTGGCTGTACAAGCATGTCCTTAGTCTCCTTGAAGAAAAGGTCGTAAGAACCGTAGAGGTCGTCGTTGAAAAGCAGGAAGTCTGTACCAAAGTTCCACTGTGATGAGGACTCCCACTTCAGGTCTTCATTTGCAGATTGCAATTTATAATAGCCGGATGGCAATGTACCTGATTTCTGTAGATTAAGGTCGTAGGCTGTGGAGTTCTCACGACTAGAACCGTAGTCTGCAACGTAAAGTCCGAAGTGAGCGGTATTTGAGTTCATGCCCTGGTTACCGGTCACACCATAGCTGGCTCGGATTTTCCAGTCGCGCAGCCATTCGGCATTGATATGTTTTGAGAGGCGATAGCCTAATGATACGGAGGGGAATGTACCATACTGATGGTTTTTACCGAAGCGGCTCGAACCGTCATGGCGTAATGTGAACGAAGCCAGCAGGAGGTCGTTCCAGTTATAGTCTATTTTGCCAAAGTATGACATCAGTTTATAAGAGTCGCCAGCACCAGTGACGTTCTGAATGCCTGTACCAGCATTGGGCCACATATAGTCGAAGGTCTCCAATGGATAGTTGGTGCGACGGGCTGAGAAATCAATGTAGTTGTCCTGATGAGCCTCAATACCGAGGAGAATGTTCAAGTTGTGGTTTTCGATGATGTCGAAATTATACTGTAGGGTGTTAGACCAAGTCCATTTCGTGCTATGCGTCTGTGAAAGCGTGCTGGCATTGGTGCTATTCTTCACGACATCCGAATTCCAGGTGTGTTGCAGGCTGCGGATATTGCTGTTGGTGTAGTCGATACCGAAATTTGAACGGAAGAGCATGCCCTTGATAGGGGTGATGTCAACATAAGCATTGGCAAATATACGCCACTTCTTCAATCGGTTGTCCTTATTATGATAGAGTTCGCGCATAGGGTTCTGACGATCACTCATACCCCCCACAGGCCCAGAGAAAGTAACTCCGTCCTCTTCATAGACGGGAAGTGTAGGAGCAATTTTCAAGGCATTTTCCAGAGGAGCGCAATCTACATTGTTAGAATAGGAGAACGTAGCATTCTCACCTACCGTGATGATACTATTAATCTTATAACTGCTGTTGAAGCGTGCAGAGAAGTTCTCGAAATCTGTATGCTTCAGCACACCTAAAGCCTTCTTATAGCCTACAGAGAAGAGCGACGAGCCCTTGTCGTTAGCTTTCGAAAGCGAAAGGTC
>DEJV01000068.1:8281-10461 GCA_002353525.1 Prevotella sp. UBA2739
ATTCATATAGCCGTCATAGAAACCTCCCACTGCATAGGATTCCATGGCACCCGTGACAGGGTTATAGACCGAGATAGGTGTACCTCCTGCAACATCAAGAGCCAAGCCATAGTTCTTGGCATAGTCGGCAGGATTCTTCCCGTCGTTCAAAGCAGCCTGTACAAGCGCAGTGGCATACTGCTGAGTGTTGAGAAGTTTCATCTTCTGCGACATCCATGCCATCGACACGGAGGCATTGAAGTCAATATTTACCTTGTCGCCTTTTTTGCCTTTCTTGGTGGTGATAACAACGACACCGTTGGCAGCTCGAGAACCATATATAGAGGCAGAGGCAGCATCTTTCAACACCTGCATGGTCTCAATGTCAGAAGCATTCAGGCTGTTCAGCGAACCGCTGAATGGCATGCCATCGACAATGTAAAGAGGAGATGTGCTTGAACCACCCATACTGCCGATACCACGTATGTGAACATCAGCCTCGCCGGAAGGAGAGCCATTCGAAGTAATGGTCATACCGGGCACTTTACCTTGCAGGGAAGCCATAGGGTCGGTGTTGCTGGTCTTGAAGTCTTTGGTTTCCACAACACCGACAGACCCCGTCAAGTCGGCCTTGCGCTGTACCTGATAACCAGTCACCACCACTTCCTGCAACATCTCGGCATCATCTTTCAGCGTCACCTTCATACCGCTTTGGGCGGGAAGTTCCACCGTCTGATAGCCAATGTAAGAGATGGTGAGGATGGCACCCTCGTTCACTTTAATAGTAAAGTTGCCGTCGAAATCTGTAACGGTACCGTTCGACGTACCCTTTTCCATCACCGTGGCACCGATGACGCCTTCGCCAGTGGCATCAACGACTGTGCCCGATGCTTCTGTCTTCTGCGCCTGAATGGCAACGCAGACGAACAAGAGCAATGTGCTCAGTAGAAATCTTCTTAGATCTTTCATTTCTTGTCTTTTTAAGTTAGCAATAGATTTACTGGCAGCAAAGGTAGTCTGAACATTAAAAAGAGGATAAAACAGATGTTTCAAGTGGTAAAAAAAATCGTTCATGTAACATTTTTGCTGTTAAATGAACGATTTTTATGATTCCCTCGCTATTTCATTTCCCCGGGGACAACCCCGAATTCATCCTTGAAACACTTCGTGAAGTAACTGGGAGAAGAAAAACCTACGTCGTAAGCTACCTCGGATACGTTACGATTGCCCTGTGCCAACAAGGCTTTGGCTCGGTTCAGGCGGCTTAGGCGGATGATATCGACAGGGGTGCGCCCCGTCAGGGCTTTCACCTTTCGGTAGAGCTGCACTCGGCTTAGGCTCATATCGCTTGCCAAAGACTCAACGCCAAAGTCGCTGTCGGTCATCTTCTCCTGTACCAGCTGACGCAAACGGTCAAGGAAGTTGGAATCGATGTCGCCGTCTTCGGCTATCAGTTCTTGTTGTTCTTTGCTTACCCGGGTGACGTCGGCAGAAGCATCGGTATTCTCTTTTTCCGTTTTATCTCCTTCTGGGGATTTGGGAGGGGTAACTCTCTCTCTCATCGTGGAACTGGAGGGGGTTGCCGTCACCAAGGCGAAGGCTTCACGTTCTATGCGATGCCGACGGCGCAAGGCGTAGATACGGAACCACATCAGTCCGATGATCAGCAATGCGATAATGCCCATGAGTAAGAGGTATATTCGCTGATGGCGGTATTGTGACAGATACCAATCCACTTTCTCGTGAAGCGTAGAAAGACGTTCGTTCTGCTCGCTCATCTCCTCTGCCTGCATCAGCATCACCTCGGCATTCTCATGAGTCACCAAGGCCGACTTCAGCAGGTTCTCTTTCTCGTAGGGCTTGCCCTCCAGGATGTTCATCGCAAGTTGTATTAGCAAGTCACCTCGCGTGGGATATATATAAGAGGTAGATAGCACACCCTTTTTCACTTGCTCAATGCCGCCGTCTTTCGTCGGCAAGGCATCGATGCCCACAAACATGATATTCTTTTCCAAGCCCCGTTTCTTCGCTGCTTCATAGGCGCCTACCGCCATGCGGTCGTTCTGGCCGAACACGCAGACAATATCCTGCCGCTGCTGGAGCACTGAGTCCATTAGGCGGAAGCCGCTATTTTGTGTCCAATCGCCGTCACATGTGATGAGCCGGCTTCCATCGCCGATTCCCTTCACGAATCCTTCATG
>DEJV01000009.1:0-20618 GCA_002353525.1 Prevotella sp. UBA2739
GGTCGGCATCACCTATTCTAACGTCCGTCCCAATGAGGAAGACTACGAGATACACAGTACGAGCAAGGGACAATGGGCGGTGCCTTTCGTGCGCCCGGCAGTGGAAATGGCCGTAGAGGACTTGGGATTCAGTCTCGGCGCCGAGTTCTCTACACTCGACATTTACTCTTTCCGCCGCAACATCAGTTTCCACGATGTGTCGATGGAAGGCCTCTATGAGAAGAAACGCTTCTCGTGGGGCGTATTCCTGAATCTCAGTTATAGTTTTTAAATAACGACGAACGATGACACGAATCATCTTATACATTATTCTTATACTAGGTCTGCTGGCCCTGATGGTCTGGAAGACGATAGCCAACCGCGAATGGAGCGTCCCCGACAAGGTGGTCGACGAGTTTTGCGGTATGGAAGACCTGAACCGTTACCACATTCAGCATCACCACCGCGACCTGCGGATAATCATCGGTCTGGCCACGGCCATGATTGTGATATTGATAGTGGAGATGGTGATGTAGGACTTTCGCTTGTGTCTATTGATTCAGGATGACTGGAAAATAACCGTCTACTGTTTCAGCATCATGAAGAGAAAAAGTCATAGTGAAATCAGGAAAAGCCAGTACAAAGCGTTTGTACTCACAGTACAAAGCGTTTGTACTCACACTACAAAGCATTTGTACGCACACTACAAAGCATCTGTACGCACACTACAAAGCATCTGTACGCACGCTACAAAGCATCTGTACGCACGCTACAAGTTATCTGTAGCGTGCGTACAAAGTTTTAGCAGTGGTTTTTCTCTGTAGCTAATCCACATCAGGAAGTCGCCATATTGCGGCGGAATAGCTACATTTTGTGCTGTTTTTGAACGTTTTTCAAAATAAAAGCAATTTAATTTGGTCATTTTGCCTTTATTTCATAACTTTGCACCGATGTATGTATTACATGCTTTGAGAGAATAGAAATTGCAAAGTTTTAAGGTAAGAATATATTTTTAGGATATGAAGATATCAGTAATAGGAGCAGGAGCCATGGGCGGCAGTCTAGTGAAAGGACTGTTGCAGACGGGCATGATGGATGCCGGCGACATTTGCGTGGCCGACCCTTCGGCAGCATCGCTGCAGGCATTCAACGGCACAGGAGTGCGTCAGACCAGTAACAACCAGGAAGCAGCCAAGACTGGCGACGTGGTGGTGGTGGTGGTGAAGCCATGGCTGGTGCAAGACGTGCTGGAGCACATCAAGCCCGTGATGGACTACAACCGCCAAATGGTGGTGGTGATAGCAGCGGGAGTACCCTCGGAACAAATCAACCAATGGCTGGGCAAAGGCAGTGGCATGGTGCTGCCAGCACTGTTCCTGGTCATTCCAAACATTGCCATAGCGATGAGAGAGTCGATGACATTTGTGGTGCCAGTGAATGCCACCAGCGAACAGACGGGCATCATTGTCGATCTGTTCGACAGCATGGGACAGACCATGATTACTGACGAGCGCCACCTGCCAGCCGCTACAGCACTGGCCTCCAGCGGCATCGGCTATGCCATGCGCTATCTGCGGGCAGCCTCTGAGGGGGGCGTGGAGATGGGATTCAAGGCCGGCGACGCCCAACGCATCGTGATGCAGACCATGAAAGGTGCCGTGCAACTGCTGCAAGAGAGCGGCATGCACCCCGAAGAAGCCATCGACATGGTGACAACGCCTGGCGGCGTGACCATCAAGGGACTGAACGAGATGGAGGCATCGGGATTTACCACTGCTGTGATAAGAGGACTGAAAGCCGGACTGAAATAAAAAACGGCCCTATTGTTCAGTTTTCTGAGAAATTATTCGTACTTTTGCCACAATTATCACAAAAACAACAATTATGGAAGATTCTATCAAGCAAATAGGCGAACGACTGAAAGGTTTGCGCGACGTGTTGGACATCCCGGCAGAGGAGATGGCCGAGCTCTGCCACATCAGCGTAGAACAATATGAGAAAATGGAGGCTGGCGAGAGCGAGCTTTCGGTGGCTAACCTGCAGAAAATTGCCAAACATTACAACGTGTCGCTCGACGTGCTGATGTTCGGTGAGGAGCCTCACATGAACAGTTATTTCCTCACCCGCAAGGGACAAGGACTGCACATTGAGCGCCGCAAGGCCTACAACTACGAGAGCCTGGCCAGCGGATTCCGCGGACGTACTGCCGATCCGTTCATCGTGACGGTGGAACCGAAACCAGCCGACGCGCCCAAAGAGATGAACTCGCACAACGGACAGGAGTTCAACATGGTGCTTGAGGGAACCATGGAACTGACCATCGGCAACAAGGTGCTCACGCTGAACGAGGGCGACAGCATCTACTTCGACGCCACTCAGCCCCACGGCATGCGGGCTTTGAACGAACAGCAGGTGAGATTCCTGGCCATCATTTTTTAATTGACAATTGACAATTGATAATTGATAATTGGACTATCACCGACTCATCATAACAACAACTAGCGCATAGAAACGAAAACAATGGTAGAAAGATTTTTACGACAGACCACCTTTACGTCTGTCGAGGATTACAATAAAAACCTGGAATTTATCATTCCAGAGAATTTCAACTTCGCCTACGACGTGATGGACGCGTGGGCTGAAGAGGCTCCCCACAAGCTGGCCCTGCTGTGGACCAACGACCAAGGTGCTGAGATAAGAACCACCTTCGGCGAACTGAAGGAACAAACCGACCAGGCTGCATCGTACTTGCAGTCATTGGGCATTGGCAAGGGCGACCCTGTGATGCTTATCCTGAAACGCCGCTACGAATGGTGGCTCGTGATGCTGGCCTTGCACAAACTGGGGGCCGTGGTGATTCCGGCCACCCACATGCTGACAAAACACGACATCGTTTATCGCAACACACGCGCCAGCGTAAAGGCTATTGTATGTGTAGACGACGACTATGTGGTGGGCCAGATAGAGGCTGCCATGCCAGAGAGTCCTACGGTAGAGGTGCTGGTGAAGGTGGGCGAGACGTCCGCAGAAACCTCAAACGGCACAAACCGCTGGCATCTGTGGCAGCAGGAGTGGCAGCAGGCAGCGCCATTCGTGCGCCCCGACCACGTGAACAGCAACGACGACACCATGCTAATGTACTTCACCAGCGGCACCAGCGGCGAGCCCAAGATGGTGGCACACGACTATCTCTATGCCATGGGGCACCTCACCACTGGCGTGTTCTGGCACAACCTGCACGAAGGCTCACTGCACCTGACCGTGGCCGACACGGGATGGGGCAAGGCCGTATGGGGCAAGTTCTACGGACAATGGTTTGCCGGTGCAACCGTCTTTGTGTTCGACCATGAGAAGTTCAATGCCGACACGCTGTTGCGCCAAATGGAGAAATACAAGGTGACATCGTTCTGCGCCCCACCGACCATTTACCGCTTCATGATACGCGAAGACCTGTCGAAGTACGACCTGTCGGCGCTGGAATACTGCTGTACGGCAGGGGAGGCGCTCAATCCGGCCGTCTTCGATAAGTTCAAAGAGAAAACCGGCATACAGATGATGGAGGGTTTCGGCCAGACCGAGACCACCATGACACTGGGCACGATGCCCTGGATGACACCCAAACCAGGCTCAATGGGCATGCCCAACGCACAATACGACATCGACCTACTGAAACCCGACGGCACCCGTTGCGAGGATGGAGAGAAAGGAGAGATAGTGGTACGCGTGGGCGAGCACAAGCCTATCGGCCTGTTCAAGGAGTATTATCGCGACGAGGAGAAGACCCGCGAGGCATGGCACG
Source organism: Prevotella sp. UBA2739 (assembly GCA_002353525.1). Classification (GTDB taxonomy): domain Bacteria; phylum Bacteroidota; class Bacteroidia; order Bacteroidales; family Bacteroidaceae; genus Prevotella. The sequence continues at coordinate 3,779 of DEJV01000009.1, forward strand.
ACGGCATTTACCACACGGGCGACGTGGCCTGGCGCGACGAAGACGGCTACTACTGGTTTGAGGGACGCATTGACGACGTGATCAAGTCGAGCGGCTACCGCATCGGTCCGTTCGAGGTAGAGAGCGCACTGATGACCCATCCTGCCGTAGTGGAGTGCGCCATCACAGGCGTGCCCGACGACATTCGCGGCATGGTGGTGAAGGCCACTGTGGTGCTGGGCAAGGAATGGAAGGCGAAAGCTGGCGACGAACTGGTGAAAGAACTGCAAAACCACGTGAAGCGCGTGACCGCCCCCTATAAGTATCCGCGCATCATTGAGTTCGTCGATGAGCTGCCGAAGACCATCAGCGGCAAGATTCGCCGCGTGGAAATACGGCAGAAAGACGCCAAGTGAAGTGAGAAGTGAGAAGTGACAAGTGACAAGCTGAAAGCGACAAGCGAGAAATGAGCAATATGGGTGACAAGCAGAGAATAGTGGTGAAGGTTGGTTCGAACGTGCTGACGCGCGACGACGGCAAGCTCGACGTGACCCGCATGTCAGCACTCGTCGACCAAATGGCATGGCTGAAGAGACAGGGACATGAGGTGATACTAGTGTCGTCGGGAGCCGTAGCCTGCGGCCGCAGTGAGCTGCAAGTGGCCCACGAGCTCGACTCGGTGGAGCAACGGCAGTTGTTCTCTGCCCTTGGACAGGTGAAGCTCATAGGCCTCTACTACGACTTGTTTCGTGAGTTCGGCATTCATGTGGGACAGGTTCTCACCATGAAAGAGAACTTTGAGCCGGGCGAGCAGTACGACAACCAGCGTGCCTGCATGGCGGTAATGCTCGAAAACGGCGTGCTGCCCATTGTCAACGAGAACGACACGGTGTGCGTGACCGAGCTGATGTTCACCGACAACGACGAGCTGTCGGGACTCATCGCACGCATGATGAAGGCCGACACGCTCATCCTGTTGAGCAACATCGACGGAATCTACACGGGCAATCCCGACCTTCCCAGTTCGGAACTGCTGCCCGAAGTGACACTGACAGACGACCTCTCGGCCTATATACAGACCGAAAAAAGCGCCTTCGGACGCGGTGGCATGCACTCGAAATATACCACCGCGCGCAACGTTCAGGCGGCAGGCATTCGCGTGATCATCGCCAATGGCAAGCGTGACAACATTCTTATCCGTCTGACTGAGCATCCCGATGATACGCCCCACACTGAGTTTATTGCCAGTAACAACTAAAAGAATTGCAACGACAACAACATGAGCTTGACAGAAACTTTCGAGAAAACGCGCGCTGCCAGCAAACAACTGGCACTTGTCAGCGATGAAAGCAGAAACAAGATTCTGCTGGATGTGGCTGATGCCATCGCACAGAACGAGCAGCAACTGCTCGATGCCAATGCCGAAGATCTGGCCATGATGGACAGAGCCAATCCGCTCTACGACCGGCTACAGCTGACACCAAGCCGACTGGAAGGCATTGCCAGCGACATGCGCCATGTGGCTTCGCTGCCCAGTCCGCTGGGGAAAGTACTGAAGCAGACCACTCTCGACAACGGACTGCGGCTCAGAAGGGTAAGTGTGCCATTTGGTGTCATTGGCATCATCTATGAGGCACGCCCCAACGTGACGTTCGATGTGTTCTCGCTCTGTCTGAAAAGCGGAAATGCCTGCGTGCTGAAAGGCGGCAAGGACGCCGACCACAGCAACCAAGCCATTGTCAGCCTCATCCACACGGTGCTGAAGCAGAATGGCGTTGACCCACAAATGATTACCCTGTTGCCTGCTACTCATGAGGCCACGGCCGAGATGCTGAATGCCGTGGGGTATATCGACTTGTGCATTCCACGAGGTGGAAAACGACTCATCGAGTTTGTGCGCGACACCGCCCGCGTGCCTGTCATCGAGACTGGAGCCGGGGTGGTGAACACCTATTTCGATGAAGACGGCGACCTGCGCATGGGACGCGACATTATTCATAATGCCAAGACGCGCCGGGTGAGTGTGTGCAATGCACTCGACTGTCTGATTGTACATCAGTCGCGTCTGAAAGACCTGCCAGAACTCTGTGCACCGCTGAGCGCCCATAACGTAAGAATCGAGGCCGACGATGAAGCCTTCGCCGCCTTGCAAGGAAGATATCCCGCAGAGTTGCTGCAACAGGCCACGCCCAAAAGCTACGGAACAGAATATATGGACTATGCCATGGCCATCAAGACCGTTGATTCGACAGAGGCTGCCATGGAGCATATCAGCCGATATGGCAGCGGACACAGCGAGTGCATCATCACCCAGAACGAGCAACACGCCCGCATGTTCCAGTCACAAGTTGATGCGGCTTGCGTGTACTGGAATGCGCCCACAAGCTTCACCGACGGCGCACAGTTCGGCTTAGGTGCAGAGATAGGCATCAGCACCCAAAAGCTTGGGCCAAGAGGTCCGATGGCCCTGGAGGAAATGACCACCTATAAATGGCTGATAGAAGGAGAAGGACAAACAAGAGCCTAGCCATAGCCAAACTCTACAAGAGAACCTGAAACTCCAGGAATCCCTAGGAGAACCTAAGAAAGCCTAGGAAAAAGAAAAAACAAAACAAAAACAAGAATAACAAGCATGAATACATTTATCAACGTAGAAGATATCGGCCCATTGGAGAAAGCACTGGCCGAGGCACAAGATATCAAGAACAACCGTTATCAATATCAGCATCTGGGCAAGAACAAGACGCTCATGATGATATTCTTCAACAACTCATTGCGCACGCGTCTTTCCACACAAAAGGCCGCTATGAACTTGGGCATGAATGTCATCGTGCTCGATGTGAACGCGGGGGCGTGGAAACTGGAGACCGAGCGCGGAGTAATTATGGATGGCGACAAAAGCGAGCATCTGCTGGAGGCCATCCCCGTGATGGGATGCTACTGCGACATGATTGGCGTGCGCAGCTTTGCCGGACTCACAGACAGAGAATATGACTATGCCGAGACCGTGCTCAACCAGTTCATTCAATACAGTGGCAAGCCCGTGTTTGCCATGGAGACTGCCACCGTGCATCCCCTGCAGGCATTTGCCGACCTGATTACCATCAAGGAATACTGGGAAGCTGAAGCAAGAAAGAGAAAGCCAAGGGTGGTGCTCACATGGGCTCCCCACTGCCGTGCATTGCCACAGGCTGTGCCCAACTCTTTTGCCCAATGGATGAATGCTGCCGACGTTGACTTCGTCATCACCCATCCCGAGGGTTACGAACTCGATCCGAAATTCACCGGAAACGCACCCGTGGAATACGACCAAATGAAAGCTTTGGAAGGCGCAGACTTTGTTTATGCCAAGAACTGGAGCTGTCCGGGCGTAACCAATCCTGCCGACTACGGTAAGATTCTCTCGAAAGACATGAGTTGGACCATCGACGCCCGCCACATGGCAGTGACCAACAACGGTAAGTTTATGCACTGTCTGCCCGTTAGAAGAGGACTGATTGTGACAGACGACGTGATAGAGAGTGCCAACTCGATTGTCATTCCCGAGGCTGCCAACCGCGAGATATCGTGCTCGGTAGTCATCAAGCGGATGCTGGAATCAATGAAGTAACATCCAAGAACATGCCGAAAAAGTTTGGTTTCTACATTCTTGTCATCCTTTATCTCGTATCGGTCGGTTCGCTCATCCTACTGACCTACAATTATCATGAGGATCATCACACCGACCTCACCCATCGGGTTGTCGCGTTTAGCGCCAATGTAGTGTTGGTGACACTCATCTTCGCCGCCATCGTTCTGTATATCAACAACCGACGGCTGAAGCAAGCCAACAAGACACTCTACCAACTGCATCTCGACAATGTGGACTACAGAAAGCACGAAAAGCAACAGCGCGAACTGTACGAGAAAGTGATTGACGAACTGAAACAAGAGATTGATTTTTTGCGCTCCAACGAACAACAACGCTACAAAAACAGCAGTTTGGACGATCACAACCGTCAGGACATTCTGAGCAAGATTATCAATGTGATGGAATATTCCGACAAGATTTTCGACAACGACTTCGACCTGAACACGCTGGCCGACATGGTGGGGACGAACTATAAATACGTTTCGCAAGTCATCAATCAGGAATTCAACAAGAATTTCAGTGCCTATCTGAGCGACTATCGTGTGCAGGAAGCCTGCCGACGACTGAATGATCATGAGCATTATGACAACAATACCATCGAGGCAGTAGCCGAAAGTGTAGGTTTCAAGTCACGTTCTAATTTCATTCTGTGCTTCAAACGGGTCACAGGTATGACGCCTTCTGACTATCAAAAACAAGCAAAAAACAACTAAACACTACAAAAATGTGGCAAAATATGCCGTTTTTTGTTCAAAATCATGATTTAGAACAATATTATGGGGGTAAAATGTTGCACGGATAAAAAAAAAACTTTATCTTTGCATCAAGAAAATTAGACAATTATTCGGCAAATAATAAAAAGACATACACAGGAACAAAACTAGATGAACCTTAGGAAATGATATTATAGGTTTAAGTAAAAGGTAAGTAAGTAGTAACGCAGAAACGGCCCTGAAGTGATTTCACGGCCGTTTTATTTTGCCCTTTTCGAAAACTATCAGCCTTTGCAGATTACTAAAACAGGCTCAGCCGATATCTACTTTATAGATTCATCCAATTGCGCACAATGTCATGCCCTTGCGGGGTGAGCACACTCTCAGGATGGAACTGGATGCCATGAATGTTGTAGCTCCGGTGGCGCAAAGCCATAATCTGTCCTTCGTCGCTTAAAGCAGTGATTTCCAGCGTGTCAGGAAGAGACTCTTTATCGACCACCCAACTATGATATCGCCCCATGGTGATACGCCGTGGCAAACCTGCAAAGATGGGGTCATTGCCCAACTGGGTGCCTTCGGTGGCTACACCATGGAACACCTCACTCAGATTGACAAGCTGCGCGCCAAACACCTCACCTATGGCCTGATGACCCAAGCATACACCGAGCATGGGTTTATGGCCGGCATAGGTACGGATGACATCGAGCAACAGTCCTGCCTCCGACGGGATGCCCGGTCCTGGCGAAAGGATGATGCGGTCGAACGGCTGCAACTGCGGAAGCGTAAACTGATCGTTTCGAAGCACTGTGACATCTGCTCCCAACTCTTTTACAAGATGACTCAGGTTGTAGGTAAACGAGTCGTAATTATCAATAATCACTATTTTCATCATGCAATGTCTTATTCAATTTCTCAGATTCTTTTTCTCTACATGCGCTCTGCCATGGCGATAGCCCGTCTGAGCGCCCCCAGTTTGTTATTCACTTCCTGTAACTCATACTCTTCGTTGCTTTTGGCAACGATGCCACCGCCAGCCTGAAACCACAGTTCGCCGTTGCGACTGACAAAAGTGCGGATGGTAATAGCCTGATTGAGCGTCCCATCCAGTCCGATGAAACCTATACATCCGCCATAGGCGCCACGGTTGTGGGGCTCATATTCGCTGATAAGCTGCATGGCCCGGACCTTAGGTGCACCTGAAAGCGTGCCTGCAGGAAAGGTGTCGATAAAAGCCTTGATAGGGTCGGCACCAGCATCCAGCTCGCCACTGACGCGGCTCACCAAGTGAATCACATGACTATAATACTGCAAATCTTTATAGAAATCAACCTTCACATCATGGCAGTTGCGGCTCAGATCGTTGCGTGCCAAGTCGACCAGCATCACGTGTTCGGCATTCTCTTTAGGGTCATGGCGCAAATATTCGGCATTGACTTTGTCTTGCTCGGCGTTGCCCGTACGGCGGGTAGTCCCTGCAATAGGATCGATATAAGCACGGAAACCACCTTCTGTATTCCCGGTCTGGGCCTCTATCCTGCAATGAGTCTCCGGGGAACTGCCAAAAATGCGGAAGCCGCCAAAGTCGAAATAGAAAAGATAAGGACTGGGATTGATGCTCCTCAACACACGATAGAGCTTGAAATCATCGCCTTCGAAGCGTTGAACGAAACGACGCGAGAGCACAATCTGAAACACATCACCACGCTGACAATGCTGAATGCCCCGCCGGATGTTGGCTTTGTGCTCCTCGTCGGTTAGCGTCGAGGTGGTTTCGCCAACAGCATGGAACTCGTAAGTCGGAATGTTGGTCTTGTTGATATGCCGTTCCAAGTCGTCAAGATTTTTTTCTTCGCCCAGCGTGACCATGGTAAGCTGGTTGTTGAAGTGGTCGAATACAATGATGTCCCGATAGAGAATATAGTACATATCCGGGGCATCGTTGCGCTCCATGGTCTCGTCCCTTACGGCAATATTCTCAAAATAGCGCACCGCATTGAACGATGTATAGCCATAAAGTCCACAAAACTGAGCGTTCTCTCCCTCAACCTTCAACCGGGCAAGAAATGAGCGGATGGCATGGTCGGCGCGATAAACATCGTTCACCTCATGGCTTGTGGTCGAGCCATCAGGGAACGTACAAACAGCTTCGCCATGACCAATGGCCACACTGCCAATAGGATTCACGGCGATGAACGAACGCGCATTGTCGTTGCCGTGATAGTCGCTGCTCTCCATCAGTACACTCATGGGATAGATGTCGCGCAACCGCATATACACTCCTACGGGGGTGTAGAGGTCAGCCAGAATCGTACGGCTCACCGTCTGATAGTTAAAAATTTCCATATTCTTTAGCTAAGTTTTTGTTATTCAAGTAGGTTTCTACATCTTTATCGCCACGTCCACTGACCGTAAGCACCACTACATCTTCTTTCTTGAACTGCATTTTCTTCAATGCTGCGATGGCATGAGCACTCTCGATGGCTGGAATAATGCCTTCCATGCGTGTCAGCTCATAACCGGCATAGATAGCCTCATCGTCGTTGATGCTCAGCACTCTCGACCGGCCTTTACTTGCCATATTACAATGCATGGGCCCTACGCCAGGGTAGTCCAGGCCGGCAGAAATGGAGAACGCCTCCTGTATCTGGCCGTCGTCATCTTGCATGACGAGCATCTTCGCACCATGCAGAATACCTGTTGTGCCCCGATGAATAGTAGCCGCAGTATGGTCTGTATCCCATCCCTGCCCGCCAGCCTCAGCCAGCACAATCTTTACACGCTCGTCATCCACATAGTGGTAGATAGTGCCTGCGGCATTGCTGCCACCACCGATGCAAGCCATGAGATAATCGGGATAATCACGCCCTATCTTCTCTTGCAATTGCCATTTGATTTCCTCGGAGATGACACTCTGCATACGGGCAACCAGGTCGGGATAGGGATGAGGGCCCATGGTCGAACCGACGATATAGAACGTGTTCTGCGGATGGCAACACCAGTCGCGAATGGCTTCCGAACAAGCATCAGAGAGCGTCATGTTACCGGTACGCACCGGATGCACCTGCGCACCAAGCATCTTCATACGTTCCACGTTGGTGTGCTGCCGTTCCACATCGGTTGCGCCCATAAACACCTCGCACTTCATATCCATCAGCGCACATACGGTGGCCGTTGCCACACCATGCTGCCCTGCCCCAGTCTCAGCTATGACACGTGTCTTGCCCATCTTCTTTGCCAGAAGTATCTGTCCGATGGTGTTATTGATTTTATGAGCACCTGTATGGTTAAGGTCTTCGCGTTTCAGATAAAGCTGGCAGCCATACTTCTCACTCATGCGACGGGCATAATAAAGAGGTGACGGCCGGCCCACATAGTCGCGCAGCAACTGGTGATACTCTTGTTTGAACTCATCACTTGTGATGATGGGCAGATAGGCTTCTTGCAGATCGTGCACACACTTGTACAGTATTTCGGGCACATATGCACCGCCAAACTCCCCATAGAAGCCTTTATCATTGACTAAAAAACTATCTTTCATTTTGCTAAATATGCTGGTTTTGTTAGAGTCTTATTGTTTGTTCTACTGCTGAACCGTTCAGGGTCACATTACTTACTCAAAGCATCGTAGAGCAAGTCCATAGCCTTGTCGGGATGCTGTGTTTCGTTGAGAAGTGTGACAAACTTCGATCCGATAATCGCACCGGCAGCATGCTCTTGTGCACTATCGAGAGTCTGCTTGTTGGAAATGCCGAAACCTATCATTCGGGGATTGCGCAGGTTCATCGAGTTGATGTGCCTGAAATACTCTTGCTTGGCCGCATTGAAACTCTGCTGGGCACCCGTGGTGCTGGCCGAGCTGACCATATAGATGAAACCATTGGTATGCTCGTCAATGAAACGGATGCGCTCTTCGCTTGTTTCCGGGGTTATCATCATGATCACCCGCAAATCGTTGCGGTCGGCCACCGGTTTCACCACGTCAAGATAGTCTTGAAAGGGCAGGTCGGGAATAATCATACCCGAAACGCCACACTCCACACAACTCTGGCAGAAACGTTCTATGCCATAGTGCAGAATGACATTGAGATACCCCATCATCACGAGCGGAATATGCACCTTGTCTTTTATTTCTCGTAACTGGCCGAACAGGCGGGTTAATGTCATTCCGTTTTTCAAGGCCACGGTTCCAGCACTTTGTATGACAGGCCCGTCGGCCAGCGGGTCGCTAAAAGGAATGCCAACCTCTATCATATCGATGCCTCGCCGTTGCAAGGTCAGAATCACGTCTGCCGTACCCTCCAAGGTGGGGCAGCCGGCACAGAAATAGAGCGAAAGCAGTTTGCGCCCTTTTGAACACGTAAACAGTTGGTTAATCTTATTCATTGTCATCTATTTTGTTTTTGTGTGGTTTTTGGTTTTATCTCACTTCATCTAGAAATCTCCGCAGGGCACTGACATCTTTCACGGCAGGACGGGCCTCGAAACGAGAGTTGAGATCTATGCCTGCCAGCCTCGAATGACGGAAGCCCTTCACCCTTTCAGCATCATCAGGGCCAATACCACCGCTTAGAAGGAAAGGAGCAGAGCCATCGTATGCATTCAGCACCGACCAGTCGAACTGTTTTCCGCTTCCCCCAACGCTCTGGCACTTTGTGTCGAAAAGGAACATGTCCACATGTCCTTCATACACTTTGTAGCGCTCCATGTCGGCAGGCGAACCGATGCTCAGCGCCTTGATGATGCGGATGCCGGGGGTAAGCAGATGGCGCAAACTGTCGATTATCATCGGCGACTCGCTACCATGCAACTGCACATACTGAAGATGGCAGTTTTGCACATGGGCAACAATGTTCTGAGGATTGTCGTCCACAAACACACCCACACGAGCAGCCTTCTTTGCTTCATAGCGCCCATTTTCCGACAAATCGTCGGCAAGTGAGCCTGCCTTGGGGTATATCTGCCCTACATACCGCGGACTACCAGGCCAAAAGATAAAGCCCAGCATATCGACGTCCAACTGCTCTACAGCCTGAATATTCTCCGGCTCACGCATGCCACAAACTTTTATTACCATGTATTGAGTTTATTCAAGTTTCAGGAGTTACAATGAGACGGTCTGAAAGACCTGCGAGCCCTCTATCTTCCATCTCGGCTATAAACGCTTTCAGGGCCATGCCTGGCGCCGACGACTTCATGAAACTCTCGCCGATAAGGAAACCATGAAAGCCTGCCCGACGAAGGTCACACACCGTTTGCGGATGCGAGATGCCGCTCTCACTCACCTTACAAGCATCCGTTGGCAGCCAGGATGCCATGCGGAACGAGTTCTGCACATCGGTGATGAATGTGCCGAGGTTTCGGTTGTTGACACCCAGCACATCGGGCTCTAAGTCTGCATAGTCGAGTTCCCACTCATCGTGCAACTCGAGCAGCACCTCCAACTGCAGCTCATGGGCAGTGCAAAGCAGCGCACGGCATTCGGCTAATGCAAGGTCGGCAGCAATAAGCAGCACCGCACTGGCTCCACAAAGGCGTGCCTGAAAGAGCTGATACTCATCGATGACGAAATTCTTATAGAGCACCGGAACCGTAACACCCGACTGCCGGGCAACCTCTATAAAGGCATCGCTGCCGCCAAAATACTTCTCGTCGGTGAGTATAGAGATGGCTGCCGCCCCATTTTGCTGATAGCTCAACGGAATCTCGTCGGCCCTGCCATCCTCCTTGATCCACCCTTTCGACGGTGACTTGCGCTTGAACTCGCTGATGATGCCGCTCTCCGAGGCCAGCAACGAGGCGCGCAGGGAGGCCACAGGAGTGCCAAGCATAGCCTCCACGCGCTGATGTATCTCGTGTTCGCTCAACAATTCTTTGAAGCGTGCCACCTCCACCCGTTTGTAAGCAATGATCTCGTCTAAAACATCTTTCATCTCTTATCAGCTGTTCAGTTCCACAAACTTCCTGAAGGTCTGCAAAGCCCTACCGCTGTCAATCGACTCGCGCGCAATCTCGATACACTCGTCAATGCTTTTCCCGCCACGCTCAAGCACCTGTATGCCAAAGGCCGCATTAGCCAGGACAATATTCTTCTGTGCGGGCAAGGCAGTATTGGCAAGCACCCGGTCGAAAATCTCCTTGGCCTCTATCTCTGTGGCACCACCTACCAACTCTTCTGGTTTGGCAATGTCGAATCCCAGATCCGCGGGTTTGAAGACACGCTCATACTGATTGGTCTTCACCTTGAAGTCGCCTGTGAGCGAAATCTCATCATAACCGTCGACAGAGTTCACGATGCCATAGTCAATACCTATTTTCTGATACACATTGCTGTAGAGCCGCATCTGGTCGAGGGTGGCCACACCCAACAACTGGCACTGAGGCTTGCTGGGATTGACAATAGGGCCCAGCAGGTTGAAACAAGTGGGAAACTGCAATGCTTTTCTGATAGGCCCCACAAACTTCATGGCCTTAGCGAAAAGCTGTGCATGCAGGTAGACAATGCCGCACTCATTGATGCAACGGTTCAGTCGGTCCAGGTCGTCGGTGAACTTCACCCCATGGTTGGCAATCACGTTCGACGCTCCGCTGGTAGATGTAGCAGCATAATTGCCATGCTTGGCCACCTTATATCCTGCACCAGCGATGACAAAACAGGCCGTCGTCGAGATATTAAACGTGTTCTTGCGGTCGCCCCCCGTGCCCACCACGTCGATGTAGCGGTCGCACTCTAACGGCACGGGCACCCCTGTCTCCAGAATGCCATCGCGAAAACCCAACAGTTCGTCGACGGTGATGCCTCGCATTTGCAAACCAGTGAGCAGAGCCGTAATCTGCTCCATGGGGAACTCACTCTTCGTGATACCCACCAGAATATCTCGTGTTTCCTCTCGTGTGAGAGTCTCATGATTGAGTATTCTGTCTAAAACTTCTTTCATTACCATAGTTTCTATTTTTGTGTTGTTATTATTTGCCTCTAGGGTTATCTACTTAATAGTCACTTACACCTTATTTATAAAAAAAGGCCTGCCGTAAGAACGACAGGCTTAAGTTGATATTTTTGTTTTGACATATCTACACAGCTTCGTTACTCACGACTTTTTCAATCTTGAGCGACGCCACCACCATGTTGTAGATACTGTAAATAACATTTTCGTTGCTAGTTTTTGGTTTCGGTTGCAAAATTACACTTTTTCTACGACTTCACAAACTTTTTGTAACTTTTTTGTCGTTAAAAGATGTTTTTTCATGCCTCATGTGAAAAAGTTTGGCACTTACAAAAATAATCATTACTTTTGCACGCTGTAAACAAAAACAAAACAGCTTATGATTTCTTTCGAATGTGACTACAACAACGGAGCCCACCCTCTTGTATTGAAACACCTCGTCGAGACAAACGACGAGAAGACGCTCACCTATGGTTTCGACAAATACAGCGAGAGTGCCCGACTGAAAATAAAACAGGCCTGCGGCACCGAACAGGCACAGGTATTCTTCCTCACGGGCGGCACGCAGACCAACGCCACCGGCATCGACGGCATGCTGCTCTCCTATCAGGCCGTCATCACCATCGACACCGGACATATTGCCATTCACGAGGCAGGTGCCATCGAGGCCAGCGGCCATAAGGTGATTGCCCTGCAGCCACACGACGGAAAGCTGGCGGCTGCCGACCTGGCCGACTACATGAATTGGTTTGTCAACGACGAGAGCCGCGACCATATTGCACAGCCCGGCATGGTGTATATCTCGTTCCCCACTGAACTGGGCACACTCTATACGGCACAGGAAATCAGCGACATCTACGATGTTTGCCGGCAATACGAACTGCACCTCTTCATCGACGGAGCACGCCTGGGCTACGGACTGGCCGCATCGCCCGACGTTACGCTGCCTTGGCTATGCCAGCACTGCGACGCTCTCTACATCGGTGGCACCAAAGTGGGAGCCCTCTGCGGTGAGGCCGTCGTTTTTACCCACGCCAATGCACCGCGCCACTTCTTCAGCATCATCAAGCAACATGGTGCGCTGCTCGCTAAAGGCCGCCTGACGGGTGTACAGTTCGACGCCCTGTTCACCGACAACCTCTATTTCAACATCTCGCAACATGCCATCGACATGGCCCGTCGCATGAAGCAGATGATGGCCTCAAAAGGTTACCGCTTCTACATCGACTCGCCCACCAACCAGCAGTTCTTCGTCATCAGCAACGACAAGGTACACCAACTGGAACAGCACGTGCAGTTCACCCACTGGGGACCTTTCGATGCCGACCACACTATCTGCCGCTTCGTCACTAGCTGGGCCACCACCGAAGCCGACCTGCAGGCACTCGAGCAGATTGTCTGATGATACCTTGTTTTTTCGATGTTGCGGATATTTCGGAGGTGCGGGGGTACGAGGGTACGAAGGTACAAGATTACCCTTATTTCTTCGTCAGCCAGCTACAACTAGGCAACAACAATTAAAAATAAGAATCAGTGTTTTTTTGCCGTACCGATGCTTGGTAACCTGAGTACCAATGCTTGGTAGCCTGAGTACCAACGCTTGGTACTGGCAGTACCAAAACTCGGTCGCAATTTTGGTACTGGCTATCTATGGCTTTTACAATGCGTAAACATGCCGTTTACGAAACGTAAATATGCCTTCTGGAAACGTAGAACAGCCCTTCAGATTTGAAAAATGCCGACGTCTATTACGACCTGAACGGTGTGCGCGTGGCTCATCCGAAGAAGGGCATCTACATCCGCAACGGCAAGAAGGTTGTCATCAAGTAATTAAAGCTTTGTCAAGGTTATAGCGGGGGGGCAGATTATTCCACTCTTGTTAAAAAAAGCAAAAGTTGGGAAAATCTGTCCTCTTACGTGAAACATTGTCAGCACGGAAAAGAATGCAAAATGTCAAAAAATTGCTAAATTTGCAACGAAACGTAAGTAAAACCAAGTTTTTACCAACAATTTAAATCATCAACTTAACATTTAATTGCTTATGAAAAGAAATTTACGCATTTTAGCAATGGTAGTTTTTGCCATGATGACGACCGTCAGTACTTTTGCAAGAGAAGTGGGCGACACGTTCTATTTAACAGATGGCGATGGGAATAAATACTATTTTGAAGTATTAACAGTGCCTACGGAAGAAGTTACCAATTACACTGCAAAACTATACAAATACGTCCAAGGTGGTGAAACACCCCTAACAGTTTTAAAAGGAACATATGCAGGAGGGTTTAAACTAACTAGTGGCGACACCTATAATGTTACAGAAATAGGAGATGAAGTGTTTAAGGATCAAGTTGAGCTTGATTCTGTTGGCAATGCTGCCAGTTTGGTAAAAATTGGGAAAAGTGCATTCGAGGGTTGTAGTAAATTAAGAGTTTTCAGTCCTAAGGCCGCTTGCGCCTCTATCGTAGAATTTGGTGACAGGGCTTTTTATGGATGCGAGAAACTATTTCAACTTGGGAACACTACCAATGCCGTAAAATTTGGTACTAGTGCTAATACAGGCGGAAAAGTTGCAATCGGAAATGAAGTCTTCAAAAACTGTTCAAGCATTGTCTATGTATCTAATAACACTAATGTGATAAGCATTGGCGAAGGTTCATTCGAAAATTGCACTCTACTTGGAAGTACCGATAAAGGAGCATTCTACTCAACATGGAAAATTGAAACAATCCCAGCTAATGCATTTAAAGGTTGCGAAAGAATGAATAGTGCCACTTTTTCTGCTGCTAAAGAAGTGGGATCTGAAGCTTTTCTCGGAGTTGCAGACACAACAATCATTACACTTCCCTATCAGATTCTTTCCGAAGAGTTGTTCAATTCGCAAGGAGTGGTTGCCAAACAGATGAGAGCCTATGTGAGTTTCTCATCTGGTAATTACTTGAAAGTCATTAGTTGTAAAGTTCCTATTAACCTGAATTCTGGAACAATGGAGGTAAAATACGTAAAATCTGTCACCGAGTCTTCTGATGGGGTGACGGTGGAGACCGAGGCCACACCTACAAAGGCACTACCTTCGAACACCGCTCTTCTCATCCATTACATAGGCACTGGCACCGCACCTTATTGGACTTTCAATGTTCTTTCAAAAGAACCATCAGTAGATTACACCAACTATCTGGAGCCTGCTATTGAAGAAGCCACGCTACCGGCTTCAGACGGAACCACCAACTATTATACATTTGCGACCACAACACCTGCCGACAAGACAGAAGCAGCAGACTTTAATACTTTCAAAAAGGTTGTTGAACCAACAACCATAGATGCGTGCTCTGGCTATCTGAAACTCGTCAATGGCACTCCTACTGCTATCCGTGAACTGAAGGCTGACAACAAGAATGCCGACGTTTACTACAATCTGAACGGTATGCGCGTAGAGAATCCGCAGAAGGGCATCTTCATCCGCAACGGAAAGAAAGTGGTTGTGAAATAACCAGTCGCATTCGTTTAATGAATCAACATCTATAATAACAAACGTATGACTCCCTGGCGGCATTGCGCGAAAACACCTCTCTCCCCAATCTTATGCGCAGTGCTGCCCCAAGGGAGAGTTGATGAGAATTGATAATTGATAATTGACATTTGAGAATTGGGTCTCTTTCTCTTCCCCCCAGGGGAACGGGAGGAGACTCCTTAAAATAAAGAATTATGCATAAAAGGGTCATCTCTTTCATCGTTGTCGTGCTGATGGCGCTGACGATGATGGCGCAGGAACGTACTGACGCACAAATGATGTCGATTGCTAAAGCCAAACTGGCACATCACACTACTGCCAAGAAGGCGAAAGGTGCAACTGACAATGCGCTGACGCTCTCTACCGTCTGCGAGGACAGTCAGTACCGCATGTTTGCTGCCGAGGACGGAAGCGGCTATGTGGTGGTAGCCCGTAACGAGGCATTCAAGCCCATCATCGGCTACAGCACCGAACCTGCTACGAACCTCGAGATACCCTGTTGCATGCAGGCCTGCCTCGACATGATCAATGCCAACCTCGAGGAACGCCTGAAAAGCGCCGAGACTGAAGAAGCTACAGGAAAAGACGGTGCCACCTACGAGGAGGTCAGCCCTATGCTCACTACCTTCTGGCAACAAGGCAGCCCCTACAACCAGAAATGTCCTGCCGACTACACGGGCAAGACTAGTGTGACGGGTTGTGTGGCTACGGCCATGGCCATGGTGATAAACTATTTCAAGTATCCGGCAGCGGTCAGCAACAAACAGGGGTATTATTTCTATAAGACCAACTCGAGCGGAACAGCTAGTGACACGGTCTTCGTCAATATCAACAGCACCTATCAATGGGGCAAGATGCTCAACACCTATACCTCGTCGTCTGCAGCCGACGCAAAAGAGGCCGTGGCACAACTGATGTACGACTGCGGCTGTGCTGCCGGACTGACTTACGGTTCGGGATCGACAGGTGGCAGCACCACTACGGCCGCCCGCCGGTTCTATGAGGTTTTCGATTATGCATCGGTGAACCATGCCTCGAAAGACTACTATAGCGACTGGGAGTGGCGCCAGCTGGTGTACGACCAACTGGAAAGCGGTTGTCCGCTGATGCATTCGGGGCAAGACCCCGACAATGGAGGCCATGCCTTTGTGTTTGACGGCATTGATGCCGACGGGCTGGTACACATCAACTGGGGCTGGGGAAAGAGCACGGCAGCATATTTCGACATGCTGGCGCTCACACCCACCACATCCAGCAAAACCTATAACTTCGAACCGACGGGATTTATATACAACCTCAAGGCCAAAGACCATCTCGACGAAGGAGAGGAACAAGAGCTGCAACTGGTAGTGGGGCGTGGAACAAGCAGTTATAAAAACGACTACTACACCATCAGCCTGAAAGAAAATGCTGAAACGGGCAAAACGCGGGTGATTGTCAATACTTGCGGAGTGTTCAACTGGACACCCGTCCCTGCAAGATGCTATATAGGTGTGCACTATGAGAGCCTCGATGGTGGCACCGACTACGATGTACGATTCAAGTCGGCTGCCAACAACTACTATGCGCCTAGCGAATTTCTTAGCCGGCAAGGAAAAAGTTACGGAGACATTACGATAGATCACGACCAGACGCCCGACAACATTGCTCCGGGCAGGTATAAAGTAAGTTTTGTAGGATACAACGACGACAGGAACAATCTGAAAATGCGATGCTACATCCGACAGCGCTACAAGGGATTGGTTTATTGGATTCTGACGGTCGGCGAAGACGGTTCACTTTCCCTGAGTGACGAAATCGTGGTCGACGGACCCGACTCGCTGACGCCTACAGGCATTAAGAGCATCACGACAAAGGAACATCGCTCTGCAAATTCGCACACATACAACCTCAACGGACAACGCGTGGGCAACGACTATAAGGGTGTTGTCATCCAGAACGGCCGTAAAGTGGTGCGTCGCTGATTTCCCCGACATAGAGCTTTTCGACATAGAGACATAGAGACAAACTTTTTAGACGAATTATTTATAGTGTCTGAAAAATGTCTCTATGTCTCTATGTC
>DEJV01000009.1:20638-65223 GCA_002353525.1 Prevotella sp. UBA2739
CTCTATGTCGAAAAAACTCTATGTCAAAAAAGCCTTCTATAACTCCCCCGAAGAGTTGTCACAGAAGGCTTGAGCCCGTCAGGCTAATTATCAATTTTCAATTGTCAATTATCAATTATCAATTGTCAGGCTGTGGCTACGGCCGATGCGCTCGTATTCAGTTGCGACATAGTTGTCGAGCCAGTCGTAGTATTTCTTCAGTTTGTCGGCATCCACCTTTCCTTTCTTGAAGAACTGCTGTTGCAGCTTCTCGCCCCGGCGCACAATCTCGTCCTCCACAGGCTGTATCTGTTGCATGATGCCCGTACCAGCTTGGTTGATGAGCCGTCCCAGACGGATATAGTTCTGTCCGTCGCTATACTCCAACGGCCAGATATAACTTTTGAAGATGGTTGCCCAGTCGACCAGCAGACAGTGGCCTTCATCGTTACGGCGTACACAGAGGGGCAGTTCCTTGACATTTGCAGTCCAGATGGGCACAGTGACAGTGGCCAGCGGACTGGAAATGCAGGTCCAACCAGTGGTCAGCAACGGGTTCTCGCCCGGGCGCACGCCCTGCACCATATAGGTAGAGGCCGTGGTGTAACGGGGAATAAAGTCGCAGAAATAGGCGATGTCCTCAGCCTGTTCGTCGGCAGGCATCTGGTCGTAGAGGTTCACGCGTGTCATGCCATGCTCCATGCATCGTGCCATCTTCAGCAGCGTGCGCCAGCTGATGTTCTTCTGCTGGTAAGCCTCTTCGAGAATCTCTACCGCCTTCTGATAGCGCGAGAAGCCCTTGCCATCCTTCATCTCGCCGCTCATGCTGAAGTTGGAGCGCACAATGTAACCATGTGGAGCAACCGTGGGGTCGTCGGCATCATATTTTTTGTATCCCAGATGACCGCACTCGAAATAGGCCACATGGCCCTGTGCGTCCATCACCCCATAGTTGCTGCCATAAGAGAAATACTTCATTTCGGCAATCATCGCCTCAAACTCGTCGACGGTGGCACAGCGCTCGAGCGCCCAGCACATGATGTTGCCCCGGCGCAGCGTGTTGGTGGTTTTCTGCTCCATATTATAAGAGGTGGAGTTCATCACGGCCAGTCCCACTTCGTTTTGTCCGTACATCACGCCCCGGTCGCTCTTGTCCTCGATGGGCACCACGGCAATCCATGCATACTTGGCCGTGTCGCCGCTGACATAGACATTCTTGATGCGGCTGCTATCGCGGTTCTTCAGCATCAGCGGACGGCCGTCGACGGTATATTTGCCGCTGACGATGGCAGTGGTACAGGCTGTTGCTCTTGGCATCAATGCCAGCAGAACAACAAGGAGTGTCAGTTTGAGCGTCTTCATATTTCTTTCGTTTTGATTGTTTCGGAATTGCAGTGTTGGGGAAAGATTGTGTAAGTTCTATCCCTAAACAAAGATAAGAAAAAAACGAGTAGCCTGCAACGGTCGCGCCCCAATTGGGAAACATTTTCAGCCAGTTGGGAAATATTTTCATGTTGCCGACTACGGAATTCACGAAAAAAGAACAGTTTTTTTGTACAATTTTCCGATTTTTTTGTAATTTTGCATCATCAGCAAACATGAACTCTACCACTAAGCAGGGCTCAACTAGATTTGTCCAGTCCATGAGAAAGAATGCTATTATCGTGATGGTTCTCGTCATCATCTCTCTGTTCCCATCATGCCAGAAACAGAGAACGGTGGTCAGCAACGACAATGTTGCCGACAGCACCCTTACGGTAGCCTATATAAATAAGGTGTATGTCAAGGACCCTGCACGCGCCATCCTTCTGGCCGACAGTGCCCAACAGACGGGCGCCATGCCTGGATGGCAGGCCGACAGCCTGCGCGCCAAGATGTGTCTTGACGGCTACTACGACCTGAACCAGAGCATCACCTATGCGCTGAACGCACTGAGCAACGACTCGGTACAGAGCAATCCACAGCGCCACCTCAACATACTGACCATGATTACGCAGATTGAGGTCAGCCTGGGACGATACTCAGAGTGCATCCAGTTCTGCGACGAGGGAACCGCACTGGCCCAACAACTGGGCGATAACCACCAGGCCAGCCGCCTGATGCTCAACGCCGGCTACAGCATGTACTTCATGAAGGAGAAACGAAAAGGACTAGATTATATGCTGCAAGCCCGCGACCGGCTGGCCCGCATGAGAGATTTCGAACCCATGCGCTCGCTCTCCTACTGCTACGGACAGCTGATGAACTGCCTGTGGGTCGACAACACCAGCGAGGCCATTCGCTATGGAAAGATGCGCGAGGCCCTGCTCGACAGCATCGAACAGCACATCAGCCCGTTGCCCGAAGGCTATCTCGACACGCAACGGGCACTCACCTTCAGCAAGATGGCCGATTTCCATGCCCTGCAGAAGAAGTTTAGCGAGGCACGCGCCTACGAACAGAAATTCCTGAAGACCAACCTCTCGAAGACGGCTCGCGGCAACCAGCTCATCTTCGACTACTATTGCACCATCGGCAACTTCCCGCGCATAGAGCAGACCTACCACCAGTCGCTGCCCTACTGGGCTCACAAAGACACGTTCTGCACACGCTATGCCAGTGTGCTGGGCATGCTCACCAATGCTTATCAGAGCCAGGGAATGATGCAGAAAGCGCTTGACTACCGCACACGGCAGGTGCGCATCAAGGACAGCCTGCTCATCCGTGAAAACGAGAACGAGGCGCTGCGCCTGTCGGCCATCTATCAGACTCACGACAAAGAGATAGCCTTAGAGAAGAAACGGGCCGACGCCCGCCACTACCTGTTGCTGGCCGTTGCCGCCCTCACGCTATTCGTGCTGGCCTGCGCCTTTGCCGTATACTACTATCGCCAGCAAGTACGCATCCACCGCAAAAACATGCTGCTCATCAGCCAGATGGATGCCTTAGAGCAGGAAAGCAAGCGAAAAGAGCAAGAGGCGGAGAGCAAAGAACAGGAAACAAGAAGCCAAAAGCCAGAGTCAGAGCCATCTCTCTCCTCTCATCCCTCACCTCTCCCACCACACCTCTCCCCGCTCAACCCACAACCCTCACCGGTCAACTCGGCTGCCACCTCCACAACCAGCCAGCGCCGCACGCAACTGGTACAGCTGTTCCGTCAGATTATCGACGAGGACGAGGCCTATCTGCAGCCCGACTTCAGCCGCGAGAAACTGCAACAGATGATGAACGTCAGCAAAAACAGCCTCACGCCTATTCTGCACGAGGCACTAGGTGACGTGGCCAACCTCTCCGACTATATCAACAGTAAGCGCATCGCACATGCTTGCCAGTTGCTGCGCCAGCAACCACAAATGACCATCGACAACATTGCCCTCGAGAGCGGTTTCTCCACCACACGCAATTTCCGCCGTTGTTTCAAAAACCAAACGGGCATGTCGCCTGTCGAATATCGCGAGTCAATGTTGGCCGACGACACTGAAAACGCATGGTAAGCTTGTGTCTATCGATTCAGCATGACCAGATAAGAATTGTCTACTGTTTCAGCTGATGAAAGAGAAAAAGTGTCAGCGAAACCAGGAAAGCCATTCAACAACAATCAGAAAAGTCTCATTCAAATGCTTTGTGCGTGCGTACAAATGCTTTGTAGTGTCAGTACAGATGCTTTGTAGCGACAGTACAAAACGCTTTGTACTGGCAGTACAAAGCTTGAAACGAATTTTGGTATGCTATTTTTACATAGGTTGATGCAGGCTGATGCCCCTTCCAATGATAAAGATTTAACCGTTTGTCACAAAAAATACTCCTATCACTAGTTTCGAAATAAAACCGTTACTATTTATCAATTTTATGTTAAAAATATTAAAATTTGGCACATTTGTCCGCATTTGTGATAATTTGTCAGCATAAAACTGTTAGTTTAGTTTAGGTTTTTTTGTATATTTGCAAACAAACTCTAAACTGGAGTTCGAAATCATAAGTATTATTTGTTGAGAGGAAATCTTTTTATTAACAAAACCTAAAATAGTCTATGAAGAAAAAACTATTGACTCTTTTGGCTATGCTGTTCCTATTCATCGGAATGGCGTTAGCACAGACAACAGTCAGTGGTACCGTTGTGTCATCAGACGACGGGGAGCCTATTATCGGTGCCTCTATTCGTTTGGCAGGAACCAATTTTGGTGCTGTGACTGACGTGAATGGAAAATTTACAATTACACTTCGTCAGGGGGTAACAAAGATCACCGTCTCGTATGTGGGTTATACCACGCAGACTGTGACCATCAAGCCCAACATGCGCATTGTGCTTGAGCCTGATTCAAAAACCATTGAGGAAGTGGTGGTGACGGGTATGCAGAAAGTAGATAAGCGTCTGTTTACAGGTGCCACTACAAAGCTGAGCGGTGAGGACAGCAAGATTGACGGTTTGGCCGATGCCAGCCGCTCGCTGGAAGGCCGTGCTGCCGGTGTGAGTGTACAGAATGTGAGCGGCACATTCGGTACAGCTCCGAAAATCCGTGTGCGCGGAGCCACCTCTATCTACGGTAGCTCAAAGCCACTGTGGGTAGTTGACGGTGTCATTATGGAAGATGTGGTGGATGTAGATGCCGACGACTTAAGCTCGGGTGACGCCAACACACTGATATCATCGGCCATTGCCGGCATCAATGCCGACGATATTGAGTCGTTTCAGATACTGAAAGACGGCTCGGCCACCTCTATCTACGGTGCACGCGCCATGGCAGGTGTGATCGTAGTGACCACTAAGAAAGGTAAGGCCGGACAAACCAAGATTTCGTACACCGGTGAATATACCATGCGTCTGAAACCTCAGTACAGCCAGTTTAACATCATGAACTCGCAAGAGCAGATGGAAATCTATCAGGAATTGGAGCAAAAGGGACTCATGACCTATGCCGGCCGTGCCAATGCCAAGAACAGCGGTGTCTATGGTAAGATGTATCAGCTGATGTCGCAATACGACGAGAGCAGCGGCCAGTTCGGTCTGCCCAACACTGCCGAGGCCAAGGCCGAGTATCTTAGAGCCGCTGAGTTCAGGAATACCGACTGGTTTGACCTATTGTTCAAAAACTCTATTCAGCACAACCACTCTGTCAGCATTCAAAGCGGTACGGAGAAAGCCCAGCACTACATGTCGTTCTCTGTGATGGAGGATCCGGGATGGACCATCTCGAGCAAGGTGCAGCGCTACACGATGAACATGAACACCAACTTCAACCTGAGCAAGCGACTGACGCTGAACCTCATTGGCAATGCTTCTTACCGTAAACAAAAGGCTCCCGGCACCATCGATAGTGAGGCCGATGTGGTGAGCGGCAGCGTGGACCGTGGTTTCGACATCAACCCGTTCTCTTACGCCCTGAACACCTCGCGCACATTGGACCCCAACGAAAACTACCAGCGCAACTACACTGAGTTTAACATCTTCCATGAGTTGCAAGAAAACTACATCGATATCAACGTGACCGACTTCCGCCTGCAAGGCAAGCTGAGCTACAAACCCGTGAAGAAGGTAGAGTTTACCGGACTCTTGGCTGCCAAGTATTCGGCAACCACACAGGAGCACAATATCAAAGACAATTCGAACCAAGCAATGGCCTACCGCGCCATGGCCACGACTACAATCATGAACAACAACCGCTATCTCTACACAAACCCCGACGACCTGAGCGCACTGCCCATCTCAGTGTTGCCAGAGGGTGGTATCATCGACCGCACGGACAACCGTATGTTCGGATGGGACTTCCGCGGCTCCGTGAACTACAACGACGTGTTTGCCGACAAACACATTGTAAATTTCTACGGAGGTCTGGAGACTAACTGCGCTGACCGCCACTCCACGTGGTTCCGCGGCTGGGGCCTGCAATACTCGAAGGGCGAGGTACCCTACTACGTGTATGAGGTGTTCAAGAAAAGCGTAGAAGAAAACGCACAATACTACTCGCTGGCCAACCGTCATGAGCGTAGTGCAGCTTTCTTTGCCAATGCATCATATTCATACAAAGGCATCTACACCGTCAACGGAACCTACCGCTACGAAGGTACCAACAAGCTCGGTAAGAGCCGCCAGGCACGCTGGCTGCCCACTTGGAACATTTCGGCTGCCTACAACGTACATGAGGAGCCTTTCTTTGAGGGTCTGAAACCTGCATTTTCGCACCTGTCACTGCGCGCCTCCTACTCGCTGACGGCTGAGCGAGGTCCTTCGTCGGTGACCAACTCACGCGATGTCATCTATGCGGGACAGCCCTGGCGTCCGTTCACCTCTGTCAAGGAAAACCGCATGTATATCAGCCGTGTGGCCAACTACGACCTGACTTACGAGAAGAAACACGAGTTGAACATAGGCCTCGACCTGGGTTTCCTGGACAATAGAATCAACGTAACAGCAGAATGGTACAAGCGCAACAACTACGACTTGATTGGATATATGAGCACACAAGGACTGGCAGGCGAGGACACAAAGCCTGGCAACGTGGCAGAAATGAAGTCGGACGGCGTGGAGCTGAGCATCTCGACGACGAACATCAAGAACAAAAACTTCACATGGACCACCAGCTTTATCTACTCACACACCCACAACGAGGTGACCAAGCTGATGAACAACAGCAACTTGTGGCGCTTTGTCAGTGGCTCAGGATTCGCCCGCGAAGGCTATCCTGTGCGCAGTTTGTTCAGCGTCCAGTTTGCAGGTCTTAACGGTGAGGGTGTGCCACAGGTCATCAACCACAATGGAGAAGTATCATCGACAGGAACCTATTTCCAGGACACTACTCCAGAAGGTTTTGCATCGTTGGTATATTCCGGACCTGCTGAGCCGACAGACATGGGCTCGCTGGGCAACATTTTCAAATGGAAGGGGCTGACGCTGAATGTCTTCGTCACCTACTCCTTCGGCAATGTGATACGTCTGGACCGTGTATTCTCCAGTTCATACAGCGACCTCACAGCAACGCCCAAAGAGTTCCGCAACCGTTGGATGGTACCTGGCGACGAAAACAAGACCACCATCCCCGCCATCTCCAGCCGACTCATCAACAGCGACTCTCAGCGCAGCAATTATACCTCATATATCTCACGCGCATACAATTCTTATAACTACTCTACTGAACGTATCGCCAAAGGCGACTTCATTCGACTGAAAGAAATGTCATTGGCATACGAGTTTCCAAAGAAGCTCATCAGGCCAATAAAGCTTAGCAATCTGAGCGTAAAGTTGCAAGCCACCAACCTCTTCCTGCTCTATGCCGACAAGAAGCTAAACGGACAGGATCCGGAGTTTATCAACTCGGGTGGTGTGGCCGTACCAATGGCCAAACAGTTTACTTTCACACTGAGAGTGGGCATGTAGGAAATTGATAATTGACAATTAAGAATTGAGAATCAACAATTGAGAATTATGAATAGCAAAACGTTTATATATAATACAATAAGGCTTACAAGAGAGTATGCATCTCTCTTGACAATTGTCTTTTGCGCCTTGCTGCTGGGCAGTTGCGACGATTTTTTGGACACAATGCCCGACAACCGCACAGAGGTAGATGAAGAAGGAAAGGTGACCGACCTGTTGGTATCGGCGTACCCGGTGCACGACTATATCTATTTCAACGAACTGATGTCGGACAACATGGACAGATACTCTCGTTACGACAGCCACACGTCGCTTTCTGACTCGTGCTGGATGTGGTCGGAGGTGTCGGAAGAAAGCACTTTCTCGCCTGCTAACCTATGGAGCGACTGTTTCAGCGGTGTCACCACGGCTAACATGGCCTTGGAGGCTATTGAGGAACTGGGCGGTCCCACTACCACTCAGCTGCGCGAGGCGAAAGCCGAGGCGCTGATGCTGCGAGCCTATCACCACTTCATTCTGGTGAACACCTTCTGCGCTCCGTTCAACAAAGAAAAGAACAAGCAAAACCTAGGACTGCCCTACCAGTATGAGGTGGAGCGTGAGCTGAACCCACAATACGAGCGCGGCACTCTCGACAAGACCTACGAACTGATTCAGAAAGACATTGAAGAGGCACTGCCCAACATCGGTGAGACGAATATCGAAGCTGCGCCGAAATACCACTTCAACGTGAATGCGGCCTATGCTTTCGCCACCCGTTTCTATCTGTTCACCGAACAATGGGAGAAAGCTGTGGAATGCGCCAACATGGTGCTGGGCGCATCGCCATCGGAAATGGTACGCAACTGGGCTGAGCAATCGACGGTTGCCCGCAATGCCACTGAGCAAAGCCACAAATGGATTGATGCCGAAGAGAATGCCAACCTGCTGATTTGTACCACCTACGGCAACTTGAGAAATGTGTTTGGCAACTACTCCACATTGAATCACTATTCGCATGGAAAAGTAATTGGAGACACGGAGACGCTCAGGGCGAAAAATGTTTGGGGCGAGGAATACACTCAATACTATGTGCAGCCTTTCACCTATAGCAGCAATACGCTCGACCGTGTGCTATGGTTCAAACTGCCTTACTTCTTCCAATACACCAACATCATCAAGGGTACTGGATACACACGCTCGGTTTACACGCCGCTGACGGGCGACGAGGTGCTGCTGTCACGAGCCGAGGCAAACATTATGCTGGGCAACTATGCGGCTGCAGTGAGCGACATGAACGTATGGGCAAATGCCATTTACAGATCGCCCAACCATCTTACGGTCGAGAGCATCACCAATTACTACAACAAGCTGAATTATTATGAGCCGCTGAATCCTACCATCAAGAAGCATCTGCACCCTGCTTTCAGCATCGGTGCTGAGGGCAGCGAGCAGGAGTGTTTGCTGCAATGTGTGCTGCAAATGCGCCGAATAGCCCATTATGTGGAGGGCCTGCGCTGGTGGGACATCCGCCGCTATGGCATTGAGATATACCGTCGCACCATAGGTTTCGACGGAAGTTCTATCGAAGATGTGAGCGACACGCTGAAGGTTGACGACCTGCGCCGGACGCTCCAGATACCCAAACGTTCTATTGATGCGGGATTCCAGCCCAATCCGAGATGACAATTGACAATTGATAATTGAAAATTGATAATTATGAAAACAATCAAACAGATTCATACAAACATAGTGAGAGGGCTCTGCCTGTTGGTGGCTCCGCTTTTCCTCACACCCATGCTGACGGCTTGCAACGATGACGACGAGATACAGAAAGAGAGCATCATCGTAGCCGACAAAGACGTGTCGAACACTCCCTTCGACGAATGGCTCAGAGTATATATCGTTGAGCCTTACAACCTGAAGATTGACTGGCGCTGGACATACAACGACGTGCGCTTGGGTTACTATACCGTACCCGCATCCTACGAATCGGCAGTCATTCTGGCCCACGTACTGAAACATTGCTGTCTGGAAGCCTACGACGAGGTGGCCGGCATATCTTTCACCCGCAGCAACTTCCCTAAGCAGATTGTGTTTGAAGGCACCTGGGAATATAACAACAACGGCACAAAGGTGCTCGGTACAGCCGAAGGTGGCAAGAAGATATGGCTGGCTGGCGTGAACCATATCAAAGAGAACATTGCCCAGGGTGCCGGACAGCTGAACTCACAATACCTGAAGACCATGCACCATGAGTTCACTCATATTCTCAACCAGACATCTCCTTACCAAGTAGCATTTAAGGAGCTCACCAAAACAACCTATGTTGCCGATTCATGGAGCAAAGAGCCATACAACGTAGATTATCGCAAGCGCGGCTACATCACCTCCTATGCCCAGCACAGTCCGGGCGAGGACTATGCCGAACTGTATTCGGTCTATGTGACCAGCTCGGCCGAGACATGGCAGGGCTATCTCGACGAGGCAGTCATCACCACCGTGAACGAAGCCGGAGCCAAGACCTACGACTACACTTATCAGAACATACTGAAAAAGAAGCTCGACCTGGTCCGTACTTACATGGAGAAGACATGGGGCATCGATATGGACCAGATGCGCGAGGTATTGGCCCGCCGTCTGAACGATGTGGTCAACGGCAACGTGGATCTTACCGACGTAACTGTCGTAAAAGAGTAACTAAGACTATCAACGTAACTAAGACACCAGAAGAATATGAAAAGACATAAGATTTATCCATACTTGCTACTGCTCATGGCAACATTGCTGATGCAGGGATGCCTCAAAAACCAGGAAGACATATTCGACGAGAAGCCTACGGTGCGACTTGACAACTTCATTGAAGAGTTCCGCACCGTGCTCGAGAGCTCCGAGGGCGGATGGGTAATGGACTATTACCCACAGCCGGACCAGAGCATCGGCGGCATCGCCTATATCGTGAAGTTCAAGGACGGAGAGGTAACAGCCTGGTGGGAAAACAAACCCGGCAAGACAGCTACCAGCAACTACTCGCTGAGAAAGAACAGCGGTCCCATGTTGTCGTTCGACACATACAATGAGTTCCTGCACTATTATGCCGAAGGCAAGAACTCGTCGGCTCTCTATCAGGGCTACAAGGGCGACTTTGAGTTCCGGCTGGACAGCATTGTGGGCCGCGACATTGTCTATATGCACGGCAACCGCACGAACAACACGATTGTGTTGCGTCGTTTCAGCGGCGACCCTGACGAGTATTTTGCCATGGTTGCCAACAATGCCGACGAGATAATCGTCGACCATGTGGAGGCCGACTACAACCAAAACCACATCTTCGGACAGGTATTCCCCGCCAGCAAACGGATTGACTTCACGATTACCGACGCCAAAGGCACCGCAAAAGAATACTCACGTGCCTACCTCTTCACCGACAAGGGACTGCGTCTCTACCGGCCAGTCAATGTGGGTGGGAAGCCCATGCAGGACTTCAAGCTTACCACAACTGAAGGCGGAAGACAGGAACTAGAGTGCCTAGACAGCAACCTGTCCGACCTGATACTGTCGGTAGTAGTGCCCGAGGGTTATTGCTTCTACGACGAGTTTGCCGGCACATACGATCTGCTGCACTACGAAATAGAACTGAACGAGCCCTATCACACCACCGTAAAGCTGGTGCCCAACGGTGATGGAAAGACCTACTCGCTGACAGGACTCTGCGCCGAGGAAGGCAAATGGGCTCCACAGCTGAAATATCTGAAGGCCAACGGCACACTGCTGTGGCTCGGTCAAAGCATTGGCACGACCACCGAGGGATGGGAGATATGGATTGCACCCTATACAAAGAAACGTATGAATCCGTTTACAGGTACTGTCTATAAGGACGAGACCATTGGCATGGAGCTGAGAAAAGCCTCCGACAACGAGAAGTTTACGCTCAACTTCAGCAGCTACGACCCCAAGGGGACCAACAACGTGACCAGTTTCCGCATGCGCTATTACTCAGGATCGACCAACAAGGGTAACCCATCGGAAGACCTGTGGATGAAATACACCAAAGCGGATGGCAATGAGTACACAGACTACAGCCTCTATTATCCTGAATCAATGACTAAGCAATGAAAGGAATCCGACTTATGAAGAAAACAGCATTTTATATCATTCTGCTTGCACTGACAGGCATGATGACCAGCCTCTGCTCATGCAGCAACGACAACGATGTGGATTATACGCCCAAAGAAACGCTGAAACTGCAAAACTACGACCTGCTGTTCGACTGCTATGCCTCGCAAGGCTCTGTCAGCGTACAGGCCAGCGGACCCGTCACGGCAGTGGCAGAACAACCGTGGTGCACGGCAACCGTCAGCGGAAACACCGTCAATGTGAGCGTCACCGACAACAACTCGGCTGAGGGTCGTTCCTGCAAAATCACCATCAAAGCCGACGGCAAGGACGTTGTGGCCATTGCCCAGCAAAAGGGACTGGTGTTTGTGGCCAACAACGGAGACATTTACGAAGTCAATGCCGCCGCCGAAGATCATGTCATCGACATTGCATACAGCGGCAACAAAGACATGAGCGTGGAGCCTTCGGACGTTGACTGGGCTGAGTTTTACATGAAAGACGGCAAGCTGCATGCCAAACTCAAGCTCAATAGTGACAAAAACATGCGTCAGACAGAGGCAAAGATAAAGGCAGGCGACGCAACATCCAAGATTACCATCCGTCAGGGTGGCCTCTTCTTCATCGTCAACGATGGAAAAGACTTCATTGTCAACGATGATGCTGTATCAACCAATCTGTCGGTAGAGACTCCGCAAGGCATCACCTATACCGTTGCACCTTCGACAGCCGACTGGGCTAAATTTAGCATCGTTGACGGCAAACTGCATGTCGATCTGTCCGAGAACACAAGCGGCAAACCACGCCAGACAGAGGCCATTATTACCTACGCTGGCGAGCTGACCACCAAGTTCAGCATACAGCAAGCCGACTTCGACAAAGACATTCTTGGCACCTACACGCTGCAATATGGCAGTGGAAGCACACGAACCGTGAAGATGGAGCGAGGAGAGGAAGGCCAGTTCTTGTGGCGATTCCTCGACGGAGGCATTGGTGATCTGGGCACAACCATACCCGTTTACATTGACCAATCGACCAATACCATGACCGTTTATTCCAATGTAGATCTGAATGCCACCTACGAGAAAAACGGGATAACTTATAAACTGACCACACGCATTCTCTATCAGAACAGCGCCGGATCGCTTTATTCAAAAAACTCCGACAAGCTGGCCATGATTGGCACATTGGATGTCGATAAGGATGGAAAGTGCACGTGGAGCTTCGTTGTCAACGACCAAGTGACCAGTACTTATAAGCTTTACGGTCTGCGCATAGGCTACGGAACCGGAGGCTACACTGGATGGGTGGGCAGCTACACCACTTTCGCTAACCCTGTACTCGTGAAAGAATAAAGGCTCAAAAGCAGTCTGATTCATCACATCTTGCAACTTTCGACTTAAGTCGGAAGATCTTTTGACTACAGTCGGAAGACCTTTTGACTTAAGTCGGAAGATGCCAATGATGCTTAATTGAGTTGGGAAAGGTGCTGAAATGAGTTGAAAAATATGCTGAATCACTATGCCCAAGTTTCTGTCATGATTTTTAGTCACCCCCTATTTGAACAGGGTGACATACCGGTGGATATTTCCGGTGAGGTACTTGAGAATGCCAGCATGAAGTTTACCAATCTCGACTTCGTAGGCAAGTGGGTAACATCCAGCGTGAACACCGACCAGGGCATTGTACTGCTCATGTATACCAACGGCTCGTCGGTTTATCGTACCAGCAATGTGGAGACGGTATCGCTCAATGGCGTGTCAACCTTCGATGAGTCTACAGGTGCCGTCACATGGGAACTCACTGGTGTTGCGCCTTCGGGCTATAGCTTCTATGCGCTGCGCGTGGCTAACACCACTGCAGGCACATACGCTACCATTACCAGTACAAACATCTCTGCCTTCAACTATCCCGCAAGATTGGTGAAGAAGTAAAAACTCTCTCTCTCAATATTATGATTCAAAGGAAGAGCCGTTGTCCATCGAGGGGCAACGGCTCTGTTTTGTGTATCTTTCGTATTCCAGACAGGCTTATTTCAGCACACCGAGTTCCTTACCAACTTTAATGAAAGCGGCAATACACTTGTCAAGCTGTGCGCGGGTGTGTCCGGCAGAAATCTGCACACGGATGCGGGCCTGCTCTTTCGGAACTACTGGATAGTAGAAGCCTGTCACGTAGATGCCTTCTTCCTGCATCTTGGCAGCATAGACCTGCGAGAGCTTGGCATCGTACAGCATCACGGCACAGATGGCACTCTGTGTGGGCTTGATGTCGAAGCCGGCAGCCATCATCTTGTCGCGGAAGTAGTTGACGTTCTCTACCAGGCGGTCGTGAATCTCGTTGCTCTCTTTGAGCATCTTGAACACTTCGAGCGAGGCACCGATGATGCCAGGAGCCAGTGAGTTGGAGAAGAGATAGGGACGTGAGCGCTGGCGCAGCAGCTCGATAATCTCCTTGCGACCTGTGGTGAATCCACCCAAAGCACCACCAAACGACTTGCCCAACGTGCCTGTATAGATATCCACACGACCATAGGTATTGAAGAACTCGCTCACACCGTGTCCGGTAGCACCTACGACACCTGCTGAGTGACTCTCGTCGACCATTACCAGTGCATCGTATTTCTCAGCGAGGTCGCAAATCTTGTCCATCGGGGCCACATTACCATCCATCGAGAACACACCGTCGGTGACGATGATGCGGAAACGCTGGGCCTGAGCTTCTTGCAGGCATTTCTCCAACTCTTCCATGTTGGCATTGGCATAGCGATAGCGCTTAGCCTTGCAGAGACGCACACCGTCGATGATAGAAGCGTGGTTGAGGGCATCGGAGATAATGGCATCTTCCTCGGTGAAAAGGGGCTCGAATACACCGCCATTGGCATCGAAACATGCTGCATAGAGAATGGTATCCTCGGTCTTGAAATAGTCGGAAATGGCAGCCTCAAGTTCCTTGTGGATGTCCTGTGTGCCACAGATGAAACGTACCGACGACATGCCGTAGCCGCGGCGGTCCATCATCTTCTTGGCACCCTCGATAAGACGGGGATGATCCGACAGACCCAGATAGTTGTTGGCACAAAAGTTCAGCACTTCCTGTCCTTTCACCTGAATGGCAGCTCTTTGCGGGCTTTCGATGAGACGCTCTTCCTTGTAAAGTCCTGCTTCACGAATCTCAGCGAGTGTCTGGCTGAGGTGTTCTTTCATTTTTCCGTACATAACTAAATAGTTTTAAGATTAGGTTTTCTGAAGTGCAAAGTAAAGGATATTTTTCGACATAATGTAAAGCGCCGTGTTATTTTTTCTTAAAAACCAGTGGTAGCAGTGAACATTTTGACAGGGAAACGCGTTATAATCGGTAGAAACAACCTATCTTTGCAGCGGAAAAAATCAACTTAATCTATCAATAATAGTATGAAAAATATTCTGGTGATTGGTTCTACAGGACAAATTGGTTCTGAACTGACACGTGAACTCAGAAGACTGTATGGTAACGAACATGTAGTGGCCGGTTATATTACCGGTGCTGAGCCTAAGGGTGAACTGAAAGACGGCGGTCCGTCGGCACTGGCTGATGTCACCGACGGTGCAGGCATTGCCGAGGTGGTGAAGAAGTACAACATCGACACAATCTACAACCTGGCCGCACTGCTGTCGGTCGTGGCCGAGTCGAAGCCCAAACTGGCTTGGAAGATTGGCATTGACGGATTGTGGAACATTCTGGAGGTGGCCCGCGAGAACAACTGTGCCGTATTCACGCCGAGCAGCATTGGATCGTTTGGCAAGCACACGCCCCACAAAGGCACTCCGCAGGACACTATCCAGCGCCCACAGACCATGTATGGCATCACCAAGGTGACCACCGAGATGTTGAGCGACTACTACCAGCGCAAATATGGCGTTGACACACGTGCCGTACGCTTCCCAGGCATCATCTCTTACGTCACTCCTCCAGGCGGTGGCACTACCGACTATGCCGTAGACATCTACTACAGTGCCGTGCGTGGTGAGAAGTTCGTATGCCCCATCGCTGAGGGCACGTTGATGGACATGATGTATATGCCCGATGCCCTGAAGGCAGCCATCACCATCATGGAGGCCGACCCCAAGCGTCTGGTTCACCACAACGCTTTCAACGTGACGGCCATGAGCTTTGCTCCTGAGACCATCTATGCTGAAATCAAGAAGCATAAGCCCGAGTTCGAGATGGTCTACGATGTGGACCCGCTGAAGCAGAGCATTGCCGACAGCTGGCCCGACAAGATGGATGACACCTGCGCCCGTCGTGAGTGGGGATGGATGCCCGACTACGACCTGAAGCGCATGACCATCGACATGCTGAAGAATCTTGAGATTAAGTTGCTCAACAAATAAGCTGAGCAACTTAATAGATAAAGGTCTTGACCACTGGGCCGTCGTATGTATTGACGGTGACCGACAACGTATCGCCCGTACCTAACTGGTACGGGTGTTTTTGTAGGGGGATGCTGACGTAGCCACGGCTGCTATAATACTGGGGCACGCCATTCTGGTCGTGATAAAGGCGTAATTGCAGATGACGGTGGCCATTGTCGTGCACCAACAGCGTATCGCATAACATGCCCAGTACTTGCCGCTCGTCTTTGCCTTCCTCTGTACCTGTCATCAAACGAATGCCCAGATTGGCATAACGGCGGTTGCGGCTAAGCCAGCTGCTCTCCACCCCTACGGGGTCGGTCTTCATCTCCTTGAGTTTCCAGACGGGGTAAATGGCCGGTACAGACACCGATACCATGGACACCACATCGGCCTTACCTTCCACCTTATTATAATATACGAGCGCGCGATAGGTGCTGTCGGCCGTCGCAGCCCACTTATAGGCTTTCGGCTCGGCAATTGTGAGCGAGTCACCATCGTCGGTCATCAGACCATAGAACTGGGCATTTGCGTTGGTATGCACTTCGGCAAAGTCGGCACGCACATTAGAATACTTTCCATCGCCCGACTCATAACTCTCAGCCTCGCATGACAGTAAAAAAGCCAGAAGGCACAATGGCAAAAGCGCCAAAAGTGATTGCCAGCCTCTCCCTGTCTTCCGACCCATATCACATATCTTATTTTTTCTCATGGTCTGCTTGGTTTTACCTTTTCTTCTCTATTTCACGCTTTCACCTTCAAATAGTTTTTCAACGGATTGGCATACATGGTAAGCATGCGCTCGCGCAAGAAAGCCTCATCTTTTTGCGGCAGGTTGATTTTGCCGAGCTGAGCCGACAGATAGTCATCGAACCGCTTCTTGTCGGCTGCCGTATAGTGGCTGGCAAAACCATTACTGCCTTCCAGTTCGTCGGCAGCCACATAGTTGTTGGGATAGATCTCATAACCACGGTGTATCTCCTGGTCCATGCGTGCGCTCAAGGCGGCATAGAACTCCGTCTTCGGAAGATCTTTCAACTCGTCAATCCACGTATTGACAGGTGCTGCTGCCCGATAGACCACCCTGCCCTTATAGCCGAAGATGCCCGTCTTCATGTTGTCCAGGTCGTCTTGTCGACTTTTCTTGAAGCCAGGATTGTCGCGTTTCAGCTGAAACTCTTGTGCCTTCAGATAGTCGCAAGGGTCATACTCATAGCTGATGGTCAGCGGGACAATGTTCAGGTCGCGCAGTTTATCCACCAGTTGGTGTTCCTCACTGCCCATGGCCAGCATTTTCAGCACCGCCTCTTGCGTACGGTCGTCAGAGTCTTTGGCCCGTCCCTCACGCTGGGCTATCCAGATGTTCTCTTTCTTATCGGTCACGGCATGGTGGATATAGCGGCTCATCAGTTGACTGGAACGTAAGGTCTCCTTGGGTGAGAGTCCGCGGCGCACAGTGAATGCTTTGTTCATGCGCACCAACCGCTTAATCCACGGATAGATGAGCAGGTTGTCGCCAATGCCAATCTCTACGGTTGTGGGATAACCGCCTTCCACAAGCATCACATCGAGAAATGCCGAGTCGAGCACAAT
The DNA here is from genome assembly GCA_002353525.1 of Prevotella sp. UBA2739. GTDB lineage: Bacteria > Bacteroidota > Bacteroidia > Bacteroidales > Bacteroidaceae > Prevotella. The sequence goes on from DEJV01000009.1 coordinate 38,051, forward strand.
GTCGCGGTGGTTGCTGACGAAAGTATACCTATCGGCAGATGAAAGAGAAGGCTTCAGTAAGGAGTCGTCGAACGTGGTGCCATCGGTTTTCTTACGGATGATGTGTTTCACCACAGGTTTCATAAACCGTTTCTGAAAGTCGAGCGGCGTTTTTACTCCTTTAAAAGCCAGTCGCAACGCGGCATTACGCACCGACTTGGGCAGCCAGGGCGCAAATCCTTTCATTACCAACTGAAACTGTCGGTCGCCAAGCAGGTCGTCGAAAGCCTGTTGCATCTCGCCTGCCTCATAAGGCCGAATCTCAGAAAACTCATCTGTCGTCACCATCAACTTGTCCTCCATCCTCAATCCTCCATTTTCAATCTTCAATCCTCAATTCTCAATCCTCAATCCTCCATCTAAACGAACTGGTTCTCTACGATATCGCTCAGCACATCTTTGATGTCCAGTCCGGCGGCACGCACCTGCTGGGGAATGAAGCTGGTGGCCGTCATGCCTGGTGTAGTGTTCACCTCAAGCATGCTGATGTGGCCTTCCTTGCTGATAATATAGTCGATGCGGATGATGCCGTTACAGTGCAGAATATCGTAGATATGACTGGTGATTTTTCTCACGCGTTCGGTCAATTCCTCACTAATGCGGGCAGGTGTGATTTCCTCTACCTGACCGTTGTATTTGGCATCATAGTCGAAGAACTCGTTTTTGGTCACCACCTCCGTAGGCGGGAAGAACACGGCTTTCTGCTTCGTTTTGTAGCATCCCATCGTGATTTCGGTGCCTTCCAGATAGCTCTCCACCATCACCATGTCGCTCTCCATCATTGCCTTACGGATGGCTGGAGCCAACTGGTCTTTGTTTTTCACCTTCGACACACCAAAGCTGCTGCCATCGGCGGCAGGCTTTACAAAGCAGGGCATACCAATGCGCTCTTCTATCTCGTCGTCGCTCACCAGTTGCTCATAGCCTTTGCGGATGAGCAGGCTCTCAGCCACGCTCACCCCATAGCTGCGCAGATATTGATTGAGCACAAACTTGTCGAAGGTCATTGCTTCCACCAGTACGCCACTTGTTGAATAAGGCAGATGAATCAGCTCAAAGTAGCCTTGCAGGATGCCGTTCTCGCCCGGTGTGCCATGAATGGTGATATATGCATAGTCGAACATAACCAGTTTTCCGTCTTCCTTAAACGAGAAATCGTTACGGTCGATAGGTGTTGTAGTACCATCGTGCAGGTTGACATGCCAGTCTTGATTTCTGATTTCAACAATGTAGACATTATAGCGTTCTTTGTCGAAGAACGAGTATAGTCCTTGTGCCGAGCGCAACGATACGTTGTACTCAGAAGAGTCACCGCCACAGACGATGGCTATCGTTCGTTTCATACTGTTCATACTTTATATTCTATATTTTTATATTCGTTTCCTTTCATGTAGCCGCGCCACTTGTCGATGAGCATCGACAAGTCGGCAGGCAGTTCTGAGCTGAAGTCCATCTGCTTACCAGTGACAGGATGGACAAATCCTAAGGTCCGCGCATGCAATGCCTGACGATTGCAGATTTTAAAACAGTTACTGATAAATGCCTTATAAGCACTGCTGCGCTCACCCCGCAGAATCTCAGTGCCCCCGTAACGCTCGTCACCAAACAGCGGGTGGCCGATGTGTCGCATGTGGGCTCGTATCTGGTGTGTACGTCCTGTCTCTAGCACACATTCCACCAGCGTCACATAGCCAAACCGCTCAATCACACGGTAATGGGTAACGGCTGGTTTGCCAATCTCCGAGTCGGGCGGAAACACCGTCATGCGCAAACGGTCTTTGGGGTCACGGCCAATGTTGCCTTCTATGCGCCCTTCATTCTCCACAAAGTTTCCCCACACAATGGCATGATAACTGCGATGGGTGGTTTTATTGAAAAACTGCGAACCTAGTTTCGATTTGGCCTCAGGAGTCTTGGCTACCACCAGCAATCCGCTAGTGTCTTTGTCGATGCGGTGCACCAGTCCCACCTCGGGGTCGTTGGGATCGTATGAGGGCAGATTGCGCAGATGCCAGGCTACGGCATTGACCAGTGTGCCGTTGAAGTTGCCACAACCAGGGTGAACCACCAGTCCTGCAGGTTTGTTGATGACCATCAGCTGATCATCCTCGTAGACCACATCCAGCGGAATATTCTCCGGCTCGATGGTGGTATCGTAGTGGGGGCGGTCGAGCATCAGCGTCACCACATCGCCCGGACGTACCTTATAGTTACTTTTCACCGGATGCTCGTTCACATGTACAAAGCCTGCCTCCGCTGCTTTCTGAATGCGGTTGCGGCTGCTGTGCTGCATGTGTTCGAACAGGAATTTGTCTATTCTTATCGGCACCTGTCCTTTATCGGCCACAATACGGTAGTGCTCGTACAGTTGCTGCTCCTCGTCGTCGATGATTTCTTCTATCTCTTCGTTACTCATTCTTCACGGGTTCTGTGGGTTCGGTCTTCTTTTCTTCGGGTGTCTTCACGGGTTCTGTGGGCGTGGTAGGTGTGGCGGGATGAGTGGGTTCGGGTTCCACCACCTCTTCAAATTCGTCAACCTCGTCCAATTCCGGCTCGAAAATCGGGTCGGTATAAGTCACCGAGTCCATCAGGTCACGCTTACCGTCGCCTACTTGCAGGATGAGCGGGTCTTCAACCGACACGCGGTCGCCCTTCACCACATTGCGGCCTCGGCACTTGATGCCGTACACCCAGTCTTTCTCGCCCGGCACATATTCTGGTTCTAGCACCTTAAAGCCCATGGCGATGAGCTTGGCACGCGCCTCACGGGCAGAACTGTTGTCAACAATGTCGGGAATAGTGAGTTTTGGCGAACTGTCGGAATTGATAATCAAATAGACCACTCGTCCTGACTTCACCACCGAACCAGCATCGGGCGATTGTTCCAAGACGCAGTCGGGGGGGAGAGTCTTCACATATCCGGTGTCGCTGACCACCACCACAAGGCCTCGGTCTTTCAGCAGGAACTCTGCATCCTTAAACGACTTGTGCTTCACGTTAGGCACCTCAATCTTCTCGCCATGATGGGTATAGAGGTCGATGCCGTACTTGACTCCCAAGCACAACAGCACCACCACCGCAGCCATAGCCAGCAGGTTCAGCCAAAGATAAGGGCTCAAAAATTTCTTAAAGAAATCTGCAGACTTCATACTCTTCTCTTGTTGATATCGCAAAGATAGTGCAAAGTTACGAAAAGTCGAGAGCAAAACAAAGAAACTCGTTTCTTTTTTTTGCCAAGACGGAGTAACTTCGCTAATTTATTGGCAAAGTTACGAAAAAACGAAAGAAATGCCAAATTTATTTGTGCTTTTCCGTGTGCCAAGTAAATACAGCGAAGCTAAAGTTACGAAAAGTCGAGAGCAAAACAAAGGAACTCGTTTTTTTTTGCCAAGACGGAGTAACAAAGATTTCCTCAAAATGTTTATACATGTTGCCGCCATGTGGAAAATTATATAATAGATATACCAACAACATGTTTTTTTATTATCTTTGCAAGCAGAAACCATCATTTGTATTGATGGTTCTAGGGAAAGAATAATAACAGACACACAAGCATGAGAAAGACATATCTATTTCTAATAGTCATTGCCTGTTGGATGGCATCCACATCGTTTGCCGAGACGGTGACTTTTGGCAAAGGACGTCTGACGGTGACTTACATGGCACGCAATGCCGTGCGATTGCAATATGCTGAGGCCGAATTGAAAAACGAGTTGCCCGACTGGACCTATGTCAGTCACCCCGACCTGAAAGACGCTGACATCAAGGTCAGCATCGACCGCCGGCGACAGGTGGTAACGGTGCAGAATGCGTCGGGACAGACGGTGTTTACGGCTACGAGACATCAGATGAAGGGCGGACGGGCCACGCTGGCTTTCTGTTCGCCCGAAGATGAGTATCTCTATGGCCTCGGACAATTTCAGGACGGATTCCTGAACGTGCGGGGACTGACACGCCGGCTCACACAGGTGAACACACAGATATCCATCCCCATGATGCTCTCGAGCAAAGGTTATGGCGTGTTGTGGAACAACTATGGCCTGACAGACTTCAACCCTGCCGACAAGTTTGTCCGTCTGAACAAGAAAACAGGGAACGGAACTAAGGAGACCGTGGATGTCACCTCTACCGAAGGCGGCAAAAAGGAAGTGCGCGAGCGACATGTGTTCGAGGCCGACCTGAACATCACCAAGACGGGCGAATATGCGCTACTGCTCGATGTAGGTCAGAAAATGGCCCGGCGACATAACCTTTGTATTGACGGGAAAACAGTCATCAACATGCAAAACCTCTGGCTACCGCCTACGGCATCGCAGAAAGTATTCCTCAAGGCAGGTCGCCACCACCTGTCGGCTGAACTGACCAAGGACGACAGCCCCACCCTATTTTATCGGCTGATAACCGACGAGACTGTGTTCAGTTCGCCCGTGGCCGAGGCGGTCGATTATACGGTGTTCGTAGGCAGTCCCGACGAAGTCATTGCCACCTACCGCATGCTCACGGGGCCGGCTCCGAAGATGCCGTCGTGGGCACTAGGCTACATCCACTGCCGTGAGCGGTTCCACTCGTCCGACGAGATTCTGCAGACAGCCAAGCGGTTTAAAAGAGAAATGCTGCCCATCAGCATGATTGTGCAAGACTGGCAGTACTGGGGCAAACACGGATGGAACTCCATGCAGTTTGACGAGACTTACTACCCCAACCCGAAAGCACTGACCGACAGTCTGCACCAGATGGGCATACGACTGATGCTCAGCGTGTGGTCGAAGATTGACAAGCAGTCGGAGGTGGGCCGCCAGATGGAGCACAACGGCCATTACATTCCCGGCACCGACTGGATAGATTTCTTCAACCCCGAGGCTGCATCGGCCTACTGGCGGAATTTCCGCGAACGGCTGGTGCCGCTAGGCATTGACGCCTGGTGGCAGGATGCTACCGAACCAGAGAACGACGATTTGGAGGGAAGGCGAGTGAACAACGGCCGTTGGAGCGGCGAGCAGGTGCGCAATGTGTATCCTCTGCTGGTCTGCAAAACCGTTTATGAAGGTTTGCGTGAGGCCGGTCGTGAGCCGATGATCCTGACGCGCAGCGGTTTCCCCGGCATTCAGCGCTATAATGCCGCCCTCTGGTCGGGCGACGTGGGCAACGACTGGGAAACCTTCCGCCGCCAGATTACCGCCGGACTAGGTTTGCAGGCGGCAGGCATTCCCTGGTGGACCTACGATGCAGGCGGTTTTTTCCGTCCCTCGGACCAATACACCAACCCGGAATATATCGAGCGCATGCTGCGGTGGATAGAGACAAGCGTCTATCTGCCCCTGATGCGCGTGCATGGTTACATGAGCAACACCGAGCCGTGGAACTATGGCGAGGAGGCCCGCCAGATCATTGCCGACTGTCTGCGCGAGCGTGAGGCACTGCGTCCCTACATCGACTCGTGTGCCACGATGGTGGCCACACAGGGTTACACACTGATGCGGCCTCTCGTGTTCGACTTTGCCGACGACCCCGTGGCCCTGCAACAACCCTACGAGTATATGTTCGGTCCGCAGCTGCTTGTCAGCCCAGTCACTGAACCAGGCGTCACAGAATGGAAGACCTACTTGCCCAAAAACGAGAAAGGCTGGCGCGACTATCGTACGGGCCGGCACTATCAGGGCGGACAGACCGTGACCACCAAAATAGACAAAACACACATTCCAGTATTCATTAGAGAATAGAATCAGTATGTTGAGAAGAAAAATCATGTTGACAGCACTGTCGTGCATAGCAGCGGCTGTCGTGATAAGCGCCAGCCCTGTGCAGATACAGGCTGGACAGACAGTAGTAAAACTCGAGTTTTTCACACCACAGACAGTACGGGTCGTGAAAGCGCCCGCGGACCACGTGTATGAGAAACAAAGTCTTGTGGTGATTGCCCAGCCTGCCAACGTGAATGTGGTGCGCAGCGGCAACACGGTGAGCAGCGAGGTGCTGTCGGTGAAGGTCGACCCTAAGTCGGGAGCGCTGACGTTTTCGGCTAAGGGGCGTACCCTGCTGCGCGAGAAAGGTGCTGCCACCTTCGAGCCGCGCACCGAGGGATCCGACGCAGGCAAGTTCCGTGTAAGCCAGTCTTTCACCCTGACAAAAGACGAGGCCATCTACGGTCTGGGCACCTTCCAGAATGGCAAGATGAACCGTCGCGGCGAGCATAAGCTCATGGAGCAATCGAACCTGGAGGACTTCCAGAATGTGCTGCAGTCCGTCAAGGGCTGGGGCATCTTCTGGGACAACTATTCGCGCACGCAGTTCGACGACGACCCAGTGAAAGGCATGTCGTTCTCGTCGGAAGTGGGCCAGTGTGTGGACTACTATTTCATGTATGGCGGCTCTGCCGACGGGGTGATAGCGCAGATGCGCACGCTGTCGGGCGATGTGCCGATGTTTCCGCTCTGGACCTATGGATATTGGCAGTGCAAGGAGCGTTATAAGAGTGCTGCCGAACTGCTCTCGGTGGTCGACAAGTACCGCGAGCTGCAGGTGCCGCTCGACGGTATCATTCAGGACTGGCAGTACTGGGGCTCCAACTATCTGTGGAATGCCATGGACTTCCTTACCGAGGATTATGCCGACGGCGAGCGGATGATCAGCGAAGTGCACAAGCGCAATGCCCACTTCATGATTTCCATCTGGGCCAGTTTCGGTCCGAAGACCAAGGCCTACCGCCAGCTCGACGAGAAAGGACTGCTCTTCGACTTCGAGACGTGGCCGCAAAGCGGACTCACCTTCTGGCCTCCACGCATGGACTATCCGTCGGGCGTGCGTGTCTACGATGCTTTCAGTCCTGAGGCCCGCGACATCTACTGACAGAACCTGAAGCCGCTTCTCGACAAGGGCACCGATGCTTGGTGGATGGACTCTACCGACCCCGATTTCTTCAATCCCAAAGAGTCGGACTACGACCATAAGGCCGGCAGCAACGGTACCTGGCGCTCGCTGCGCAATGCTTTCCCCCTGGAAACCGTTCGTGGTGTCTACACCGCCCAACGAGCAGCCCAGCCATCCATCAACACCCAACACCCATCACCCAACACCCCAGACCAAAAAAGAGTCTTCATCATGACCCGCTCGGCTTTTGCCGGACAGCAGCACTATGGCTCTGGCATGTGGAGTGGCGATGTGGCCTCGTCGTGGGACATGCTGCGCAAGCAGGTGCCCGCCGGACTGAGCTATTCGCTCACGGGCTGTCCCAACTTCAACACCGACATCGGCGGGTTCTTCTGTGGCAGCTACAACACCATGGGCAGTGGCTCTGCACCTAAGAATCCGCAATACCAGGAACTCTACATCCGCTGGATGCAGTATGCGCTGTTCTGCCCTGTGTTCCGCAGTCATGGCGCCGATGCCCCACGCGAGATATGGCAGTTCGGTAAGAAAGGCGAGCCAGTTTACGACATCATCGAGCAGCAGATACGCCTGCGCTACCGGCTCATACCTTATCTCTATAGCACGGCCTGGCAGGTCACATCCCACGACGAGAGTTATCTGCGCCCGCTGTTCAGCGACTTTGCCGACGACCGGAAGGTGTGGGACACCACCGACGAGTTCATGTTTGGCCGCAACATCCTTGCCGCACCTGTTCTCGACCCGCAGTACACTCAGGAGAAGATTATCCGCGAGGATGCCATGACGGGGTGGGACAAGAAGAACCAGCCCGAGGGCGACAGCCATCACGCAGGGGCTTCTGTCGACTGGAGCGAGCCGAAGAGCGTCACCAAGTATCTGCCCAAGGGTGCCATGTGGTATGACTTCTGGACGGGCAAAGCGTATCGAGGCGGACAGCATGTGACGCTTCAGACCTCGCTCTCGCGAGTGCCGATGTTCGTGCGTGCCGGCAGCATTCTGCCCCTTGGTCCGGAGATGCAATATGTGGGTGAGAAGGCATGGGACAACCTGGAGATCCGGCTCTATCCTGGTGCCGACGGCCACTTCACGCTCTACGAGGACGAAGGCGACGGCTACAACTACGAGCACGGCATCTATGCCACCATCCCTTTCCATTGGAACGACCGCACGCACACGCTGACCATTGGCGACCGCCAGGGCAGCTACCCCGGCATGCTCACCGAACGGAAATTCACGGTGGTCATGCCCGACGGCACTTCGAAAACCATTGATTATAATGGAAAGAAGATACAAATGGGGTGCAAGTGATCCCATATTGGCGTTTCGCCGCCTTTTGGTTTAACAGCCATCCTTTGCCTGTTGCCACAGGTTGTGGCAATGCCATAAGAAAACAGGAAGAAGCAAAGATGACCTTTACTTCTTCCTGTTTTCTTTGTCTTGCTCAATTCAAAGCGTTTCAACGGATTACTTTCCGTGATGCTCGTCAGAAACCGTTAACTTCTTACGACCTTTGGCGCGACGGCTGGCCAGCACGCGGCGACCATTCTTTGTGGCCATTCTCTCACGGAAGCCGTGCTTGTTCACGCGACGGCGATTGTGTGGCTGAAATGTTCTTTTCATTGCTTTATACTTATTTTATTATTATTATTCTATGCAATTTTACCAAATCGGGTTGCAAAAGTACTGATAATTTTCGAAATAACAAAGAATTATGCGAATTTTACGCTAACTTTTTATGTTTTTTTCTAGTTTTCGCATCGCAACGAGCACTTTTGCATCCACTTTTGCCCGAAAAAAGCAACATTAGTGTTCCGTTTTCCTTTTGCTTTTTGCTCGCTTATTCGTACCTTTGACCAGCGTCGAAAGTACTTTCGCTCGAAAATGCAAAAGAAAAACACGTTTTCCTTTTGCTTTTTGCTCGCTTATTCGTACCTTTGCAGCGCAAAAACGAATTTTTCTCGAATAATAAATACAAATCAAGATAAATTATATGATTAATTCACAAGACATTAAGAAAGGAACCGCCATTCGTATGGACGGTGGTATTTGGGTTTGCATCGACTTTCAGCACAGAAAGCCAGGTAAGGGTAACACCATCATGAACATCAAGGTGAAGAACGTTTCCGACGGTCGCGTGCTGGAGCGTCGCTACAACATCGGTGAGAAACTCGAGGACGTAGTCATCGAGCATCGTCCCTATCAGTATCTCTACGAAGACTCTACGGGTCGTATCTTCATGAACCAGGAGACTTTCGAGCAGATTCCTATCGCTAACGACCTCGTTATCGGTCATGAGTACATGAAAGAGGGCGACATCGTGGAAGTGGTTGCCGACAGCACCGACGGCACGATTCTCTATGCTGAGATGCCTGTGAAGACCAACCTGCGCGTCACTCACTCTGAGCCCGGCATCAAAGGCGACACCGCTACCAACGCTACCAAGCCTGCCACACTGGAGACTGGCGTAGAGGTTCGTGTGCCTTTATTCATCAACGAGGGCGACCTCATTCAGGTTGACACCCGCGACGGTTCATACCTCAACCGCGTGAAGGAGTAAGATGCCGTATAGGTAATTATAGCGAAGGGAATAACCTGCAATACGAACAAGGAGCTGACAGCCAACTGTCGGCTCTTTTTTTGTATGATATCTTGTCAGACTGCCAACTACACCCATTGTTTCTACTGACGAGCAAAGGCTTATCATGCGTAAAGCAGTCCTTAGGGTGATGGAGGAATCGTATCAGGTGAATGTTCTATGCGATAATCGTGTAAAGTGTTAAATATCAAACATATTCAAAAAACAGGTATAAGTCTTGCATGGTATTGCTATTTTTTGTATATTTGCGACAGAACCAGAAATAAAAGCACGACAATGAAAACTAAAACAAAATTCGCAATCATTTCGATTTGCCTGCTCCTGCTGATGATAGGATTTGTGGGGTGCAGTAATGATGAGGATGATAAGAATTCACTACTTTTAGGGAAATGGATAGAATATGACCAAGTAGAGAAATCTCCAAAGCTTCTTGGAATTTCATACACTTTTAAGAATAATGGTATTCTGGAAATCACCGGCAACCCTGGCACTTACAGTGAATCTCGTAGCTATAATTATAGCTTATCTGCTCATTCCACGTCCTCGTCAACATATTTAGAGAAAGGTGTTTTGGATATAAAAGATTTAAGTAAATTTACTTATTCATATTCTATCTGGAAAGAAAACGATAACACTATTCTTGGATTATCAACTAATAACCCTGCAGCTTTCAATATGTGTTTGTTTATAAAAAACAAATAATGATGAAAAAAAGGATTATTCTGCTCATGTTTCGGGAGTCACAAAGTAACGGCAAGGCAAAAGCATGATTATAGAAAGAAGGCTATTGCCACTGCGCTAGCGTGCTGAGATTCCAATCCATCTTTAGAGAAACTTCAATCACTCTATTATTGCTTTGAAAAATGGGGGGAAAAGGCTATATTTCTCATTTGTTAGCAAATTACACTTCAATTTGTTAACAAATTACACCTCAATTTATTAACAAATTAGACATCAATTTCTTAACAAATCGCACCTTAATTTCTTAAGAAATCGCAACCTAATTTCTTAAGAAATCGCAACCTAATTTGTTAGCTACTCAAATTTGGGGTGTTTTTCGACCGCAATTCCCATTTATTTATACCATTCACCATACACGGGCAGAAGGCTACAACCGACCCTGCTCGTGATAGGAATAATAGGCACCATCGGCCACAATGACATGATCCATGAAGTGGATGCGCATAAGCTCGCAGGCCTTGCGCACACGCTCGGTGAGCTGGTCATCCATTTTGCTGGGACGGATGCTGTTGCTGGGATGGTTGTGGCAGAGAGCCAGCACGGTGGTGTTGCAAAGCACAGCCTCACGGATGATAATACGCACGTCGACAGCGGTCTCGGTGATGCCTCCATGCGAGATGCGCACAGCCTTGATGAGCTTGAAGTTCTGATTCATCATCAACGCCCACGCCTCCTCCACATCTAAATCTTGCATTTTGGGATGCATAAAGTTGTAGACGGCCGTGGCCGAACCAAGGTCTTGGCGCTCGGCAGCCTTCTCCTGTTGGCGTCGCTTACCCAGTTCGCAGGCAGCAAGAATGGTGATGGCCTTAGCCTCCCCCACTCCATTATATGCCATGAGTTCGTGAATGGAACATTTGCCCAGTGTGTTCAGGTTGTTATCGCAGTCGTTCAGCACGTGTTGCATCAGGCTCACAGCACTTTCCTTGGTAGAGCCTGAACCGATCAAGATAGCCAGCAACTCAGCATTCGACAATGCCTCAGCACCCAGCCTCATGAGTTTCTCGCGCGGTCGGTCCTCCTCAGCCCAATGATTGATAGACAATTTCTGTGAAGAGTTTCCTTTTTTCATAGTTTCCCTATTCACTCTTAACTGTAAAAATTCTTTTCGAATGCGGTGAACTCATCCTGCTTTCTCACGCAGCGTTTCCACCACGACTCGATGAAGCCGAAACCGTAGCCCATCAGCTGGACGAAAGCGGCAGGAACAGAGAGCAGACCCACCTTCAGACTTTTGTTGCGGATGCTGGAATCAAGGAAAATGACAAGACTATAGAACAATATGGGCAGCCAGGGCAGCGCGCACACCCAGTACCACGACCGCCAGTTGGGCGCGTCGTAGTGCATCATGGCACGACCGAAAGCCGAGATAAGCACCAATGCGATGACGCCAACGGTAAACACCATGGGCAGCAGGTGCACCAGTTTCAGTGTGCCGGGATGGCGCTTTTCGAGATTGATGCGCGCTATACCACTATTATATACCTGCCGGAAGAACTTGCGGAAGTCGGTGCGCCGTTTGTGCCACACCCAAGCATCGGGGAAGAGCCGTGGCTGATAGCCGGCCTCCACAATGCGATAAGAGAAGTCGATGTCCTCGCCGAAGCGCATCTTCGAGAAGCCGCCCAGCTGCTGATACACCTCGCGGCGGATGCCCATATTGAACGAACGGGGATAGAACTTGTCGAGTTTCTTCTTTCCGCCACGAATGCCGCCTGTAGTGAAAAAACTGGTCATGGAGTAAGAGATGGCTTTCTGCACATCGGTGAACGACGGATGGGCGGCATCCGGACCACCAAAAGCATCGGCAGGCTGGCGCTGCAACTCGTCGTCGACAGCCTTCAGATAGCCCGTGGGCAGCACCACATCACTATCGAGCACCAGCAGATAGTCGCCCTTTGCGCGCTCGGCGCCGTAGTTGCGGCTCTGTCCGGGACCGCTGTTGGGTTTCATAAAATACTTCACGTCCAGTTTGTCGGTATACCTCTCCACCACACTCTTACAGTCTTTTTGCGATCCGTCTTCCACAATGATGACCTCAAAGTCGGCAAGCGTCTGCTCGCAAAGACTCTGCAACAGTTCGTCCACTTCGTCGGGACGGTTATATACGGGAACTATAATTGAGTATTTCATAGATGATGCGTTTGCTCCCACAAAGGTACGGAAATATTTCGAAATTATCACCTTTTTGGAAATTATTTATTATCTTTGCACATAAAAACAAGCAATCATCATAAGCAAAATGACGCCAGAAGAAAAAACAAAAATTGAAGAACGAATCGTGGATGTGCTGAAAACCGTCTACGACCCCGAGATTCCCGTTGACATTTGGAATCTCGGCATGATATACAAAATAGACGTGAAGGACGACGCCTCTGTGGATGTCGACATGACGTTCACGGCTCCCTCTTGTCCTGCAGCCGACTTCATCCTTGAAGATGTCCGCACGAAAATCGAAAGTGTCGATGGTGTCAAGTCGGTAGTTGTCAACCTCGTTTTTGAGCCCATCTGGGATCAAAGCATGATGTCTGAAGAAGCCCGCGTAGAGTTAGGATTTGACTAGGTGACAAGTGAAAAGTGAAAAGTCACAAGTATGATTAGACTTTACTGTTGGTATGACAATGACAGGAAGAAGCTATTTTTTGCAAGATAAAGCTGAGGCTTTTGCAGGAAGAATCATCAAGATGTACCAGCATCTCACCGCTGCGAGAAACGAATATGTGATGTCGAAGCAGGTCTTGCGTAGTGGGACAAGCATTGGAGCTAACATTGCAGAAAGCAAAAATGCACAAAGTTCTTTGGACTATATCAACAAACTTAATATTGCCCTAAAAGAAGCAGATGAAACAACCTACTGGATCAAAAACATATACAAAGGAGGATATATCAATGAAAAAGAATACATATCTATTTATCATGATGCTGAGGAACTCGGCAAACTTCTTGTCAGTGCCATCAAGAAAGTTAAACAACGCATGGGTCGACTCTAACAATAAAGATATTCACACTTGTCACTTATCACTTATCACTTGTCACTTATGAAGAGTGTTTACTTTCTATCCGATGCTCACCTTGGCTCATTAGCCATCGAGCATGGGCGGATGCAGGAACGCCGCCTGGTAAGATTTCTCGACAGCATCAAGCATAAGGCTGCGGCCGTCTATTTGCTAGGCGACATGTTCGATTTCTGGAATGAGTACCGCTATGTGGTGCCCAAGGGATTCACGCGCTTCCTTGGCAAGATTTCCGAACTGACAGACATGGGCGTGGAGGTGCACTACTTCACTGGCAACCACGACCTGTGGACATACGGTTATCTGGAGCAGGAGTGCGGTGTCATTCTGCACCGGCAGCCCGCCACCGTCGAGATATACGACAAGATCTTCTATCTGGCACACGGCGACGGACTTGGCGACCCCGACGTGAAGTTCAAACTGTTGCGCCGTATGTTCCACAACCGTACCTGCCAGCGGCTGCTCAACAGCCTGCACCCACGATGGGGCATCAGTCTGGGACTCAACTGGGCCCGCCATAGCTACCAGACCCACAAGCAGCGCAATGAGGCCGTCTATCTGGGCGAGGACAAGGAGCATCTGGTGCTCTACACCAAAGAGTATATGAAGACGCATGCCGACATCGACTTCTTCATCTACGGCCACCGCCATATCGAGCTCGACCTGATGCTCTCTCACAAGAGCCGCATGATTATCTTAGGCGACTGGATCAGCCAGTTCACCTACGTTGTATTCGACGGCGAGCACCTCTTCCTGTCGGAATACGTAGAAGGAGAAAGCCAAATGTAATCAAGTGAGAAGGGAGAAGTGACAAGTTTCAAGTTTAGAAAAGTGAGAAGTGACAAGTTTGATTAGCTTTCTGGCTGGAGATACAACCTTAAGACTAATCACACTTGTCACTTCTCACTTTTCACTTGTCACTTAGCTAAGCTCGTCACTTAACTAAGTCACTTAATTAGAGCAGGTTCATGGTGTCGGTGGCAATCATCAACTCCTCGTCGGTGGGGATGACGCATACCGTTACCTTTGAGTCATCGGCAGAGATGACAGCCTCCTGGCCGCGCACATTGTTTTTCTCAGCATCGAACTTCACACCGAGATAGCCCAGACCCTTGCAGACTTCCTCGCGCATGCCAACCTGGTTCTCACCAACACCGGCAGTGAACACGATGATGTCAACACCGTCCATGGCAGCAGCATAGGCTCCGATGTATTTCTTGATGCGATAGAAATACATGTCAAGTGCGAGCTGAGCACGCTCATTGCCCTCGTTGGCAGCATTCTCTACGTCGCGCATGTCGCTCATGCCGTCGGTAATACCGGCCACACCACTCTTCTTGTTCAAGAGGTTCGACATGCCGTCGGCATCCAAGCCCAGTTTCTTCTGAATGAAGGTGATGGCACCGCCGTCGATATCACCGCTGCGGGTACCCATCATCAGGCCCTCCAACGGAGTGAGACCCATTGAGGTGTCGATGCACTTGCCGTTCAGCACGGCAGCAATCGAACCGCCATTACCCACGTGGCAGGTGATGACCTTCTTCTCCTCGGCCTTCACACCCAGGAAGTCGCATACGCGCTGAGCCACATAACGGTGGCTGGTGCCGTGGAATCCATAGCGGCGAACACCGTATTTCTCGTAAAGCTCGTAAGGAACGGCATACATATAAGCCTTGGCTGGCATCGTCTGATGGAAGGCTGTGTCGAACACACCCACCTGTGGCAGACCGGGCATCAGCTCGCTCACGGCGCGTACACCCTTCAGGTTAGCGGGGTTGTGAAGCGGAGCCAGGTCGGAGCACTCTTCAAACACGCGCAGCACCTCGTCGTTGAGCACCACGCTCTTGTTGAATTTCTCGCCGCCATGCACCATGCGATGCCCCACGGCATCAATCTCGTCGAGGCTCTTGATGACACCAATCTCGGGGTCGGTAAGCAGAGAGAAGATGAACTTCACGCCCTCGGTATGCTCGGGAATGTCGTGCATAATCTGTTTCTTCTCGCCATTGGCCAGTTTCACTTTCACGAAAGCGCCGTCCAAGCCTACGCGCTCGGCACCGCCACTGGTCATCACACTCTTGTCGTCCATATTGTACAGTGCGTACTTAATCGAAGACGAACCGCAATTCAAAACTAATATCTTCATTGTCTAAAAAAGAATTGTTGTTTCCTTTATAATATTATTTCTTCGCGTCCATGGCCTGGCAGGCGGTGATGGCAACCATGTAGTAGATATCATCTACCGAGCAGCCGCGAGAGAGGTCGTTCACCGGACGGGCAATACCCTGCAGCACCGGACCGATGGCGATGGCATCACCCAGACGCTGAACCATCTTATAGGCAATGTTTCCTACCTCCAGGCAGGGGAATACCAGCACGTTAGCCTTGCCGGCGATGTCGCTGCCGGGAGCCTTCTTCTGTCCTACGCTCGGAACGAGAGCAGCATCAGCCTGCAGTTCACCGTCAATCTTCAGCTCTGGATCGAGCTCCTTTGCCAGACGAGTAGCCTCAATCACCTTGTCAACAACCTCGTGGGTAGCACTTCCTTTGGTCGAGAAGCTCAGCATGGCCACGCGGGGATCAGCAAAACCAGCCACGGCACGGGCGGTCTGGGCTGTGCACACAGCAATCTGCGACAGTTGGTTGGCATCGGGCATCGGCGTAACAGCCACGTCGCCCACTACCAATACTCCGTCCTCACCATATTGCTTTTGCTTCGAGATGAGCAACATGCCACCGCTCACGCAGGTGATGCCGGGCTGGCACTTGATAATCTGCAGGGCAGGACGCAGGGTGTCGCCAGTGGTAGAGAGGGCACCACTAATCTGACCGTCGGCACCTTCAGTCTTGATAATCATACATCCCAGATAGAGCGGGTTCTTCACCAGCTCACGGGCCTTCTCGATGGTCATGCCCTTCTTCTTGCGCAATTCGCAGAGCAGCTGGGCATATTCCTCGCTCTTCTCGCAGTTCTCAGGGTCGATGAGCGTAGCCTTACCAATGTTCTTCAGGCCTTTTTCCTCTGCCAGTGCATGCACTTTCTCGGGGTTACCAATCAGGATGATGTCAGCAATGTCGTCGGCCAACACGCGGTCGGCGGCTGTCAATGTGCGCTCTTCCTCAGCTTCGGGGAGCACGATGCGCTGCTTGTTCGACTTTGCACGCGCTACAATTTGACTTAATAAATCCATAGTTTGTTTTGTTATATTAAAAAAATGTGTTTTGCAATATTTAGTTTGCAAAAATAGTGAAAATAATCGAAACAACCTATTTTATTAAGATAAAATATGTTTTCGCCCACCTTTTTCATCTGCCTTGCCAAAAACAGACAGACAAAGAGGTGAGCATCACTTGATGGCAGGCTTTAACTCGTCGGGCGACTCTTTCGTAAACATGCTGACCTGAGGACCGTCTTTGGTATAGAAATCCTGTATGACTTGCGCCGACAGGCTCAACGACGGGTTGAAACTGTCGCTTTGCATATAGCTGATAATGGCATTGCGCATCTGACGGGCCACATGGCGGTTCTGTAGGTCGGTGGTGATATCTAGAGTAGTCATCAGAAGCTTACCGTTCAGCACTTTGGCCTCAACTATCATGCCCAACTTGCGCGAGATATGCCATGTGTCGATAGGTTGCACTGGCGACTGATAGTCGCGTGGCAGTTCCAT
This sequence comes from Prevotella sp. UBA2739, assembly GCA_002353525.1. Taxonomy (GTDB): domain Bacteria; phylum Bacteroidota; class Bacteroidia; order Bacteroidales; family Bacteroidaceae; genus Prevotella. Next base: position 54,997 of record DEJV01000009.1, read on the forward strand.
GAGATTCATCACTTGGGCTCTGTTGAGCAACTCCCACCAATTGAGGTCGGACCAGCTGTCAGTGGGGAATCCGTGTTTGAACAGGGGATGCGACTTGTCGATGAGAGCACCCGTAGTGTGTGGAGGCCGCATCTTAAACCACGATGTGTTCCAAAACACGGGCAGGTAGTGCTGTACCACATCACTGCCGAGGCGTATCTTGCCTGCAGCCGTCAGCAACACCTTGCCGCCTTTCTTCAATACGCTGAGCGCCTGACTGTCTAACGAGTCGGCGACAAGGAACGACGCTTCCTGGCATTTGGCAGACGATGGATAAACCCAGAAATCCCAGTGGTTTCTCCATTTACCGGCAACCGTAACGCTCATGGTCAGTTTTGAGGCATCCTTGACGCACTCCAGAGGCAGAGACACTTCTCCCAACTGACAGTTCTTCCCCATGGGAATGTTTCCGCTGAAGAAACAACCCGAGGCGATGGTGGCAGAATCTTCGTTACATATAGTATAAACAGCCTTTGCACCGGCCAACATGTGGCCGCCGGCATTATAAACCTCCACCGGCACTCGCAACGTATCCGCATCGGTAAAGACAAACTTGGAGAACCGGGCCAAAGGCACCACTGGCGCACAAAACTCCGTCCAGTCTTGGGCTGAGGTATATCCCTTTTCGTTCCAATGCACGTTGAGCACACCCTCCAAGGCCGTCCCCTGTCCGCTGTAGTCGTTGAGTGCCAGTAGCTGGAATCCTGCATAATCCGGCGTGCGCAAGTTGCGTTCTATCTCGTATTTATAGCAAAGTGTCTGCAACTTGCCGCTGGCCATGAGGAACGACTCTGCCTGTCCCTCCATGCCATTGTCGCGCAATAGGTCTCTGAATATCTCAAAGTTGCGGGCTTTATACACTCCCGTGTACTGAGTCATCTCCTTGAAATCGGGAAAAGCGCACCATTGTCCCTGCTCGTGGGCAATGATAGGTGAGTTGTTGGGCACTGTGTCTTTATAGTTTCTTGGGAAAGCAATCTGATCGGAATAGTCATCGTCGGAGCAAGGTGCATGACTGGTCCAGTCGAGTCCGCGTGCGCCTCCTTTCACATGATACTCTGAACCATTGTCCCAAGCCCATCCGCCCCCGACCGATGCTCCGCAATAGATGCGTGAGGAATCGTAGCGTTTCATTTCTTTCACCCAGTCGTTACAATAGCTCACCCAGTCGCCGGCGGGCTCATTGCCGGCCGCAAGCATCACAAACGAAGGGTGGTGGCCGTAGGTATCAATGATGCGTTTCGTCTCGGCTATCAAATACTGGTCGATTACCTGCCCACGGCGCAACCGTACTCCATGGTTGGGCCACGATGGTCCTTCGGGCTGCAGATAGATGCCTATCTTGTCGGCAGCAGCAAAAGCGGCATCTGGCGGGCAATAAGAATGGAACCGGACATGGTTGAGGCCGTATTGTTTCACCTTCTTGAAAATACGCATCCACGATGCCTCATCGGTGGGTGGATATCCCGCTTCGGGAAAGCAACAGTTCTCTACCGTACCGCGCAACCACACGGGCTGACCGTTTATACAAATGTTGCGGCCGTCAACGGTCACGTCGCGCATACCGAACACATTGTTGTAGCGATCGTCACCAGCGGTGACTTCCAACTGGTAGAGGTGCGGATGAAACTCGTCCCACAACAGCACGCTGCCATCACCGACGGGTATGTCGGCCGATAGGGAATTTCCGTTTATTACAAAGTGCTTACTTACCTTACCCTCTTGTTTGCCGTCTTGCCACACAGCGACAGTAACAGTCTGTTTCTTTCGCTGCCGGATTGTTTTTCCATCGAGGCAGACATCCACATGCACTACTCCGTCTTTCGGCTTCGGAGTTATTCTTACGCTCTCTATTCGCAGTTTGGCAGGTCTGACCTGCAATTCCATTCTGCCCACAATGCCATTCCAATTGCCTTGCGTCTGGTCGGTCACGCTGTGCGAGTCCTGCCCCACCCCCACATTCTCAATACCGTTGTACACACATATGGCAATCTGATTCCGAGTGCCAGGCTTCAACAGAGCAGTCACATCGTATTGATGGGGAGCAGAAAGAGACATTTGGTGGCCTGCTCGCAAACCATTGACATAGACAGTGGTCTCGATATGCGGCCGCTCCAAAAAGAGCGTGATGTGGCGTTTCTTCCACGACTTGGGCACATCGATGGTGCGTGTGTACCAAGCTTTTCCCACATAGTGTTTCTCTGGTGTCAGGAAAAAAGGGAATTTCATTTTTCCCTCCACGCGATATTTTTCCATGTAGGGGTTGAAGAAATATGATGAGTCATAGAGCGAACCTGTCCACCGTGTATGTACTGACACTTCGTTTCCCTTGCCATTGGTCAGTAACGAACCGGGCAACACGACGCTCTCTGTTGTTCCGCCAAGGGTGTCGCCAAGTGTCAATTGCCACTCACCCGACAAATCGAGGGTCTGCTGGGCATTTGTTGTCAGGCTGATGAGCATGGCCATGCATGCCTGTAGAATCATTCTTTTCTTCATTGCTCTGATGGATAAGTAATTAAGGGCGTTTTGTCATGACGATGCGCTTCACCCGTTCGCCAGGCGTCGTGTCGGCCTCGCGGGGGAAGTATACAGGCATGTCTTTCTGCATGGGCAGGATGCGCAGTTCCAGTTTGCGCGTTCGCATTCCATCGGTCTGAGGCGCTGTGCGTTGTCCTTCAGCCAATCTCCACAGTCCGAAAAGGAAAGGACGCCCGTTGTAGAAGTTGTCGGCAACGAGTTTTCCGTCGGCATACAACCGGGCGCAGTCTCCTTGGTAGTCAATCTGCAGCAACCCGTTTTGCCCTTCTTTCAGCGTAATCTCGTAGACGGCAGCCCGCTCAAAATCGCTGTCGGCAGGTTCCTCTGCCACCTTGTTCACCCCTATGGTGATGTTGCGCCATCCTCCAGCCTCCTTACGTTTCGCATAATCAATGGATGTGGGAGCCGTCTCTTGGCCTTCCTCGTTGAGGAAAAGTCTTCCTGCCTCCTCGGATGTGAGCAGATAAATATTCCCGTAGACGGGGCGTTCGGTTCCTCTTGGTTTCACGTTGCGCAGCGTCTTGCCGTTCTGCAGGGCAATCGTGGTGGGTATGCCCTTGATTTGCTCCATATAGATTTTCCCGTCGCGTTTGGCAGTAAGCTGAGCCGTGGCATAGCGAATGCCATCGATGTTTACAGGAAATATGCAGATGGTCCCTGCCGGTATGGTGAGCTGGGGCAGCCGCACTCCGCAAGCCTCCAGACGAACATTGCGCTTGGCTGTCAGCCGTTGCAGGCGCTCGTAGTTGCTGACAAAAATGAAACCGCTGCCGTTTTTCTCGCGATATGCCCACCGCAGAAACGTATCGTCGCCTTTCGGAATATCTTGTTTACAAGGGAACACAGCCTCCATCGGGGCCAGCACATCGCCCCAGTCGTGCATAAACAGATGCAGTTTGCGCAGCAGATAATAGTGGGGATTCTTCTGTCCGAACTCACCCAGTGGAGCCTGAAAGTCGTAGGTCTTCACGGGCAGGTCGTTATAGTTAGTAGCGGGTGTGCGCTGCATTTCGTTAAGCCACGTCTTGCCTTCGGGATTCGTGCCGCCATGATACATATAATAGCCCAGCAGATTAGAGCCGCTCCCCAGCTTCACCACAGCCATCGCATAGGCATCCTCGGGGTAGAGAAAGGGCCGGCGGTGATAGGCTGTCATCATGCCGCCACCCAGTTCGCAGGTGAAATAAGGATAATCATTTACGGCGGATGCCTCAGCACTGGAGCCACTCGATGAATAATCAATCTGCTCGGTGGCGATAGCTGTAGACGAACGGAATGCTTTGAAATGGAATGCTTTGTAGTAACTGCCGGCCGTCTCTTTGATGGAGCGTTCCCAAAAGCCGTCGGCATAGTCGCCGTAGAGTGGAATCATCGCACCAAATGGTACGGGCGAAGCCAGGTCGGGCCACCCTGTGCGGGTGTAGAACGGCAGGTCGAAACCTATCTCCTGTGCCATTTGCTTCAGGCGCATCAAGTAGGAACCGTGGCCGCGATACTCGTTGTCGAACTGCATGGCCACCACAGGACCACCGTCTTTCCATTGCAGTCCCTGCACCTGGGTGAATATCTGCCGATAGAGCCGTTGGGTATATTGCAGAAACACTTTGTCCTCAGATCGCATCTTGCAGCCCTTCGTAAACAGCCAGTCGGGGATGCCTCCACAACGCGCCTCGCCATGACAGAAGGGGCCTACGCGCAATACTACGGGTATCTGCTGGGCCTGGCACACCTCAAGGAACTGCCGCAGATTGCGCTGACCGCTCCAGTCGAACACACCCTCGGTCTCTTCTATGTGGTTCCAGAATACATAACAGGCCACCATCGTCACCCCGCCCGCTTTCATCTTCTCCACCTCACGACCCCACTCGTCGGCGGGCAGGCGCGAATAGTGCACCTCGCCCATCACCGGACAAACACGACGGCCGTCGATGGTCAGACTGTACTTGTCCCAACCGACTACGGGTATGTCGCCCATAGTCGAGAGACTGATTGTCAACAGTAAAGCAGCCAGGCAGATGGTTTTCCTCATGTCCCGTTATCTTTCAGTTTTAGTGTTTCACCACTTTCTTCTTACCCACCACATAGACACCCCGCGGTGCAGCTTCAAACGAAGACACGCGTCGGCCGTCGAGAGTATAGACTGAAGGTGTTAGGTGTTGAATGGTAGGTGTTGATGTAATGCCAGCCGAACCGCCCAGGAAAGTCTTCAGCTCGTAGAGCGACTGCATAGCCTTACCCGTTTTGTTATCAAAAAGACCAGCGTTATACCAGTCGTCAGTCACACGCTTCGTCTCCCAGTCCAGACCATATTCGTTAGCTTCGGGGAACCACCAGTACAATCCGTCGACACTCTGGTGAGCAGCCAGTTTGGCAATCAGGTCTTTGGTGAACTGCAGCTGTCCGGCATCAGTAGCAGGCCAGTTGGGGAAGTTGCTGATGGGATATGTGGCATCGCTGGGGTACCAGGCATGGAAATAGCCCGTCTCCACAATCTGTATTTTCTTGTCGGGATAGTTCTTTTCGAGTGTCGTCAGCACATTGTCGAGTGTGGTCAGGGTGCCATGATAATAAGGATAATAGCTCAACCCAATGACATCGTAATCATTGGTATAGTTTTTCAGTGTCTTATAGAAGTTCGTCACATTCTGTGACTTGCTCAACTCTGTCTGAATGACAATCTTTGCCTGGGGGCACACCTCGCGAATAGCTCTGATGCCTGCCTGCAGGTATTTGGCAAAGTTGGCAAACGTACCACTGCCATAGTTGCCGCCATCAGGATAGCAATGTCCAGTAGGCCACAACATGCCGTAAGTTATCTCGTTGCCTGGTTGCACAAAGTCGGGTGTTGCCCCAGCTGCTATCATCTCGTTCAGACAGCTTTTGGTATACTCGTAGAGAGTTGTAGCCAGTGTCTCGGGGTCCGACGATGTCCAGCTGCTGGGAGTGGCATGTTTGCCTGGATCAGTCCAAGTGTCGCTGTAGTGGAAATCCAGCATCAATGCAAGTCCGGCGTCTTTGATTTGCTTACCTAGTTTCTTCACGAAATCAAGATCCTGGCACACACCTTGGCCCTTATGAGCAGCCGATGCCTTCGACGGGTCAACAAACAGACGCACGCGCATAGCGTTCCAACCTTGCTGCTTGAAGTAAGCCAGCATCCCGCCAGTAATAGTTTTCCCATCCTTATCGAGGAACTTAGCTCCATGTTCCTCATACTTCGGCAGTAGCGAGATGTCGCCGCCCACATATTTTTGTGCCTGCATGCCCAGCGAGCATGCCACGGCCATAATCAGTAATAGTGATTTCAATTTCATTGTCATTAGGTTTTAGCAATTTGCATGCAAAGATAACTAAAAAAAGAAATATCCGAGGCTTTTCACCTCGGATATTTTCTATGTCGGATAAAAAAAAACGTTACTTCACCACAGTCTGATAACCGTCCTTAGTGTAATATCCAGCATTGGTAAACTTAAGGTCGGCAGTCTGATTGCCACCGCCACTGAAGATAATGTTGTCGGGAGCTGTTGTCTTGGAAGAGATCCACTTAAACACCCTGTTGCCATTGTCGGCTGTACCTATCAGAGTTGCACTGATACCAGGCCATTCTGTACCTACATAATCCTTTCCATCGCCACCATTCATCCATGCCCAAGTATAAATCAGGCTGCCCCATGAATTAGGAGCCTCGAAGAAGGCACATATCTCACCTTCTTTGACACTACAGAACGAAGGTACACCATTATACACACCGTCTTGGGGCTTTTCTTCTTTCACCGTAGGAAAGGTAATTGCGCTAGGTTCAATGCCCTGCACATAGTAAACATAATGGTAGCCGCTAATCACTTTCTTCCACGATGCACTTTGAGGCGTATAAGATGATGCATTTGTGCCAACAACGCACAGCAGTTTCTTCTCGCCGGCGCCATCCACTTGTACGACATAATAGTCTTTTTGAGAAGTTATTTGTGAATAACTGCTTTGACTGTGAATTCCTACGGCCTTTCGGACTGCTGCCATATTGGCAATTTCTTGCTTGTAAGCCTGCCAGTGCTTCAAGAAGACACACGGTGTTCCAGGCATAGCTAGCAAATAGGCATTGGCTGCCAAGGTGTCTTTCCGCAGCGGATCCTGCTGGGCAGATGCAGAACGGTATTCGGTATCGTGGTTTTCGACGAAGGTTACAGCATATTGGCGATATGCGCCGTTGTTAAAATTGCTGCTCACCAACGGCCAGTTACCGTCATTTTGTTGTCCTAGTCTTCTCCAGTCGCCATTGTTGGCAGCATTGCGCACGGTATAGCGGAACTGAAAATCGAAAGCAGCACTAGTTTTACCCGTGGCGTCAATCCAGTTCTTGATGGTATTGGAACTATCCCAGCATTCACCCACTGAGAACTCAGGTAAGGCATCGTTGTTATACAACTTAGTGTACTGGCCATTGTATCCCTTCACCATGTCGTAGCGGAAACCAGTGTAGCCGAAGTCGCTGAGCAGCATCTTCAGATAGGCTTTCACGCTAGTCTGCACGTTCTCACTTTTGTGGTCAAGGTCGCGCATGCCGTCCCAGCCCTCGCCACTATCACTATTTGACGAAAGCGAGTATCCATTCTGTGAAGCCCACGTCTTGGTTTTGCCGCCGTCATCGTTACTTACGATGTCTGTGGACTTCAGTTCATAGGTCACTCCGTTATAGGTTTCCTTGGGGAAATCCACCCAGTTTGAAACGTTCTTGCGGTGGTTAATCACGATATCAGCAATAGTACCAATACCTTTCTGCTTGAACGTTTTAATCATTGATTTCAACTCTGTCTCTGTACCGAACGAGCTGTTGTAGTTAGAGAACCAGTACAAATCGTCATAACCCATGGACTGCCCGCCACAATTAGCGCTTTGGGGAATCCATATCAAGTTAAAAGTAGTGGCAAGATCGTCTGTCTGACGCTCCAGCAAACTCCACTGGGTATCAGCAAAGCCGTCCCAATAGAAGGCTTGCAGCATGACACCGCCGTAGTTAGCAGGCCAGCCTTGGCAAGTTTTGGCAGGCGTGGGATCATCAGGCTTAGGTGGGTTTGTTGGTTCCTCTGGAGTTGGAGTAGGATCAGAGATTGGGTTGTCGTCACCGCCACAGGCATAAAAGCTCAGGACCAGCAGGAGGAATAGGGGAATTAAATAGCGCTTCATCGTATGCTCGTTTTAGTTATTATTATGGCACAAAGATACAGAAAAAAACGGGACATTGTTACCCTAACCATTGAATTATTTTTCTATTCGCATGCAAACGATTGCATCACCATTCCCCACTCACGTTCTCATCGCCCGCTCTGTTGAGCGTACGAAGCAACCCGACTTAACATCTTTTCAGCCTTTCGACTTAGGCTGGGAAACCGGTTGACAGTATTTTCTGCACAAACGACAAGGTAACAAAAGTACAGCCGCCAGTATTAATCTGACGGCTGTACTTTCTATCTGTACAAACGCATTTAGCGTCAATGTCGATGCAATCTGCACTATCAGCTCTTGCGAGCAATTATTCCACAGTACAGAAAATCTTATCAGAAGTCTTGCGCGTTGGATAGAGCTTAATGGTCTTACCCACAGCTCCGAGGTTCTTTCCGTTTGCAGCAAGGTCATCAATCTTCATTGAAGGCTCTACGCTGTCGTTTCCGCCAAGGTTGATACCCCATTCGTCATTGGCAGTAAACTTCCATCCGTTCGCATTCACTCCGGCATTAGTGATTACGTAGCAGTAGTTTTGTGCATCCCATGTCATCTGCTGCGCAGCATCGCCAGGGTTCCATCCGTTGAAGTCACCTACAAGGTTCATGTTGTTGATGCGAGTGCCCTTCAATGTATTGGTTGCAAGGTTGGCCTCAATGAAGTAGATGCCTTCACCGGCATTGGCCTTGATGTTGCCGCCGCCACCTTCTTCAAAGTCACCCGTTACTCCTCCAGAGAAGGTACCATAATTAATCTCTGTACCCCAGTCTCCTGGAACCTTCTGGAACTTGAACTCGTTGCCCCAACCATTAGGATCAGCGCAATAGATATAGCCAGTGTAGACGCCGTTTTGGTCAGTGAGTGCCAACTTCTGTTCGGCCTGAGACCAACCGTCGGTAGCTCCGATGAAGTAGATAAACGGATTGAAAGCAATTTCCTCGTAGCTCCATGTCTGATCGAGCATATTGAAGTTCAAACGGATATACTTCGTACTGGCATCAATTCCGTCAATCTTGAAGTTGCCACCCACATTGTTGTAGTTGAACTTTCCTTCATCACCGGCAGCCAAACAACCGCTCCAGTCACCTCCCAGACCATTGTCTGGAGTGGCCTTAAACTCAAGAGAGGTAGGATTGCCCAGGCTCTCCATATTGAGTGTACAGACAAAGACAGGATTTGCATAAGGATCATCTCCTCCGTTTGAGAGCAAGAAATCGGTGTTGTTGTTGTCCCAGCCGTTCATCGTACCCGTGAGATAGTAAGCAGAGGCAATTACAGGAGCCTGAGGCACTATCTGGAAAGTCACCTCACCGGCATTGATTTTCACTGCAGCACCGTTCTGAATTGCATAGAGATACACCGTGCCAACTACTGTGCGGGTCTCAGGACGCTTGCCGTAGATGGAAGCAACATAATCAGAAAGGGCCTTACCCGACATTTTTCCGTCAACAGTTGCAGGAAGAACGGTACCATCGGCAAAAACAACCTCGGCTTTTACGAGCTCTACTCCTTCTGGCAGGGCTGTAGATGGAACCGTGAATGCCTGTACATCCAACTCATCGCTCACCTCCATAGCGTTGAGATCGATGACTGCGGTCTGCCCTGCAGAGAGGCCGGGCACAACCACGGCACCATCGGCTTCAGCCACCTTCAGACCAGCGAACTCGTTATCCTCAGGACCGCAAGCGGCCATGAACAAACCCGCAATAACGAGCATCAGAAATATTGATAACTTTTTCATTGTTCAGTTCTTTTATCGTATTAATGAATGAAATGTTATTCAACGGGCACCACACACATCTTGTTGGTGATATCGTTGATGTAGAAGCGGTAAGTACCCTTGGCACACTTGATATTGTCGCCACCACCTACGCCGAGAGCTGCAAAGTTGTCGCTGCTGACCGTCCAAGTTGCACCCCAGTTGACGCCCCAATCGTGGTTAGCGCGGAACTTGAATTCTACATTATCGTGAGTGAAGGTGTGCTCAACATACCAGTTGTGAGGAGTCACTTGAACCATGTCGACATCGGCACTCCAGTCATCTGTCCAGTTACCAATGAGAGAGATCATGTCATACTCTGTAGGCTCTTGATTCTCCAGCTTCGTCCACGAGTAACTCATGTGGTGCTTGTCGAACGTGAAGGTGTAGTATTCAGCCGTCGGAGCTTTAATGGCACCGGCATCTGCCTGGATAATGGCTCCGGTTTCATCCTGTGTACCATCCTTGTCTTTTTCAACACAATATGCATTTGCCCAAATTCCCAGATCTTCTTGTGCCCAAATCTTCAGGTTGGCTGGATTATCTCCGTCAACGAACTTAGAAGTGTAGGTATATACATCACCACCTTCTGGATATAGGAGAGCAGTTAGTGCACCCTCAGCAGACCAACCAGGCAGAGCGCCAACCATATAGAACAACAACGCAGGAAC
>DEJV01000029.1 GCA_002353525.1 Prevotella sp. UBA2739
CCGTAGAGTTTGATGGGCTTTGCTGCCGAACCATTCACGCTGAGCGTGGGGCTGCTGGCGGTGAAAGCGTTCACGAAGTTGACGGCAATCACGCCGCCGGGGGTCAGTACGGTGTTCTGCATGCTTACTGTCTTGGCTGGTGTTGCGCCAGCGGTCTCACATACGCCGTAACCAAAGCCGAGGGGTGCGGTGCTACCCGTAGTCACCAGCGGCTGAATCTTGTTGAGGATGGCTTGCAACTGCGCATCCGTCTGAACGATGTCGAAAACATTATCCATAATCTTACTTGTTTATTGGTTAATAATCATTACTTGCTGATTTGCCATCTCCGTGGCGGTCATTTGGATGGTGTTCGCCTTTCTGTCGGCATGGAAGGAGGTAATCTGATACCACATACCGTCGTACTTGATGATGCACCAGCGGTCAATGTCTGGATACCAGTTCATACGGAACATCACGGTGACGTAAGCATCGACGGCACCTTCCCGCATTGCCTTGGTACCACGGTTGAAGTCCTCTGCCGCCCAGAAGTCGTCGATGATCTCGTACTGTTGTCCGGCTGACCGCACACCGAACTGACCGCCGCTACTCTCGGCACGACGTGCGATGGTGATGCGCTTATCACGCATTCCTGCGTCATATCCTGTCATGACTGTGCGCCCTCCTCTGCGCTGGTAGTGAGCCGCATGAACGGCTTGATGAAAAGGTCGATACTGTACGGAACCATCGACAGGCTGATGTTCTCAGTCGGTCCACGATGCTCGTACAGATGCTTGGCAAGCATCAGTGCTGCAATGCGGAAGTCTGGCGGTACCACCTTGTCACCCTTTCCGTCGTCTTCTCCGAAGTTCTCCAACAGGTCGTCGTATGTCCGGTTGCATACCCGCAGCAATGCGTTCTCCGAAGCACTGCCGTATGCCGTCAACAGCGTGTCCTCCATCGTGAAGTCCTCCTCAATGCGGCACTGTGCCTTGATTTCTTTTAATGTCAGGAATTTCATATTTCGTGATTCTTAATTCTATTAATCGCACGAAATACGTTTTGGGGTTACCAATCGGCAACCAGCTTTGTAAAAACAAAAAAAAGAGGCTACCGCTGTAGCCTCGAAAAATCATACTAAAAACAAATCTACTAAAAAGAAAACTAACTAACCTAATCTTACTTGAATAAAGAAACATTCAATATTATTTATTTTATGGTACATTGTCACGCCTCACGGCGGTTAATCTTCGTCTTTGTGTATTTCTACGCTTGTATCGCCCTTCTGTATCTTCACCTCCAGTCCCAGCTCAATGGCACGGAACGCATAGATGACGACGGGGAACAGAAGGAGCTCTCCTACCGCCGTGAGCACGCTCCCGTCAATCACGCCCATCGGCGGCAATAAAAACCCGGCAACAATCAATCCTATCGAGACGAGGAAGCAGACAAGTGTCACCAGTTGGCAGAAGCAGCACTTCTTCTCGGTCTCGTTACCGTTGCGCAGTTTGTCTAATGTACACATACGCCGTCCTCCCTATCTCGTCAAATCCTGAAAGATTTTCCAAACTACGGGAAATGCCAGCACTGCCAGCACCACCACGGCTGCTGCTATCACGTATGCACGGCTATATATGGCGTAGCCGGTACCGCCTATGGCTCCCATGGCGTATGCCATCAGGATCACCAGTCTGAGAATCTGTTTTGCTTGTTCCATAATCCAAAGTGTTTATTATTCAACTATCGCCCGGAATATGGCTGTGGGTTTACTTTCCCGTCAGATGTCTGATGTGCCGTTTGCCGACGTAGATAATCGCAATAACCGCCAACAGGTAGAGCATGATGTTAGCGAGATGGATTCTCATCTGCTGCCACGGTGTGAGTTGTGCCGGCACTTGCTTTTCTACTGGGTATGGCACGGGGATGCTGTCATGCACGGTGTCGCGCTGGGCGGTCATGTGCTCCAGCTCACGCAGGCGATTCTCCATCTCACGCTGAAGCACAAGCCATGCACGCTGGTTGGCTTGCATCTGTATGCCGTACTTCGCCATTGCTGCCGAATCGACCTCGCGGATAATGGTTTCTCGCTCGGTGTGCGTCGAGTCACGCTCCTTCACGCTGTCCGTGTGCCAGTGGTGCTCGGTGTGATGCTCGGTAACGGGCACATACTTCGTCGTGGTGCAACTGCCCAGCAGTGCGCACAGCACCATGGCGATGATCACACCAACCACGGTGCCTATCACTTTTGCACAAACTGTTTTTATTCTCTCTTCTTCGGTCATGCCCTTGTAAGGGTCGTAGCCCGTCTGCATCCAGTTGTCATTGGGATTGTTGTAGTCCATAGTCATTTCATTTCGTTGAGTTCCTTATACTCTACCTTTGCGTCGAAACAGGGACACGCTTTGATGCGTTCCAAGGGGTCCACGACCCCATTATGATTCGTGTCAGGCGAGATGTCACGGTGCCCCAGTATCTCTGCCTTCGGGTAGCGCATCTTCAACTTTGCCACGAGGTCGTACAGAGCCACCCGCTGTGCCTCTGTCCGGTTGTCGATGCCCTTGGGGTGCTGGCGGTCAATGCCTCCAATCCATGCCACATGCAGAGCTGTCTTGTTGTACCCTGCCACACCATTTGCCACCTTCTCCTCGGGCAACATACGGATGATGTTGCCGTCCGTCTTCACCACATAGTGATACCCTGGAGCCTTCCACCCCTTACGCTTGAACTCATCCCGCAGCGACTGCTCGGTAGTCGTTGCCTGATACGATGCTGTGCAATGCACGAAAATCCGCTCAATCTGTCGCATAACAAAACAATAAGAGAAGTCCCGACATTGGGGCTTCTCTTATCAAGGATGATGGACGCAAAGGTTTACTCCCGGTCATATATCATAATCTTTTGTGCCAACCATAGAAGCCGTTTCTTTTGCACCTCTCCCGTCTCACCCATCAGCCTGCGAGCCATGTATAGTCCGAGGCATTCAGCATGTAGCCGTTTCAATCGCTGCAACATTGTCTGTCCTTGCATAGTTCCTTGATTTATTTGGATTATTTCTTCGGGATGATTAGGTAGTCCATACGGCTCCAACCGCCTGCGGCTGTCACGCAGCCGATTTCTCTGTTCTGCCATGTGTCGGGAATCTCGTTAAGCAGCTGTCCGTATCGGTATTCGATGCGGGTGCGCCAGTGGAATCCGTCGCCAGCCGGTTCATCCTTCACCTCGATATATCCCCACTCATTGGGGTTCTGCTCCAGCACCTCGTTGACAAACTCCACAACGGTCTTTGCCCGGTAGTCGGTCACGCTGTAGGGTGCCGTCTCGTCACCACCCGTCGGGCCTGTCTTCGTGAATCTCATAATAATTCCTTGATGTTTTATCGGTTCTTATATTCGTAAGTATATGGTTGTCCGTTGATGAACTCGATGTTCTGTTGATAGACTGGCTCGCTGGATGCGGGCTGGCGTTTGGCAGGTACGCCCTTCTTGGTCATGGCAATGCCTGTGTAACACATATGGGGGACGGGGTAGCCATAGAATCTCATGTTCTCCACGCGGATGGTGTGGTAGTGGTCGGTCACAATGTCACCCACCTTCACGGGGTTATGCTCATGGGCGAACTGGATGTAAAGTCGCGACTTCTTAGTGTCGCACTCTCGCTGTAGTGCTATACACTGTTGGTTTAATTCTTCGATTGTCATAGTTCCTTTAATATATTGGTCTGTTAAAATATGCTGATATTGCGCTGTCGCGTCGTGCCTCCCATCGAATGGGTGGTATCTTCTTTGCACCGACAAACTTAACTTCGCCAGGCTCAGCCACAATATGTATAAACCTGTCAGCATACCCAGCAACTTCAATCTCTGGGTAATGCTTCATCACCTCCTTTACCTTTGCTTCATCTTCCTTTGTTACTACGATATAGTAGCACATGTCGGGTTGTGCAAGTTCTTGATACTTGTGAGGCGGTATAACAAACGGTGCTTCTACTTTTGCCATTTCCTTATTATTTTTTCATTCTTTGGTCAGTGTCTTCATCGGTGCCAGGTCCGCCAGTTTGGGGTCTATCAGGTCGACCGTCATGCCGAGGGCTTCGGCTA
>DEJV01000028.1 GCA_002353525.1 Prevotella sp. UBA2739
TTTCAAAGAACTCTTTCCTTATGAGCTCACAGGGGCAATCCCTGAAAGCGGATGCAAAGGTACGGCTTTTTTCCGAACCACCAAACTTTTTCAAGAAAAAAATTAGTTTTTTATGCAAAAAAGTATCCAGAATTGATTTAAATCAAGACGCGTTTAAGATATACCTTTTTATATATAGGGGAGAGAAGTGAGAGGAGAGAGGAGAGAGGAGAGAGGTGAGAGGTGAGAGGTGAGAAGGGAGAGGTGAGAGGAGAGAAGGGAGGGATGTATTAAGGGAGGGATGTATTAAGGGAGGAAAGGCGGAAAAGGGGATTATTATCGACACAGAATCGCAAATTGTCGCAAATATTTGGTTATGTTGCAGAAAATTGATACATTTGCAGCATTCAATAGAATTATTAACAAGGAATAATATTCAATATGAACGAAAAAGAATTGTATGAGATGATTAACGAGCAGGAGGGTTACCGCTCACTTGCTTTTCCCGCTCTGATGCGTAAGGTGTATGTATGGATGGCGTTGGCACTGGCCATCACAGGGTTTACGGCCTACGGTGTGTCAACGAGTCCAGCCATTCTGCAGTCCATCGTTACTAACCGTTTGTTGTTCTGGGGACTGATAATCGGCGAGCTGGGTTTGGTCATGTGGATATCGGCAGGCATTAATCGTTTGTCGCTAACAACGGCCACTCTGCTGTTTGTGCTTTACTCGGTAATCAACGGCGCGACCATGTCGTTCATCTTCCTGATGTACACCATGACGTCGGTAGCCAGTGTGTTCTTCATCACGGCAGGAACTTTCGCGGTGATGGCATTCATCGGCTACACCACGAAGAAAGACCTTACGTCGTTAGGGCGCCTGGCATTGATGGCCCTGATAGGCATTATCATCGCCACACTAGTGAACGTATTCCTAACCAAGAGTGGCACGTTCGACCTGATACTGAGCTATTTAGGCGTTGCCGTGTTTGTAGGACTGACTGCATACGACTCGCAGAAGATCAAGCACATGCTGATGACACAAGAGGACGGTGGCGAACAAGCACAGAAAATCGCACTGCTTGGAGCCCTTAGCCTTTACCTCGACTTCATCAACCTGTTCCTCTATCTGCTTCGCATCTTTGGCGACAGGAAATAAGATGGAGGATGGAGGATTGAGAATTGAGAATGAAAGATTCAAACTAAAATAGAAATGACTATGAAGAAATTATCAGTATTGGCAGCATCGGCCTGTTTGGCATTGATGAGCTGCGGTGGTTTAGGCGGAACCACAACAAATAACAATGGTACGGACATCCTGAGTGGTATCATCGGTGTACTCACCAATGGTTCGGGTGTGGTGAATGCCGTTTCAAGTGTCATCGGACTGGACAAGCTGTCGGCACAGAACCTTATCGGCACATGGAGATACGACGGCCCCGGTTGTGCCTTTACCAGCGAGAACCTGCTGGCCAAGGCCGGTGGCGAGATGGTGGCTGCACAGATAGAGCAGAAGGTACTGCCCTACTATCAGAAGCTGGGTCTTTCGGCCAGCAACACCGTGGTAACATTCAACAACAACAATACCTTCTCGGCCACGATTGGCGGCAGAAGCTTCAGCGGGACTTACACCTACAACGAGTCTACGTCGCAAATCGCCATGAAGGGTATGTTGCTCAACATCAACTGCTATGCCAAGCGTGAGGCCAACGGAATCTCGTTGCTTTTCGAAGCCAAGAAGCTACTCACCGTGCTGCAGACGATGTCGGCACTGAGTGGCAACACTAGCTTGCAGACCATCGGCGACCTAAGTAAGAACTACGACGGCGTGCGCATTGGCTTCGACATGAAGAAATAGGAAAGTGACAGTTGACAGTTAAAAGTTAATAGTTAACAGTTAAGAGTTAGGAGTTAGCGTATAGCTCCTAACTTTTTTTATGATCCCCTAACTTCTCACCAAAAACCAGCAAAACAGCAAATTTATGCATAAAAATTTGCATATATACAATAAAATGCATAAATTTGCACCCGATTATTCATCAAAGGACTAGACATGAAGATTAAGAACAGCAGAATGGAGACCTTGAAAATGCTTATTTCCAGTAAGGAATTAGGCAGTCAGGAGGAATTGCTCCAAGCATTAGAGAAAGAAGGTTTTAAGCTGACTCAGGCCACACTGAGCCGCGACTTAAAGCAGTTGAAGGTTGCCAAAGCCGCATCGATGAATGGTAAATACGTGTATGTGCTGCCTCATGAGACCATGTACAAGCGTATTCCGAATCCGCGTCCTGCCAGCGAAATGCTGCAGACCTCCGGCTTCGTCTCCATCAATTTCTCGGGCAACATGGGTGTCATCAAGACGCGCCCTGGCTATGCCAGCAGCATTGCCTATAACATTGACGACAGCGATATCCCAGAAATCATCGGTACGATAGCAGGTGACGACACCATCTTCATCGTGATTAAAGAAGGAGAAAAATATGAAGATGTGATCAACGGTCTCAGCATGGTAATACCGAACATTAAAGATTGAGAATGGAGGATGGAGAATGGGGAAGGAAGATTGAAGATTGATAACTAATAATTAAGAATGGAAGAGATACAGGTTGTGGTTGCCGACACTTCGCACGAGAAGTATGTCGACACAATCTTACAAACGATTGCCGACGCTGCCAAAGTGCGCGGTACGGGCATTGCCAAGCGCACCCACGAATATCTTGTCACCAAGATGCGCGAGGCCAAGGCTGTTATTGCATTAAGCGGTGACCAGTTCGCAGGATTCAGTTATATCGAGACATGGGGTAACAAACAGTATGTCACCACATCGGGCCTCATCGTTCACCCCGAATTCCGTGGACTGGGTGTAGCCAAGAAAATCAAGGATATGACCTTTACGCTGGCCCGCACACGCTGGCCGCATGCGAAGATTTTCTCGCTGACCAGCGGTGCTGCCGTGATGACGATGAACACCCAGTTGGGTTATCAGCCCGTAACCTTTGGCGATCTTACCGACGACGAGGCATTCTGGCGTGGCTGCGAGGGCTGCATTAATGTAGACATTTTACACCGCACCGGGCGGAAATACTGCATCTGCACCGCCATGCTCTACGATCCCGAAGAGCACTTGCCTGCCAAAATTCCGCAAGAGGTACTCGAGCGTATCAAGCGCATCGAAAGCATTGGCCATGTGAGAAGATCGTCGCACGAGGAATAAACCCCGAAAAGACCCGAAGGCAGGAGAAACCGGAATCTCCAGAATTTACGGACGACCCGGACAATCCGGGAGTAAGATGATAGAAAACAAACAAAAAAAATAGAATAATTATGCCAGACACAAAAAAGAAAGTGGTAGTCGCCTTTTCTGGCGGCCTTGACACATCCTACACCGTGATGAAACTCACACAGGATGGATATGAAGTGTATGCTGCCTGCGCCAACACGGGCGGTTTTAGTGCCGAACAGCTCAAGAAAAACGAAGAGAACGCCTATAAGCTCGGTGCCGTGAAATATGTGACACTCGATGTGACACACGAGTATTACGAAAAGTCACTGAAATACATGATCTTCGGAAATGTGCTCCGCAACAACTGCTACCCTATCTCGGTCAGCTCAGAGCGCATTTTCCAGGCCATCGCCATTGCCCGTTATGCCAACGAGATTGGTGCTGACGCCATCGCACACGGCAGTACGGGAGCCGGCAACGACCAGATACGTTTCGACATGACGTTCCTCGTGATGGCTCCGGGAGTGGAGATCATCACCCTGACACGTGACAAAAAGCTCACCCGAAAAGAAGAGGTGGACTATCTGAACGAACATGGTTTCTATGCCGACTTCACCAAACTGAAGTACTCATACAATGTGGGCATCTGGGGAACCAGTATCTGCGGTGGCGAACTGCTCGACCCCACGCAAGGCCTTCCTGAGGATGCCTACCTGAAGCACGTCACCGCCGAAGAGCAGGAGCAACTGCTGAAAATCACCTTCGAGAAAGGTGAGATTACGGCTGTCAACGGCGAGCCGTTCGACGACAAGGTGAAAGCCATTCAGCGCATCGAGGAGATTGGCGCATCTTATGCCATCGGCCGCGACTGCAATGTGGGCGACACCATTATCGGCATCAAGGGTCGTGTGGGCTTTGAGGCCGCTGCACCCAAACTGATTATCGAGGCGCACCGCCTGCTCGAAAAGTCTACACTCAGCAAGTGGCAGCAATACTGGAAGGACCAAGTAGCCAACTGGTACGGCATGTTCCTGCACGAGAGCCAGTATCTTGAGCCTGTGATGCCCGACATCGAGGCGATGCTCACATCGAGTCAGCGCAACGTCACGGGTACGGCCATTCTGAAACTGCGTCCGTTTGGTTTCGAGACAGTAGGTATCGACTCTGCCAACGACCTCACCAAGAGCAAGTTGGGTGAATATGGTGAGACGCAGACGGGCTGGACAGCCGACGAGGCCAAAGGCTTCATTAAGGTCAGCTCTACCCCACTGAGAGTATATTATGGTATTCATCCCAATGAAAAAAGGTAAAAGGTGAGCCCATGATAAGTGTTGGTATTTTAGGTGCCGCCGGTTATACTGGTGGCGAGCTCATCCGGCTGTTGCTGAATCACCCAGAGGCAGAGATTGTCTTTGCCAACAGCGAGAGCAATGCCGGCAATCTGGTTTCCGATGTACACGAAGGACTCATTGGCGACACCGACTTGAGGTTCTCCAGCGAGATGACTTTCGATCAGGTGGATGTGCTTTTCTTCTGCTTCGGCCATGGCAAGAGCGAACAGTTCCTCAAGGAACACACCATTCCCGGACATGTGAAGATTATCGATCTGGCACAAGACTTCCGCATCAAAGGCCAGCACGACTATGTCTATGGACTGCCGGAAATCAACAAGGTCGCCATCGCAATGGCACAGCATGTGGCCAACCCCGGTTGTTTTGCCACTTGCATACAGGTGGCCTTGCTGCCTGCCGCCCAGATGGGACTGCTCACCGACGATGTGGCGGTGAATGCCATTACCGGCTCAACAGGTGCCGGACAGAAGCCCTCGGCCACCACTCATTTCTCGTGGCGCAACAACAACCTGAGCATCTACAAGCCCTTCCAGCATCAGCACATTGCCGAGATACGCCAGTCGCTCACACAGGTGCAGGGCCATCTGGACTGCGACATCGACTTCATCCCCTACCGTGGCGACTTTGCCCGTGGCATCTTCTGCACGGCAGTAGTAAAGACAGAGGCCAGCATCGAACAGATTACCGACGGCTACCGCCAGTTTTATGCCGACGCTGCCTTCACGCACTATAGCGACAAGAGCATCGACCTGAAGCAGGTGGTCAACACCAACAAGGCTCTGGTGCATGTCGAGAAATACGGCAACAAACTGCTTATCACCTCCGCCATCGACAACCTTCTGAAAGGTGCTGTAGGTCAGGCGGTCCAGAATATGAACCTCATGTTCGGTCTGCCCGAGCAAACGGGTTTGCAACTCAAGGCAAGTGCTTTCTAACAAAACGAACAGACAATGAAATTATTCGACGTATATCCGCTCTTCGACGTGAACATCGTCAAGGGCAAAGGCTGTAAGGTATGGGACGACAAAGGCCAAGAGTATCTCGACCTTTATGGGGGCCATGCCGTCATCAGCATTGGTCACTCCCACCCCCACTATATAAATAAGGTGTCAGAACAGCTGTCGCAGTTGGGATTCTATTCCAACTCGGTCATCAATACACTGCAGACTGAACTGGCCAGCCGACTAGGCCGTATCTGTGGCTACGACGACTATCAGTTGTTCCTCATCAATAGTGGTGCCGAGGCCAACGAGAATGCCCTGAAGCTGGCCTCGTTTGCCAATGGCCGCACGCGGGTGCTCTCTGCAGAGAAAGCATTCCACGGTCGTACATCCCTGGCCGTCGAGGTGACCAACAATCCGAAGATTATTGCGCCCATCAACGACAACGGTCATGTGACCTATCTGCCGCTCAACGACCTGCCGGCATGGGAGGCTGAGCTGGCCAAAGGTGATGTGTGTGCCGTCATCTTGGAATGTATCCAAGGTGTCGGAGGCATCAAGATGGCTACCGAGCAGTTTGCCAAGGGCCTGCAAGAGGCATGTAAGAAATACGGAGCCTTCCTGATTTGCGACGAGATTCAGTGTGGCTATGGCCGCAGCGGACGGTTCTTTGCTCACCAGTGGCTAGGCATCCGTCCCGACATCATCACCGTGGCCAAAGGCATTGCCAACGGGTTCCCCATGGGTGCCGTGCTCATTGCCCCACACCTCAAGCCGGTCTACGGACAGTTGGGTACCACCTTTGGCGGCAACCATCTGGCCTGTGCCGCTGCCCTTGCCGTGCTCGATGTGTTCGAGCAAGAGCAGCTGGTGGAGAATGCGCATGAGGTGGGCGAATATCTCATCGACCAGCTGAAAGCCTTACAGAAAGACTTTCCTGTCATCACCGAAGTACGCGGCCGTGGCATGATGATTGGTGTGGAACTGGCAGTGCCTTACAAGGAGATTCGCCAGCGCCTGCTGTTCGAGCAACACTGCTTCACAGGTTGCGCCGGTACTCACATCCTGCGTCTGCTTCCCCCACTCTGCCTGACAAAAACAGAGGCCGACGACTTCATCAGCCGTCTGAAACAAGTGCTCCTTTCTGCCTAGAGTAGTTCCAAACGGAGAGACTTTTTAGACAGAGAGTTTTTTCCGACAAAGAGACATAGAGACAGTTTTAGACATTATAAAGCATTGTCTTAATGTGCCTACAATGGGCAAAACGCCATTACATATGGGGCACGGAAATTACAAGACTTCTATTCAAGCAAAAAGCCTCTTCCTATGTGTGGAAGAGGCTTTAATTTATTTGATAACTCCCGTTCTCTCCCCCTTCGGGGGAGTTGGAGGGGGCTTTCTAATCTCTTAGCAGCGGCATGGTCATGCAGCGGGCACCACCGCCGGCACGCGGCAGTTCGGAGCCGGGGAAGGCGGCCACGAACTTCTCGTTGCTGTTCATGAGGGCCTTACCACTGATGATATCTTCGGCATAGAGAATGTTGAATCCAGCCTTGTCGAGGGCGTCGATGGTATGGGTATTACGACGGTAGCCCATCACCTGGCAGTCGCCCAGCGAGAAGAAGTTGGCGCCACTGTGCCACTGCTCGCGCAACTGCACCCACGAATCGCTGCCACCACAGATGACCGGTTCCAGTTCCCAGCCCAGCGACTCGAGTCCTTTCAGGATGTTCGGCACCGAATGATAGCTGATCTTTCCGTTGTCGATGCTGACCAGCGTGGTCTCCTTGCCCGCAAAGAGTCCTTCTTTCTTCAGCATCGGCTCGAAAGCCATACAATAGTGCTTGCCCAGGAAGGTGAACACCATGTCGAGATGGATGAACGACTCGGGGGTTTTCGGCAGTTCCTGCACCAGGATGCTGAAGTGGTCGCGTTCCTTGGCAAAGGTCTGTGCCAGATAGTCGATACCCTTCGTATTGGTACGGATGCCCTCGCCCATGCACAGCAGGTCGGGTGATGCGATGTGCACGTCGCCGCCCTCGGTGCGTGCATGCGGATTCCACGTGGCCGCATTCAGCAGGTTGACACCGAAGAAATGGCTGAAGATGGCCTCGTAGATGAGCGTCTCGCGCTCGCGCACCTCAAAGCTCATCGAGTTGATGAGCACCCGGTCGTAGACCGTGGAGGAGGCATCGCGGGTAAACATCAGGTTGTAGAGAGGCTTCAGCAGGTAACGGTCGTTGGAGAACCCGTCCCACTCTTCTTTCTCATAACCCTCTATCAGGATCTTCGCCAGCTGCTGACTGTCGAGTTGCATCAGACGGTCGAACAGTCCGATGACCTGTTGCTGCTGCGACGTGCGCCGGTCGTGGCGCAGGCTCTCCACCACCAAGTGCTCGCGCACCGCCTGGTCGTTGAGCACTTCGGCCAGAATATCCTTCACGTAATACACATTTGTCCACCGCTCCAGCACTCCGCTGAAGAGTCCGTACTCGCGGTCGACCGTCGGTTTGTCAAGGATGTCGCTGTAGAGTGCCTGTGTGGCGTTGAGCGGCGTCATGCGCTCAATCTCTATGCCGGGCCTCCGGAGCAGCACCGCCCTGAGGCGGCCTGTCTCCGAGGCGACATTGATTTTACATGGTTTGACACTCATTTACTTCAGATAGGTATAACGGTAGTCGGTGGGCGAGACCAGTGTCTCCTTTATCACACGCGGAATAATCCAGCGAATCAGGTTAAACTCACCGCCGGCTTTGTCGTTGGTACCGCTGGCACGTGCACCGCCGAAGGGCTGCATGCCCACCACGGCGCCTGTGGGCTTGTCGTTGATATAGAAGTTGCCGGCAGCATAGCTCAGCTGTTCGGTGATGCGCTCCACGGCCATGCGGTCGCGGCCGAACACAGCACCCGTCAGTCCGTAGGGTGATGTCTCGTCGCACAGTTTCACGGTCTCTTCCACCTTGTCGTCGTCGTAGGGATAGACGGTGATGATGGGGCCGAATATCTCTTCTTCCATCGACTTGAAGCGTGGGTTGGTGGTCTCGATGACGGTAGGCTCCACAAACCATCCCACCGACTTGTCGCACTTGCCGCCCATCACCACCTTGGCGTCGTCGGCAGCCTCGGCATAGTCGATATACGACTTGCACTTATCGAACGAAGCCTCGTCGATAACGGCATTGATGAAGTTGCGCGGGTCTTTCACGTCGCCCATCTTCACCTCGCCGGCCATGCGCTTGATGTCAGCCAGCACGTCGGGCCACAGGCTCTTCGGAATGTACATGCGCGAGGCAGCCGAGCACTTCTGTCCCTGGAACTCGAAGGCACCACTGAAGGCTGCTGTTGCCACGGCTTTCTTGTCGGCAGAGGGATGCACGAAGATGAAGTCCTTGCCACCCGTCTCGCCCACCAGTCGCGGATAAGACACGTAGTTGTCCAGATGGCTGCATGCCTGCTGCCACAGACTCTTGAAGGTAGCGGTGGAACCCGTGAAGTGGATGCCGGCGAAATGCTTCGACTGTGTGGCCACCTCGCCGATGAGTGCACCGCTGCCCGGCAGGAAGTTCACCACGCCGTCGGGCAGTCCAGCCTCCTTGTAGAGCTGCATCAGATAGTAGTTGGAGAGCAATGCTGTGGTAGAGGGCTTCCACAGGGCCACGTTGCCCATCAGCACGGGTGTCATGCAGAGGTTCGAGGCAATGGAAGTGAAATTGAATGGTGTCACGGCCAGCACGAATCCTTCCAGCGGACGATACTCCGTGTGGTTCAGCTGTCCTACGCCGTCCTTCGGCTGCATGCCGTAAATCTTCGATGCATAGTGCACGTTGTAACGGAAGAAGTCGATGGTCTCGCAGGCCGAGTCGATTTCAGCCTGATAGATATTCTTGCTCTGTCCCAGCATGGTGGCTGCATTCATGATGGGGCGGTATTTTGTGGCCAGCAGCTCAGCCATCTTCATCACGATGGCAGCGCGTGTGGTCCATGGTGTGCGGCTCCACTCCTGCCATGCCTTCATGGCAGCCTCTACAGCCATCTCCACCTCTTTCTTTCCTACTTTATGATAGGTGGCCAGCACATGCTTGTGGTCGTGCGGGCAAGTCACATGTCCCACATCGCCGGTCCTTATTTCCTTTCCTCCGATGATGATGGGGATATCAACCACGAGCTTGCTCTGTCGCTCGAGTTCTTTCTCTAGTGCTACACGTTCAGGCGAACCCTCGAGGTAGGCCTTCACCGGCTCGTTGGCCGGCAGTGGGAATGTAATTACCGAATTGTTCATAGTCTTTATGGTTTTTGGGTTATTATTATCTATTATTTATGTTCCATGAGTTACAGAGAGACGGTCTGAAAAGCCTGACTACAGAAAAGAGCTTTTGCCCTTACAGGGCGTTTCCCCTCTTTCGTCCACCACCCAGGGTATTGCCCTGGGCTAGATGCTTGTTGCCCCTTCGGGGCGCTTCTGAGCTGAGATCCCAATCCATCCGACAGGCTATTCAATTATCAATTGTCAATTATCAATTATCAATTTAATAAACTTCCGCTATCATGCAGCGGGCGCTGCCGCCACCAGCCGTCTCGATGGCACAGATGTCGGGAGCCACAATCCTGACGTCGGTCTCCAGCAGGCGCACCTGCTCAGTGGTGAGCGACTGCCGTGCCGTCTGGCTCATCACCAGCAGTTTCTCGCCCTGGTCGTTGCGCACCTCCAGCATGTTGCCGGCAAACTGGTGCATCTGGGCGAACGAGATGTCGACAATCTGCTTGCCGTTCTTCTCCAGCAGTTCGCGCAGCTGTCGGCGCTGGCCGGCATCCCTGACCGACTCCATGCACACCACGGCAAAGCGCGTGCCCACATGCATCACCACATTCGTATGATATACGGGCATGCCCTGCTCGTCGGCACTGTCGAAGAGGAAGTAGTCATAGCCCATGCGACGTGCCCACTCGTCCATCACCTCACGGCTGGTGCGTGGCGACAGACAGGCATAGGCCATGTGGTGCTCACGGTCGAGGATGAGCGAGCCGGTGCCTTCCAGGCAGAGGTTCTGCTGCTCAAAGCCAGTCAGATCCACCACCTCGTCGAACCGCATCTTGCCGAGCACTGTCATCAGTTTTTGCCGTTCCAGTCGTCGGTTGGCCGCAAACATGGGGTAAATCACCAGTGTGCGTTTCTCCTTGCCGCTGTCAGCATCCACGTCACAGTGGGTAGAAAAACAGTTATTAGGGAATATCGAGTCGGGCGTAAACGGCTCGGGTGTATCTTCCAGCACGTCGACAATCACGCCATTGCGGCGCAGCAAGTCCACATAGGCGTCGAACTCCTCTACGGCCTCCCGCTGAATCTTCAGCGCAGCCTCTGCCGACTCGCTCTTCTGCTGGAACGCGTTGTTGGCAGCTGTCTCCTCATTGAAGGCGAAGCGCACGGGCCTCACCATCAGCACATGATTGGTTGTTTGCATCTTATTTAGTTGAGAGGTGAGAGGTGAGAGTTGAGAGGTATGATTACTCTCAAGGCAGTAATTCATGCTGGTTAAGGTAATCATACCTCTCAGTTCTCACCTCTCA
>DEJV01000040.1 GCA_002353525.1 Prevotella sp. UBA2739
CAGGTGAGCACGAGCATGTCGAGGTTGTACTTGCCCAGGATGAGCCAGCATTTGTTCTCGATGTCGAGACCGGGATAGCCGAACATACGACCGATGAGCACCAGCTCCTCGTCGTTGATTTTCAGGATGTTACAACGGCGCATCGACTCCTGGATAATCTCCTTGGTATAGAAATTCTGGCGCAGGTTGATGTCGAAAATCTTCACGCAGTCGTCGGGAGTAGCATCGAGGAATCGCTGGATGTTCTCGCGCGACACCACATTGCGCTGTGCCAGTGAGCCGAAGCACACGGCGCGGCAGTTCTTGGCCACTTCCTCAATCTCGGGTGTGAAGGGGATATTGTCCCAAGCCACGTTCTCCTTGATGTCGTAGGTGGGAATGCCCTGTTCGTCGAGCTGTACCTGTACGGTGCCGGTGGGGTAGGGCACGCGCGGCATCAGATAGTTCAGTTTGTGCTCCTTCAGAGCCTCGATGGTCTCCTCGGCCAGCTTATCCTCGCCCAGGGCACTGATAGCCAGTGTGTCGAGGCCGAACTGTCCGGCATGGTATGCAAAGTTGGCAGGTGCTCCGCCCAGTTTCTTTCCTTCGGGAAGTACATCCCAGAGAGCCTCACCAAGGCCCACGATGAATCTTTTATTTTCCATAGTCTGTATTTCGTTTTCTGATGATTCTTATTTAATCTGCTTGATATAGGTGAAGAGATAAGCCACGCCTACGGCCATCACGATGACGGCTCCGGCCTGTCCCATGGCGTCGCTCATGAAGCCCATGAGCAGCGGGAATACGGTACCGCCGAACAGTCCCATGATCATCAGGCCGCTCACCTCGTTCTGCTTCTGCGGCATCGAGCGCAGTGCCTGTGCAAACACGAGCGAGAAGATGTTCGAGTTGCCGTAGCCCACCAGTGCGATGGCGGTGTAGAGCACAGCCTTAGAGGTGCCTACGAGCAGGCCGCACATCGAGAGGGCCATCATCACCACGCTGATGATGAAGAACACGCGGTTGTTCATCACACGCAGGAAGAACGAGCCGGTCAGACAGCCGATGGTACGGAAGATGAAGTAGAGCGATGTGGCGAAAGCGGCGTCGTTGAGGGTCATGTTCAGGCGCTCCATCAGAATCTTCGGAGCGGTGGTGTTGGTACCCACGTCGATACCCACATGGCACATGATGCCGAGGAACGAGAGCAGCACGATGGGGGTGCCCAGCAGCTTGAAGCAGTCGGCAAACGACGATGCCTTGCCTTCTATCTTCTGCTCTTCGATAGGAGTGATGAACAGCAGCAGCGTAGCCAGCACGCCCACCACGAAATAGATGAGGAACAAAACACGCCAGTTCAGACCGAAGTCGGGAATGACGGCGGTAGCGCCCCACATGGCCAGATAAGGAGCCATGAACGAGGCGATGGCCTTGATGAACTGTCCGAAGGTGAGTGTCGAGGCGAGGTTGTCGCCCTTGATCATGCTCGAGATGAGCGGGTTGAGCGATGTCTGCATGAGCGCATTACCGATGCCGAGCAGCGAGAAGGCTGTCAGCATGATGGGGAAGTTCTCGCCGAAGAGCGGCAGCAGCAGCGACACCACGGTGACCAGCAGCGAGAGCAGCACGGTCTTCTTGCGGCCGATGCGGTTCATGAGCATGCCTGTAGGCACCGAGAAGATGAGGAACCAGAAGAAGACGAGCGACGGGAAGATGTTGGCCGTCTTGTCGTCGAGGGCCAGGTCGGCCTTCACATAGTTGGAGGCGATACCCACCAGGTCTACAAATCCCATCGCGAAGAAACAGAACATCACGGGGATGAGCAGCAGGGTTTTGTTTTGTTTGTTCATGTCTGTATGGAGTTTTTAGTTATTTTCGAGTGTCCAAATTATAGTTTGGCTGCATATACGGTAGCCTTGCCGCCCTTCACCTTCAGTTTGTTGTAGGCAGAAGTGGGGAACACGAGGTTGGTCATGGCCATGCGGCCCTCGGCGTCGAACACCTCGATGGACGAGCGGTCGATGAAGATGCGCAGCTGGCGAATCTGTCCGTGTGTGGGCGCTGTGGTCACGGCGCTGAAAGCATCGCTGAACGAGGCGTCGCCGGCCTTTGTGCGGTCCATGCTGAAGGTGCGCGCACCGTCGTCGTAGGTCATCACCACGGTCTCGCCCTTGTCGTTGGTCAGGGTGAGGGTGGCACTGCCTTTCAGGTCGGCCACAATCTCGCAGGTCTCAGTGGGATTCTTGACTTTCTTGCCGCGCAACTGCAGCATCTCTGGCGAAGGCACAACGCTCACGTAGGTCTCACTGCCGTCGCGGAAGAGGCCCAGGTCGCGGGGAATAGAGTTGGCCGAGCGGAACTGGCGGGTGGGCACCTGGTTGGCATACTGCCAGTTGGACATCCATGCCATGGCCACGTGACGGCCGTCGGGGGCATTGTCGAAGGTGACGGTGGCATAGTGGTCCTTGCCATAGTCCATCCACTTGGTCACGTCGGGACGCGAGTCGCAGGTGAAGCGGTGGCCGTCGAAGTCGCCAATGAAATATTGTGTGGCACTGCCTCCGAAGGGTCCGCCGGGATTGATGTTGCAGATGAGCATCCACTTTTGCTCGCCCGTACCCTTGACGGTCATCTTACGCATGTCGGGGCACTCCCACACACCGTCGTGGTTGCCGTAGGTAAGGCCGAAACTGCTTTCATATTTCCAGTCGCGCAGGTTCTCCGACGAGTAGATGCGCATCTCTTGTCCGGCAGCCAGAATGAGGTTCCAGCGCTTGATTTCGTCGTTCCAGAAAGCCTTCGGGTCCCGGAAGTCGGGAATGTCGGCTGTGAGGATGGGGTTGGCGGCAAATTTGGTGAAGCTTTTGCCACCGTCGGTAGAATAAGCCATCGATTGTGTCTGGCTGGCACCTGCTGAGGTGTAGAAAGCCACCACGGCCTCACGGCCATAGTTGGCCGTGTTGTTCTTGTCTACCACGCACGAACCGCTGAAGATGGTTCCCAGGGCGTCGGCCTCGATGGGTGTGCCCTGATACTCCCAGTGGATAAGGTCTTTAGAGGTAGAGTGTCCCCACGTCATGTTCTCCCACTGCGATCCGTAGGGGTTGAACTGGAAGTAGAGATGCCACACACCGTCTTTATAGAACATGCCGTTGGGGTCGTTCATCCATCCCCAGAGAGGTGTGTGATGGTATGCTGGGCGGAAACGCTCGCGGTTGGTAGTGTCGAACTCGTTGTTGGTTTGCATGTGCTGCCAGCATACATAGTCTTTCACGGCACCCGTAGAGCGGCGGTTGCCGTTGAACTGGATGTCGAGCAGGTAAGCACTCTTGCCGTTCTTCACGTTTTCTTTGCAGCAAAGAGTGTTCAGTTCGAGGGGCACCACGTAGTCAACATGGTCGACGGCCAGGCGTACGTTCAGTTCTTTCACCACCTGGTTTTGGCAAATCACCTTCACATGGGCCATCTCTTCTTTCTCCTGCACGGGCAGAAGCAGATAGCGCTGGTTGGCGTCGACGCGCTTCATGGCGTGCGTCTCGCTGAGCATCATCACTTGGGCTTCTACCGATACGGCCAGCAGTGCGGCCGCCATCATTGTCAAAAGTCTTTTCATATTTCTATATATTCGTTTTTAGTTACTATTCTTTATATCAGTTATCCAAAAAAACAATCTTTTTTACCTTATCAAACCAATATTTATACCTTTATGAAAAGAGAGAAAAATACTTAAACTAAACTTACCATATAACTAACTATTCAATTAACCTGCCACAAAATTACGTATTTTCGGTTTTCTTTCCTATCAATTATGTTACAAACACTAAGAAAAATCGTTCAATGCAACAAATTTGCTAGCATTTATCATGTTTTTTGTATTCATTTTGATGAGATGGGGTGGGCAGGTCGTTTGTCGGTAAGAGCTATTGCCGGGGGGAACAGGTGAAAGCAGGGAGATGGGTGTTGAGGCGTTCAAGGGGTTGAGAAAAAAAGGAGTTCAGAAGAAATCCTTATCTTCTGAACTCCTGAGGGGGTTAGGCTCTTCGCGTGATCAGGGCTGTTTGCCGATGTAGGCCAAGATACCTCCGTCGACATACAGGATATGTCCGTTCACGGCATCAGAGGCATGCGAGGCAAGGAACACGGCGGGACCGCCCAGCTCCTCGGGCTGCAACCAACGGCCAGCAGGAGTCTTGGCGCAGATGAACGAGTCGAACGGATGACGGCTGCCATCGGGCTGACGCTCGCGCAGCGGTGCTGTCTGTGGTGTGGCAATGTAGCCCGGGCCAATGCCGTTGCACTGGATGTTGTACTCGCCATACTCCGAGCAGATGTTGCGAGTGAGCATCTTCAAGCCACCCTTGGCTGCTGCATAGGCGCTGACGGTCTCACGACCCAGCTCCGACATCATCGAGCAGATGTTGATGATCTTGCCCTCGCGACGCTCCATCATTTCAGGAATCACGGCAGAAGACACGATGAACGGACCCACCAGGTCGATGTCGATGACCTGCTGGAACTCGGCGCGCTTCATCTCGTGCATGGGGATGCGCTTGATGATACCGGCATTGTTCACCAGGATGTCGATGTTACCCACCTCAGCGTGAATCTTCTCAACGAGAGCCTTCACGTCGTCTTCTTTCGTCACGTCACAAACATATCCCTTCACGTTCTCAATGCCGGCCTCCTTATAGTTGGCCAGACCGCGCTCGAGTGCAGCCTCATTGATGTCGTTGAAGATGATTGTCTTAATGCCTGCAGCCACAAAAGCCTTGGCAATGTTGAAACCGATTCCGTAGCTGGCACCGGTAATCCAGGCATTCTTGCCCTCTAATGAAAATGGATTTGTCATTGTTGTTTATTTTTATTAAACTTCTGAACTCGTTGCTTTCACATTCAATTACTTCAAATCAGTAATCTTAGAGAAGTCCTGGTCGCCATAGTCGAGGTTCTCGCCTCCCATGCCCCAGATGAAGGTGTAGTTGTGAGTGGCTGCAGCCGAGTGGATGCTCCATTCGGGTGAGAGCACAGCCTGGTCGCCCTTCATCCAGATGTGACGGGTCTCATCGACCTCGCCCATGAAGTGGCAAACAGCCTGATCCTCGGGCACTTCGAAATAGAAGTAAGCCTCCATACGACGACTGTGCACGTGGGCAGGCATGGTGTTCCATACCGAACCGGTGGCCAGCTCGGTCATACCCATCTGCAGCTGGCAGGTGGGCAGCACCTGATTGACAATCATCTTGTTGATGTTGCGCTCGTTCGACATCTCGAGCGAACCCATGTGGGCCACCACAGCATCCTTCTTCGTGATTTTCTTGCAGGGATACTCGGCATGCGCTGTAGTAGAGTTGAAATAGAACTTGGCGGGCTTCTCTGCATCCTTCGAGCAGAACACCACGTCGCGGTCGCCACGGCCAATGTAGAGAGCCTCCTTGAAATCGAGCTCAAACTCCTCGTCGCCAACCTTCACGATGCCAGCACCGCCGACATTGAAGATACCGATCTCACGACGGGTGGTAAAGAAAGGAGCCTTCAGCGGGTCAATAGCCTCGAGCTTCAGACACTCGGCCACGGGCATAGCACCGCCCACAACCATGCGGTCGTACATCGAGTAAACCATGTTTACCTCGTCGGCTGCGAACACTTTCTCGATGAGGAAATCGCGGCGGATGCGCTTCGTGTCATAACTTTTTGCGTCTTCAGGATGAGCCGCATAACGTACTTCATAATTTGTCTTCATATTCAGTATTCCTTATTTGTATGATTTGTTTGGATGCAAAGATACAAAATATTTCTATATATTGTTCTTATAATATACGTTTCTTTTTGACAGAATACTTAAAAAACTGATAAAAGCAAAGAGCGCAACAGGCTGGAAAGCCTTGTTGCGCCCTTGTTGGTTGGGTGACTCGGATTCGAACCGGGAATGACAGAACCAAAACCTGTAGTGTTACCGTTACACCATCACCCAATCAAATTCGGCTGCAAAGGTACGAAAAAAAAGTGATAACAGCCTCGTGTTCAGCAAAAAAATATGCATCAACACGTAAAAAAGTCGGTTTCGCCACTCCTTTTCTCCTTAAAATGGGCAATATGTGACCTCGGGGCACGTTAAACTTTCCTCATCGCAGATGCATCATTCCTTTGGTGATGAGCGGTGCTGCCTTCATGCGTTTTTTTTGTTTATGTATCATCTTTATTCGTAAATGCATCATTGAAGGAAAAAGAAAACGCCGGCTCTTGAAAATAGCCATAAGATTTCGTATATTTGTGAGGTAATGACAATCACAACACAATTAAACAATATCTACGCAATGAACAAAAGGCTAGTTTTTCTCCTCACGGCAGCCATTATGATGGCTACAGCGGGAAGAGCCGACGACCTGAGGCTTAACGACAAAGAATATTTTGAACGTCAGGGCATCAACATCCTGGTATTCAGCAACAGTTTCAATGGTGGCAGAACGGCAGCGGTTTGATTCGTTCATTCTAGTATGCTGGGGGGCTTTCGGACATAGCGAAAACCCCTCAGTTTCTCATTTGTTATGAAATTACACTTCAATTTGTTAACAAATTACACATCAATTTCTTAAGAAATCGCTCACCAATTTGTTAACAAATCGCATCTTAATTTCTTAAGAAATCGCACCTTAATTTCTTAACAAATTGCAAATCTTCATCCTCCATTCTCCATTCTCCATCCTCAATAGTATACTCCCAGCGTGATGGCTTTGAATTTTGCCCCATCGCCCGCGAGCACCCACTCGGGACTGTATTTCACATAGACATCAACGACGGGGGTATAGACCACTCCCATCCATCCGAACATGGTTTTGTTGACGTTGGCGTGCTTTGCGCTTTCCTTGTTGCTTTTTCCGTCCATCTTGTATTTCGCTTTCACCCTCGACGAGAAGTTCTTCTGAGTGAAGATTCCCGCGCCGATTCCCCATTTCCGGGCGAACATGTGGTTGTAGAGTAGCGTGGCGTTGTAGCCGAATGTTTTCACATGCGAGCTCTTCAGGTCGATACCATCGCCCACGCTGACCAGCTGGGTATCGCCATTGTCATCCTTGATGAAACGGAAACCGTTGGACGAATAATAATGATTCCAAATCAGGCCGACACCCAACGTGAACCAGTCGGTTTGTCTGCGATTCAGGAATCCGTTAAGATTCAGCTGCACGAAAGCCTCATACGAGCGGAATTCGTTGAGGTGCACACCTGGCTGCTTGTCTGCAAAAATGGGTGTTCCCACACCGAGGTTCAGACTCAGATTGTATGAATAGCAGCCATCGTCGCGTTTTTTACCTACTCCCACGCTCAGGTCCCACCGGTCTTTGTTAATGCTCACGTTGCTCACGTAGTTAGAGTCTACCAGCTCAATCGTGTTGCGATACGTATAGTTAGGATCTCCCTCGCGCCCTTTTACGATGATTCGCTGCAGCGAGTCGCCGGTGATGATGGTCACCTTGGTGGGTTTGCTGATGGTCAGCGTGTCGTTGTCGCCTGCATGAGCTTGCATGCAGATAGCCAGCAAAATAATGAATAATTGTGTCTTCATATATAACCTTTATTTTAATATTTCGTTCATTTTGTCGAGCGAACTGAGTGTTCCCTCCATATAAATCACTACCACCTGCATGTGCTTGCCGTTGCCCGTGCGCTTAAAGCACAGATAACGGTTCAGCGAGGCTTGCGGCTGAAGTTGCAGCATGATGGTCAGCGCCTTTTTGCTTTCCACGCGCTGGTAGCTCGTCTGGCGGTCTTTGTCCAGCAGTTCTTCTATGCGCTTCACCTCCGAGGCGGTGGCCTCAAAGCGCAGACTGTGGAAATAGGATAACTGGTATTTGGCCACCATTTTGCCCCTTACCTTCGTCTCCACCATGCGCTCTTGCGGAATGATGCGCCCCTGAAACAGCTGGTCGATGTGCAGTCCGCGTTGCCCGTAGGCAGTCAGTGAGGCTGATACTATCAGCAGTAGGATGAGTATTTTTTTCATAATCTCTTAGTTGATGCCAAACATGTCGTTCAATTGCTCTTCTACACCGATGTCGGTTTCCGACACCTCGGATATCTGATGGTACACCTCTTTCATGATGACGGCTTGATCGGTGCACCGCTTCCCATAGATATAGGCCACGCACTGGTTCTGCTGCTGGTGCCAGAGCAGCGTGCCTCCGCCTGCCAACAGCACCACTACCGCTGCAGCCGCAGCCAGCCATTTTCGGTTTTTGGTAAACAGGTTCCGGCTTTTTGCGACGGGAGTTGCACCTGCCGTCGGTTGCTCATCGGCGCGGACATCCATGTTGTCGGTCCCGCATCCGACGCTCTCCAGTGCCAGCAGCATCTCGCGCAAGGGCAACAAGTCGGGTGGCAGTTGGGCATGGCGGCAAAGGTCGGTCAGTTGGCGTTCCTCTTCCAGACTGGTTTCGCCTTCGAGAAAACGCTCGGCCATCGCGCGTATCTTCCGTTCGTCGTCGGCTGTCATCAGTCCGTCGTCAGTCATTCTCAGTCTGTTGTCAGTCATTTTTCTTCGTAGATAATTGTTTTGTCATTTTCAGGAGAATGCTTTTGCGTGCCCTGCTCAGCGATTGTCTGACGGCAACCTCGGTAGAACCGATGAGTTGGGCGATATCGCTCATCTCCATTCCTTCCATGTGGCGCATACGAACGATGGTCTGTTGCATCTCCGGCAGTGTGGCGAGAGCCTGCATCAACCGCTCTATGCGCTCGTTATCAGCAGAGGAGGCCGGCGCGCTGGCCATTTGTTCTATCGGGACGAACGACCGTCGGCGCCTCAGTTTGTCTACAGAGAAGTTGCGAGTGAGCATCCGTGCCAACCCATCGATTGGCATTTTCAGCTCATCGGCCATCTGCCAGAGACGCAGCAGCACGTCCTGCACGGTGTCTTCGGCGTCTTCGGCATCATCAAGATATCTACGTGCTATGCCCAGCAGTTTGGGTCGCAGACGCGTAGCCTCTTGCTTGAATTCTTCTCTTGTCATGTTCAACGTTGTTTAATAGGAATACGCAAAAATAGTCATTTTGTGACAGCCAGCACCAATTATTTTTCATTTATTTGGCAAAAACCATTTTTTCACGGACAGCAAACTCATAAAAAACAAGCAGAACCGAACTCTCAGTTTGGAGAATTCGGTTCCGCTTGTGTTATAGAAGCAAGTTTTTAGAAGCAAGAAAGTAAGAAGCAAGAAGCAAGTTTTTGGAAGCAAGAAAGTAAGAGGCAAGAAGCAAGAGATATGCTTTAAAAACTCTCTATGTCTCTATGTCGAAATACTCTCTATGTCTGACAAACTTCCTACTAGTCTATCAACTTGTCAACTTTCTTGTCAACCAACCCTACTTCACAATAAGCAGATAATAGTTCTTCTTGCCTTTCTGTGCAAGCAGGTATTTACCGTCAATCAAGTCGTCTGCTGAGATGATGCGGTTCTGGTCGGTCAGTTTTTCTTTGTTCAGGCTGACGCCACCGCCCTGTACCATCTTGCGCATCTCTCCCTTCGACGGGAATACGGGGGCAACGGTCGTGAGCAGTTCGATGGCAGGCTGGCCCAGTTGGTCACTGCCAATTTCGTAATGCTCCACACCTTCGAACACATCGAGGAACGTTTGTTCGTCGAGTTTCTCAAGGGCCTCTTTAGTTGATTTGCCGAACAAGATGTTGCTGGCCTCGATGGCTGCGTCGAGCGCTTCCTGCGAGTGCACCATGATGGTCACCTCTTCTGCCAGTCGGCGCTGCAGAATGCGGCGTCCGGGATCTTGCTTGTGCTCTTCCACAAGTGCATCGATGACATCTTTCTCCAGCGAGGTGAAAATCTTGATATAGCGCTCGGCATCGTCGTCGCTCACATTCAGCCAGAACTGATAGAACTTATAAGGTGTGGTGCGCTGTGGGTCGAGCCAGATGTTTCCGCTTTCGGTCTTACCAAACTTCTTGCCGTCGCTCTTCGTGATGAGCGGACAGGTGAGGGCGAAGGTCTCCACCTCGTTGCCCAGTGTGCGGCGAATCAGTTCCGTACCCGTGGTCATGTTGCCCCACTGGTCGTTGCCGCCAAGCTGCAGCTTCACGCCATAATGCTGATAGAGATAGAGGAAGTCGTAGCCCTGCAACAGCTGATAGGTGAACTCGGTGAACGAGAGTCCGTCGCGGGCAGTACCGTTGAGGCGCTGCTGAACCGACTCTTTGGCCATCATATAGTTCACGGTGATGTGCTTACCCACCTCACGTGCAAAGTCGAGGAAGGTGAAGTCTTTCATCCAGTCGTAGTTGTTCACCATGACGGCAGCGTTGGGTTCTTTCGACTCGAAGTCGAGGAACTTGGCCACTTGGCGCTTAATGCACTCCTGGTTGTGGCGCAACGTCTCGTCGTTCAGCAGGTTGCGCTCCTGGCTTTTGCCCGACGGGTCGCCAATCATGCCAGTGGCACCACCCACAAGGATGATGGGCTTGTGGCCGCAACGCTGCAAGTGGCGCAGCATCATGATGCCACACAAATGGCCGATATGCAGTGAGTCGGCCGTCGGGTCGGTGCCCAGATAGGCTGTTACCATCTCCTTTTGCAGGAGCTCCTCGGTGCCGGGCATCATCTGTGCCAGCATTCCGCGCCATTTCAATTCTTCAACAAAATTTTTCATTATCGTAATTGTTTTTTTGATTTCCTGGGGTTCTGGGGTTCCTAGGCATTCCTAGGATTTTCTAGGCTTTCCTAGGTTGCTAGGTTTTGGGGTTTGTTCAGGGCACTGGGTCGTAGCCAGAGCCGCCCCATGGGTGACATCTTAATATGCGCCTGACGGCCAGGTACAATCCCTTGAAGGGGCCATGCTTGATGATGGCTTGTCTGGCATACTCTGAGCAGGTGGGAGTGAAGCGGCACGAGGGTGGGGTGTAGGGGCTGATGGCTTTCTGATAAATCCATATCGGCAGCAGTAACATGCCCACAAGTGCCATCGACAACCAATGCACCACGGTGCGAATCGCCTTGAATATGGAATGCAAAATCTTCATAAGCGTTCGCTCAGACGGGTTAGCAGGTTCTTCATTTTGCGGTCAACAGTGGCACTGTCGTGCAGCGTGGCATCGAGCCAGATGAATGCCAGCAGCATGCCTTGTCCGTCTTTTGTTTGCAGCAAATGCTTGTTGTGGCGGTAGGCCTCGCGCACTTGGCGCTTCACGCGGTTGCGGTCTACGGCATGCTTGAAGCAGCGCTTCGGCACGCTAATCATGATTCTGGCTGTTGCTTGTCCTTCGTCTTGCTCCACAGGCAGATAGACCATTCGCAACGGAAATGCCGACATGGCATGACTTCCGCCGCCATTGAACAGACGGTCGATGAGCAACTTGCTCTTCAGGCGTTCGTTTCTTCCAAGTGTGAACGATTCTGATGCTGGCATCGGCGGCAACGGTTACTTACCTTTCTTCAGGTATGTCTTCAGTGCCGATGTCATTGAGGGATACTCCGGTGTGGGAGCTTCCAGGGCCAGGCTAAGACCGGCTTCGCGGGCAGCCTTGGCGGTAGAGGGGCCGAAAGTGCCAACAACCACCTTCGACTTGATGTCGTCGGAGAAGTTCTTGGTGAATGCGCTGATGCCCGAAGGACTGAAGAAGATGGCCATGTTGTAGTCGAAAGCCTTTACCTCCTCGTCGGTGAAGTCGTTGCTCACGGTGCGATACATCACGCACTCGGTGTGGTTTAGCTTCTTCGAGTCGAGCAGATCTTTCACGGTGTCGTCGTGCACATCGCTCATAGGGATGAGGTATTTCTCAGCCTTATGCTTCACCATGGTAGGCACAAGATCTTGTATTTTGCCGGTAGAACCAAAGAACACCTTGCGCTTGCGATATTGCACATACTTCTGGATGTAGAGGGCGATAGTCTCTGTCACGCAGAAATACTTCATATCCTCTGGAATGGTGACTCGCATCTCTTTCGCCAACTTAAAGAAATTGTCGATGGCATGACGAGAAGTGAACACAATTGCGGTATAGTTCAAGATACTAATTTTCTGCTGACGGAAATCCTTGGCCGACAGTCCCTCTACCTTGATAAATGGACGGAAGACCAACTCAACGTCAAACTCTTTAGCGATATCGTAGTAAGGTGACTTCTCACTAGCAGGCTTGGGCTGCGATATCAAAATCTTCTTTGTCATCGGTGTCCTAATAATTTATTTTCAATTCATTACCAATCATTACCAAAATTGCCCCCAAAGAAAGCAATGGAATGATTTCGAGCGCACAAAAGTACAAAATTATTTGCAAAAAGACACTTGTTCTCTTAAAAAAGATGTCAAAACACTTGTAGAATGACACAATTTTAAACAATATTATAATTATTAGCGAGCAAACAAGGGTATTTTTCAGTCCAATGTCAAAATATACTTGCAAAATGACCAAGGGGAATAAAAGGATTCCCTCGACCGAGAAGACAAATAGCATGAACTGCGACCATTGTCCTATTTTTTTTCGGTCGAAGAACACCCAGTTGATGCTGCTGTAGAGTAGCATTTTTAGCAGTACATAGCCCAAAAACAGCCCGAAGAAAATGCCGATGAGCTGGTATTGCGACGACAGCACATAGGTGTCGGAAATATAGTCGGTGGCATAGAAGAAGGCCAGTAACGACAGCAGAAGACAGGTCTGCAGCACCAGAAACGACTGGAAACGAAACTCTCCGGTGGTCTCGCTCACCGTGGTGGTGCCTATCTTCGGAGCAAAGAAAAAGTCCTTGGCCTGCCGCAGTAAGATACTGCCCATGCGCGAAAACGAGAGCAGGGCCAAAATGAAACAACCCAGCAGCAGACTCGTGATGACATTGTCGTTGCGCACCGTGTAGGGGATGGGATCGCCGGCTACTCCATAGCGGCCGGCGGTCAGCTCGGGGTGGAGCAGTGTGTCGTTGGCAAAGAACGACTCACGGTAGTATTGCGGCAGACTCACGTCGCGATAGTCCTTTCCCTTACCGAAACCCGGGATGTGGAGGGTGTCGGGGCGGGTACTGCGCTCAATGACCTCAGGCTGGAATGTGGCCTGAATGGCTGAGTCTTGCTGGGCAGGAGTGGCATTGGCAGGCAGTTGCCGCAGCACCTGATAGGGATACTTTGGCTTCACATGGCGCACTTCGGTCTGGACGGGACCTTCTGTCCCGACCTCCTCAACAGCCACGGGCTGCTGTACAACCGTAGAATCTGCCTGCTGAACAATCATTGGAGATTGAATATTGAGGATTGAGAATGGAGAATGGTGGATGGGAGGGCTTACAGACCAAACTCGCGCTTGATGTCGTCAACGCGGTCGAGTTTCTCCCACGTGAAGAGCTCCACTTCTATCTCGCGGGTGGGGTGATAGTGGCTGGTAAACACCTTTTTTACTACCTTCGGCTCGCGTCCCATGTGTCCGTAGGCTGCTGTCTCCACATACATTGGCTGGCGGAGTTTCAGCGAGCGCTCGATAGCTTTGGGGCGCAGGTCGAACATGCCCTCAATGCGCTTGGCAATCTCGCCGTCGGTCATGTTCACATGGCTGCGGCCATAGGTGTTCACATAGATGTTCACGGGTTTGGCCACGCCGATGGCATAGCTCACCTGAACCAGCATCTCGTCGGCCACACCGGCAGCCACCATGTTCTTGGCAATGTGGCGTGCGGCATAAGCTGCCGAGCGGTCCACCTTGCTGGAGTCTTTGCCCGAGAAGGCGCCACCGCCGTGGGCTCCCTTGCCTCCGTAGGTGTCAACAATAATCTTTCGGCCTGTCAGTCCGGTGTCGCCATGCGGTCCGCCGATGACGAACTTTCCTGTGGGATTGACAAAATACTTGATATCATGGTCGAACAGCGCCAGTACTTTCGGGCTGTGAATCTGTGCCTTGACGCGGGGAATGAGAATGTTGATCACATCGTCTTTAATCTTCTCCAGCATCTTCTCGTCGTCGTTGTCGAACTCATCATGTTGTGTAGAAACCACGATGGTGTCGATGCGCTGCGGGACACCTTCGTCGCTGTATTCTACGGTCACCTGGCTCTTCGAGTCGGGACGCAGATAGGTCATCACCTTCCCTTCTTTGCGGATGTCGGCCAATGTGCGCATCAGCAGATGGGCCAGGTCGAGTGATACGGGCATAAAGCTCTCTGTCTCGTTGGTGGCATAGCCAAACATCATGCCCTGGTCGCCGGCACCTTGGTTCTCGTCGTCTTCACGGTCCACACCGCGGTTGATGTCGACACTCTGCTCGTGAATGGCAGTCAGGATGCCGCACGAGTTGCCGTCGAATTGGTATTCGCTCTTTGTGTATCCTATGCGGTTGATGGTGCGGCGTGCAATGGTCTGCAGGTCGATGTAAGCTTCCGAGCGTACCTCGCCCATGATGACTACTTGTCCGGTGGTTACAAATGTCTCAATGGCGCAACGAGCCTTGTCGTCGTAAGCCAGGAACTGGTCTACCAGAGCGTCTGAAATCTGGTCGGCCACTTTGTCGGGATGTCCCTCTGATACTGATTCTGATGAAAAGAGATATGCCATTTTTTTCTACCTTATTAATTTTTAGGGTGCAAAGATACTGCAATTCGTCCGAAAAGCAAAGAGAAAAATTGTTTTTCTTTGTTTTTCGGCCTGTAGATATAAGAAAAGGTACAGGGGGACACGCCGGTCCTCTGTACCTTTTAGTGGTTTTATGAGTGGTTTTGACTTACTCCTGTGGGAGCATAGTCACCTCAATCTTGTTAGCGTTCTTGAGGAACTCGCCAATGAATGCGCAGATGCTCTCGGGGGTCTGAGCCGACACAATCTTCTTATAGTCGGTGTGCAGGTCGAGACCATACTTGTGGTGAGCAGTCATCATGTTCAGCCAGTAACCGTTGGTCTTAGCCTGGTCGTCGGCATTCTTCAGCATGTACTCCTTCACCTTCTGCAGCATGTCGGCATCGCAATGCTTGGCCAGTGCGGGCACCTCGGCGCGCATGATGCTCAGGGCCTCGGCACTCTTCTCAGGCTTCATGGGGCACTGCACCTGCATCAGTGTTACCTGATAGTCGTCGCTGCGGCTGGCTTGTCCTACGGCACCTACCGAGTAGGCAGCGCTGGCGTCCTCGCGGATCTTCTTCAGATAAACCATGCTGAGCACCTGTCCGGCAATGCTGGCCTTGATGCTGTTCTCCAGCGTGTAAGGCATCTTCTCGTTCTTCCAGAGCATTACGCTGGTAGCCTTGGCGGTCTCCATCTTGCGACGGAACTCGTTGACGACGTTCTTATTGGTAATCGGGGTGCGCTTGCCCTGCTGAATCTTCTTCTGTACGGGCAGCGAGGCTACGTATTGCTCGAGCATCTGGCGCAGCTGGGCCTCGTCGTAGTTGCCGATGATGCTGAACTCATAGGCGCCGGCGTTGGCAGTGCGCTCCTTGGCAATCTGCAAGATGCGGTCGTAGTTAATCTGCTTCAGGTCGCTCAGCTGCATGGGCATCTGGCGCTTGTTGTGCTCATAGAGCGTCACGGTGATAGAGTCGCTGAACGCTGCGTCGGGCGAGAGGGCCTTGTTCTTCAGCTGCAGCTCATAGTTGTTCATCAAGTTGTCGAACGACTTCTGGTCTTTGGCAATGTTGGTGAAGTAGAGATAAACCAGCTGGAACATGGTCTCCATGTCCTTCGGTGTAGAGTTACCGCTGATGCTCTGGTAGCGCTCGTCCATCTTCATGCTTGCACCGGCAATCTTACCGGCCAGGGCCTTGCTCAGCTCGGTGTTCGAGAAGTTGCCCAGTCCGCTGCTCTCAATCACGTCGTCGAAGACATTCATGTTGATGTAGTCTTTCTCTCCGTAGAGGCCCGATCCGCCTTTACCTACTGCATTGAGCACCACCTGGTCTTTCTTGTAGTCGGTCTTCTTGGCATACACCTTGATGCCGTTAGAGAGGGTGTAGATGGTATAGTCGAACTTGTTGCTCTTCACCTCGCTCTTGATGCTGCCTTTCTTGGGCAGGGTGGTCATGATGGGCTCGTTCTTCACGTTGTCCACGTAAGCCTCCACCTTGTCGGCACGTCCGGCATTCAGGGCCTGGCGCAGTACGTCCTCAGTAGGATAGACGTTACCCTCTTTCTCGTTCAGCAGGGTGAGCACCACGACGTTCGAGTCATTGGCGGGCACATACTCCTTCATAGCCTCGTTGATGGCCTCCAGAGGAATGGCGGGGATAATCTGCTTGAGCATCATATACTCGTCGTCGAGCGATGGGATAGGAGTCTTGTCGAGGAAGTTGCGCACATACTCGTTGACGAACTGCTGGCTGTAGCGCTTGTCTTTGTTGCTGTAGATTTTGTCGAGCGAGCTCAGATAGTTGGCCTTGGCGC
Organism: Prevotella sp. UBA2739; assembly: GCA_002353525.1. Taxonomy (GTDB): domain Bacteria; phylum Bacteroidota; class Bacteroidia; order Bacteroidales; family Bacteroidaceae; genus Prevotella. Next base: position 16,330 of record DEJV01000040.1, read on the forward strand.
GCTCATATTCGGTAGCGGTGAAGCCAAACTCGGCGGCACGGCGTGCCTCGCGCATCAGCACTTGCAGTGTCTCGTTCATCTTTCCTTCCTTGGGAATAGCGCTCAGGGCGAAAGCTTCCTTGGTCTTCGAGAGCAGGTAGTTGCCATCCTCGGCCTGAGCACCCACAAACGGACAGTCGGCATTCTCGGCCAGCTCAGTCAGACGTGCATTGAGCATGCCCATCATGCGGTTGGTCACATAGTTACTGATGAGATACACGGGTGTGTTCTTCAGTGAGTCGGGGAACGCGTCGTGCTTGAACATCAGTTGGATGATGTTCTGCTGCTGTTCCTTATCTTTCTCAATGGCGAAGATAGCCTCTGGTGTGTCGGGCACAGGCTCTTTCACCACAGGAGCGGGATTGGCTGGCATCTTGATGTCGCTGAAAATCTCCTTGATTTTCTTCTCGGTGCGGTCTACGTCAACGTCGCCCACCACCACAATGGCCTGGTTGTCAGGGCGGTACCACTTCTCATAGTAGTCGCGCAGAGCCTTGGGCTTGAAGTTGTCTACAATCTCCATCAGACCGATAGGCATACGGTGGCCATATTTGCTGTTGGGATAGAGTTTGGGCAGACAACGCTCAAACATACGCTGCGACGGCGAGAGGCGCAAGCGCCACTCCTCGTGAATCACGCCACGCTCCTTGTCGATCTCTGCAGGGTCGAGCGTCAGACCGTCGGCCCAGTCGTGCAGAATGAGCAGACAAGAGTCGAGGGCACTCTGGCGTGTGGTAGGCACGTTCGAGATGTTGTAGACAGTCTCGTCGATAGATGTGTAAGCATTCAGGTCCTGACCGAACTGTACGCCAATGCTTTCGCACCAGCGAATCACCTCGTTACCTTTGAAGTGGTCGGTGCCGTTGAAGCACATGTGCTCCAGGAAGTGAGCCAGACCGCGCTGGTTGTCGTCCTCCTGGATAGAACCTACGCGCTGTGCGATGTAGAACTCGGCTCGTTTCTCGGGCCAGTTGTTGTAACGGATGTAGTAGGTAAGACCATTGTCGAGCTTACCTATTCTGACATCTTTGTCGACGGGCAAAGACATCATCATCTGTGCCATGGCCACCTGGGCCACGAGCAACATCATTGCTGCAATGAGCGATTTTTTCAGGTTTTTCATTTTTTTATGATTGTGTTATAACTAACTTTATTACGCAATTTGACGACAAAAATAGCGAAAAAACTACAACATATATTGTTTTTTAAGTGTCATTAACATCAGTTTTTGTCTCATTGTTGCATTTTGTCTCTTTTTTGTGAGTTTGTAGATGCTTTTCCCGTCTCTTTGTACCTTCGTACCTTCGCACCTTTGTACCTCCGTCCCCATGAGATAAAAGCAAGTCTACTCTCTATATTCCAATATGTCGCCGGGCTGACATCCCAGCTCGCGGCAGATGGCCTCGAGCGTGCTGAAGCGGACGGCCCGCGCCTTGCCCGTCTTCAATATAGAGAGGTTGGCCTGTGTCAGTCCCACCCGTTCGGCCAGTTCGCCCAGCGAGATTTTGCGTTTGGCCATCTCTACATCCAGGTTGACAACAATCTTTCCCATGGGCTCAGATGGTCAGATCTTGTTCTTTTTGCATGGCAATGCCGGCGCGGATAAGGTGACTCACAAACTGGATGAACACGCCAGAGAGTATCAAGACGATGCCTATCTCTAGATGAGATTCGCTTAAATGCCTGCCAAAAATGACGGTGAAGAGGCCGAACAAGTCAATCATGGAGCCGACACTCTCGATGATGTTGGCATTCTTCGAAGTGAAAATCTGCTGCCGGCGTACATTCTTCATCAGTTGCCATATTCTCCAGCAACAGAACATGATGAGCGCGAAGGCAAATATTTGCCAGGAAATGAACCACCAACTTGGCAGTGGCTTACCTTCTATATAATCTAATGCGCAGGCCACTACAAACAGAATGGACACCCCACCCCACATGATGCAACTTTCTTTCATCGACTTGAGTGCCCCATTCAGACCGCTTCCGGGAACAATCTCCTTCATCTTGATTTCCTTCATTTTGAATTCCTTGAATTGTATCATAGTCGTTTCTTTATTTCGTGATGGAAAAATGATATGTTTCCAGCTGCAAAGATAGGAAATAAATGGGAATAAACAAATAAATTCAATAAAAATTTATCGAAAATCAATAATTTTTGGTGTTGAATTCGTTAAATCGATATATCGATATTTCGATGTCTCGTCATGCCGATATGTCGATATTTCGATATATCGTCATCTCGATATATCGTTATCTCGAGATTTCGTTCAATTCGTTGTTTTTGATATTTCTGGGGTGGTGCAGCAGTATTTCCTCGCGCAGATGGCTGGTGTCGATGTGGGTGTAAATCTCGGTGGTGCCTATCGACTCGTGACCCAGCATGGCTTGGATGGCACGCAGGTCGGCACCGCCCTCCAGCAGACAGGTGGCAAACGAGTGGCGCAGGGTGTGCGGACTGACTGTCTTTTGGATGCCGGCATCGGCAGCCAGTTGCTTAATCATGATGAATATCATGGTGCGGGTGAGGTGGCTGCCGCGGCGGTTCAGGAACACAAAGTCCTCTTCACCTTTCTTAATATTAAGGTGACGGCGGTCGTCAAACCATAGGTTCAGTTCGCTGATGGCACGTGGCGAGATGGGTACGAGCCGCTCTTTGCGCCCCTTGCCCATCACGCGGATGAAGCCATCGTCGAGGTAAAGGTCGGAGAGATGCAGGGTGACCAGCTCGCTCACCCGCAGGCCACACGAGAAGAGCACTTCGATGATGGCGCGGTTGCGGTGCCCCTCGGGCTTCGACAGGTCGATGGCTGCCTCCATGGCGTCTACCTCCTGCACGCTGAGCACCTCGGGCAGATGTTCGCCCAGCTGAGGCGACTCCAATAGTTCCGAGGGGTCGCTATCTATATAGCCGTCGAGCAGCAAGAAACGGTAGAACGAGCGCACACCACTCAGTATGCGGCATTGCGACCGCGGGCCGATGCCGATGTCGTGCAGGCTTGCGGCAAAGTGCTGCAAGTCTTCCAGGGTTGCCGTCAGCGGGTCTTGATGCTCACCTTTCAGGTACAGCAGCAGTTTCTCCACGTCGAGCATGTAGGCATCCAACGTGTTCTCGGTGAAATTTTTCTGCAGCCGCAGGTATCTGCGATAAGATTTCAAGACATTCGCTTGCGTTTTCTTGCTGTTTTCCTTCATTTTCATTATCTTTGCTGCAAAATTACAAAAACTTTCGCAATTATGAAAATTCAAATCATCAATGGCCCCAATCTCAACCTGCTTGGCAAGCGCGAGCCGGGCATCTACGGACAAATGTCGTTCGAGGCCTATCTGCCGAAGTTGCAGGCGCAATATCCTGACGTGGAGATTTGCTACTTTCAGAGCAATGTCGAGGGCGAGCTCATCAACAAGATGCAAGAGGTAGGTTTCTCTTTCGACGGCATCATCCTCAACGCCGGTGCCTATACTCACACCAGCGTGGCCCTGCACGACTGCATCCGCTCGCTCAAGTGTCCGGTCATCGAGGTGCATATCTCTAATGTGCACCAGCGCGAGGAGTTCCGCCACAAGTCGATGATATCCAGTGCCTGTCGTGGTGTCATCTGCGGCTTCGGCCTCGACAGTTACCGGCTGGCCGTTGAAGCGTTGATAATTGATAATTGATAATTGGAGCCCCCTCCAACTCCCCCAAAGGGGGAGAGAGCAACGAGGAATCTCAGCTCAGAGCGCCCTGAAGGGGCAACAAGCATCTAGCCCAGGGCAACACCCTGGGTGGCAGGAGAAAGGAAAAAACGCCCTGTAAGGGCAAAAGCCTTAACACCAGAAGGATGGAGAATTGAAGATAGCACTTCTTGCTTCTAACTTTCTTGCTTCTAAAACTGACAGCAGCCATGAACATCGACGAATACATACTTACCCACAGCGACCCCGAAGGCGACTATCTCTATCGTCTTTGGCGGGCTACCAACATCTATACCATTCACGGGCGCATGGCCAGCGGCCACCTGCAGGGACGGCTGTTGCGCATGTTGGTGCACATGATTCGTCCGCAGCACATCCTCGAGGTGGGCACCTTCAGTGGCTATTCTGCCATCAGCATGGCCGAAGGACTGGAAGGCGACGGACATCTGTGGACCTTCGAAATCAACGATGAAATGGAGGATTTTACGCGCAAGTGGATAGAAGAGTCACCTGTGGCCGACCGCATCACGTTTCTCATTGGCGATGCCATTACCGGCGCACCGCAGCTAGGCATTGAGTTCGACATGGTATTCATCGATGGCGACAAGCGCACCTATGTCGAGACCTACGAGATGGCGATGCAACTGCTCCGCCCCGGCGGTTTCATCCTGGCCGACAACACCCTGTGGGACGGCCACGTAGTAGACCATCACTACGACAACGACCATCAGACGCAAGGCATTGAGCGTTTCAATGACCATGTAGCCGCCGACCCGCGCGTGGAGAAAGTCATCCTGCCCATGCGCGACGGCTTGACGCTGATACGTAAGATACCGCATTAGCCCCGATGGATGTCACCAAGTAATCCCTTATCTCACTCTATCACCGTTTGTTTTCGCACGATTACCCCGTCGTGGCTGATGCCTTCTAGGGTGACGAGGTAGCGTTTTGACACGTCGCTGGCATAAAAGCTGACGGTGGCGTGCCCATTGGCGTCCGTCTTCACCTTCGGGTTCCAGTAGAGCGTCGTGCGGTGGTCGGGGCGGGTACTGTTGTCCTTGTTGGTGTATTGTGGCGAGTAGAACTCTACGGGATAGCGGTAGCCTAATTGGTTCACTCGGGCAAAGGACAGACTGTTTTTCTTTTTTGACTTAAGAATCTCCGAACCATCCTTCAGGAAGATGAACAGCACTCCGGGTATTTTCCCGTTGGGTGACGGCCTTACACCGAATATACAGTTAATGGCATTGTTAGGCGTGAAAAATTCTATGGATTTGACGTTTGCTGTCACCAGATCCAACACATTCCTCGGATCCTGTTCCCACATGTTGTCCACGTAAATCTTCACGCCAGCATGATCATAAGTAGTGATATAAGTGTCGCCAGTCAGCATCCCCAAGGAGTTGAGCAGTTGCTTCATGGTGACAGCGCGTTCCAGTCGCGGGTCGCCTTCTGGAAAACCTCGTGGCGCTTCGATACTCATGATATTTTCTCTCTGCCGTTGGCGCTTCTTTCCCACTTTCACCACTTCGGGCAGTTCTATATATCCGGCTTGCGCGTACATCTGCTGTGTCTCAGTCTGGCGGGTGAAGGCGCTGCGGTCGGGACTGGCTGCCAGTGTGTAGTGGGGGAGTGTCACCTTGGGGTAGGTGACAGAGTCTACCTGTAGTTCTACGAACGATGTGCGGCCGCTCCGGCGTGTACCTTCCAACAGGAAAATCGAGCCTTCGGGATTGTCTACAGCAAGCGCAAAGCGCGTACTGTCGCCTAACTCAAATTCCCACCGTTGGCCTGTCTGGCTGTTCACCACCAACAAGTGCGGATTCTTGATGCGCTGTCCGAGCGTGCCCTTCACACGGCCCGTAATCAACTGTTGTTCCTCATAGGGATAGACAATGCGGTGCAGAGAGTCTGGCCTGTAGCTATGCTGCTGGCGCAGCAGACTCTGGCGGATGTCGCCAAAGAGGCTGTCGGGTTTCACCACGTCGTAGTCGGTCACCGACAGTGCGTAGATGCCCGTCAGCGGATGCCCGTCCTTATCGCTCACGTCGATGTCCAGCGTCATAAGCCCCCTGTTGGTGGCGGCTTTGCCTTTGACAGAGGCACTGCCGCTGTATTGTGCGACAAGCTCCTCAGCTATTCTGTGCCCTTGTGCGCGCAGCCCTCCAACCACCGTCAGCGGCTGATAGCAGAAGTGCTCCTGGGGAAAGTTGCGCATCCATTGTGTATAGGCCACGAGCGTATATACGCCTCCACGGATGTCGTTGGGCAACAGCATGACATTGGCAAAGACACCGTCAGAGTCGCGCTTCACAACGACACGCTGCATCAGCGTATCTGCCTGCTGGTCGTGCAGTTCCATATAGACATAGCGTGAGCGGCTGACGGGCTTATGGGTGGCGGCATCCATCAGGTGGGCACGAAACCACACGGTGTCGCCCGGTGCATAGTAAGGCTTGTCGGTATGCACATAAATCAGCTCTTGAGCGCCAATGGTCTGCAAGAGTGCGAGTAGCAATATGACGGTTAGCTGTCGTTTCATACGTGCAAAGATAAACAAAAGTTTTGGAAAATTCATCATACATGCCAACCAAAAACCATTCAACTAAACAACAACAATTAAAAATAAGGATCGGGTATAGTAAACCTACAATAAAAATAAGTTCTAATCAACGTCAACCAAACTTACAATGAAGACTAGAAGTAGTCAACTAACATCGTTCACTACAAATAAAAAAATGTTAAATCTCAGTACCAAAATCAAGTCCGAGTTTTGGTACTGTCAGTACCAAGCGTTGGTACTCACGCTACCAAGCGTTGGTACTCACGCTACCAAGCATTGGTAGGCAGGCTACCAAGCATTGGTAGTGAGGCTACCAAGCATTGGTACGCACACTACCAAACATTGGTACGATACGCTACAAAATATTTGTACTGACGCTACAAGGCATCTGTACTGACGCTACAAGGCATCTATACTGACAGTACAAGGCATCTGTACGCACGCTACAAAGCATCTGTACTCACAGTACAAAACATTTGTACTGACTTTTCGGGTGGTTTTACTAGACAGTTTTTCTATTTCTTGTGCTGAAAGAGTAGACAAAAACAATGCTGGAATGCGTAATTTGTTTACACATTCCAGCATTCTACCGCTTTTTTCCAAACACTCTCAGGTTGTAGTAGGCAACGGAGCTGACATCCTTGCCATTGTCGGTGAGCCGCAGTTCGGAGATAATGACCAGCAGCGAGTCGTTGTGATAGACCAACAGCTGTTCTGGGTTCTCCTGCAGTTGCGGATTCTCGCGCATGGTCTTGCTGACGTTGTAGACAAGCACCGTCTCTGACGTGTCGCCTTTCTTCAATTTGAAGACGAGGTCGCTGCCGATGGTCTCGGTTGTGGCGTCAAAAGCGTCCATGGGATAGCACTGGTTGTAGTCGCCGAGGTCGATGGGCTGTGGCAGTTCGTCGGAAGTGAAGACGAGCGTGCGCGTCTGCGCTGCTGTCGGCGAATGGTACACCAGTTTGTAGGCGTCAAGTTTCAGCTTTCCGTGAATAGAATCGAACTTGGCGCTTCCCGTAGCCTCGCGTACATATTCTATTACGTCAACGGCTTCGTGATATTGACTACAGAGCAGGCTATCGCTGCAAATCTTTTCCACATCAAACACTTTATGGAATTTCTCCGTGGCAGGGTCTTTCATCTGCAGACGGTCGATGAGTTTCTCCATGCGCGACTGCTGACAGGCAATGCCGATGCTCTTGGCCGAGATGCCCGGGATATAGGTGAAGATGATGATGGCCAGCATGGCTAGCGTCGTCATGAGCTGATAGCGGCGCTGGGCCTTCCACAACAGCATGAGCACAAAGAGCGTCATCAGCACACCGGCCAATAGCAAGTAGACACGGCCTTCGGTGAAGCTGTAGTGGCGTATGCGATAGAGTGTGCCTACCCAATAGAGCGCCAGCGGCGGCAGTGCTATCCATGTGAAGTGGCGGTAAAACCAGTCGTAGTGACGGCAGGGCAGGATATGCTGTGCCAGATGGCCCGCCAATGCCACAACGATGAATGCCATCACCATCCACGCCACACCGCCTTTCGGCAGATCCCACGTGAAAAGTATCTTCAGCGTGTAGGCATAGAGGATGACGGTATAGATGATGATGGCCGGCGTAAGGATGAAGTTGATGATGAGTTGCAGGATTTTCGGCATCTCGCCCTCTTTGTCTTCACCGTGACTGACGAACGACACACACACCAGCGGAGCAATGACAAAGCCAAGGAACTCGCTGACGTACAAGTAGAAATTACGAGGCTCATCGACGCCAAAGATGTAGAAGAACGACCCGGTAATCGCAAGGATAGCCATGTAGAGAAGGATTGTCACCAGCACGCCAAAGCCTGTTTGTACGATGAGGTGCAGCAGATGGGCGCCGAAGGGGCGGTCGTTCATCCTGCGGGTGCCCAAGATGAGCAATAGTGCTGCCAGCGCATAGAGGAAGGGGAGCTTGGAGGAAGAGATGAAGGGCTCCAGCGACAAAGGCATGAGTAGTGGGAAGATAAAGAACGAGGCCACGTATGCCCACTTGTTCTGCTGGTGCAAAGAGTATGTCAGCACATACAATGGCACGAAGAACAAAAGAATCTCTTCATCGAAAAGCGGGTTGGTAGTGTGCCCATAGCCGTGATAGGTGTTATAGGCGGCTATCAGGAAGAACGACAGGCCCATCAAGGCCTCAAGGGGGAACTCCTGCGGGCAACGCAAGAGCTGACGGAGGATTTCAAATACTCTTTTCATCTCATTTGTTGGATTCGGTTGATGATTTGAGTGCAAAAATATCTTTTCTCATTCAGAAAAGCAAGCGCCGGACACGCCTATTGTATCAATGCGGCACTTTTTTGTATGAACCCGCTGTCATTCTCCAATTAACCGCTGGGCAAAGTATCTCACGGGATACCATACGGCCAGCCAGCCCACCGCAATGACGGTGATGAAGATGAGAATGATGTCGGAGGGATGCACACTCACCGGATAGGCATTCACCACAAACTGACCACTCGACTCGCCCAGCGCCACCACGCCAAAAGTCTGCTGAATCCAGCAAAGCAACAAGCCGATGGCGATGCCCAGAATGGCACCGATGGTAGATATCATGCGGCCTTCGAACAAGAAGATGCGGGTAATCTGCTTGTTGCTGGCGCCTAGATTGCGGAGTGTCACCACGTCGTCTTTCTTCTCAATCATCAGCATCGACAACGAGCCGATGATATTGAAACATGCCACCATCAGGATGAATGTCAGGAAGATGTAAGCAATAAACTTCTCTATCTTCATGATTTTGTAGGTGTCTTCCTGTTGCTCAAAACGGTCTTGCACCAGGTATTGCTTACCTACAATCTTTTTGATTTTACGTTTTACGGCATCGAGGTCGGAGCCTGGTTTTACGCGCAGCTCAAGCGACGACAGCCGTCCGTCTTGCCCAAACAGGTTGCGGGCAAAGGTGATGGGGGTGATGATGTGCCCCTTGTCGTATTTGCCTTGTCTGACGGCAAACACCACGCCAGGCGATATGAGCGAGTCTTCGACGAATCCCTCGGTGGGGTTGCCCATGTCGAGTTGCCCCTCGCGCCGTGGCGCATAGATTTTCAGATAACCGTTCCATCGGGCACCGGTTCCCAGCGTTTCGGCCAGTCGGATGCCGATGGTGCCATACTGCAGGTTGGCAGCCTGCAGACAGAATTTGCCGTCGCCATAGAGAATGTCGGTGATATGTGTCAGTTCGGCAAAGTTGTCCTCCACGCCCTTTACCGTCACCATGGCCTGTTTGTCGCCATAGATAGCCAGTGCATAGTCTTCCATACACTCGGTGATGACGTCCAGTTCGGGCACCTTGCGCACCTCGGTCAGCAACGGATCGTCCGACGGCGCCGTCTTTCCCTCGGCCGGCACAATCTTGAGTTGTGGGTCGAACGAGGTGAAAAAGGTGGCCACCATGTCGTGGAAACCATTGAACACGCTCAGCGTGACCACCAATGCCATGGTGGCCACTGCCACTCCGATGCACGAGATGGCCGATATCACGTTGATGGCGTTGGTACTCTTTTTGGCAAAGAGATAACGACGGGCGATGTAAAAAGGAAAACTCTTCACTGTTAACTGATTCCTTATCCTTTCAGCAACTCGTCGATATGCTCGATATAGTCGAGACTGTCGTCCACAAAGAAACGCAGTTCGGGAACGATGCGCAGCTGATTGCGCACGCGTGTACCTAGTTCATATCGAATGGTCTTGTTGTTGGCATTGATATTGGTGATGATTTCCTCTGCCTTCTCGCTGGGGAAAATGCTGAGATAAGCCGTGCAGATGCTCAGGTCGGGAGAGATGCGCACACGCGTCACGCTCACCATCACGCCATGCATCATGCGGGTCTGACTTTGGAAAATGGTGCTCAGCTCTTTTTGCAGCAGCCGGGCTATACGGTTTTGTCTTGTTTCTTGCATATTCTTTCTTTATGGTTTCAAATCATCCCAACACCACGTTTTCTACCTCTACGGGCTCGTGGAGGAAGATTTGAGCCTGCTCTTTGAACTTTTCGGGGCTCTCGGTGGTGAGGTAATGCACAGAAGCGCCACGTGAACACTTCTGCTCTATTTGCGGATGACGCTCGAAATACTGCAGCAGACTGCCTGCCACATACTCGCCCTGGGGTACAATGCGCACGCCATTGGGCAGGTATTTCAGTATTTTGGGCATCAACAGGGGGTAGTGGGTGCAGCCCAGGATGATGGTATCGATGGCTGCGTCTTTGCGCATCAGCTCGTCAATGCGCTTCTTTACGAAATAATCGGCACCAGGACTGTCGGCCTCGTTATACTCAACCAGTGGCACCCAGAACGGACAAGCCACTCCCGACACTTGCACATCGGGCCAAAGTTTCTGTATTTCGAGCGTGTAGCTCTCGCTCTTGATGGTGCCTTCGGTGGCCAAGACGCCCACATGGCGGCTCTCGGTCAGTGTGCCGATAATCTCGGCAGTTGGGCGGATGACACCCAGCACGCGGCGTTCGGGGTCGAGCTGTGGCAGATCGTTCTGCTGGATGGAGCGCAGAGCCTTGGCCGAGGCGGTGTTGCATCCGAGGATGACAAGGTGGCATCCCATCTCGAACATCTTCACAACAGCCTGGCGTGTGAACTCGTAAACCACCTCGAACGAGCGCGGACCATAAGGCGCACGCGCATTGTCGCCCAGATACAAATAGTCGTACTGGGGCAACAGCTGACGGATGCCATGCAGAATGGTCAGTCCGCCATAACCGCTATCGAAGACCCCAATGGGGCCGGGAGTATTGCTTAGTGCCAAGGCTTATCTAAGTGAAAAGTGAGAAGTGTGATGTGGGAAGTGAGAAGTAAAAAGTGACGGGTCACTTTTTTAGTTCGTCTTCCACAATGAGTGATACATCCTCGCCCATCAGCGGGTCGATGAAGGGGCAGGCATTGCTGTCGGTATTGAGGATGAAGGCATAGCCGCGCTCAGTGCCAATGGCTTTGAGCACCTCGCTGAGTTTGTCTTTCAAGGGTTGCAGTGCCTGCTGCTCGGCCTCGGCATATTGGCGGCGTGCGTCCTCCTTGAACTGAATGTTCTTAGCCATCAGTTCCTGCAGTTCGGTCTGTCGCTTGTTGCGGATGGTCGGCGCCAGCTCGTGCTGCACCTCGAGGAAACGTTCATATTTATTGTTGAACTCCTCTTCCACGCGTTTGGCCTCTGCCTCGTATTGTGCTTTCAAGTCGCCCATCTGCTTTTGCACGATGGTATACTCGGGCATGGCCTTGAAGGCCCGCTCGTAGCTGAAGTAGCCAAACTTGATTTGTGCGGAGGCGCTAAGCGGTAAAAGCGTAAGAAGGCAAAAAGGTAAACCCCATTTCACCAAGACCCTGGCCTTGTTGCCAGCCCATGTTTTCAGTATGTTTCTTTTTCTCATTGTTACTTGTTTTTTACCTTTTTGGAGTTCATAGTAAAGGAGTAAAGAGGCACTTTCTGGGCCACTTTACTCCTCGTATTGCTGAAATTTACTTCATCTTGCTCAGCTGAGCCTTAATCTCGGCAGTCACATCCTTGCTCAGAGTGGTGCTGATGTAGGGCACACCGCTGGCAACGTCCATGATGTAAACATAACCGCCAGCCTTACCAACGGCCTGAATAGCGCTGACGAGCTTCTGCTGGATGGGAGCCATCTTCTCTTGCGAGAGCTTGCCCAGCTCCTGCTGACCGTCCTGATAAGCCTGCTGCAGTTTCTGCTGCATCTGTGCCAGGCTCTCCTCAGTCTCCTTGCGCTTGGTCTCGTTCATGGTGCTCTGTGTCTTCTGATACTCTTCCACCTTGCGCTGGAACTCGTCCTGCATAGCCTTCAGCTCATCTTCTTTTTGTTTCTGTACGACCTCTACATCAGCCTTGGCCTTGATGAACTCAGGCATAGCCGACATGATAGACTGTGTGTCGCAGTGTCCGAACTTAGCTTGCTGTGCAAACAATGTGATAGGTGCAAACAGCATCAACATTAAAATCAGTTTTTTCATTTCTTTCTTCTTTTTATTTAAATTGTTATACTTTTTGTTTCTAACTCTCTGTTTTTATGAATTATGAATTATGCATTATGCATTATGAATTATGCATTAATTACTGTATCCCAGTTTGCCGAGCACTTCGTTACTGATGTCAATCTTTGGCGATCCAAAGATGATGCCGGCATCCGACGCACGGTCGAGTACCAGTGAGTAGCCGCGCAACTCGGAAATCTCTTTCACCGCATTGTAGATCTCATCCTGGATAGGACTCATCAGACTCTCGCGTTTCTTAAACAGCTCGCCTTCGGGACCGAAGTATTTCTTCTTCAGTTCGCTGGCCTGCTTTTCCTTCTCCATAATCTCCTCTTGCTTGGCTTTCTTCTGCTCTTGTGAGAGGAACACCACCTCGTTCTGGTAGTTCTTATAGAGGGTCTGGGCTTCCGTATTGATAGCTTCCACCTCGGCCTGCCATTTCTTCGACACTTGGTTGAGCTGCTCGTTGGCCCGCTCGTATGCCGGAATGTTCTTCAGTATATACTCCATGTCGATAAGAGCGAACTTCTGTGCACTTGCCGTCATTGCCACCAGGGCAAACATGGCCACCATCATGATCTTCTTCATAGGCTTTATAAATATAATTTGGTTTATCGCTTATATGACGGGCAGACAAACAAAAAGTTAATCTGCCGCCATGTTTTTAAATAATTCTTAACTCTTAACTGTTCACTATTCACTGTTAACTCTTAACTGTTCACACTCTCTCTAGAACTCCTGTCCCAGAATGAAGTGGAACTGCGAGCCTCCGCGCTCTCTGCGGCCACTGAGGTCGGTATAGATCTTGTCGAAACCATAGGCCCAGTCGATACCCATCAGTCCGACCATCGGCAGGAAGATGCGCACACCCAGACCGGCCGAGCGCTTCATGTCGAAGGGATTGAACTTCTTAGAGTCTACCCAAGCATTACCGGCCTCGACAAAGCCCAGTCCGTAGATGGTGGTGTTGCCCAGCATGAACGGATAGCGCAGCTCGAGTGTGAAGCGGTCGTAGGCATAGGCGTTGTATGATGACAGTGACCTACCTTTTGCTCGTGCCTCGTAGCCTGACGATGTAGAGAGCGAACCGTTCTCATAACCACGCATACCGATGGTTTCCTCGGCATAGCCCGTGCTGTAGCCGCTCATTCCGTCACCTCCCACATAGAAGGTCTCGAAAGGACTCTGCTTATCTTTGTTGAACGAGCCGAGAATACCCAGTTCCACGCGTGTCATCAGCACGAAACACTTGGCACCGCTGCTGAGGGCTGTATAAGTCTTCGACTTGAACTTCCACTTGTGGTATTCAATCCAGCGGTATTTCTCCTGCTGTTCGGCCTGGTAGTTTGGCGACATATTATCAAGAGCCAGCTTGCTGTAGTCCTTGTTGTCGAACAGCGACCAGGGCGGAGTGACGGTTACCTGTGCCATGAACTCCGAACCGCGGCGTGGATAGAGCTGGTTGTCGGTAGATACGCGCGATACGGTGACACCCAGGTTCAGGTTGTTCGACGTACCGTTCGACATCAGAAGGTAGTAGCCCCAGTTCTTCATCATGTAGCGCTGGTAGGCCAGTTGCACCGACAACGTGAAGTAGTCGTCGGGCCAGCGCAGACGCTTACCCCATCCCAGCGACACACCGAGCAGTTGTACGTATTTGTCGGGGTCGTAATAGCTCTCATAGTTGTTGTAGCCATAACCATAAGAACCGTATCCACCGTAGTAGCCGCCATACATGTAGCTGTTGTAAAGACTGTTCATGTAGGCCTGGTTATAGTAGTTGCTGTTGATGTCGGTCTGTTTCGAGTAGTAGGCACCCACGCTGAATTGGATGGGTCGTTTGCCGCCAAACCAGTTGGTAGAGTAGCTGGCATTGTACGACTGATAGTAGGTACCGTTGGTCTGTGCGCCGATAGAGAGCACCTCACCGTCGCCGATAGGCATGATGCCGCGGTGCTCTTTGTTCTTGTTGAACAGGTTGGCCATCGAGAAGTTGTTGAGTTTCAGACCCACGCGTCCGATGATACCCGTCTGTCCCCAACCCAGCGAGAACTCAATCTGGTCGTTCGATTTCTGCTCGAGGTTCCAGTTCACGTCGACCGTTCCGTCCTCATAGCTGGGCTTGATGTCGGGAATGACCTTCTCGGGGTCGAAGTGTCCCATGCTGGCCAGCTCACGTGCTGTACGGGTGATGGCCTCTTTCGAGAACAGGTCGCCGGGCTTGGTGTGCAGTTCGCGTCGCACCACATTCTCGTAGAGTCGGTCGTTACCGTTGATGCGCACATGGCTCAGATAGGCCTGCTGGTTCTCCACGATGCGGATTTCCAGGTCGATAGAGTCGCCCACGATGTTCACCTCGGTTGGCTCCACCTGCGAGAACACATAACCGTTGTTATAGTAGATGTTGCCCACGGCATCCTCGTCGCCGTTGCCCGAAATGCGCTTGTTGATGTGCTTCTGGTTGTAGACGTCGCCTTTCTTCATGTTCAGGATGGCGTTCAGCTGGTCGGTGTTATAGACGGTGTTTCCCACCCACGTGATGTTGCGGATGTAGTATTTCTTGCCTTCGTCCACCTTCACGTAGATGTTCACGTGCTTGTCGTCCTCGTTCCACACGCTGTCTTCCAAAATCACGGCGTCGCGATAGCCATACTCGTTGTATTTCTCCAGCAGGTTCTGCTTGTCTTTCTTCCAGCGGTCGGGCGTATATTTCTTCGATTTCAGGAAGTTGGCAAACTTTCCAGCCTCGTGGGTCTTGGTGAAGGCTCCCTTGGTGAAGAGCTTACCCTTGATTTTCGAGTCGGAGAGCGCCTTGTTGCCATCGATGATGATGTGGCGTATCTTCATCTTCTCCTTCTTATCGACCTCCACGTCGAGGATGACATGGTTTTTGTTGGCCACGTCGTCGCGCTGGGTGATGGTGATTTCGGCATTCTTGAATCCCTTGTCGTCGAAGTATCTCTTAGCCAGAATCTTCGCGCGGTCAATCACGTTGGGGTGCAGGGCCATACCCATGGCCATGCCGAGCTTATTCTCCATGTCCTCGCGCTCCGACTTTTTCAGTCCGATGTAGTTGATGGTCGATATTTTCGGTCGTGGAGCAAGATAGAAGTGCAGATACACCTTCTCGCCGATGAGCGAGTCGACAGCCACCGACACGTCGGAGAACAGTCCGTGACGCCAGTAACGCTTCACGGCATCGGTAATCTTGCTGCCGGGAATATCGATCTCGTCGCCAATGGCCAGTCCGGAAATACTTGTCAGCACATAGTCCTCATAGCCTTCAATGCCGGAAATATTGATACCTGCCAGTCGTCCGGAGATGGGCGTGCCGGCATAAGAGATTTCAGGATGAACGATTTTCTCCTGTGCCCTCAAAGTGAGCAACGATCCGTGCATGGCCAGCAGCACCATCAGAAAGCGGGCACACTGCCACATACTGGTTGTCTTACACCTTATTATATTATAATGCATCATTTTCTTGTATGACTAATCACATTCACTTTTTTCTTGTTCGTTTTCCTTCACCTGAGCCTCGGTCTTGCCAAAGCGACGCTGCCGCGACTGATAGTCGGCGATGGCCTTTTGCAGGTCTGCCTCGCTGAAGTCGGGCCAGTAGGTGTCGCAGAAGTACAACTCGGTGTAGGCTATCTGCCACAACAGATAGTTGGAGACGCGCACCTCGCCGCCCGTACGGATGAGCAGGTCGGGGTCGGGCATGAAACTGGTGGCCAGATGGCTGCTGATGAACTCCTCGGTAATGTCTTCCTGACGTATGCCTCCGCTCTTGATGCGCTTCAGCCAGTTGGCGGGCATCTCCTCCATGTCGTGCACCTCGGCCACAATTTTTCTCACGGCCTCGGTGATTTCCCAACGGCTGCTATAGCTCAGGGCCACCACCATGGTCATAGCAGTGTTGCCTGCCGTGCGGGCTTCGGTCTGCTGCAGTTTCTCCTGCACGTCGTCGGGCAGGCGTTTCGTGTCGCCAATGACGCGGAAGCGCACGTTGTGCTTCATGAAGATCTCGTCCTCCAGCGAGGTGAGCACCAGTCCCATCAGAGCCGAAATCTCGTCTTGCGGACGGTTCCAGTTCTCGGTAGAGAAGGTGTATAGCGTCAGATATTTCACACCCAGTCGCACACACTCGGCGGTGATACGGCGCACGGCCTCGACACCGGCCTGATGGCCGAAGCGTCGTTCCTTGCCCCGTTCTGTTGCCCAGCGTCCGTTGCCGTCCATGATGATGGCAATGTGCTCGGGAATCCGTTTCATATCCAGGTCTGTCATATATCTATAGTTACTTATGTTCTTATCATTGGCCTTCCAAAGCCTCTCACCTCTCACCTCTCACTTCTCACCTCTCACTCCTTGCTTCTTGCTTCTTGCCTCTTGCTTCTCAGAGAATCACTCATCAGCATTATGGCAGGTGCGGCAGCGCGGCATGAAACTGTAGGTCAGTGTCAGCTGCAGGGCGCTGTAGGCGTCTTTGTTCTTGAAGATGCCGGTGCTCTTAAATCCGTAGGGATCTTCCACACCGTCTAGTTTGTCGCTCAGCGAGAAGTGCACCGCCCACTCAATGCCGAGGTTCAGGCGGTCGGCCAGTTTGTATTTCACGCCCAGGCCGAGCGGGATGTTGGCGGTGGTCACCTTTTTCGGGCCTCCGCTGACGTGGGTGGCTCCCACACCGCCAAAGATGAATGGTGTGCAGCGCTTGGCTCCGCGATAGTCGCGGCCAGTGCCATAGGGCCAGAAGTTGTACTCGTAGGTCACGCTCACGTCCAACAGCGTGTGGCTGAACGCCACGGGCTCTTGCTGCAGCGCGGGATAGTAGGTGGTGACATCGCGCGAGTCGCCTTTCAGCTTGCCGTAGGCAATGCTTCCCCGCAGTGCCATATAGGGAGTGATGACGCGGCGCACCAGCAGCGAGCCCCATGGCTGCATGTTGCTCACGATGCTGCCGTTCAGGTCGCCCTCATAGCTAACGAGTCCTGCTCCGGCACCAGCCTCCATGAGATATTCGTTCTCATCCTGGGCCTTCAGCACGGCAACCGCCTGAAGCAGCAGCAGTAAAAGCACGACTCTTCGCATCCTTACACCTTACATTTATCGTTTCGATTCCGCTAGAATACCTTCTGCGGGTTGTCCCAACCTAACTGTGAGAGGCGTCCGCGCCATACCTGGCCGCTGCCGCCACAGATGATCCAGAGATAGTTTTCGGCATCTACGGTCATGGCAAACGAGCTGCTGCTCGACTGGAAACCGCTGGGCAGTGTGAACCGCGAGTCGGTCTTCCAAGTGATGCCATTGTCGTTGCTGACATAGAAGTTCTTGAATGCGCTGTCGGTGCAGGCTCCGATGCCCTTGCCGCCCAGTGCCAGTATGCCTGATCCGTAGCCCACGGCCTGTAGATTCTCCAGACGGGGCAGCAACAGATGCGTCTCGCCGCCGGCGCCATAGTAGAACCAAGGCTGTGCAACGGCTTCGGCTGTCTGTTCGTCCACACGTCCCCATACTACGGCATGGCTGTCGGCGGGATATGCTTCCACGCTACGGTTGCCCACCATCACCAGCTGATAGGTGTCGGGGTTTGTGGGTTTGGTCGTTCTGATGAGGCTGATATCTTGTGTGGGCAGCCACGCAGCATGCTCGCTGTCTGCCAGCGTCATTGCCGACGTGTTCACCGTCTCCACCTCGGGTGTGTTGTCTTTGCTCCAGCTATTGCCGTTGGTGGTCGGCGTGGAGTAGCACACGGTCTCGTCGCCCTGGTGGCCATAAACATATATTTTTCCGTTCTGGCATACTGCGCGCATGTCGGTCATGGCTGCCAGCTGGCTGTTGCTCTTCAGCGCGCTCCAGTTGAACACGTTGGCTTCCTCCTTGTGCACGTTGACGCTCACCTGATAGGCCCGATAGCTGGAACCGTCGTTGGCATAGACACGCAACTCGCGCTTCTGGCTGAAGTCTATCGAGTCAGTCGACGAATAAGTGCGCAGCGTGTCGCTGTCTACATTCTTCCAGACGGCTGTGCCGCCGTTCTTCGTACTGATGGTGCAGATGATGTGTGCCACGTCGGTGCCTTTGGGCAGCGAGTCCACATTGTATATCTCATGCTTTACCTGGTCAATATAGAAAGTATAGCTGCTGCCCGCATAGGTTGTCTTATACACGCTGTCGGCGCCGCTCTTCGAGGTGGTGTGCACATAACGGTTCACGGTGCCCAGCGCAAACGACGTGACGGCCGTGTCGCCATAATAGACCACCTCGTCGTCGTTGGAACCCAGACACGAGGCTAACACAAACAAGGCTGAAACCAGCATTACGAAAGGTATGAAAATCCTTCTCATCGATTCAACATTTTATTTCAAGCTGCAAATTTACGCAGAATTCTGCAAAAAGCACATCTTTTCGCCGGTTTTTATGAATTTATGGACGAAATACGGCGTTTTTTAAGGTCTATTAAAAAAAAGAGGACAACATGAATCACTCATGCCGGCCTCTTCGTAACTTTATCGCAAGTTGATATTCTTCAGCGTGATGATACTCAAAACGGTCATAACGGCGACCAATATCAGCATAACGACAGTTTCAAAATCTAATAACATAATCTTTACCTTAAAATCTTTCGTGATAGTGCTCACGCCTCACATCGCGTGATGGTATTGGCCTGTGGGCAATCTATCTCTATCAAACTACTAACCTATGAAAACTTATGAGATGCGTTCTCACGAACACCGGTGCAAAGGTATCGAAAAGTTTCCTCACGGCCTTCACCGTCGGGTGCCTTTTTCTGTTTTCTTTGGTTTTTCTTGACTTGCGTCAACAAATGTGCTTCGCACCATTTCCCGGAAGCTACGAAATGTCGGCAAATTGCTCCCT
Organism: Prevotella sp. UBA2739; assembly: GCA_002353525.1. Lineage (GTDB taxonomy): Bacteria > Bacteroidota > Bacteroidia > Bacteroidales > Bacteroidaceae > Prevotella. Next base: position 35,519 of record DEJV01000040.1, read on the forward strand.
TCCTCATGCGTCTTCGGCAAAACTCAAGGCAGGGAAAAACACCCCAATTTTGAGTTGCTAACAAACTAAAGTGCGATTTCTTAAGAAATTAAGATGCGATTTGTTAAGAAATTAAGGTGCGATTTGTTAACAAATGGAAGTGTAATTTGCTAACAAATGAGAAACAGGCCCCAAATGGCTGGCAAATTACAGCTTTTTCCGGGGGTGCTTCTACAAGCTTGTGCTCGAGCATCACCCCCGAAAAAGAGTCCGCTATTTAAGTTTCTGATGTTATACATCTTTGATATTCGAAGGTACGTAGGTACGTGGGTGCGAGGGTACGAGATTAGTCTCGCTCGCTGAGATATTTTGGAACTGCTGATGACGAAGATAAGTGTATTCTCGTACCTTCGTGCCCCCGCACCCTCGTACCTCCGAAACTTCAATTCTCTATTTCTTTCTCTTGAAGAAGCTTCCCTTAGGCAGGGCTTCCCCCGTGACCAGACGCTTGTTGTAGCTCATGCGTGCCTCGCGCTCGCAAGCGAACATGGCGTCGGTGCTTGCCTCGTCCTCCTTGAACTCCAGGTGTTCGTCAATATGCATGGAGTGGGCCATGCCCTGCACGTCCAGATTGTCGGTGCCGATGAGGGTGAACGTCCAGTTCTGCTGCTTCAGCTTCTCTATCAGGTTGCTCACCATCTTCAGTGTCCACTCCTCCGAGCAGTTCTCCTCGCCGTCGGTGATGATCGTCACCAGCACATTGTCGTCGGTGCCCACCATGCTGTTCAGCTTCGAAACCGTCTTGCCGATGGCATCGTAGAGGGGCGTGGCCGCACATGGGTTGTAGGATTTCCAGTCCAGGTCGTGGGTGTCTTTGGCCAGTGCGTCGTTGAAGTGCCACTTCATGTGCTCGCTGTCGAAAGTCACCAGGGTGACATGCTGTTCAGTGTCGGGGTATTTCTGCTGCATGGTTCTCACAGTAGAAAGGGTCTCGTTCATGCCCGAAAAAGCCTGCTTGCGAATCACAGACATCGATCCGCTCTCATCTACGATAATCAAATTAAATACTCTTTTCATTGTCTTGTTGTTTTTAAAGTGTGAATACTAAATGAATGCGCTCTTTATTATCTTTAAAGACAATCATCCGGAAAAATGAAGCAGGGAATGAAATTTTTTTTGTATTTTTGTGGCAGAATACCATCAACGATGCTGAGTGACCAAGAAATCATAGAGGGATTCAGGGTAGGTAACAGCCTGATACTTAGGCAGTATTTCTATGAATACTGTCGGGTGGCCTATAACCTGTTCGACAAGCGATATGCGCTGAGCAAAAAACAAAATCTCGATTTCATGTCGCTGGCCCACCAGTATGCCATCTACCTGATGGAGCACGATTGGAAACCACTGGAAGACCGTTCGCCCAAGGTGTCGCTGCGCACATGGATGGTCAACGGCTTTCGGTTCATTGTGCTTGACGCCCTGAAATGGTATAAGCGCGAATACGGATCGCTCACCTTCGAGGACTATCTTAAGTCGTTTGATACCAGTAAGGACCTGCGGTTGAATTTCAATAAACTGATATTCGAGATTTGCGACTCTGCCCATCTCGACCGCCACTCGCGCACCATTCTCATCATGCTGTTGGTGAACGGATTCAAGGCCAAGGATGTGGCCGCACAGATGGGCGTCACCCCCTCGGCCGTTTCGCAACGCTTCAATGCGCTGAAAGCAAACTATATCATCCCTTATTTCAAGCAGAATTTCGACATGGACTTCGACATGCCCGAGGTGATGGATGTCGAGTCGGCTGTCCTTACAGAGGCAATGCCGATGCCGATGGGCGCTGCCGAAAGAATGGAACTACCATCAATCGTTTCAAAAAAGAGAAGTATGGAAAAGAAAAGAACAACACCCGAGTTTATTCAGCAACTGGCTCCAGGAGAAATCTTTGTCTTCGGCAGCAACCTGCGAGGCATGCACGGCGGTGGCGCCGCCTATGTGGCTTACCGCAAGTTTGGTGCCATCATGGGACAGGGCGTCGGACTGCAGGGCCGCAGCTATGCCATTCCCACCATGCAAGGCGGTGTGGACACCATTCGTCCTTATGTGGATGAGTTCATTGCCTTTGCCCGTGAGCATCAGGAGCTTACGTTCCTTGTCACCCGTATTGGCTGCGGCATCGCCGGATTCACCGACGATGAGATCTCACCCCTCTTTGCCGAGGCTCACGGCGTCGAGAATATCGTTCTGCCCGAGGGATGGTAAGAAACCATTCAAAATAGAGGTATTTCTAAACCTTTGAAGCTCAAGTGATATGAAAAAACTCTGTCATTACATCTCCGAATACATGGGCCTGCTGGTGTTGGCGGCAGCGCTGTTGGCCATGGTGTTCCCTCATACGCTGGCGCAAGTGCCCACCAGAATCATCAACTATCTACTGGGCCTGGTGATGTTTGGCATGGGACTGACGCTCAACCTCAACGACTTCAAGATTGTGTTCAGCCGCCCGAAATATGTAATGATAGGGTGCCTGGCTCAGTTCACCGTGATGCCTCTGTTGGCATGGGCCTTGGCGCGCCTCTTCCAACTCGACGATGCGCTGGCACTGGGCGTGGTGCTGGTGGGCTGTTGTCCGGGTGGAACGGCCTCAAACGTCATCACCTATCTGGCCAAGGGCGACCTGGCTCTCTCGGTGGGCATGACGGGTGTCTCCACGCTGCTGGCTCCCTTCCTCACACCTTTGTTGACATGGGCCTTAGCCGGAAAGAGCGTCGACGTGAATGTGGCGAGCATGTTCCTCAGCATTCTCTGGGTAGTCATCGTACCCATCGTGGTTGGGTGGCTGGTGAAGTGGCTGTGGCCAAAGTTCACCGAGAGCGTCACCGACTATCTTCCGGCATTCTCGTCGATGGCCATCGCCTTCATTGTGGCCATCATCATTGCTGCAAACCATGAGAAGCTGTTGGTGGGAGGACTGCTGATTATTGTCGTAGTCATGCTCCACAACATTTTCGGACTAATCATCGGCTATCTCATAGGCTGGCTGTGCCGCCTTTCCGAACCCAGAAAGCGTGCCATTTCCATTGAGGTAGGCATGCAGAATTCTGGTCTGGCCAGCAGTTTGGCCACCATCCACTTTGCCGCCTATCCCCTCGCCACCATCCCCGGAGCTATCTTCAGTGTGTGGCACAACATCTCCGGTGCCGCCGTAGCCTATTTGTATCGGAAGAAGGGAGAGGGGCGTGTGAAAATTAACGCAAAGAATGGGAATTTAGTTGGTGTCTTTTTTGCTTTTCTATTCACATTGTTGCCAAGTTGTCAAAATAACGGAGAGACAAAGAATGATAAGGCAAAAGTGAATCGGTCCGAACAAAAAGTCGGAGTCCGTGCAAAAGAGGGATTTTATCTGTCTAGGACGATGATGGATGGGAGCGTTTCCAGGCAGTGGTTGCTTTCTGACAGCCTGTCAACCTATGCCACATTGGAAGAAATGAAAGAAATGGCCACTTCCCATCAAGATCCTTTAAAGCGTTTGATAGCTTTCAGGGCACTATTGTCAAAATATCCGCATGAGGCAGTGGACTTGGCTATTTCCAACATTGAGGATACTACCATGATCGTCACCACTACCTTTGATTGCTCGCAAACAGACAGGGTTTCCAATGTCAGAATCAGCATGTTACATAATAATGAATATCAGGTTTCCAAAGAGGATTTTGCACGTGTTGACAGCGCATTGCTGTATTCCAAAAACATCTCAAAGTTCGATTATTCATACAGTCTTTATCACGATTTACCAGCCAAGCCAGAAAATGAGAATCGCCTTCGTGAATTATACAAACAAGATTGTTGGGCGTTAGTTGCTTTGGCAAAGTACCACAAAGGAAAGGAGAAACAAGAAATCATTCAATTGCTTTCACAAGCGGGGAACAAGGATCCCTGGAATTATCGAGACACCTTAAAAGCCTCATTACATGCTGTCGCAGCATGGCCTGATAACGCCTTTATCCCGTTGGTCAAACGCGAATGCCAAAAGATATTGTATGCGAGTGACAAGAATGGGTGTATGAGTGCTGCTTTTCGTGCGCTTTTAGCCTTCCATTCTCCATGGTGTTATGACATGGTGGAAAAGGCTTTGTCTAAAGCCAAGAAAAACGACAACTACTTTGATGTCTCTTGGAATTTTCACGAAGAATATAAGGAAAATCCTCAACCATTATTCAAACCGCTGATTAACAAATATCCTTTGGAATAAAAGCAATAGAAAGATATCTCGAAAGACCTCTTTGAGGAGGTAGGATACACGCTCTAAATCTAGCAAATTCTTTCCGATGTTTAAAGAATTGGAAAGAATAGAATATAGAATATAAGCGTTAGGCAACTATATCAGAAAGGTGAATTGAAGCTATGCGCGGAAAGTGTTTCCGTTAAGTATGTTCAGACAAAGCTGATTTCTGGGAAGTAACAGTTTAAATTTTGACCAACTTTCTGTCGTATGTTCAAAATTAACGCCTTTTTAACACCTTGGAAAAAGAAAACACCTTGTAAATCAACGATTTACAAGGTGTTCTAAGTACCCAGAGCCGATACACAACCCTATAAATCAAAGGAAATCAAGAAAAGCAAAAAGAAATAAAAATCCCTTATTTACAGGTAGTTATAAAATATCCCTGTTTTCTCTTAACATCTTTTAGTTTCCTATAGTGTGATATTTTTGGCAACCCGTTTGGCAACCCAGAATATTTTTTGTAACTTTGTACCCAGAAACCAAAAGATAAGTGAGTTATGGATAAGAAAACGATTAAAGACCTAAAAGCTGGTGAGAGTTGCATTATTAGCAATGACCGACAGGCAAACCCAAAAGTGGGTGCAAAGTTGTTGAGTGATGGCAGGGTTAGCCTCTTCCTTGATTATTACTTTGGTTACACAATGGTTTATAGTGAGAGCCAAGATAAGATGGTGCCAAAGAAACAGAAGAGAAGAGAAATGCTTAATATCTACATCTTGCAAAAGCCCAGAACCCCAAAAGAAAGACAGGAGTACAAAGATGGCATTGCTTTGGCTGACAAGATAAGAAGAGAGAAAGCCAATGCCGTTGAAGATGAGGACAAGAAAGAGGCTTTGAAGAAAAAGAAAGTAAGCATCAACTTTCTTGTTTTCTTCCAAGAGTACCTTAATGCCTACACTAAGAAAGATGTTAGGATGATACAGATTGCTTTGCAGCGTTTTAAGGACTTTCTTAGAGATACCCCAGAGTATAACATTTATGAGCAGAAGATAAAGCCAGAGCAGGTTACAAGTGAAATGGTTGAGGCTTTTACAGAGTACCTACAGAGTAGAAGTGTGGGCGAGGGTGCAAAGAGTATCTACCAGAGGTTTAAGAAAGTGTATAAGGCTTGTGCCATTAAATGCAATATCAATTATCAGCGACCTTTTGTTAATGAAGAGGGTAAGAGTATCACTATAACAATAGATGAGGATGCCATTGTTAAGGACTTTCTAAGCCCAGAAGAAGAGAGGCAGTTAATGGCAACTCACTACACAGGAGAGAACCCAGAGATAAGAAATGCTTTTATCTTTTGCCTCTATACAGGTATGAGGTTTTGTGATGTGAGAGATTTGACCTTTGGCAACTTTGACTTTGCCAACAGATTACTTGCTTATGAGCAGAACAAGACCAAAGGCCACAGCAAGCACAGCAGGGTTACTTTGCCACTTACCGATAGCCTGTTAGCCCTGTTAGGAGAAGAGCCAGAGAGCCAAGATAAGGATGCCTTAGTGTTTACTCTCCCAAGCCATACAATGTGCCTTAAAGCCCTTAGAAGATGGACTAAGAGGGCAGGAATAGACAAACATATTACTTGGCATTGTGCAAGGCACTCTTTTGGAACAAATATGGCAGCGACAGCAGCCCAGAAAGGCTTTAGTGTTAGAGTTGTGCAAGAAATGATGGGGCACAGCAGTTTGAAATATACAGAGAGATACACCCGAGTTGTGGATGAGCAGAAAAAGCGAGCAATGACAGAACTTAGTAAACTGATGGAGGGGTGAGGCTATTAGTTATCATTATTAAATATTTGCCATTATGAAACAGGTTACATTATCAGAAAGAGCAGTTGAGAAGATTGAAGAACTGCAAGACCCAGATTTATACTTTGGTTGCAAGGCAACTATTGCAGATGCCTTTGCAGTATTACAAAAATCTTTTGACCTCAACAAAGAAGATAAAGGTTTAGTGCTGATGGTGTTGGCACAATACAATGAGTTGGTAAATGCTATCAATGAACACCCACAGCAAATGCAAGGTTAAGCAATAGGGGGTACACCCCCCCCCTTGCACTTTGCAGAGGTGCTATTGACCTCTCACAGAAATTTTTTATTTTTCAGTTGATATGATAGCAATAAACCGATACAAAGATATAATTGATGAGGTTGGCAGGATATTGAGTATATTTGCCAACTATGAGGATAGTGTGATTTTGCAAAGGTGGACTTTAGACACAATACACAATACTCAACTAAAAGTGATGGACTATGCAGGGGTAGCAGTAGCCCAGATAAAAAGAGAGTTGGTAGGTGATGGCAAGGAGGCAGAATATAGAGGGAGGCTTAGAACCGCTTTCTTTGAGTTGAGTGATGATCCAAACTTTGCACCCTCTTACTTTCCTTTTTTTGATGAGGCTATTTTTGAGATACCGAGTAAGGATAACCCAGATAACAACAGGCAGATGCTTAAAGCCTTTACAGCCATATATGGGAGTGAGGGCAATGCAGCAGATGTGATGGTAAGTTTGCAAACAATAGCACAATGGGCAAATGTTATTGTGGGTGATGTTTCCAAGATGCTTGATTGTGTGTGCAATTTTGTTGGGTACAAGCCACAGGAGGCCACAGAAATAGAGTTGCAGCCAAGTACTAGGCAAGAGCCTCAACAGGCAGCAGAGGGGCAAACAAAAGACTTGCATTACTATTGCAAAAAAGCCATTGAAAAAGGGTATCTTCAAAAGAAAGATGATGGCTACAGAATAAATAAGAAAGAGTGGACTAAAGCCCAATTAGTTTATTTCTTGGGGCACTTTCTGAAAGAGGGTGGGGTGTTTCCAGACAAAGAGTATTGCTTAATGTTTGGAGAAACCAGATTAAGCAAAGACCTAAATAGGCTTGTATTAAACAAAACAGGTGATGGCAAGCCCAGAGGGTATGAGAAAGTAGATGAACTATTGCAGGAATAACAGCAAGCAACTCTTAACAGGGTTGCTTTTTTGGTGATATGTAGTGACACCAATAGGGACACCAAATATCACTTTTTTTCTTTTGATTTTGTGCCTACCTTTGCACTTGATTTCTAAACAATGGGATTAGGAGTGTAAGCCCCAGAGTTATGAGATTAAGGCAAATAAGGTAGTGGACTTACACACGCTACCAGAAAGCCAAAACCTCTAAAAAAATGATATATGACAGAGGAACTTAAAGAGGTGGCCGACCTTATAACGGCTAATACTATATTTTGCACAAAAGAGGTGCTAACAAGTGATGAGGCTGCAAAGTATCTTGGAGTAAGTAAGAGTTGCTTATATAAGTGGACTATGACAAGACAGATACCCCATTTCAAAAGCCCTACAGGTAAGATGTGTTTTTTCAACAGGAAAGAGATAGAGGCTTGGATGCAGAGCCAGAGAGTTGCAACAGATGATGAGTTAGAGGCACAAGCACAGAAACTAAGTAAGAAAGGAGGCAAAAAATGAATACTCCAAGAATTAAATATTATGCCCTGTTAGTGTATAATAGAAATAATGGTGGCACACCAAAGTACACTATTATTAAAGAGGCAGGCTTTATGCCAGAAATGGAAGAGTTAAAAGGCAGGGATGGTAAAGTTTCAATGTACTTTATGCAAAAGGACAAAGACGATAAGAGCAGTACCCCACCAATGAGGCTGCAAGCCAAAGGCAGTCTTAATTTTACAGGACTGAAAGATTATTGGCAAGATGGTAAGATGAGTGGTTATTGCTTTGGCTACCCAGACCCACGACCATCTTACAGCAGTAAGAACAAGCCTAATCCCCTCTTTCCTTGCAAGAATGATGGTTTTTTATTTGTAGTCCACTATGACGATAATACAGAGATACCGCCAGAGCAGATAAAACCAAGTGCCTTTGAGTTGATTGTGATAGAGGGTGGTAAGTTGATGATTTCTGCTTATTGCAAGCAGTTAATGATGGGGGGCTTTGATGAGGCTTTAGGGCAGTTGAGAAAACAGGCAGTTACTTTATAATAAGGGGTGAGTTGTTTACAAAATTTGTAACGCTATGTATGACAAAGTTAAGTTGTGGATTGATAGGTGTGATATTGGGGAGATGTACCCCAATATTGCATCATTATTGGATGAGGCCAGAGAGCAGACCGACCTAAAGACAGGTGAGGTTAGAACCTTTGGCAGTTTGCAGGGGTTGAAAGTGAGCCTCTATGTTGGCGGTTTGTCTATTGTTGGGAGTTTACCAAAGTACCTGTATGGCTCAAATATTTATCCTTTGGATAGAGAGAGTGCCAGAGAGGCAATAAGTAAGATTGAAGATACTTTGCACTTGCCTTTAGATGAGGCTAAAGTTACAGGCTTTGAGTTTGGCTGTTGCTTTGCTATGAGGCACCAGGTTAAAGACTATCTTGACAGGTTGGGCAGTATGCCAAGACTACAGCGTTACCGATTTAACCAAACAACCCTCTACTATAAACACCGGGGCAAGGAGCAGCCAAAGACATTCTGTTACTATGATAAGATAGCAGATGCCAAAAGAAAGCAGATGGAGATACCCCAAGGGCTACAGGATGCCAATTTGTTGAGGTGTGAGATTAGGTTAGATGGCCGATTGCCTTACCAATTAGGAGTGCCAGAGGTGACAGCCTCAACACTAAGCGACCGCCAATTTTACAAGATGGTGATGCAGCGTTTTCAAAATACTTATTTCTCTATATCAAAAATGAACAGATTAAAGGATAATGCAATGAGTGAGATAAAGACAGTTACAGATGGCTTTGATTGCTTTGTTGGCAGATTGATAAACCTGACAGGGCAAGGCCAAGATCAAGTGAATGACTTTGTGGAAGAGTTGAAGAGTGCAGGAGTTTTCAAGGATAGAAATAGTTATCTTAGACTGAAAGAGAGAATTGAAAAGGCTGCAAGCAAGGCCAACTTGACTATTACAGATGAGTTGGTTAAAGAGTTGGATGATGAGTTTAGGAATGTAGGGGCTTATGTGTAATGCCTTATAATAAGGGTGAATTTGTTTACAATATTTGTAACAGGAAAAATTATGAGGTTGAGTTATGGCAGTAATAAGAGAAAAGAAAATCAATTTTAAGAGTGATGAGATTAAATTAAGTTGCTCTTTTAGTGTGGTAGATGTTAAGGCACTCCTTCAAATGTATGCCTCTGATGAAGAGTTTGCAAGGAACTACCAAGAGGATGAGAAGAGTGTAAGATATTGGTTTGAGCATGATGGCAGGGCTTTTCTTAGTTGGCCTCAAAAGTGGAGAGAGCAGCTAAGTGGATGGGCTTTTAATGTTGCAGTAAGAAATAAGTTGCTTGTGCCAAGTGCAACAAATGAAAACAAGTATTATCTTGCAGATTGCTTGTTTGTCAAGAGGGGTAGACCAAAGAACAAAGCAGAATAAAGGGGTAAAAGCAGGGGTAAAGGGTAGGTTATCACAGAGGTTGAGGCTAAAATAAACAGGAAAAAGCCAAAATCTGAAAGAAAATGCCTACCTTTGCACCCGATAAGTACACAACTTATCTTTTGGTTTGGGGTGTGAGTGTTGAGAAACACTTGCACCTCTTTTCTTTTCCTTGATGCTTGTTAGAGTGATGCCACAGATGAGGCTAAAACGGGCAAATAATTGGCAACCCTGTTAAGATTGGCAACCCTTTGGCAACCCAGAGAGGCAACAGGTAAAATGGAAAGATGCTATAACTTATTGTGTTACAGCATCTTACTTTACTTTGAGAATCTTGCAAAAGTACTCTAAAAAGTACCCAGAGCCGGGGTCGAACCGGCACGGGTTGCCCCACTGGTGTTTGAGACCAGCGCGTCTACCGATTCCGCCATCTGGGC
>DEJV01000055.1:0-40748 GCA_002353525.1 Prevotella sp. UBA2739
CAAGTTATTCCAGTATAAGACACAATTAGGCATCAATTGGAAATCCAGCTTGTTGACACTCGCTGCTCCAATCATTCTCAATTGCCTTTGGCGATGATTGTCACGACTCGGTCAATCAAGCAAGCTTGCTGACACTCGCTGCTCCAATCATTCTCAATCCTCAATCTTCAATCTACTACCTTCTTTTGATGTCGCTCCACTTAGGTGGTTGCACACCGAGGAGGTTGCGGACGAAGAAGTCGAAGCGTTTGTGCTCGCCGAAGGTCTCGCCCATGGTATGGCGGGCACCCGGCAGAACCACCAGTTCGAAGTCTTTGTTGGCACGCTGCAACGCATTGACCACCTGCATGGTAGAGGCAGGGTCTACGTTATCGTCCATCTCGCCCACCACGAGCATCAGCGGTCTGTTCAGCCGCCATGCATTCACGGTGTTCGAGCAGGCAGCGTAGGTGCTGTCTACGGGCCATCCCATCCACTGCTCGTTCCACCAAATCTTGTCCATGCGGTTGTCATGGCAGCCACAGGCAGCATAGGCGGCCTTATAGAAATCGCCATGGAAGAGCACGGCAGTAAGGGCATTCTGTCCGCCTGCCGAACAGCCATAGATGCCCACACGGTTGATGTCCATATAGGGATAGCGGCTGGCGGCTGCCTTGATCCATGCGATGCGGTCGGGCAGTCCGGCATCTTTCAGGTTCTTGTAGCACACCTCCTCGAACTCCTTGGAGCGGAACGAGGTGGTCATGCCGTCGACCTGCACCACGATGAATCCCAGCTCGGCGAGGTCGGCGAGGTTCCACAGCCACGGCAAACATCTAAAAAAAAGTGTTTTAACAAGCCTTTCTTGTCAAAATCGGGTGCAAATTCACCTATTTTATAATGAATAAACGAATAAACGGCCATTTATTTTCGTTCCCATCCCGTTTTTTGTTTCCCCACACAAAGCGGAAAGGGAAAAAAATACGCATTTATTTTGTTCTGCACACAGTTTTTATTATCTTTGCACGCAAAAACAGAAACACATAAGCATGATGAAAAATATTTTGAAAGCAGCCGCCCTCACCATGGCGGCACTGGCCATCGCCTCGTGCACAGGCAAGAAATTTCAGGTGAACGGTACGATTAGCGACGCAAAAGACTCGGTGCTCTACTTCGAGAACATGAGCCTCAAAGAAGGCGCCGTGGTACTCGACTCAGTGAAACTCGGCGACAACGGCGAGTTCGCTTTCAGCGAGGCTGCCACCGAGGCACCCGAGTTCTACCGCCTGCGCATCGCCAACCAGATCATCAACATATCCATCGACTCTACCGAGACCGTCACCGTGAAGGCATCCTACCCCACCATGGCCACCAACTACGAGGTAGAGGGCAGTGCCAACTGTCAGAAAATCAAAGAGCTGTCGCTCAAGCAGATAGACCTGCTCAACCGCGCCATAGCCATTCAGCGTAACCCCACCATGGGCATCGACCAGACTGCCGACAGCATCAGCCGCATTGTCAACGCCTACAAAGAAGACATCAAGCGCAACTACATCTTCGTGGAGCCCATGAAGGCATACGCCTACTTCGCACTCTTCCAGACACTCGGCAACCAGCTCATCTTCAATCCCCGGCAGAATGCCGACGACATCAAGGTGTTCGGAGCCGTGGCCACCAGCTGGGACACCTACTACCCCGAGGCCCTGCGCGGTAAGAACCTGCACAACATCGCCATCGAGGGAATGAAAAACCAGCGCCTCGTCGAGGCACGCAACCAGGACCTGCAGATTGAGGCTTCGAAAGTGAACACGGCCAACATCCTCGACATCGCCCTGCCCGACAACAAAGGACAGGTGCGCCACCTCACCGACCTGAAAGGAAAGGTGGTGCTGCTCGACTTCCACCTCTTCGCCACCAGCGAGTCCACCGAGCGCATCATGATGCTGCGCGACCTCTACAACAAGTATCACGACCGTGGTTTCGAGATCTACCAGGTGTCTATCGATTCCGACGAGCACTTCTGGAAGACGCAGACAGCCGCCCTCCCCTGGATATGCGTACGCGACGCGAACGGCAGCAACTCGGCCACCCTCGTCAACTACAACATTCAGTCTATCCCCACCTACTTCCTGGTGGACCGTACCAACACGCTGCACAAGCGCGACATCCAGATGAAAGACCTGAATGCCGAGATACAGTCGCTGCTCTGAGACTGACGGGCTGAAATAATCAAGAATTAGAAATAAACAAAAAGAAGAGGCAAGAGTAATTCTCCTGTCTCTTCTTTTTGCTTACTTTTCCAATAGAGACATCACTCTCACTATGTCTATTTTGCTAATATGCCACCGATGACTTGTACTTGTAGTCATACCGACGTTTGGTAGCGTGCGTACCAATGACTGGTAGCCTGCCTACCAAAGTTTGGTAGCCTGGCTACCGCTGTTTGGTAGCGTGCGTACCAACGCTTGGTACTGGCAGTACCAAAACTCGGACTTGATTTTGGTACTGAGTTTTAACATTTTTTGTTTGTAGTTAACGATTTTGGTTGACTACTTTTAGTCTTAATTGTAAGTTTGGTTGATTTGGTTAGAACTTATTTTTATTGTAGGTTTACTATATCTGGTCCCTATTTTTAATTGTTGTTGTTTTGTTGAATACTCTTTCTAATGTCCAAAGCCATTGGCTAACCTCAGGATATATTCGCTAACAACAAACTAGTCCACCAATGTGCCGGGAGCCTTTTTCAATTTGTGATAGATGTAGTCGGTGCCTTTCTCGTAAGGGATGCCTGCCAAACCGCCAAACTCGCGCACGACGAGGCGCTTCTCGGATACTGACACTACGGAAGAGTACATTTGATCGGGATGCACATCATAGGGTTCCATCTCCACACGATCGCCGGAGATTGACCACCTGCCTTGTGGGGTCTCCCAGCGGGAGTCGCCCGAGGCTACCCAACCAATGACCTCTCCATCGGGTGAGAAATAATAACCACCGCGCATGTTTGCGAAATCGGCAGGGCTTTCGCCCTCCCAATAGCCCACCAAATGATGACGCAGGTCGTCTTCGTCTGACGAGCAACTCACCATGAGCATGCTTGCGGCCATCAGCACGAGCATGCCTGCTGCCAGTTTCTGTATTCGTTTTCTCATATCTTCGTTTTCTTTTGATAACACAGCTGTCAGCCAAAACCTTGCATGGAGCAGTGAAAATTTTCGCTTGCGGTCAGCATTTTGCCCCTTTACAAATGCTCATACCCGGTGCAGTCGGATTGCAAATCCTACTGAGCCGGGAGCTCTTTCTTTGTTCACACGAATTACCATGAATTAAACACGAATTTTTCTGCTCGGTCGGATTCTAGAAGCTCTGCAGCCAGGCACGCAACTCGAGCTCCATCTCCACATGATACTTGAAACTGTCGCGGATGCCCCAGCCGTGGCCTCCCGAGGGGTAGACATGCAGCGAGGCGGGCACGTCGTGACGGTAGCACTCTATGTAGTAGTTCACGCCATTGGCGGGCACCACGGCATGGTCGTCGTCGCTCAGGGCAATGAAGGCACGGGGGGTGACACGCGTCACCTGCATGTCGTTGCTGTACTTATCTTCCAGTTTCTTCTTGGCGTCTTTGCCCAGCAGGTTGTCGTGCGAGCCCTTGTGGGTGTAGGCCGGATCCATGGTGATGACGGGATAGAAGAGAATCTGGAAGTCGGGCTTGGCATCCTTGACGGCATGGGTGGCAATGGTGGAGGCGAGATGACCTCCGGCCGAAAATCCCATGATGCCCACGTCGTTAGCGCGGATGTGCCATTTGGCGGCATTGCGGCGCACCAGCCGCATGGCTTCTTCGGCATCGGAGATAGGCACCTCATATTTCCCGTGGGGCATGCGGTATTTCAGCACGATAGCGGCAATGCCGAGGTTGTTGAAGAAGGCCCCCCACTGGTAGCCCTCATGATCCATGGCCAGATGGGAGTAGCCTCCACCAGGGCAGATGACCACGGCGCGCCCCGTGGCACGCTTGGCATCGGGCAGATAGACGCGCACACGGGCGGTGTCGGCCTTGTCGGAACTCTTCACAGCAGGCTTTCCCTGCCACAACTGCATGTCGAATGGTTTTTGTGCCATTGCGGTGAGCGAGCATGCCAGCAGGCACATCGTCACCAAGGTTTTGAATGTCTTCATGAGGTTCTTATTTCTTATGTATTTATTACTTTTTTTGCCAATCAGTTGCAAAGATAGCTATTTTTTTGTAATATTGCAGGGCAAAAGTGTGAAAAGGTGAAAAATAAATAAAGACACAAAACAATGAGGAACTTCCAACGAATGGCAATGATGGCACTGCTCGCCCTTGTGACGACGGGCGTGCAGGCAAAGGTAAGGCTGCCGCACATCCTGTGCGACAACATGGTGATACAGCAAAACACCGAGGCCCGTCTGTGGGGCTGGGCCAAGGCCGGGAAGACGGTGCGCGTGAGCGTGTCGTGGTCGGACGCCGTCTATTCGGAAAAGGCTGCCAAAGACGGCCGGTGGATGGTCAGGGTGAAGACTCCCGCGGCCAGCTACACACCGCTGCAGATTACCTTCGACGACGGCGAGCCGCTCACGCTGCGCAATGTGCTCGCGGGCGAGGTGTGGGTGTGTGCCGGACAGAGCAACATGGAGATGCCTGTGAAGGGCTTCGGCAACTGTCCTGTAGACGGCTATAACGACGAGGTGCTCAATGCCCGGCAGTACCGCGGCATTCACTTCGTGAAGATTCCCAGCATCATGCGCATGCAGCCGCAAGACGACGCCCAGTGCGAGTGGAAAGAGGTGAACGCACAGACCGTGGGTGACGCCTCGGCCACTGGCTACTTCTTTGCGCAGGCCGTGAACCGCGCCCTCGACGTGCCGGTGGGACTGATCATGGCCAACAAGGGAGGTTCGCGCGTGGAGAGCTGGCTCACCAAAGAGAACCTGGAGAAATACACGCAGGAGCCTACCGACTCGATGGGCATCGTGAACTTTAAGCCGCAATGGGACTACCACCGCGCCATGCTGTGGGGCAACGGCACGTTCAACCCCATCCTGAACTACACGGTGAAGGGCATTCTCTACTATCAGGGATGCTCGAACGTGGGCGACCCGGGCAACCAGTACAGCGAGCGCATGAAGCTACTGGTGGACCAGTGGCGCGCGCAGTTCGGACTGGGCGAGATTCCGTTCTACTTTGTAGAGATTGCCCCTTACTGGTACGACGACGTGAAGGGCGACTGGGGTGCCCGCCTGCGCGAGCAGCAATACAGGGCCTCGCAGATCATTCCCAACAGCGGACTGGTATGCACCAACGACCTGGTATATCCCTACGAGAGCAAGCAGATACACCCCGCACAGAAACGGCAGGTGGGACAGCGACTGGCTTTCCTGGCGCTGAACAAGACCTACGGCATGAGCCAACTGGGCTGCATGAGTCCCTCGCTGAAGGACATGAAGATTGTGGGCGACACGGTGCACATTCATCTGGACAACACGCTGGGCGCCATCAGCCGCTTCGAGGACATCGAGGGGTTTGAGGTGGCCGGTGCCGACCGCGTGTTCCACCCCGCCAAGGCCGAGCACTTCTGGCGGCCTGGCGGCGGTTATTGGGACGAGACTATCAGCATCACGTCGCCCGAGGTGAAACAGCCCGTGGCGGTGCGCTATTGCTTCCGCAACTTCCAGGTGGGCAACCTGAAGAATGCCGCCGGACTGCCTCTGTTCCCCTTCCGCACAGATAAATGGCAGTAGATAATTGATAAATGATTACATTTCGAGGGTACGAGGGTACGAGGGTACGAAGGTACGAGAATACCTTTGTTTTCGCGAGCAGCTACTCGAGAATCTCAACAACCGAGGCAAATCTCGCACCCTCGTACCTTCGCACCCTCGCACCCTCGGAAAAAATGCACCCTTGAAGAAACGAAACTTAAATAACAACATATGAAAAAGCTTTTAACCCTGGTCATCATTCTGCTGGTGGCCATACTGATGACACAAACGGTGCCCGACAAACGGGCGCACAAAGAGGCTATGATGAAAGCCGTGAAGGAACTGGTTGACGAGGAGGCCGAGAACCGTGGGTTCAAGGACAACGGACTGACCCGCATCGGCAAGAGCATCGTCAACAGCGCCATCGAAACGGCGCTGAACAGCAAACTGAAGGTGGACAACTACTACCTCTTTAACACCACGCATGTGCGCATGGGCGAGGAGAACAAGCTGCTGTCGGTGGGACTGTTCGGACACGTGTTCACCTTCGACAAGAAGATGCTGCGCGAGGCGCTCGAGAAAGGCAGCAAAGCCGACGATGAGGAGGTGGCAGAATGAGCCATCCGCTAGAGCGTTTTGCCTACTGCCCGGTGTGCGGCAGCAGCCATTTCGAGACGCACAACTTCAAGAGCAAGAAATGCCGCGACTGCGGATTCACCTACTACGGGAATCCGAGTGCGGCCAACGTGGCTTTCATCGTCAACGAAAACGACGAGCTGCTGGTGGTGCGCCGCAAGAAAGACCCCGCCAAGGGCACGCTCGACTTGCCGGGCGGTTTCACCGATATGGGCGAGACGGCCGAGGAAGGGGTGTGCCGCGAGGTGAAAGAGGAGACGGGACTCAGCGTGAGCCGTGCCACCTATCTGTTCAGCCTGCCCAATCTCTACCGCTACAGCGGCATCATCATCCATACACTCGACATGTTTTTCCGTTGCGACGTGGAGGATACCACGCAGGTGCATGCCATGGACGATGCCGAGGATGCACTGTGGATTCCCATCGGTCAGTTGCGCCCCGACGACTTCGGCCTGCAGTCGATACGCCAGGGCGTGGAGCGGCTCATCGCCTCTTTTCGCGAAGGCCGGGCTGGCATGTAGCAACTCTTTTGGCATAGACCCGAGGGGCATGTAACAAATCCTATAATATGTGATACATATCACACCATGGGCTGTCACTTTTTGTTTGTATCTTTGTCGTCGGAATGATTGACAACAATAACAAACACAATGCAAAAATGAAGACAACAACGATGAAGACAATGCTGACACTGGTGGTGCTGGCCCTGACGGCAAACGTGCAGGCACAAGGTCTGAAGGATGCCTACAAGAACTATTTCATGATAGGCGTGGCCGTGAACCAGCGTAACATCAGCCAGACGGAACAGATGGAACTCATCAAACGCGAGTTCAACAGCATCACCGCCGAGAACGACATGAAACCCGAGCCCACCGAACCAAAAGAGGGTGTATACAACTGGGAGGGAGCCGACCGCATTGCCAACTTCTGCCGGCAAAACGGACTGAAACTGCGCGGCCACTGCCTGATGTGGCACTCGCAGATTGGCAAGTGGATGTATGACGACAACCCCACCAAAGAGGTGTTCTACGAGCGCATGCGCAAGCATATCCATGCCGTGGTGAACCGCTACAAGGATGTGGTCTACTGCTGGGATGTGGTGAACGAGGCCATGACCGACGACCCCAATGCCGTTGACCCCTACCGCCAGAGCCCCATGTATAAGCTCTGCGGCGACGAGTTCATAGCCAAGGCGTTCCAGTATGCCCGTGAGGCCGACCCCAAGGCGTTGCTGTTCTACAACGACTACAACGAGTGCGACCCCGTGAAGAGCCAGCGCATATATAATATGGTGAAGGCCATGAAGCAGGCCGGAGTACCCATCGACGGCATTGGCATGCAGGGCCACTATAATATCTACGGCCCCACTGAGGAGGCTGTAGACAAAGCCCTGACGCTCTACAAGAAGGTGGTGAAGCACATCCACGTCACCGAGCTCGACATCCGGGTGAACACCGAGATGGGCGGACAGCTGCGCTTCAGCCGTGAGGGTGTCAACGTGAGCGACTCCATCAAGCAACACCTGGCCGACCAGTATGCCCGCGTGTTCAGCGTGTTCCGCAAGCATAAGGATGTGGTGGACTGTGTGACGTTCTGGAATCTCTCCGACCGCGACTCGTGGCTCGGCGCTGCTAACTATCCGCTGCCCTTCGACACCGACTACCGTCCCAAGCAGGCTTACGACGTGATTAAGAACATGCTGCCTGCCAAGTGGGAACTACCCAAGGCACCGGCACGGCGCCCCAACCGCAACATGCAGCGCCCGCCGTTCAACCCGCAGTTTGCCTTCCGCCCCATAGAGGGAGTGAAGGACGACTTCAAACCGTCGACGAAGAACCAGCCCGGACAGCCATATCCGCAGGTGAACTCGCAGGGATACGTGCGTTTCCGCGTCGAGGCCCCCGATGCCAAAGCCATCACCGTGAGCCTGGGACTGGGCGGACGTGGCGGCACAAAGTTGCACAAGACCTACGACGGATCGTGGGTGGGCACCACCGAAGGGCCCATGGACGAGGGATTCCACTATTACCACCTGACCGTTGACGGAGGAACACTCAACGACCCGGGCGCACAGAACTACTACGGCTCGTGCCGCTGGGAGAGTGGCATCGAGATACCCGCCCACGACCAGGACTTCTATGCCTGCCGCATGGACGTGCCCCACGGACGGGTGCAGCAGGTGCTCTTCCCCTCGGCCAGCACCAACACCGTGCGCCGCGCCATGGTTTACACCCCGCCCACCTACGGCAAGAACAAGAAAGAGCGATTCCCCGTGCTCTACCTGCAGCATGGATGGGGCGAGGACGAGACTGCCTGGAGCCGACAGGGACATGCCAACCTGATTATGGACAACCTCATTGCCGAGGGGAAAACCGTGCCCTTCATCATCGTGATGACCTACGGTATGACCAACGACGTGAAGTTTGGCCGCATACGTGAGTTCACGGCCGAAGACTTCGAGCGCGTGCTGGTAGACGAGCTGGTGCCCTATATCGACGCCCACTTCCAGACTAAGGCCGACAAGCAGCACCGCGCCATGGCAGGACTCTCGATGGGCGGATTCGAAACCAAGCTCATCACCCTGCGCCGTCCGGAGGTGTTTGGCTACTACGGCCTGCTGAGCGGCGGCCAATACGAGCCTGCCGACATCAAAGACCCGCGTCAGGTACGCCTCATCTTCCAAAGCTGCGGCTCGAAAGAGCGTCCCGATGCCATCCGCCAGTCTACCGAACGGCTGAAGGCCGCAGGACTGAACGCCGTGGGTTACGTATCTGAGGGCACCGCCCACGAGTTCCTGACATGGCGACGCAGCCTCTACCAGATGGCCCCACTATTGTTCAAATGATGAGCATGAGCACAGCATGGGATGTCCCCACTATTGTTCAAAAATGATGATGAATAAAATATTGATATCCGTTTTTCTCTGTGTCGCCCCCGTCGTGGTGGCGGCACAGAACCCTTTTGTGCAGACATGGTGCACCAGCGACCCTGCCCCGCTGGTACACAACGGCACAATGTATGTCTATACCGGGCACGACGAAGATGGTGCCGACTTTTTCTGGATGCAGGAATGGCGGGTATATAGCACCCGCGACATGGTGAACTGGACCGACCATGGCTCGCCGCTGGCGCTGGAGAGTTTCAGCTGGGCCGACGACCGCGCATGGGCATCGCAGTGCATCGAGCGCGACGGTAAGTTCTATTGGTATGTGTGTGCGCACTCGCGGCTGTCGAACGGCATGGCCATCGGCGTGGCCGTGGCCGACAGTCCCACGGGGCCGTTTCGCGACGCACTGGGCAAACCGCTGTTTGAGAATGGCTCGTGGGACCATATAGACCCCACGGTGATGATCGACGACGACGGACAGGCCTGGCTGATGTGGGGCAATCCGCGCATATACTATCTGAGACTAAACCGCGACATGGTGTCGTTTGAGGGCGAGGTGGGCATGATCGACATGACCGAGGAGGCCTTCGGAGGACCCTCCATGGACAAACGCGAAAAAGGCAAACAATACCGCGACAGCTATGTGGAGGGTCCCTGGCTAATGAAAAAGCCCAAGGGAAGAGGCTACTACCTGCTCTATGCCGCCGGCGGAGTGCCCGAGCACATCAGCTACAGCAGCGCACCCCACCCCACTGGCCCGTGGACATACATGGGCGAGGTGATGCCGCTGACAGACACCAACTCGTTTACCAACCATTGCGGCGTGGCCGACTATCAGGGACACTCCTATTTCTTCTATCATACCGGCAAGCTGCCCCAGGGCGGAGGATTCGGGCGCAGCGTGGCCGTCGAGGAGTTCAGCTATCTGCCCGACGGCTCGTTTCCCACCATCATGCCTACCGACAAGGGCGTGAGCGCCATTGCCACGTTCAACCCCTACTGCCGGGTGGAGGCCGAGACCATGGCTTTCTCGCGAGGGGTGAAGACCGAACAGAACGAGCAGGTGGGCGTTTATGTCACCGACATTCACCAGGGCGACTACATCAAGCTGCAGCAGGTGGCCTTTGGCAACAAACTGCCGAGGACATTCACCGCACGGGTGGCCAGCGGACTGCGTGGCGGACAGATAGAAATACACATCGACAGCATCGGCGGACAACAGCTGGGCTGCCTGGCCGTACCAGGCACCGGCGGATGGGAGCAATGGCAGACGCTGACCACCGACCTGACGGCACGGGTATCGGGCACGCACGACCTATTTCTAGTCTTCAAAGGGCGCAAAGGACCTAAGCTGTTCAACTTCGACTGGTGGGAGATGCGCGCACTGGAACAGGTGAACATGCCCATCCTGCAAACCAAATATACGGCCGACCCCTCACCGCTGGTGGTGGGCGACACGTTGTTCCTATACACCTCGCACGACTCGTCGCCCGACGAGATTATCGACCCCGACGAGCGTTCCTCGGCTGGATTCTTCATGTACGACTGGCTGTTGTGGTCGACCACCGACATGGTGAACTGGACCGCCCATGGCGCCGTGGCCTCGCTGAAAGACTTTGCCTGGCGCACACGCGACAATGGAGCATGGGCCATTCAGACCGTCAAACGCCATGGCAAGTATTATCTCTATGCACCGCTGCATGGACATGGCATCGGTGTGCTGGTGAGCGACTCGCCCTACGGACCGTTCAAAGACCCGCTGGGCAAACCCCTCGTATGGCAGCGGGAACACTGGGAGGACATCGACCCCACGGTTTTCATCGATGACGACGGGCAGGCATACATGTACTGGGGCAATCCCAACACCTATTACGTATTGCTGAACGACGACATGATCAGTGTGAAGGGCGACATCCACAAACTGGACTACCGGCTGGACCACTACCAGGAAGGACCGTGGCTCTACAAGCGCAACGGACACTACTATCTGGCCTATGCTACCACCTGCTGCCCCGAGGCGCTGGGCTATGCCATGAGCGACAAACCCACCGGACCGTGGGAGAGCAAAGGATACATCATGCGCCCTACCGACCGCGACCGCGGCAATCATCCGGGCATCTGCGACTATAAGGGACACTCGTATGTCTTCGGTCAGGACTACGACCTGATGCACCTCGACACCTTCGAGCACCATGAGCGCCGCTCGGTATCGGCCACAGAGATTACCTACAATGCCGACGGCACCATTCAGGAAGTGCCCTACTGGCTCGACCAGCAACCGCTCAAGCAGTTGCAGACACTCAATCCCTACCGCCGCGTGGAGGCAGAGACCATGGCATGGGGCTACGGGCTGAACATCGGGGGTGTGGGCAACTGCTATATTACCGACCTCAACGACGGCGAGTATATCCGTGTGCGAGGCGTTGACTTTGGCAAGAAGGGCGCCAAGTCGTTCAGCATGACAGCCGCCGCCAAGGGCAGTGCTAGTGTTACGCTGCGCCTGGATGCGCAGGACGGACCCGTTGTGGGTGTGCTCAACGTCAAGGATACGGGCAGCACGAACCGCTACCGCCAGTTTTCCACCAAGGTAAAGGGAATGGCAGGCGTACACGACCTCTATCTCTGTTTCGAAAAAGCTAGCGGCGATGTGCGCCTCGACTGGTGGCAGTTCAAATAAGAAAACGACAGTATGACGATACGACACATGAAGAGAATGAATAGAATAATGATGGTAGCCCTGGCACTGCTGTGCCTGACCACCACTGCGAGGGCACAAACCGTGCAAAGTCCTGATGGCAACATCGTTGTCACTGTAGCGTTTTCAGAGGGCGGCAAACCTCATTACCAGGTGAGCTACCAAGGGCAGGAGGTGCTGGGAAGCTCTGCACTGGGCGTGGTGACCAACATCGGCGACTTTACACACAACCTGCAGGCAGGAAAGGTGGAAAGTACGGATATTGACGAGAACTACGAGCTGCGCAACATCAAACAGCGGCGCGTGCACTACGTGGCACGACAGCTGACGGTGCCTTGCATGCAGAACGACCGTCACGTGATGGACATCATTGTACGCGTGAGCAATCGCGATGTGGCCTTTTGCTATCGCCTGCTACCGCAAAAAGACACCCGCGTGTGCGTGGTGAACAGCGAGGCCAGCAGTTTTGTGCTGCCCGACGGCACCACCACTTTCCTTTGTCCACAGTCGAAACCCATGACGGGGTTTGCACGCACGGCTCCCAGCTACGAGACACCCTATCAGCTCGACCAGCCCGTAGGCAACAACGGATGGGGCGAGGGATTCACCTTCCCCTGTCTGTTCAAGACAGCCAACAGCCAGTGGGTGCTGATTTCCGAAACAGGTACAGACGGCAACTATGTGGGCTGCCGCCTGCAGAACGACGGCGGAGGACACTATAAGATAGGATTCCCGATGGCAGGAGAGATGAACGGCGCTGGCTCGACAACGGCAACGCTCGCTCTGCCCGGACAGACTCCGTGGCGGACCATCACCATGGGACCGCTGGCCCACATCGTAGAGACCACCGCAGCCTTCGACCTGGTGCAGCGGAAATATGAGCCCTCGCAAGCGTATGTCTACGGAAAAGGCACATGGAGCTGGATTATCGGCATGGATGCCAGCTGTAACTACGACGAGCAGAAACGCTACATCGACTTTGCGGCAGCTATGGGCTACAAAAGTGTGCTCGTGGATGCCTTCTGGGACAAGCAGATAGGCTACGACAGGATTGCAGAACTGGCTCGATACGGACTGGCAAAGGGCGTGGGACTGTTCCTCTGGTACAACTCGAACGGTTCGTGGAACGATGCTCCACAGACACCTATCGGCAAAATGAACAATGCCCGCATCCGACGCGAGGAAATGAAATGGATGAAAGACAACGGCATACGCGGCATCAAGGTGGACTTCTTCGGTGGCGACAAACAACCCATGATGCAACTCTACGAGGACATCCTGAGCGATGCCAACGACTACGGACTGCTCTGCATCTTCCATGGTTGCACACTGCCCCGTGGCTGGGAGCGCATGTATCCCAACTATGTGGCCTCCGAGGCGGTGCTCGCCTCCGAGAATCTGCATTTCGGACAGGCTGCCTGCGATGCGGAGGCACGTAATGCCTGCATTCATCCATTTGTAAGAAACACCATAGGCTCGATGGATTTTGGCGGATCAGCCCTGAACAAACGCTACAGCGCCGACAACCAGCACGGCACCATACGCCGCACCAGCGATGTGTTTGCGCTGGCCACGGCAGTGCTGTTCCAGAGTGCGGTGCAGCATTTTGCTCTGGCTCCCAACAACCAGATGGACGCTCCCCAGTGGGCCGTCCAGTTCATGAAGCGTGTGCCTACCACGTGGGATGAGGTACGCTTCATCGACGGCTACCCGGGCAAGTATGTCATTCTGGCCCGCCGCCATGGCCTGCAGTGGTATGTGGCGGGCATCAACGCCGACGAGAAGCCTCTGAAAAAGACCATCCCCCTCGATATGTTCACACGCAGCATGACGCTCGACATATACAGCGACGATGCCCGTCTGCAAGGTAACATGCAGCGCCAGAAGGTGGGTTCGAAAAAGCGCATGGAAATCACTATCCCCTGCAACGGGGCCATCGTCATCTGCAATGAGGTAGACGGCGAGCAGCGCATCGTGGAGAATGGCGGAACAGGACCCTTCAAGGCGGTGATGACCGACGACCCGAGTCTGCCGGCCCACACTCTTTTCGTGCCCACCGACAGCCTCACTTCCAAGCCCATCCTTCATATGCCCGTGCTGGTATGGGGCAACGGGGCTTGTGCCAACTCGCCCTTCGAGCACTATAAGTTCCTCAACGAGATTGCCTCTCACGGCTTTCTGGTTGTGGCCACCGGCTATATGCCCGAGGGTGACGAGCGCTACGTAGGTCCCATGTCGACCAGCGAGCAGCAAATAGAAGCCATCGACTGGCTGTACAAGCAAAACAAAAATCCACACTCACCATATTATCAGCGAATCGCTTTGGACCACATCTGCCTGGCAGGCATGTCGTGTGGCGGACTGCAATCTCTCTTCAATTGTGCTGACCCACGCATCTCGTCGCTCATGATCTGCAATAGCGGTCTTTTCAAACCCTCGAATGCGGCCAGTGCCGTGGGCGGCATGCCCATGCCTCCGAAGAGCAAGCTGAAAGAGATTCACACCCCCGTATTCTATATCCTCGGCGGCGAGAGCGACATTGCCTACGAGAATGGCATGGACGACTTCCGCCTCATCGACCATGTGCCGGCCTGCGTGGCCAACTATCCCGTGGGGCATGGCGGCACCTACGCACAGCCTCATGGCGGCGAGTTTGCCGTGGCTGCCCTCGCCTGGCTCAAGTGGCAACTGAAGTTCGACCGCGAGGCAGCAAGCATGTTTGTGGGCGACGACTGTGGTCTCTCGCGCCGCAAGGGATGGACATTGCAGAAGAACGCTAAATTCGACGAGTTGCGCTGATGAAGAAGACGGAACATAACTCCATGCCGCCACGCACATGGTTGTCGCTGGCAGCCACCGTACTGCTGGGCGCTGCCGTCTTTGTTTATTGGTACGTGCTGAAGCCCCACCTCATCATCGAGCGCGAGCTGCTGCAGATGTTCCGCTTCTCGGCCGACTACTTCGTTGACCGCGTCGTCATGCCTGCCGGACTGGCACGCTATGTGGCTGACTTCCTGTCGCAGTTCTTCATCAGCGTCTCCTTCGGTGCGCTTGTCATGGCCTTGTTGTCGATGTTGGCACAGGGATTGTCGTGGCTGTTGCTGCGCCGATTGCGGCCCTCGCTCACCCGGCAGGACGGCTCGGCAAAGAGGTTGTTGTGCGCCCTGTCGTTCGTTCCTCCGGTGGTTTTCGTGTTTCTCATGAGCGACCTGCGCGTGCAGCTCACTCTCTATGTAGCCTTCCTCATGGTTGTGGGCGCCCTGGTCAGTCTGCCGTCGGCATCACCGAAGCGTGCTTTCCTCTTGTCAGCCCTGCTCGTGGTGGCCGGTTATTGGTTTGCTGGTCCCATCGTACTGCTGGCAGTATTCCTCACACCCTTTATTCTCACTACTCATCCCTCTCCCATCACCTCTCATCACTCACTCCTCACCTCTCCTCTCTCACTCCTCACCTCTCAGATAGCCCTCTTCGTTGTCTGCATCGTCTTCTCTCTGCGCATGGTGCCTTACCCACTCCGCATCGTGGCCACCGGCATCGACTATGTGTGGCCCGACAGCCAGATAGGCACCGACGAAGAGATGCGCTACGACCTGCTTATGCGTCAGGCACGATGGAATCGCATTCTTCAGCACGCCCGGCAACAGCCGCCCCGCAGCGCCGCTTGCCAGCATGTGGCGCAACTGGCCGCCTGGTATCAGCACCTGATTGACCAGCACCAGCTAGCCGCCAGCTTCGGTAATGTGCGCGAGTCTATCAACAGCAGCGTATCGGCTGGGCTCGTCAGCGACTTTTGCATGCACCTGGCCATGATCAACATTGCCCAGCGTGCCGCCTTCGAGCTCAATGAGTCGGCAGCCAACTATAACAAGAGCGCACGGGCCACCAAACGACTGGCCGAGACCGCCCTGTGCACCGGACAGTATGAGGTGGCGCTGAAATATGCGTCGCTGCTCAGCCAGACCCTCTTCTACCGACGCTGGGCACAAGAGATACAGACACTGGCCACCCACCCCGCAGCCATCGCCCGCCATCCACGCTATGGCATGCTGCAGAAGGTGCATGCCTCCTTGCACGATCAGATATTCATTTAAGCACACACTATACAAACATGAGAAAGCTGCTCATACCCATCCTCGTCGCCCTAGCCGCACTTGCGGTGTTCACAGCCTGTACGTCGCGGCCAACGAATGCCGTCGATGCCAAAGTGCTGCCCGCCATCTATCCCGACTATGTGGGGGTGACCATTCCCACCGACATCGCACCCATGAACTTTGCCATGGCCGACGATGCCTACACCCGCGTAGATGTCGAGGTGAGCGGCTCACGCTCTGGCAGCCTGCATGTGAGTGGCAGCGATGCCGACTTCCCCATCGACAGCTGGCGAAAGCTGCTCGATGCCAACCGTGGCGGCCGTCTCACGTTTGTAGTCTGTGCCCGCAAAGACGGCCAATGGCTCCGCTTCCGTCCATTCCACATGCACGTTAGCAACACTCCTATCGGCGAGTGGGGCATCACCTACCGGCGCATTGCTCCCGGCTACGTCATCTACGGACAAATGGGCATCTATCAGCGACAACTGTCCACCTTCGACGAGCAGCCCCTCATCGAGAGCTCGCAGTCGCCCGGCATGTGCGTGAACTGCCATACGGCCAACCGTACCAGTCCCCACCAATATGTCTACCACGTGCGGGGTGCCCATGGTGCCACAGTGGTGCATCGCGACGGTAGCGACGAACTGCTGCAGGCCCGCAACGACCTGCTAGGTGGTTCGATGGTCTATCCCTACTGGCACCCAGCCGGACGCTATTGCGCCTTCTCCACCAACCATACAGCCCAGATGTTCCACACCGCCCACAACAAGCGCATCGAGGTGTACGACGACTCCTCCGACGTATTCGTCTACGACACCCAGCACCACCTCATCCTCAACGATACGCTCATCATGCGCAAGGCATGGGCAGAGAACACACCCGCCTTCTCGCCCGACGGACGATGGCTCTACTTCACCACTGCCCGCCGACAACACTACCCCGACGACTATCAGAAGCAGCGTTACAGCCTTTGCCGCGTGGCCTTCGACGCAGCTACAGGCCGGCTTGGCAATCATGTCGACACACTGGTCAACGCCCGTCTGACGGGCAAGAGCGCCACCTGGCCCCGTCCCTCTTACGATGGCCGTTATGTGATGTATACCCGTGCCGACTATGGCTATTTCACGGTGTGGCATCCCGAGAGCGATCTCTGGCTCTACGATGTGCAGAGCGGCCGCACCTCTGCCCTGAATGCCGCAAACAGCCGGCGCGCCGACAGTTTCCACAACTGGGCACTCAACAGCCGCTGGTTTCTCTTTGTCAGCCGGCGCGACGATGGCCTCTACAGCAAAGTCTATTTTTCTTGCATCACGACTGACGGCCGCGCCACCAAGCCCTTCTTATTGCCCCAGCGACATCCCAAAAGTTATTACCAACAGTCGCTCTATTCGTTCAATACCCCCGACTTCGTGTCAGCGCCCGTCCAGCCTCATCCGCGCCAGATGGGCCAGCTTATCGAGCGTCCCCACCGCGTAAAAACAAAGGTACGCAACACATCTGCGGCCTCTAATTCACAATGAAGAATTAAAGTTCTTCCATTCAACAAGTTTTTCCCAATATTTTTTATATCTTTGCAAACACCTACTGCGCAAGCGGTAAGGACCTATCAAGCAAAATGAACGAATAAGGACGAACCATGAACGTACAGATGGAAGAGTCGTGGAAACGACAACTGCAGGGAGAATTCGACAAACCGTACTTCGAACAGTTGACCAACGCGGTGAGACAGGAGTATGGGCAGACAACGTGCTACCCGCCAGGAAGACTGATATTCAATGCCTTCAACCTCTGCCCTTTCGACAAGGTGAAGGTGGTGATTATCGGGCAAGACCCGTATCACGAACCGGGACAAGCGCATGGACTGAGCTTCTCGGTGCAGGACGGTGTACCCTTCCCACCATCATTGCAGAATATCTTTAAGGAGATTATGAACGACCTGGGACGGCCAATACCACAAACGGGAAACCTGACACGCTGGGCCGAACAGGGGGTGCTGCTGCTGAATGCCACGCTGACGGTGAGGGCACACCAGGCAAACTCGCACGCCCAATTGGGCTGGCAGACGTTTACTGATGCAGCCATCAGGGCTCTGGCATCAGGGCGCGAGCACTTAGTGTACATGCTCTGGGGCGGATATGCCAGAGGCAAGAGCTATATGATTGACAAGCAGCGCAACCTGGTGCTCGAGTCGGTACACCCCTCTCCACTGTCGGCAAACCGTGGCGGATGGTTCGGGCAACACCAGTTTTCGCGCTGTAACAACTATCTGGAGGCCAACGGCTTGAGCCCGATAGAGTGGTGATAAAAGGAAGCGATAACGGGATTATCATGCATTATGAATGTGCATTATGCATTAGTATTATGAATTATGCATTATGAATTATAAATTAAATAAGTTTCCTCCTATTCTGCAAATTGGGGATGTGCTGATTTCAAGCGATATCCTGACTGAGAAATTTTGCTGCGATTTGGAGAAATGTAAGGGCATTTGCTGTGTGGAAGGCGATGCCGGAGCACCTGTTACTATCGACGAGATTGGTGAGATAGAACAAGTGCTGGACACGGTGTGGGGCGACATGTCGGCATCGGCACAGGCCGTGGTGGACCGGCAGGGAGTGGCCTACACCGACGAGGAGGGCGACTTGGTGACGAGTATTGTAAACGGCAAAGACTGTGTGTTTACGTGCTATGCGCAAGGCGACATCGAGGGACTGCCAAAGGGCTGCTGCCTGTGTGCACTGGAAAAGGCATACAGGGCAGGGCTGACCAGTTGGTGCAAACCGGCAAGCTGTGCCCTCTACCCTATCCGCGCAAAGGTATTCAATGGCGGTATGGTAGGACTGAACTACAATCGCTGGGCCATCTGTCGCGATGCGGTGGCAAAGGGCGAGGAACTGGGCATGGCCGTCTACCAGTTCTTAAAAGAACCGCTGACGAAAAGGTTCGGCAAGGAATGGTATGACGAACTATGCCAGGTGGCGGAAAACATTCTCACTGAGAGTTGAGAGCTATCATATTGTTTTATCCCTTCCGATACTCAGAAGGACTCATGCCGACGTGTTCCTTGAAGAATTTTCCAAGGAAGCTCTGATTGGGGAAATGCATCTCCTGGGCAATCTGCTTGATGCTCTTGGTGGTGTTTTTCAGCAATACGCGAATCTCGAGCATCACGTAGTTGTCGATCCACTCGTTAGGCGTACGCTTACTGACTTGCTTGATGGTCTCTGAGAGGTATTTAGGCGTGATGCACATCTGCTCGGCATACCAGCCCACGCGCCGCTCATGCTTGTAGTTCTTCTCTAAAAGATGGATGAAACGACTGAAAAGTATATCAGCACGGGTCTGATGCGTGTCGCTCCTGTGCTGAATGCGGAAGATGACATTGCTAAGGTCATAGAACATGGCGAGTAGAAGGGTGCGCACCAGGTCGCGACGGTAGCGATGCTCGGTGTCGGCCATTTTTTCTTTTAGCATATTGAAATAGCTGACGAAGATGTCGGCCTCAGTTTGGCTGAGACTGACCACGGGGTGGTCTTTGGAGAAAAGAAACAGCGAGGAGAAGTCGCTGACTTTCTGGATGGCAGCCCTGAAGAACTCCACAGAGAGGATGATGGCCAAACCTTCAAGATCGGGACTGGCCATAAAATTGTCGAGGATATGGCGGTCGGTGATGATAAGCACATCATTCCGCTTCACCATCTGCTCTTGCGTGTCGATAGTGTATTGTGCCTTACCCTTCAGACAGAGGGCCACCACAATGATCTCCATACGACGGGGTTCCTGTGGGATGGGAGCCTCGTTGAGTTTGTCGAGCAGCAGGATCTCGTTTTCGATAGATCCGCTGTCGCCAAGCATCTTTGCTCGGCTCACATTGACATCTAGAATGTTTCTTTTTTCCATGACTTCATTGTGTAACGTCGCAAATATACGGTTTTTCCGTGAATTAGCAAAGGAAAAACCGAAAAATTTATTGGGAGCAGGGAACAAAGAGAAACCACGCCACTCTGTTCTCAACAATCAGTTATCCACCGGAAAGACGGTGATAGCCTCAACACTCATGACATTGTCGCGGCGAAACCAGGCAGGACCTTGCACAACAGCCTCGCTGATGTCGCAGGTGGTGAAACGGCGGAAGGCCTGTTCGTCGCCCTCACCACGACAGATGTAGCGGAGCCCATTGATGAAAAGGGTATCGCCACGATGGGTGTCACGCAGGGTGACACGCAGGATGCCACGGCCGCTGATACCACCACGGAAGACAACACGCATGCTGTCAAGACTGTCACAATCGATGATGTCGTAGTCGGTGATGTAGCTGCGATTGGCGGTAGTCTCGGAAGGATGCACCAATTGGAGTATCGACTGCCGGCATTGCGCCATGGCAACAGGCTGCCATCCGATGAGGGGTTGCTCTTTCAGGATGTGTTGTCTACCGTCAATCCATTCGTCGCCATTAGGCAGCGTGCGGCACAAGGCATCGCGACAGGTCCATGAGGAGTCGGTACTATAAGCGAAGGGGATGCCTCCGATGCTGCCATACAACTGAAGGGAGAGCTGGCGCTGGTCGTTGCGCATGGGCGAGAACCACACTTTCAGCTCGTTGTCTCCGGAGCGCAGAAAAGGCGTAACATCGTAGCGCACCACACCAATCGTGTCGCCCTGCCGATCGACAAACGGCTCCCACAAGCTGGTCGTCACGTTGTACCCGTTAATATAAAGGATGAAACGGCCACTGCTGGCCACTTCAACAAAAGCCTCCTCGGGCCGCTGCCTCAACGTATAGCTGCGCATAAACCACACCTGACTGACCGAATCAGCCTGCTGGCAGCATATCCAGTGGTGATTCCAGTCGCGTGCGTGGCTCGAAAGGGCCGTCAGCAGCATTGTCATGATGAAGAAAGGTCTCATCGGATGGTCTTCTGTCCTCCTTTCTTCAGTTTGATGGTTTTCACTTTACCATTGTAGTACACCGTGACAGTGCCGCCAGTCTTGCTGCGGATGGTGGCCGAAACGACCTTGGCGTCCTTCCAGTTGATGTCTACCTCGAAACCGCCACGAGCACAAAGACCACGCACACTGCCTGCAGACCATGCCTCAGGCAGCGCGGGCAGCAACTCTATGGCGTAGCGCCCATTGAAGGCCTTGCCATGCTGAACCAGCTGTTGTGTGTAGCTGCTCTGCAAAAGCATCTCGCAGACACCGGCTGTGCCACCGAAGTTACCATCGATCTGGAAGGGTGGATGGGCATCGAAAAGATTGGGATAGGTGCCTCCGCTGCGACGACGGTCGGGCCCTTTGTAGCCATCGGGTGACACATAGGTGAGCAGCTTCTGATAGATGTGATAGGCCTGCTGGCTGTCGTGCAGACGGGCCCATAGGTTGATACGCCAGCCAGTGGACCAGCCTGTGGTCTTGTCGCCCTTAATCTCAAGTGAGCGGCGACAGGCCTGAGCCAGTTGGGGAGTGGCATCGGTGGTGATTTGACTGCCTGGATAGAGGCCAATGAGATGCGACTGATGACGGTGCTGGAAGTCGTAGTCGTCCCAGTCGTAGTACCACTCATTGAGATCGCCCATGTGTCCGATGGTGTAAGGATGCAGACGGGGAAGAGCCCGGGTGATGGAGGCAGACAGGTCGTCGCCACTGCCGACAGACTCCTGACCTTGTTTGAGGCCTCTGGATGAGAGGATTGAACAGGCGCACTGGGTATTGCGCAGCAGTTCGCGGATGATGGCGAGGTCGGCCGTACCCCCATAACAGGTCATGCCATGATAGCCACGGTCGGTGACGTATTCGTTTTCAGGCGAAGTACTGGGGGCGGTGATGAGTTCTGAGGGATTGCGGGGATTGTCGATAAGCCAGTCAAGACAGAACGCTGCAGCTCCCTGCATGAGGGGCAGGGCCACCTGGCGCAGGTAGTCGGCATCTTGGGTAAAGAGGAAACGATCCCACAGTGTATTGACGAGCCAGGCACCACCGAGGTTCCAGTTTGCCCACTCGGGCTTCTCGTTTTTCTCACCCACGGGGTTGGTCATAGCCCAAATGTCGCTATTGTGGCTGCTGCACCATCCACGGTGGATACCATAGTAGTTGCGGGCGGTGTGACGCCCGTTCTCAGCCAATGCCTTGACGAAATTGTCGAGGGGCACAGCCATCTCGGCCAGATTGGCGACAAAGGCTGGCCAGTAGTTCTCTTCCAGATTGATATTCACCGTGTAGTTGCCTCTCCACGGCGACCACAGATGGGGAGTCCACAGTCCTTGCAGATTGGCGGGCACGCCCGGTGTGCGCGAGCTGCTGATGAGCAGGTAACGGCCATATTGGAAATAGAGCGTCTCGAGATAGGTGCTTGGCCGGCCGTCGCTGTAGGCTCTGAGCAGCTCATTGGTGGGCATAGCCTCCGACTCGTAGTCGTCGGAGAGCGTGAAGGTACGGCCTGCCACCTGATGCTGTGTACTCTCGCCTAGTTGTAGCTGCACTCTTGTGTAGAACTGGCGGTAGTCGGCCACATGACGTTCGCGCAACTGACTGTAGGTGTAATTCACCAGATGCCATGCCTGGTCGGCTGCCATGTTGATATAGTCGGCTCCTTGGGTGACAGGATGCTTGTCGAACCCGTTGAAGCTGGTCGCGTTGACGATATAGACGACGGCCTCGGTGACTCCGCTGAGCTGCAGGGTGGAGTCGACGACCTGTACGCTGCCGTCGCGATGGGTCACCTTGAGCATGGTGCAATAGTGAATGCTCTGTTTGGGATCGCCTGTGGCATGGCCGAGCATAGTGAGCTGACCCTGGCTGGCTTTGACGCGGTGGGGAACGAGCGATGTGAGCACCAGTCCGAGGTTCAGCGCCCGCTCGCGGTCGGCACTGAGGCGTATGGCGATGACCTTGTCGGGGTTAGAGGCGAAATACTCGCGGTCGTAGCGGATGCCGCCACGTATAAACGAGGTACGACAGATAGCACTGTCGAGACTTAGCTGCCGATGATAGCCAGTGACGGTGCCAGACGAATAGTCGTCGATATAGAATGTGGCCAGAGGTTGATAATACTGCGAGTTGTGACCTTGTACGTGCAACTGCAGCGAGTCGGCCAGACGATAATCTTCATTGAACAGTGCCTTGCGGATTTCGGGAATCCAGCGTGCGGCACCCTTGTCCTCGTCACGGTCGACGGGACTGCCTGTCCACAGGGTGATGTCGTTCAGCTGGAGCACATCCCGGTCGGCACCTCCATAGACGAGCGCACCCAGTTTGCCGTTGCCAATGGGCAGCGATTCTTCAAAACAAGTGGCCGGACGGTCGTACCAAAGCGTCATGGGTAGCTGGTTTTGCGCACTACCGAAGAGTGAGCAAACTATGAATAAATATAACAAAATGATTTGTCGCATGGCTATTGTTGTTTCAATCGAATGCAAAATTAGTTCTTTTTTTGCGATCATGCAAACAGTATTCAATAATATTTATTATCTTTGCAGAAGATAGTTATAACATTTGTTCAATTTTTATCATCGTGAGATTATGGGAGCATTAACAGGAATTCTTA
The DNA here is from genome assembly GCA_002353525.1 of Prevotella sp. UBA2739. GTDB lineage: Bacteria > Bacteroidota > Bacteroidia > Bacteroidales > Bacteroidaceae > Prevotella. Next base: position 23,559 of record DEJV01000055.1, read on the forward strand.
TTGTGATTATTGCCTTGGCGGTAATCGTAGTGATGTACATCATCAAGACACAGCGCGAACTGGTGAGCCTGGACGAGTTGTGCAAAAACGCACTCTCGCAGATTGCCGTACAGCTGAACTCGCGCTGGGACGCACTGATGAATCTGGCCAAAATGGCCGCCCAGTATTCAAAGCATGAGTCGGAGACGCTCATCAACGTGATTAAGCAACGCCGCCAAAGCGACATCAGCACCCCCGAACAGGTGAACGAACAGCAGGGCGCGCTGCAGCAGGTGCTGGGCCGACTGATTGCCGTGGGTGAGGCATACCCCGACCTGAAAGCTGCCGACCTGTTCCGTGAGACCATGGACGGCGTAAAACAGTATGAGGAAAATGTGCGCATGAGCCGCATGGTGTATAACGACACCGCAACGAAGATGAACCGTATGGTGCGCCAGTGGCCGTCGTCGTTCGTCGCCTCCATGCTGAACTTCCGCGAGAAGGACTATCTGAAGGTTGATGAGGAGCAGAAATCGAAGGCACCCGACCTGAACGAGGTGTTCGAGAAGAAGGATGCATAGACGGAAAGTAACAAAAAAGGCAAAAACAGTCATCATGAGAAAAACAATCATGGGGCCTGGAGGTGACCGTCTGACTGGATGGAAGGCGATGTGGCTTTTGCCCTTTTTCATGCTCACCGTGCTGACGGTATCCGCCCGTCCGCAACTGAGAAACCTTGACATCAGGGTGGTGTTGTCGGCCAATGGCGACGCCCACATCACCGAAACACGACAGATGCTCATCGACAGCGAGGGCACCGAATGCTACATCGTAGTGGGTAACCTCTCGGGCAGCGAGGTGACCGACCTACAGGTGACCGACGAGACAGGCACTCAATATGAGAACACTGGCGAATGGGACATCAACCGCAGCCGACGCGAGAAGCAAAACCGCTGTGGCATAGTCTATAAACGCAGCGGATATGAGTTGTGCTGGGGACTCGGTGAGAGCGGCGAACGCACATACATCACGTCGTATACCGTCAGCCGACTGCTGAAAGGCTATGAGGATGCCGACGGATTCAACTATATGTTCGTGGCAGAAGACATCAGTCCATACCCCGACCATGTCAGACTAACCATCGTACCAGCCGACACCACCCGGCTGAATAGCGAGAACACACACATCTGGGGATTCCGCTACAGAGGTGAGGTGAACATTATAGACGGTGCGATTGTGGCAGAGAGCAGTGAGCCCTTCAGCCGCAACAGCGCAATGGTGGTGATGGCTGCCTTCGACAAAGGCATGTTCCAGCCCGACGATGTGCGGCCGGGCGCATTCGAGGAGGTGAAAAACGAAGCCTTCAAGGACAGCGACTACCGCGAAGAGAGAAGCATGTGGGACAAACTGATCTTCGGTTTCTTTATCGGCCTGTGGATACTCATCGGACTGGCTCCTATCATCTATACCATCCACCGAGTGTGGAAGATATGGCGCGCCAAACGCCAAATCAACCGCAACCTGATGTGGTATCGCGACATTCCCTATGAGGGCGACCTGTTGCATGCCAACGGCATCATCAATGCCTATAAGTATGTGAATGCCAACTATACCAACCTGCTGAGCGCATACATCTTGAGGCTCATCTACAAAGGAGCGCTGAAGGTGCAGCAAGTTACTGACGGGAAAGGCAAAAGCAGTCAGGCTCTCGTGGTGGTAGAGCAGACAGACCCTGAGCCAACCAGCGATCAGAAGGATCTGAAACTGGAACGACGCCTGCACAGCATTTTCCAGAAAGCTGCTGGCGATGACGGCATTCTGCAGGCTAAAGAACTGGAGAGATATATGGAGAAATATCCTGACCGGCTAAAGTATTTTGTACAACTGCTACACACCGATGTCAGCTTCGACCAGGCAGAGCACGAACGTAAGATAGGTCCCAACGACCGTGTCAGCCAGTTGTTCGGACTACGTAAGTTTCTCGATGAGTTTACGCTGGCCAACGAGCGTCACGTACAGGAGGTGGCACTGTGGAAGGATTACCTTATCTACGCCACACTCTTCGGTAATGCCGAGCAGGTGCTGAAAGAGATGAAGGAAATCAACCCCGAATACCTGAAGATGGACCAGGTGGCGCAGGTGGTTGAACAGGCCGTTATCATCCCATCCTTCACACATTCTATGAACTACGGTACCATTCGTGCCCAGCAGTATCAGCAACAGGTGAACGCCAGACGTATGTCGGGTGGCGGAGGCTCGGTATCCTGGGGCGGAGGAGGAGGATTCTCCGGTGGCGGACATGGAGGCGGTGTGCGCTAGGCTGTCTGGCCATGAAATTAGCCGAACAGCTTACAAGGTACGCAGTAATACTTCGAATCATGCGAACGGGTTACATACAACATGGCGCACTCATGGCAGTCGTAGGGCTGCTGACAGCCATGCCTCTCTTGGCTCAGGAACCCGATGAAAAGGCGCTTTTCCTGATGAAGAAGTCCGATAAAAAGGCACTCTTTTTGATGCGAGAAGGCGACGGACTGGCGCTTCACCAGTTCATGGCAGAGCAGAAAGACTCACTCGGCGAGGGCATCGGTGCCCTCGCCGAAGCTTTTGTCCGAGGCTGTCAGGGGGATGCCAAGCAGGGGGAAAAGATGATGCGTCGTGCCCTGAAACGCTATCATGACCTACTTGACGATGACATGACGGCGCAGCTCACCTTCGGAACAGCCCTACAGCAACATCGACAAGGCCGTAACCGACGTGCTGTCAAGACGCTTTCCTCCTTTCTTTCGGAGCGTGACTCGTTCCGGATGAAACCTGTATTCAGGCAATATGAACAAATATTCAGGGTGCTTCAGACGCACAAAACGAAGTGGAAGGGTGCCACTGATGCCTCTATCCCCTTCCGCATGGACTCGGTGGGTGCTGCTGACGCCCGGTCGGTGGCAGTGATATTGCCAACCATCGTGAATGCACAGACGGTCGACATGATGTTCGACACAGGAGCCACGATGAATGTGGTGACTCGCAGCATGGCGGAAAAGTTGGGACTGGAGATAACCCATGTGCCCATAATTCTCGATGGAATGGGCAAAAATCGAGGATGGATGGCAGTGGCAAAGAGTTTGCGCATTGGCAATATGGAGGGTAGGAACGTGCCGTTTTGCGTAATTGAAGAGGCAAACAATGAGGACGAGACAAGCGCTACAACTCATCAAAAAGCCATTATCGGAATGCAACTGTTGCAAGAAATAGGGTGCGCTGAACTGGATTTCAAGAGCAAAACACTGCGAGCAATAGAGGATGTGCGGATGGATGAGCACAATCTGAGTTGCGGGTTTTCAGAGAATGGCCTGCTCTTGACAGCGCGTCATCATGGCAATCGCTTGCGCCTTATTCCTGACATGGGAGCAACACATAGCGCCGTGAATGTCGCTGATTTGCCAGGACAGCAACACTACCTGAGTGACTATCTTCCCCGTCGCGATGTACAGTTTGTGGGCTGGGGAGGAACCATTTCCGGACACGAGTTTCTCTATCCGCTATTCGATATTTCCATAGGGAGCACAGAGGTGACACTGCCGCAGATGTCGGTCTTCGACGGTGCCCGTTACGACAGCCGGCTGGGCATGGATTTCTTCTCACGCTGTGAGCGGGTCACCTTTCGTATGCGCTATCCGGCAGGGATGAGCATCATAACCTGGCACTAATCAGAAATGCATTCTTGTCATCATCCTGCTAAAATCAGGAATGCCTCCTAGTCATTGCCCAGCTAAAATCAGAAACGAGGTTGATGTCATTGCCGGGCATCCAGTAGTTTCTTAAGTTTTTTCTTTGCAAACTCCAGACTGCCTTTGAAAACCACATGACGATCCCTGTCGAGAATGAGCACACAGGGATAGGCGTTTACACCACACTCTACGTTCACCCATCCTTTGGCATCGGTGCCATAAACTGGGAAATGGTACCCGCGCTCGTTGACAATGCGGTAGCCGTCGTCGACCGTTTCCTTTTGGCGGGTGTAAACAAAAAGCGACGCTATGGTTACATCGGGCGAATGCTGATACTCATCGTATAAAGCCTGCAATTGCGGCATCTGACGAATGCAAACGCCACAAGTGCTCGACCATACATCAAACAATACATACTCTTTCTGAAAACTACCCAAAGGCACCACATGAGTGGTGTCGTCTACCTCGTAGGCCGAAAGACTTGCTTCTATCTTTGGTTGCCGGCCATAACTCACCCATTCCACCCACTGATCAAAGCCCACAAGCAAGGCCCATAACCAAAATACCAGTCCTGCAACCGCTATCCACCAACGGCGGTAGTAGAAGAGAATGGCAGCCAGGAGAATACTAAATACGGGCAACAACATGACAGGCACCGAGAAAAGGGTACTATCCGGAATAATAACATGCAGCGAACCATCGAATAGCAACCACGGCAGAAGCAGGGCTCCGACAATGCGATTGCCGCCCAACGAGGGTTTATACTTACTCAGCATCCACCATGTGAACAGGAAGAAGGCCACACTATGCAAGACAACCGCCCAGCGAAAGCTCCAACCTCTGACCGGCATGATGGCAAAATAGAGGACAGCTGAGAAAAGAGCAATTTTCCAGGTTTTCATGATAGAACGATATTTAGATGATCAAGAGGAGTGATGAGTATGAGAAAAAGGAATGATGAGCGTGAGAGGAAAAGGAATGATGAGCGTGAGAGAAAAAGATAGTGCTGGAGCCCTCCATAGTATGGACTCCAGCACTATATAAGGATAGATGCGCTTATGCGTCGATATTGGCATAGGTGGCATTCTGCTCGATGAACTCGCGTCGCGGCTCAACGTCGTCGCCCATGAGCATCGAGAAAATCTCGTCGGCCTCGGCAGCATTCTCGATGGTGACCTGCTTCAGCAGACGGTTAGCAGGATCCATGGTAGTCTCCCACAACTGCTCAGGATTCATCTCACCCAGACCTTTGTAGCGCTGCGTGTGCAACTGCGATGAGTTCTCGTCGCCAGCCACATATTTGTCGATGAAGGCCTGGCGCTGCTGTTCAGTATAGCAATACTCGCTCACCTTCTTAAACGTGCACTTGTAGAGTGGCGGTGTGGCAATATAGAGATGTCCTTCCTGGATGACGCGCGGCATGAACCGGTAGAAGAGCGTCATGATGAGCGTGTCGATGTGCGAGCCATCGACGTCGGCATCGGTCATGATGATAATCTTGTCGTAGCGCAGCTTGTCGATATTCGCCTCTTTGTCGCCCTCGCCGTCAACACCGAAGCGTACGCCGATAGACTGGATGATGTTCATCACCGACTCAGCCTCAAATACACGGTGCCACTGCACCTTCTCGACGTTGAGAATCTTACCACGCAACGGCAGAATGGCCTGGAAGTGACGGTCGCGGCCTTGCTTGGCTGAGCCACCGGCCGAGTCACCCTCGACGAGGAAGATCTCACAGTCTTTCGGGTCTTTATTCGAGCAGTCAGCCAGTTTACCAGGCAGTCCGCCTCCGCTCATCGGGTTCTTGCGCTGCACACTCTCGCGGGCTTTACGGGCTGCGATGCGCGCCGTTGCTGCCAGCACCACCTTGTCGCAAATCTGCTTGGCCTCTCTGGGATGCTCTTCCAAATAGTTAGACAGAGCCTCGCCCACAGCCTGCTGTACGGCGCCCGTCACCTCAGAGTTACCCAGTTTGGTCTTGGTCTGACCCTCGAACTGTGGCTCAGCCACCTTGATAGAGATCACGGCAGTGAGACCTTCGCGGAAGTCCTCGCTGGCAATCTCAATTTTTGCCTTTTCAATCTGCTTCGAGATGGCGGCGTCGCGGTCGGCATAGCCTTTCAGCGTACGAGTCAGCGCCATACGGAAACCGGTGAGGTGTGTACCACCTTCGATGGTGTTGATATTGTTGACGTAAGAGTGAATGTTCTCAGAGTAGTCGGTATTGTACATCACGGCAGCCTCGATGGGGATGCCCTGCTTCTCGGTCTTGAGATAGATCACGTCGTCGAAGAGGTGTGTGCGGTGACGGTCCACGTAGCGCACAAACTCTTTCAGACCTTCCTTGGCGTGGAACACCTCTTGCTTGGTCTTACCCTCTTCATCGGGGCGCAAGTCGGTGAGTGTGATGGTGATACCGGCATTGAGGAAGGCCAGCTCGCGCATGCGGCGAGCGATGATGTCCCACTGGTAGGTAGTGGTGGTAAACACCGTCGGGTCGGGCCAGAACTGCTGGCGTGTGCCTCTCAGCTCGGTCTCGCCCACCACCTTCACAGGATAAAGGGGCTTTCCCTTTTCATATTCCTGCTGATAGATCTTACCATCACGGAACACCTGCGAGAGCATGTGCGCCGACAGGGCGTTTACACAGCTCACACCCACACCGTGCAGTCCGCCACTGACTTTATAAGAGCCTTTGTCGAACTTACCACCGGCATGGAGCACGGTCATGACCACCTCGAGAGCTGATTTATGGAGTTTCTTATGTTCGTCGACGGGAATACCGCGGCCATTGTCCTGCACGGTGATCGAGTTGTCCTCGTTGATAGTCACCTCGATGTGCGTACAGAAGCCGGCCATCGCCTCATCGATAGAGTTGTCTACTGTCTCGTTAACCAAATGGTGCAGTCCCTTTTCGCTAATGTCGCCAATATACATTGCCGGGCGCTTGCGCACCGCCTCAAGTCCTTCCAGTACCTGAATGTTACTGGCTGAGTAGTTGCTTTGGTTGTTCTGAATATCTGCCATTTTTCTTTTTACATATTATTAGTGTGCAAAGTTACTAAAAATATGCGAGAAAGAGGTTGATAATTTGCTAAAAAATAACAAAAAAGACTATAACGTACGTTATAGTCTCCTTATTTTTTATGAGGTTTATCAGTTGTCTTAACCCAGCTTGTTGATATGCTTAGCCAGACTTGACTTCAGGTTAGAAGCCTTGTTCTTGTGGATAATATTTGTCTTAGCCAGCTTGTCGAGCATTTTCTGAACGGCGGGATAGAGCTTCACGGCCTCTTCCTTGTTGGTCATAGCGCGCAGCTTACGTACGGCGTTACGCATGGTTTTTGCATAATACTTGTTATGCAACTGCTTTTTCTTGTCCTGACGGATTCTCTTCAGGGATGATTTGTGGTTTGCCATTTTAATTTTGTTTTATAAATTGTTAATAATGTCCGTGAAGCCTGAGGGTCTTAAGTTTTGATGCTGCCCGGGCGAACTTTGCGTAATGGATAATGGATAATTGACTCTGAGCCAATGCCCCATAAATCTCTTACAAAAAATTCTCCGTCACCTCTTCCCAGCTTTTGACTGGTAGCGCATCGCTGCGCAGATGGCGGATTCACTTGGTTGGTAGTCCCTAGGAGAGTCGNNCTAGCCGATAGACGAAGGGACCAAGGTGCTTTTTTGCGGGTGCAAAGTTACAGTTTTTCTTCCAATCGACCAAATTTTTCTTTAATATTTTTCGTTAAATGCCGAAAAATGACTACTTTTGTGGTCTATGTTGGTCAAAACGAAAGCCATAGTATTGCATTCTTTCAAATACGGTGAGTCGAAGATGATTGTCGATATGCTCACCGAAGAAGAGGGTCGTATGTCGTTTGTGACATCGATACCAAAGACGTCGAAAGCAAAGGTGAAGAAGCAATTGTTTCAGCCGCTCACCCTGTTGGAGATAGAGTGCGACGTGCGTCCGCGGGTTCAGCTGCAGAAACTGAAAGAGGTGCGCATCAGCGAACCGTTTGCCAGCATTCCCTTCGATGCCCATAAGTTGAGCATTGCGTTGTTTCTGGCGGAGTTCTTATATTATAGTACGCGCGGAGAACAGCAGAACGCCCTGTTGTTTGCCTATGTAGAGAACAGCATTCTATGGCTCGACGGATGCCAGTCGGCATTCGCCAACTTCCATCTGGTGTTTATGATGCGCCTCACGCGGTTTATCGGTTTCTACCCCAACATCGACGATTATCACGAGGGGAGCGTGTTCGACATGCGGGCAGCCGCCTTCTCGTCGGCCGTGCCGCTGCATACCGACTATCTGCCGGCCGACGATGCGGCACGTATCAGCACGCTGATGCGCATGAACTACGAGTCGATGCACCTTTTCCGCATGAGTCACACCGACCGTAACCGCATTGTCGACGTGCTGCTGATGTACTACCGTCTGCATGTGCCCAATTTCCCCGAACTGCGCTCGCTGGAGGTGGTTCGCGACTTGTGGCGCTAAAAAGACCTTATCAATTTATCCCAGTCTTCCGCACCGCCATTTCCGAAGTTTTTCTGGTAAAGCCTGGCCCGAATAGAGCTGATGCCCTGTTTACTCTTGCAGAGAATAGCTGCCATTTGGGTTGGTGTTGCTCCAGCCTTGATCAGCACACACACTTTCCGCTCCAGATCACTCATTGCTTCCATCTCATCCAGTTTCTGCCTGAATGTAGGAAAGTCCTCGTCTATCATTCTCGCCAGTTCTTCCCATTGCTCGTCAGAGAGCGGAATCTCCGATTGACATAGCTCATGATACCTGCCGGCATAGTCTTTGTTGGGTATACTATAGCGGATATAAGCTACCATGCAGCCCAACATAGCTGAGATTGTAGCCAATATTTCTCTGGCAAGTCCTTCTTCTAAGTGCATCCATAGATATGGAATGTAAACGACACCAGCAAGCAGAAACACGATGGTAAGTATTTGTACGACGCGCCTTTTATAGTCTGGTGCCATGCGTGTACCAATTGACACAAAAGCATACCCCACAACAATGCTAAACACAATGTAATACCAAGCAAGTCTGGTAGGCTTGTGTTCACGGGGGAAGAAGTCCAGATTATACAAATATTGAAGAACCTGATACAACGTCAATGTTGCCAGCACTGTAATAGGCAATAGAATCACCCATCTGTATATCTTCTTGATTTCCATTTGAATGTTTGTTAGAGTTATTACCCAAGTTAAAATATTCTATTAAACAGTCTGCCACATCATAAATAGTCAAAACATAGCCAACGCCAGCGACATACTTACTAAGCCAAGTGGCGATTACTTTAGTATCCTTTATTTTCATCTTTGTTGCAATTCTAATGATTAGCTCTCTTATTTCACCTTTTGTCATATCTAGCCTGAATTCTTTTTCAAATAGGCTCATAGCGACATCAAAAGAACTAGGCAAAAAAACATCAACTAAACAGTGTATAAGCCCTTCTCGCAGAGAGCCTCTAGTTCTTTTATATTTTTCATCCAAACACTCTTTCAATTCAATTGTAGCCATACATATTGCTGTGATACTCATTATTGCCCTACCTTCATCTGATTGTATTGTGTCAATGCATACTCCATTTTTCTCCAAATATGTCATGCTAAAATCTATTATTTGAAGTGCCACGATAGAATCTTGACGTGTACCGTAGGATTTTTGCGATTTTACACTATTGACTTTGGCTACGAATTCATCTGTTCCAAAGAAGTGTAACTTACCTTCCTCCTGGATTTTTTTAATTACAGATGCTTCTTCTTCAGAAACACAATTAAGTTTGAAGTCTAATGTATCATTATCTTCATTAGAACATGACATGAAAATTGTGCAACATATTAGTGCTACAAAAAAAGAATAGAAGATTTTTTTCATTTCATTGAATTTAATAAGATAACTATTGGTTTGCAAAAGTACATAAAAGGTATGTTGACGCCAAATAATTGTGTACGCAAGTAGTACGCAAATGGAGAAAGAGGCAAAAACGCCCTGTTTTTCTGTACATAGAACTAATAGTTCTCCAGCGTTTTTTTGATTTTTTCCCCACGTTTCTTTCTGCGTTTCTCGGCAAAATTGAAGAATCCAAGGATGTCGTGGCCTGTGGGCGCTGCAGGTTTGAGCAACGGATCGTCGCTAAGGTATGAATGGCTGAATTGTTGCAGTTTGGTTGCTTTGTCCTTGCGCGTGCCATAGATGACTACCTCATGCAGGCTATTCATCGATGGAATGAGGAAAAGTGTGTCCACATGAGCCTCTTCGGGTGTAACGATGCGTGTAAGATATTTGGGATGTTTCAGTGTGATTTGCTGAAAACTGTCGGTCTGCAAGATGAAACATCCCTCGAGATTGGTGCGGATGTGCTCGCCCGACTTCATATAGACGAGCACCCGCGGAACGGGCGCATGCGACTCGATGTCGGCCACTACAATGGTGCGGTCGTCAGCGCGGGCAATGGCCATGCCGAATTGTAATGCGTAGCAAACGGTGCAGGCTTTGGTCAGAATAATATGATTGACGCGGAGGTGTTTCATCACTTTGCAAAAGTGCGAATTATTATTGACCGCTGCAAATTTCTTTGCGTTATTTCAAGAAGATTATCAGATAGAAAGCAATGTTGTGAAACGTCAACAAATGTAGCTAATTATAAACGAATTTGCGATTTGTTAGCAAATTACACTTCAATTTACTAACAAATTAGACTCTAATTTGTTAACAAATCACATAGCAATTTGTATACAAATCGAAGTGTAATTTGCTAACAAATCGAAGTGTAATTTATTAACAAATTGCAAATCGGGCCCAAAACTGCTAAAAAAAACAGTGTCGCCAAAGATGACATTCACAGAACTTTTGCGAATCATCATTTGGCGACACTGGGTGTACTAAGGGAAGTTATGCAAAGCTGATAACACCCTGCACAGGCTGCTCATCGCCCTTGCTGGTCTGCTCCTCGCTGGCCACATTTCCTGATGCCTGACTGCGAATATTGTCGAGCACCTGACGGGTACGCTTGTAGGTAGGCGTTGACTCTACAGCCGAAATAACATCGTCGTTGTCGAGGTCCTCGGGACGGAAGATGAAGATGTGCGGACGACGCTTATACTGCGTGTTGTTGCCGTCTTTGCCGTAGTAACGGTTGCGGCGGTCCTGACGCTCGGCGCGTTTCTCCTCTTCCTCGGCCAGACGGTTAGCCTCCTCCTCGGTGCGCTTGTTGAAGTGGGTGCTCATGCCGTCGACATCCTCGATGCCAAATCCGGTGGCCAGGATGGTGACCTTCACCTTGTTGCCCAGCTCGGGGTCGGTGGCCAGTCCCCACTTGATTTCGAAGTCGTTGCCAAACTTGGCCATAAAGTCGTTCACGTCGTTCATTTCCTCCATCATCAGTCCGCCACTGCTCTGTTTGTCGTTGCAGAACGAGATGCTGAGCAGGATTTTCTTCGAGTTGAAGATGTCGTTATCGTTGAGCAACGGCGAGTTCAGGGCATCGTCGATAGCTTTCTTGACACGCGACTCGCCCTCGCCATATCCCGTAGACATAATGGCCACACCACCGTCTTTCAACACAGTCTTCACATCGTTGAAGTCGAGGTTGATGAGTCCGTGCACGGTGATAATCTCCGCAATCGACTTGGCAGCCACACTCAGTGTGTCGTCGGCCTTACCGAAAGCGTCGAGCACGGTGAGCTCAGGATAGATTTCGCGCAGGCGCTCGTTGTTGATGACGAGCAATGCGTCTACATGTTTCGACATTTCCTCTACACCGTCGAGAGCCTGGTCAATCTTCTTGTCACCCTCAAAACGGAAGGGAATGGTGACGATGCCCACGGTGAGAATGCCAAGGTTTTTCGACTCACGGGCAATGACCGGTGCCGCACCCGTACCTGTTCCGCCGCCCATGCCGGCAGTGATGAATGCCATGCGGGTGCCGTCGTTCAGCATGTTGCGCACGTCGTCGATGCTTTCCTCGGCAGCCTGGCGGGCCTTCTCGGGCTTGTTGCCGGCACCAAGTCCCTCCTTACCCAGTTGCAGATGCACGGGCACGGGGCTGTCGTTGAGTGCCTGGTTGTCAGTGTTGCAGAGCACGAAGGTCACGTCGTGGATGCCCTCGCGATACATGTGGTTGACAGCATTGCCACCGCCACCGCCCACACCGATGACTTTGATGATGCTTTTTTCTTTCTCCGGCTCGCCGAAGTCTACTATATCGAAATTGTTTGCTTCGTTCATGATGGTTGCTTTTTTATTGGGGTTTATTGGGATTTTCTTTTTTTCTAGAACCGCAGGTTTTTCCTAGGTTACCCTAGGTGCTCCTAGGACTTCCTAGGCTTTCATTGGGCCTATTCTTCTTCAGTGAGAATATTATTAAGGAAGCTCTTAAATTTGCTGCCGAATTTCTTCAGACCGCTGTTTTCCTTTTTCTTTTTCTCCTCAGCAGCCTTACGAGCAGCCTCGGCGGCCTCTTCTTCGGCCTTGCGGGCAGCCTCTTCCTCTTCCTGACGGCGTTTCTCCTCTTCAGCCTTCAGCTTCTCGGCCTCGGTGATGACCACTCCGCTCTTAATCTCGTTGGCCGTACGGGCTTTCTGGTGGATGTCAGCTGTAGTGGTAGCGGCCGCCTTCTGTCCGAAGAGGTCGCCATTGGGGTTCACCTCCTCACCGGCACAGTTCATGTCGCCCTTTGCCAACAGTCCCAGCACGGTGTTCATCATGCCGTTGTGATTGGTAATCTCTGGCTGGTTGCCGCTGATGGTGTTCAGCACGAACTTGGCCACTCTGATCTTGTCGATATGCGTATGGTTGCGGAAGGCTTTCTCGATGTTGCGCATGTTCGAGCCGCCACCCGTGATGATGATGCCGCCCAACAGTTTGTCAGCATACTCAGAAGGAATCTGATACCACACATTCTCAATTATTTCAGCCATACGTCCCTCGACAATCTCCACAAACTTACGGCTCTCCACGGTGCGGTCGGCATCAATGGGCAGCTGCAGGTTGTTGTCGATTTCGCTGTTGTCGGTATAAGCCGAGCCATACTTCAGTTTCATCTTTTCGGCGTCGCTCTCCTCCATCTGCAGCGAGGCAATGTCCTTAGTGATGTTGGCACTGCCCAGGGGAATGACAGCCAGATGGCGCAGAATGTTCTTATAATAGACTGATACGGTGGTGGTGTCGGCACCCAGGTCGACCAATGCGCATCCCGAACGGCGCTCAGCCTCGGTGAGCACGCTGTCGGCCAGAGCCAGCGGAGCCAGATACATCTCGGCAATGGCGATGTGGGCAATGTCGAAACACTTGTTCAGATTGCGATAGAAGAGTTTTCTCCAAAGGATGTTCAGGAAGTTACCCTCCAGCCGTGTGCACTGAATGCCTACGGGGTCGAGCTGATACTGCGAGTCGACCTTATATTCCTGAGTGGCAGCATCGAGGATTTCCTGATCCTGATAGGTCATGTTGCGGTTGGCATCCATCAGCTCGTTCACCATCTCCTGCTTCACAATGGTGTCGGCAGGCAAGTCTTTGATAATGACATTTTTCACGCTGAGAATAGACTGTCCGCCCACGCCAACATAGACATGAGAGATTTCAGTTTTTAGAGTACTAGTTAGTTTCTTTACAATATTCGACAAGCACTGAGCCGTCTTATCGATATTGTACACAACGCCCTTGCGAATGAAAGAAGACGACTCCTCCTGCACAACAGCCAATACCTGGATGCTGCCGTCCATATTCTTCTTTCCGGCGATACCGGTCATCTTCGATGAACCTAATTCAATAGCTACGATAAATTCCTTTGCTGCCATAGCGTCTATTTATTATTTTGTCAATTTTCGGGTTACAATTTCTTTTTCTTACAGATAATCTGGTTGTCGAACTCCAGACTGATATACGAGTACTTGTTCCAGCCGGCCTCCGACAGTCCGTACTTATAGAACTTCTCCAACCGCTGCATCTTCTTATCTACAAATTCGTTGATGAGTTGCTGGCGCTCTTCTTTCACCTTGCTCTCTGGCAGATAGCCCATGAAGACAATGTTGTCGCCAATGCGGGGCACCAGCTCGATGCCACGGTCGGGCAGCACATGTATCTGCTCTACCAGGTTGCGCCAGAGGTCGTTGCCCATGAGTGCTATGCTAAGATAGGCCAGATAGGTCTGGGCAAACCATTTGTTGATGTTGCCCGAGGCGATAATCAGGTCGGAGGTGTATTTCGAGTTGGGCATGATGCCGCCCTTGTCGTCGAGATAATAGTCGTCGCCATTGATGCTCTTGATGCGCACAATGGGCAGCCGCTGGGTCACATTGATGCACACGTGGCCGTCTTGCGTGGTATAGCATTGGGCGGTATTGACAAAGGGACTCGTCTTGAGAATGTCCTCGATGCGCCGCGGGTCGACAAATGCCATGCGCTTTTCGAGCGGATATATCTGGTTGCGCTCCAGTATCTTCTTGATTTCAGCAGCACTGAGAAAGCCGTTTGTCGTCTCATCGGCAATATTGATGGCCACCTTGGTGCACACCTGTGAGGTCACGTCGGGCTTGTTGAACGACGTGACAGCCAGGCCGAAGTACACGGCCAGCACAATGTCGAGTGCGATGATGACGACTTTCTTCCAGGACATTTCTTAACTTATTTGCTCTTCAATATTTTAGTAATCTCCGACGAATAGTTGTCTAAGTCGCCGGCACCAAGGATGACCAACACGTCGAAGTCGCGGCTCTTGACGAAATCAAGCACCTCGCTCTTCTGTATCATCTGCTTCTCCACGCCCTCGCTCAGATGGTCGTAGATGAGCTTTGAAGTGACACCGGGGATGGGTTCCTCGCGTGCAGGATAGATATCGCAGAGAACAACCTCGTCCAACTGGCTCAGCGCACTGGCAAACTCACGGTAGAAATCGCGTGTGCGTGTGTAGAGATGGGGCTGGAAAATGGCTGTAATCTTGCGGTGCTTATAGAGTTCGCGAATGCTCTTTGCACTTTGGAAAATCTCTTGCGGATGGTGAGCATAATCGCTCAGGAACACATGGCGGCTGTCATTCAACTTAAAGTCAAAACGGCGGTCAACACCTCCATAGGTCTTCATGCCATACTTCAGCTCCTCGGCCGTACAACCATTCAACTGGGCCATGGCCATGGCGGCAATGCCATTGTCTATATTAATAGGTATAGGCTGGCCGAGCTCAATGCCTCTCACATTCTCAATGGGCGAGATGAAGTCGAACTTTATCTCACCATTGTCGATGGTGATGTTCTCGGCATGGAAGTCGCCCTCCTCACGACTGTATTCGTAGATGCGGACACCCTCCTGCACGTCGGGTTTCATTTCCAGCCCACGATGGATAATCAGCGCGCCACCAGGTTGAATGAGACTGGAATAGTGGCGGAAGCTCTCCAGATAAGCCTCTTTCGTGCCATAGATGTCGAGGTGGTCGGGGTCGGTAGAGGTGATGACGCTCATCCAAGGGCGCAGCCAGTGGAACGAACGGTCGAACTCGTCGGCCTCTATCACCACATAGTCGCTCTCCTTGCTCAGAATATAGTTGGTGCCATAGTTCTTAGAGATACCACCCAGGAAGGCATTGCACTCCACATGACTCTGATGCATGATGTGGGCGCACATGGTCGAAGTGGTGGTTTTGCCATGTGTACCGGCAAAACAAAGGCCTTTGTGGGCACGGGTCAGCGTGCCCAGCACCTGTGCCCGTTTCTGAATCTCAAATCCTTTCTCGCGAAACCATACCAGTTCTTTGTGCTCGGCTGGAACGGCAGGCGTATAGATGACGAGCGTGGTCTCCAGCTTCTGACAGGCATGGGGAATGTCGTCGACACTCTCTTCATAGTGAATGAGCATGCCCTCTTTCTCCAACTGGCGGGTCAGGTCTGAGGGAGTCTTGTCGTAACCGGCCACCACCAGTCCCTTGCTCATGAAGTAACGGGCAAGAGCACTCATGCCGATGCCGCCGGCACCTACGAAATATACTGCTTTGATATCTTTCAGTTCCATTTATTTACGAATCATCTTAAACACCTCGTCGGCAATGATGTCTGCCGAGTTGGGCAATGCAAGTTTCAGAATATTTTTGCTCAAGCTGTCCAAAGAGGCGGCATCTTGCACGGTCTTGACAGCCAGGGGCAGCAACTGCGAGGGGGCGTCGGCATCCTTCACGTAGAGGGCTGCATCTTTATTGACCAGCGCCATGGCGTTCTTGGTCTGGTGGTCTTCAGCCACATTGGGCGAAGGCACCAAGATGACGGGCTTGCCAATGAGACAGAACTCAGAGATGCTGCTGGCACCTGCACGGCTGATGACCAGGTCGGCAGCCTTATAGGCCGCACCCATGTCGCTGATGAAATCGAGCACTTTCAGCATGGGCAGTTCTTGGCCTTTCAGCTGTTCTACGATTGCGGCATGATAATATTTGCCAGTCTGCCAGATGAACTGGACACCCGACTGCTTGACCAGGTCGAGATGCTGCAGCACACTTTCGTTGATGGTGCGGGCACCCAGACTGCCGCCCACCAACAAGATGGTTTTCTTCTGTGGGTCCAGACCGAAGCTCTTGATTGCTTCCTCGCGGGTGACAGTGGTTTCCAACAGCGACTGCCGGACAGGATTTCCCGTCATGATAATCTTCTCGGCTGGGAAGAAACGCTCCATTCCATCGTAGGCCACGCAGATTTTTTGCGCTTTCTTGGCCAGCAGTTTATTGGTCACTCCTGCATAAGAATTCTGCTCTTGTATGAGACAGGGTATGCCCATCGACGCTGCCTTATTGAGCGTAGGGCCGCTGGCGTAACCGCCGACACCTACTGCAGCCATGGGACGAAAATCCTTGATGATTTGCTTGGCCATGCGCTGGCTCTTCCAAATCTTCAGCAGCACAGAGAAGTTCTTCAGCAGGTTCTTCCGGTCGAAGCCACAAATGGGCAGTCCTTTGATCTCGTATCCGGCTGCTGGCACACGTTGCATTTCCATGCGACCCAGTGCTCCCACAAACAATATTTTTGCCTCGGGACATTTGGCCTTAATGGCATTGGCTATTGAGATGGCGGGAAAAATGTGACCGCCTGTGCCTCCACCGCTGATGATAACTCTGATTTCCTCGTTCATATTGTCTTTTTGTATATCGTGCAAAATTAATGAAAATATTTCTCTTTTCAGTATTTTATATGATAAAATTTGTTATGCCTCGCTGAAAGCAGGTTTTAGCTGTCTCCCTTTCGTGTGCTCGGCAGGTTCCTCATCCTTCTTTTTAGCTGAGTAGCTGACACTTAGAATGGCACCGATATAGATGCAATTGATGATGGTCGAGGTACCGCCCTTACTGATAAGGGGCAACGGCTGGCCTGTAACGGGCACCAGTCCTACGGCCACCAACATGTTGAACAGTGCCTGAGTGACAAGCAGTAGTGCCAGCCCCATGATGAGCAATGCCGGAAACGCATTGACACACCGGTTGGC
>DEJV01000055.1:40782-80905 GCA_002353525.1 Prevotella sp. UBA2739
CCTATGATGCCCATCTCCTCGATGATAATAGCATAGATAAAGTCGGAGAATGCCTGCGAGAGGAAGTCGCGCTCTACCGAGTTGCCAGGCCCTTTGCCTACGATGTTCGACGAGGCTATGGCAATATTGGCGTGTGCCACCTGTGCATCCTTGTCGAGGTCGAACTCATAAGGCGAGATTTCCTTATTGTCCATATGCTTGATGATGCGCGATTTCCATGTGCCGGCACGGTGGAAAATCTTATCCAGCACGCCCGGTGCCTCTATCTCCGCCTCGGTAGTCTGCTCGGTGATGACCAGTTTGTCATCGCTTTTCTTCTCATCTTCCTTCCCCACCAGCATCACCATGGAAAAGAGAAAGACGATGAGCAGCATGCCAGCCCCCATCAAACGGCCTATCTGCGACATAGGCACTCTGCCGATAAACATCATCATCAGAATGACCAGACAGAGCAGCGCTGCTGTAGACAGGTTCTCGACCATAATGAGCGGAATGATGAAGGCACTGACGATCATGATGTACTTAAATGCCCTGCGGTCGGCACCATGCTCGGTCTGCATGGCACTCAAAATCTGGGCCACCGCCAATATCATTGCCCCCTTGGCTATCTCGGAGGGCTGGAATTGTATGCCCACCAGACTAATCCAGCGCTGCGCACCGTTGGTGGACTGTCCGGCCACCAACACCCACAACAGGGTGACGAAAGCCGCCAACAGCAAAAAAGGCGTAACGATCTTGAAGTATTTACACTTGATGTTCAGTACAACAATCATGCAGACAAAACCCACCATCAACAGGCCGGAGTGCTTGAGCACAGGACTCCAATAGTTGCCGCTCTTGTACGACAGCACACTCGAGGCACTATAGACCTCGATAATGCTGATGATACAAAGCAGAAAGAACACCATCCAGATGATGCCGTCGCCTTTGAATTTCTTGCTGAAGAATTTGTCTAACATAGGGATACCTTATAATGCTCTTACTAATGTTTTGAACTGCTCACCACGATCTTCCATGTTCTTGAACAGGTCGAAGCTGGCACAACAAGGGCTCAACAGCACTGTCTCACCAGGCTGAGCCATCTCATAGCAGGCCTCCACACACTCTTTCATCGAGTGGGTGTCGCGCACGGGAATGCCCAGCGGGTCGAAGAATTGGTGCAGTTTGGTGTTGTCAGCACCTAAATATACCAGACCGGCACACTTTTCCTTCACCAGATCCTTGATGGCATTGTAGTCGTTTCCTTTATCCTTACCGCCGATGATGAGAATCACCTTGGTGTTGATGCTCTCCAATGCATACCAGCAAGCATCCACATTGGTGGCCTTCGAGTCGTTAATATACTGCACGCCACGCACTTTGCACACTTTCTCCAACCGGTGCTCCACACCAGGAAAATCGCCCAGCGACTTGCGGATAATCTCTTTCTTGATGCCGCTGATGTTCGATGCGATACCTGCGGCCAGCGAGTTATAGATGTTATGTTTTCCAGTCAGGCTCAACGACTCCTGCTCCATGTTGAAGGGTGTAGGCCACTCTATCTTATACTGGCCCTCCTCGATATAACCAATAGAGCCTTTCTCCTTTAATTCCGAGAACGGGCACTGAACTGAATGGATGTCATATTTGGCCAGCTCGCGCTTGATGATAGGATCGTCGTTCCAATAGATGAAGGCATCCTCTGATGTCTGGTTCTGAATAATGCGCATCTTGGCGTCGACATAGTTCTGCATGCAGTTGTCGTAGCGGTCCAGATGGTCGGGTGTGATGTTGAGCAGAATGGCGATATTGGCACGGAACTCATACATATTGTCGAGTTGGAACGAACTCAACTCAATGATATAGTACTCGTGCGGATCTTCAGCCACTTGCAGGGCCAGCGAGTTGCCAATGTTCCCAGCCAGTCCTGCGTCGTAGCCTGCCTCTTTAAAGATGTGATATATTAATGATGTAGTAGTTGTCTTGCCATTCGAACCAGTGATGCAAATCATCTTCGAGTTGGTGTAACGCCCGGCAAACTCTATCTCACTAATAATAGGCGTATGCTGGCGTATGAGTTTTTGTACCATCGGGGCCGTATCGGGAATGCCTGGGCTCTTAATAATTTCGTCGGCATTGAGAATCTTCTCCTCCGTATGGTGGCCCTCCTCCCACTCTATCTGGTGGTCGTCGAGCTGTTTCTTATATCTGTCTTTAATGGCCGACATGTCTGAGACAAACACGTCGAAACCCTCTTTCTTGGCCAGAACGGCTGCTCCTGCACCGCTCTCGCCAGCTCCCAAAACTACAATTCTCTTCTTCATTGTTAACGTATCTTTAGGGTTATCATTGTCAGAGCGGCCAGTATGATGGTCGTAATCCAGAATCGCACGGTGATTTTCGACTCATGGAACTGCCGCTCGGGCCATTTCTTCAATATATATCGGCTGGTTTCGTCGAGTTGAGAGTCCAGCTTTCTGAAGTTGTCGTGAATAGGAGTGGCACGGAACACCCGCACACGCTGCCCTTTGCGCTTATAGTATTTGAATACCTGCGTCTGAATGATGACACTCAGGCTCTCTACCAGGAAGATGCCACAGAGGATGGGAACCAGCAGTTCTTTGTGGATGATGACGGCACACACGCCAATGATGCCGCCAATAGTCAGCGACCCGGTGTCGCCCATGAATATCTGGGCAGGATAAGCATTATACCAAAGGAATCCAATCATGGCGCCCACAAAGGCACAAATAAAGATGACCAGCTCTTCGGAATGCGGAATATACATGATGTCGAAGTAACTGGCATAGCCAATATGCGACGACACATAGGCAAAAATACCTAGCGCCACACCGATGATGGCTGCGTTTCCAGCACACATTCCGTCCATTCCATCGTTCAAATTGGCACCATTCGACACGGCTGTCACCACCAGAATGGTCATGATAACAAACAATATCCAGCCTGCAGCCGTCTTGTATTTACCACAGAACGACATGATGCTTGAATAGTCGAGATTGTGATTCTTAATGAAGGGGATGGTAGTCTTCAGCGACTTATGGGCAATAGGCTCATGCTTTACCACCACCTCGGTGTTGTTTTGCTGCTGCACACTGACGTTCTCGCGCATCACCGCGTCTGGACTCAGATAGAGCGTGATGCCGACGATAAACCCGATGCTCACCTGCCCCACTATCTTATATTTTCCTTTCAGACCCTCTTTGTTCTTTTTGAAGATTTTTATATAGTCGTCGAGGAACCCCAGGAATCCGAGCCACACGGTGGTGATAATCATCAGTATAAGATAGATGTTACGCATTCTGCCCAGCAACAGTACTGGCACCAGAATGGACACGATGATGATGATGCCGCCCATGGTGGGAACACCTTTTTTCTGGGTGCCAAACGGGTCGATGCTGGCATCGCGCTGGGTTTCGGAGATTTTTCTCCGTTTCATAAACTTGATGAATCTTTCGCCAAACCAAGCAGAGATGATCAGCGAGAGAATCAATGTCAACAGGGCACGAAACGAGATGTACGACCACATGTGGGCGCCCGGTATGTCGAATTGCTCGAAAAATCTGAAAAGGTAGTATAGCATTATTTCCTGTTTTAATGATGAGGGTTGTTACTTCTGATAATGTTTTATTGTTTCAAGGGTTTCTAGGTTCCTGAGAGTTCCCAGGGTCCTGGGAACCTGGTTTCCTACTGCGCAAAGATTTCTCTAACCACTTCACGATCGTCGAAATGATGCTTCACGCCTTTGATTTCCTGATAGTCCTCATGACCTTTTCCGGCAATGAGGATTACATCGCCTTTCTGCGCCATCATGCAAGCAGTACGGATGGCCTCCTTGCGGTCGACGATGCTCACCACCTTCTTCATCTGTTGGGCGTTAAGGCCTGCCAGCATATCGTTGATGATGTCTTGCGGTTCCTCGAAACGCGGATTATCGCTGGTAATGATGACTTTATCACTCTGTTTCACAGCTTCTTGCGCCATGATGGGCCGCTTGCCTTTGTCGCGGTTGCCACCGGCCCCGCACACAGTAATGACCTTTCCCTTGCCGTTGAGTACCTCGTGAATGGCATTCAGCACATTTTCCAGGGCGTCGGGTGTGTGGGCATAGTCGACTATAGCAGTAAATCCCTCTGGTGAGCGGATGGGCTCCAAACGCCCGCTGACACTCTTCAACGTGCTCATCACCAGCAGGATGTCTTCAGGTTGCTTGCCCAGCATCACGGCTGCGCCATAGACTGCCAGCAGGTTGCTCACATTGAACTTGCCGATGAACTGCACACCCACCTCACGACCGTCAATCTCCAGATACATTCCCTCGAAGTGGCACTCCAATATGCGAGCCTTGAAGTCGGCCATCGTACGAGTGGAATAGGTTTTAACAGCAGCCTTGGTATTCTGCACCATGAACATACCATTTTTGTCGTCGGCATTGGTGATGGCGAATGCGGTCTTCGGCAGACTGTCGAAGAAGGCCTTTTTCGCGTCACGATAGTTTTCGAAGGTCTTATGGTAGTCCAGATGGTCACGCGTCAGGTTTGTAAACAGTCCTCCTGCAAACTTCAACCCGCCAATGCGTTTTTGGGCGATGGCATGACTGCTGCACTCCATAAACGCATACTCGCAGCCTGCATCCACCATTCTTCCGAGCAGGGCGTTCAGCTCAATGGGGTCGGGAGTGGTGTGGCTGGTGGGGATGGCCTCATCCTCGATATAGTTGCATACGGTTGACAACAGTCCGCACCGGTGTCCCATTTTGCGGAACATATTATATAATAAGGTGGCAATGGTGGTCTTACCGTTCGTGCCTGTCACACCCACAAGTTTCAGTTTCGATGTGGGGTCGCCATAGAAGAGTGTGGCCACATGCCCCACAGCATCCTCTGTTGAGTCTACCTGTACGTAGGTGACTCCTTCTTTCAGCTCGGCGGGCATTTCCTCGCAGATCACGGCTGAAGCCCCCAGCTCTTCTGCTTTCTTGATGAAAGAGTGACCGTCGACCTGTGTGCCTTTAATGGCCACAAACAGATGTCCCGGCTGGATGCGACGTGAGTCGATGTTCACGCCGGTGATATCTGCCTTCACATCGCCAACGATGTTCTTTGCCTCAATGTTCTTAAGCAATTCTTTTAGTTCCATATCGTTTGTCTTTTGTTATTTCATTGTCAGTGTGCAGGTCTCGCCTTTCTTGATGAAGTGCCCGGCAGGAAGACTTTGAGCAGTTACTTTCCCGCGCCCTTCCAGTTTCACCCGCACACCTCTGCTCTCTAACAGGTAGACAGCGTCGCGCGCACCCATGCCCATCACATCGGGTATGTAAGAGTTGCCATACTGCTTCACGCGAGTGAGCTGCAGCGAGTTGTTGGTCCTTATGGCTTTGCCCCACACAGGATTTCCTTCGGCATAGCTGCCGTTCCAGCCATCGTCGGTCTTAATGCCCAGATGAGTCAGCACATAATCGGCAGCTAGCAGGTTCCCCTGTTTCACATCAGGCATCATGATGGAAGTCGAATCCTTGGCATCGGCCACGCTCACCTTCAGGTCTTGTGCCATGATGCCTTCAGAAATGTGGTGGAACACCTTACCGCTCATACCACCGCCCGAAGCGGGAAGTCCCGATTTCTGTATGCACACAATACAGCTATAACGGGGATTATCCGATGGGAAATAGCCTGCAAAGGAAAGCAGATAAGACGATGTCTTACCACCGCGGTTCCATATCTGGGCCGTTCCAGTCTTTCCTGATACTTGGAACGACTGCGATCCGGCCTGTTTGCCCAATCCCTGACTCACCACATGCCGCAGAATGGTCTGCATGGTCTTGATGGTCTGCGGTTTGGCTATTTGCTCTCTCATCACGACGGGTGGATATTCGGCAATTACCTGTCCGTCTTTCATCACCTTCTTCACAAAGCGAGGGCGCATCATGCGGCCATTGTTCGCAATAGCATTATAGAAGGTAAGGGTCGAGATGGGCGGCACCTGTGTCTCATAACCTATGCTCATCCATGCAAGTGCTGTTTTACTCCAGTTGGCCCAATGCTTGCCGGTCTTGTCCATTTTCGGCATGCGTATTTTTGCCGGCGAGGCTCCTTGCAGGGGGATGTGCAGATTGTCGGCCAATCCGAAGCTGTGAATCTTCTTCACAAACCGTTCTGGTTGGTTGAAGTAATACTCGTCGACGATTCTGCTCACGCCGATATTCGAGCTCACCTCCAGTGCTCTCGGCAGCGAAATAGTGCCATAGCCGCCACGATGCCAGTTGTGGTCTTTCATGTTACGACCGTGCATCTGCCAGATACCGCCACCAGTATCTATATGTCGGGTGGTATCGCACATCCCGTCGTCGAGTACGGCTAAGATAGAGGCTGTCTTGAACACAGAGCCTGGTTCCAACAAGTCGCTCACGGCATGGTTTTTCACCTCGCGGTATACACCGTCAATACATTTCTCCATATTGACGATGGCCTTGATGTCGCCCGTGGCCACCTCCATGACAATGGCTACACCTACGTTTCCTTTGATCTCTTTCAGTTCGTCGATGACAGAGCGCTCGGCCAGGTCTTGCATTGACACGTCGATGGTTGTCACAATGTCCGCACCGTCGATAGGCGGTGTGTCCATGATGTTCAGATAACGGTTCATCACCTTACGGCGGTGAATGAGTCCCTTATTTCCACGCAAAATAGAGTCGTACGACAGCTCCAGACCAAAACGGGCGGTATCTTTCGCACCGTACATATCACCAACGGTACGCCCTGCCAGCGAACCGAACGGCCGTTTGCGGGCATTGAACTCCTCCACATGGAATCCGCCTTTATACGAAATCATATTGAAAATGGGCAGGCTCTTCACCTCTGAATAGGTACTATAGTCCACACGCTTGGGCCAGATGGCCATGTTGCGGCTCATCTTCTTATGGCCTGCCTCCAAGTCGTGTTTGAACTCGGCAGCCGACTTTTGCGGGAAGATATGGTGCAGTCCCATGCAGATGCTGTCGAGCTTAGCATACCAGAGCGAGTCGTTCTTGGCATCGTGGAGCGCCTGAAAATCCATATACAGCTTGAACTCAGGCAGCGAGCTGGCCATCAGCTGGCCGTCGCAACTCAAAATATTTCCTCGCGTAGGCTTCACATCCACGCTGTCTTTCTTCAGTCTCGATGCCACCTTCATCCAGTAGTCGCGCTTCACCGTAGAGATATAGAGCGCCTTGCCCACGATGAGCACGCCTATGAGAAGCATCACATAGGCTATCATCTTGTAGCGTGGAACGATTTTTTTTCTGTCAAATTGGCTGCTCATTTCTCGGGTACGTTTATAATATATGGTGGTTGGTCAGCGATGTGAAGCACGCTGTCTTTATTGTTTCTCAGCATTTCAAGCACGTGGCTCTCGCGACATTTCTCTGTCAGCATGCTGCTGCTCGAGAGTGCTTTGTATTTTGCATCAAGCAATTCATTATTCAGTTTGTCAATCTCCAGCAAGTCTCGCTGACAACTGTAACGGTTGGAGATATAGACAATGGTGAAGGCCACAATGATCAGAATCACGCCGACTTGCTTGCGAATCATGCCTGCCGTCAGGAAGTCACCGCCCAGAATCCGACGGAGCGTCATGCTGGAGGTCAGGGTCTCCTCGTCTTCGCGGGCCTGCTCTTGAATCACCTCCTTCAGCGACGGCTGCTCATCTTTCTTTTGGGATGGTTGCTCCTCTTTCTTATGCGATGGCTGCTCGTCTTTCGGGGAAGATGTGTTTTGTTCCCCACCCGTTTCTTTCCGTGCAGACTTGATGCGTGTCGGAGCTTCCTTTTCCTTGTGGGCCCCGGCTGTTTGGTCAGGAGCGCTACTCTTCTCAGGCTCCTGTGCAATCTGCAATATGTCTTTTATCTCGTCGCTCATTTCTTTTCTGCAATTCTTAGTTTGGCACTTCTGCTGCGTGGGTTTCTTTCCTGCTCATCGTCGCTGGGCACGATCACCTTGTTATTCACCAGCGAGAAGGGCGATTCTGTACGCCCGAAGAAGTCCTGCTTCATCTTTCCTTCCGCATTTCCTGCCCTCATCACATTTTTCACGATACGGTCTTCCAAAGAATGGTAGGTGATGACCGACAGTCTTCCACCCACACCCAACAGTTCGGTAGCCCCATTGAGCATCTCTTTCAAGGCCTCCATCTCGTGGTTCACCTCGATGCGCAACGCCTGAAACAGTTTTGCGGCATCTTTCTTTTCACGCTCCCGCCCCAGCAGCTTAGCCGTCACATCCAGCAAATCCTGCGTGGTGACAATTCTTTTCCCGGCTCGTGCCTTGACAAGCGTGGCAGCAATCTTCCGCGCACTTTTCAACTCACCATAGAGATAGAAGATGTCGGCCAGCTGCTCCTCCGTGTAGTCATTGACAATATCTGCAGCCGTGAGTGTAGCCCTTTTGTTCATCCGCATGTCCAACGGGGCATCGAAACGAAACGAGAACCCACGGGTCTCATCATCGAAATGATGGCTGGAAACGCCTAGGTCGGCCAGCAGTCCGTCTATCTGCTCCACACCGTAATAACGCATCCAGTTCTTCAAGTACCTGAAGTTGGAGCGCACAAACGTAAAACGCTTGTCATCGACGATGTTTTTCTCGGCATCCGCATCCTGGTCAAAACTGTAGAGATGACCCTCCGGGCTCAGTCGTGACAATATCTCACGGCTATGTCCTCCGCCACCGAATGTAACGTCCACATAGATACCGTCGGGCTTGATATTCAAACTGTCAATACTCTCTTTCAAGAGTACAGGAACGTGATATGTCTCAGCAGTGATAATCATTTATATCAGAAAGGCATGGTCATGATTTTCTCCAATTCGTTGCTGAAATCCTCGTCGCTCAAGAACGTCTGTTCCAAATTGCCTTCTGCCCAAATCTCAATGGTATCGTCGTTGCCAATGAAACGAATGGCCTGCTCGATGCCGGCCGCCTGCAATAACCGTTTCGATATCAGCAACCGCCCGTTACCATCAAGGGTGATAAGTTCGGCTTGCGATGTGAACTGTCTGAACAAACCCTCCTGCGCCTTGTTCCACATGCTCAATTGCTTCCTCAGCATGTCGGTACGTTCGTTCCACACCGACTCGGGATAAATGACGAGGCATTTCTCATGTACGTGCTGGCGAATCATCAGTCGCTCCTCGCCCGATGCCTGGAGCACCTTGCGGAAAACAGCCGGCAGGAAAGCCCTTCCTTTTGCGTCTGTCTTAGCTTCTATGTTACCTAAAAAACGCATACGTACATATTAAAAATGGATTTCGGCTTCAAAATTACATAAAATTCCCCACAATCCACCACTTTTCACCACAAATTTTTCAAAAAGCTGCATTTTTCTTGATTTACATCCTCGACAAGGAGATTTTACGGCAGAGAGTTCTTCAGACAAAGAGAGCTTTTCGTGGTACAGACATAGAGGTTTTTCGACATAGAGACATAGAGACTTTTATAGACAAAGCAAATACAGTTGCCTCCATATTTCTATCTCGCCATACAAGAATTTCTATCTCACCTGGCAAGAACCACATCAGTACCAAAAATCTCTATGTCTCTATGTCGAAAAAACACTCTATGTCTACAAAACACCGACCGGCAGGCCAATTATCAATTGTCAATTGTCAATTATCAATTAAAAAATGTTCCATATGTCGAAAAAAAAATAGCAGTCTGCAATTTTTTTGTGAAAAAAGGAGCGTTTTTGAAAAAATAGCGTTATTTTTGCAAATTGTTAGTATCATTTAATAGCATGAAGCAAATTACAGAGAAAACGGTCGACGTAGATGACATTCTTCGTAGTAAGATAGGACCCAAGGCAAAATATGTGCCTACAGGGTGGCTCAAACGCATTGTCCATCAGGACGAGGTGAACCGCTATTTGTGGGAAAGCCGCGACAAAACGGGTGTGGAATGGCTTGAAGAATGCGTACGCTATCTGGACATGACGCTCCAACTGGAAGACGTGGAGAATCTTCCCGACAAAAACGACGGCCGTCTCTATACCTTCGTCAGCAACCACCCGTTGGGCGGCGCCGATGGTGTTGCGCTCGGTTCGATTATCGGCCGGCATTATGACGGGCGATTCCGTTATCTGGTGAACGACATTCTGATGAACCTGCCTGGCCTGGCACCTGTTTGCATACCTATCAACAAGACAGGCAAGCAAAGCCGCGATTTCCCTGCTATGGTAGAGGCTGGTTTCCAAAGCGATAACCACATGCTGATGTTCCCGGCAGGTATCTGCTCTCGAAAAATCAACGGCCAGATTCACGACATCCCCTGGAAGAAAACCTTCATCACCAAAAGTGTACAGTACAAACGCGATATAGTGCCCATCCATTTTGGCGGGCAGAATTCCGAGTTTTTCTACAAACTGGCTAATTTCAGCGACAAATACGTGAAAAAGGTCAATATTGCTATGCTATTCTTGGTCGATGAAATGTACAAAAATGTGCATAAGACCTTCCGCGTAGCCTTCGGCAAACCCATTCCCTGGCAGACTTTCGACAAGTCAAAATCACCGATGGAATGGGCTAAATATGTAGAAGACAAAGTTTACGAACTCTAGTTATCATTGAAAAACCACACAACGATGCAACAAGATATCATCCAACCCGTAGACAAGCAGTTGCTCAAAGCCGAGCTGACACCTGAGCGCCAACTGAGAATGACGAACAAAAGCCATAATGAAATCTATATCATTACGGCTCACAACGCACCCAACGTGATGCGAGAGATTGGCCGGTTGCGCGAGATTGCCTTTCGTGAAGCTGGTGGCGGTACCGGAAAGGAAATAGATATTGACGAGTTCGATACCTGCGAAAACTGCTACAAACAACTGATTGTATGGAACCCAGAGGCTGAGGAAATCATTGGCGGCTATCGTTATCTGTGTGGAACGGACTGGGAGCTCGACGCTAGCGGACAGCCCATATTAGCCACCAGCCACATGTTCCATTTCTCGCAAAAGTTTTTGGATGAATATATGTCGCGCACTATCGAGCTCGGCCGATCGTTCGTGTCGCTTCCTTATCAGAGTTCACGCATGGGAGCCAAAAGCCTGTTTGCGCTCGACAACCTATGGGACGGATTGGGGGCACTTACCGTCATCAAACCCAATGTGAAGTATTTCTTTGGAAAAATGACCATGTATCCCTCGTATGTACGCAAGGGGCGCGACATGATTCTATACTTCCTGAAGAAGCATTTCGACGACAAGGAGAACCTGATTATACCGATGAAACCGCTGAAAATAGAGACCGACGAGAAAGAGTTGGAGGCTCTCTTCTGCGAGGATAGTTTCAAGAAGGACTATCGCATCTTGAATGCTGAGGTGCGCAAACTGGGCTACAACATTCCCCCGTTGGTGAATGCCTACATGAGCTTGTCGCCTACCATGAAGCTTTTTGGCACAGCCATCAACTACGGCTTTGGCGATGTGGAGGAAACGGGTATTCTCATTGCGGTTGACGAGATTCTCGAGGAAAAGCGCATCCGCCACATCGACAGCTATATCCGCGAGCACCCAGAGGCTCTTCACATCACCTCTGGTGCCAACAAAGTGATTTACAAGGAAAAGAAATAAAGCATCTTTAATCCTTATGGACAGTCAATGGCGTAAACATCTATTGGTGCTGATACTGTTGAGTGTCGGCTATACTTGCACTTTGTTGGCTCAAAACATCTCATTGGATGCAAGCCATCCTATTATTTTAAAAGGTAATTCTTTTGTTTACGACGGGAGAACGGTCGCCCTGAACGAGCGCACCATTCTTGTGAACGGCCACTTACCCGACGCAAAACCTTGTCCCAACTATGTGTTCCGGTCGTTTCAATCGGCCATGAGTCATGTGCAAAGCTTGCCTGGCAGTGATCCCGTCCGGGTTTATCTGGCACCATATGTCTATTGGGTCAACAATCCCGATGTGCCTGAAGTGGCTGTAGGAAAAGATGGGCGCGAACCTTTCGGCATGACCATCAACTACAAAAACCTCCATCTCATCGGTCTTACTTCAGATGCCAAGAATGTGGTACTCGCCTCACAGCGCGGACAGACGCAAGGGGCAATAGGCAATTTCACCATGTTTGATTTTCATGGCGACAGCCTCCGGGTGAGCCATCTCACCATGGGTAACTATTGCAATGTAGACCTCGACTATCCGCTATTACCCGCATTGAGTAAGAAAAAGCGCAATGAGGCAATCACTCAGGCACATGTGGGCTACGTGCATGGTGCCTTCATGGCGGCACGAGACGTGCGTTTCATCAGCCGTCTGAACCTCAACCCGCTCAATGGGGCCGACCATTCAGAATACGACAGTTGCCACTTCGAATGTACCGACGACGCCATGAATGGCAACGCTGTGTACCGGCATTGCCACATCGACTTGTATGGACAGAAACCTTTTTGGAGCACTTTCGGAGCAGGAGCCGCTTTCATCGACTGTCATTTCAACGTGAAGAGCGACAACCGTGAGATGTATTTCTGCAAGCAAGGCGGTCCGCTCACTCTTATCCGTTGCCATTATCATGCGCCATCGGTCAGCTATCTGGGCTGGACGGCCTACCCACAGCCATGGCTGCGGTGCTATCAACAGGAGTTTTGGCTGAATGGACGACCTTATATCATTGGCGACCGACAACTGGAGAACGCCGTCGTCGTGCCGAATCAACGCGATGTAAAGGGTCCGCTGTTCCTACCTATCAGCCAACATGAGGCCACCTTAGTGACGGGCGAGCAGCCACTCACACTTCATGCTGGCACCGCTGAAGACCGCATCCAATGGGAGGTGCCAGCGCAATATGCCGACTATGTGCAGCTATCGGCCACCAATGGACGGTCGATTACGGTAACAGCCAATAATCGTACCGATGAAATGGTTGCTTTTTGCATCGTAGCCCAATCAGGTGATGGCCGTGAGGCAGCTTGTCTTTTATCGGTGAAACCGTCGGTTTTGCCTCCTCCCGCTATAGTAAAACGGACTAAAATAAGGCTGGAAAAGGACAGTGCATGGCTCGACTATCAGCTCGACCTGCAAGGTGCCAAGGATCAGTCGTCTATTATATGGTATGTCGACGGTATTCCCGTGGGTGTCGGTAATGGTTTTCCGTTGAGTACAGGTTATGCGGGACACCTCCTGTCGGCCCGTTTGCAGCCCCGTTCATCGCGCAGTAATGCCGGCGAATGGATTGAGACAGACGGTAAGAAGTATCGTTTTCGCGTGAGGCATTTCATTGAAAGAGGAAAACTTGACACAGACTTCAGCCACTTTTATTGCGACTGGCAACCTGAAATAAAGCCTGGTTTCTGGACTGTGGATGGCTTCAAGCCTGCCGACACAGCTGAGTTCCCATGGATTTTCAACCGCCAAAAGCCCATGTGGGAATATGGAAAAGGATTTAACGGTGCCGTTGGCGAAGGTCTTTTGCAGGCGCAACGGGGTGCAAGACTGATGTACACCCCGGCAGAAGGAATCTATGCCGACATGTCGCTCACCTTACAAGTAGATCCTACCAAGACTGCCGGACAGGGATTCGGTTCGGCCACTGGTCAGTATATGGATGTCTGTCTGAAGTTTGACACACGAACTCTTACGGGCTGCGGATTGCGCATCATCCGTACGGTGAAGCACGCCAAGGCCGTTGATTTCCTGTTAGTAGCTTACGAGAATGGTAAGGTAAGGCCCATCAGCGAGCCCATTTCAGCAACTTGTTACCGCACTGGCTGCACCATCAACCTGAAATTTACTGGCAACAAGTTGTCAGCTCATGTAGAAACCACAACTCCCAAACCTGCCGACTCGCCATTACCTCATGTGGTAGATCTCTCGGCCGAAGTCGCAGGAAATGCATTTGGCGGAGTGGCCATCCAGCACACTGGTTCATGCGGCGAAAGCACCACCATGCTCCACCGGCTACAAGTAAGATGGTAGTTTTAGCAGAACTTTTCTACTGAGGATTTTTCAATAAAAAAATAGCATATAGTATCATATAAGCATCAGGGAAAAGGGGATTTTTCGATTTTAGAAGACTATTCTGTGATTCTAGAAAGCCGTTCTGCGTTTCTAGAAGATATGTTTACGTATTGTAAAAGGCATATTTATGCTTTGCAAAAGGCATATTTGCGACTCGTAAATGGCATATTTACATATCACAAAAAGCCACCTCGTAAAAATCATATGTATTCGCATCGTAGATTATTGCTAAGTTACAACCGTTCAAACTACCATTTACAACGGTTACAACTACCACTTACAACGGTTACAACTGTCACTTACAACGGTTATAACTGTCACTTACAACGGTTATAACTGCCACTTATCTAATGCATAGAAAAAATATGTGACTTTGCATGCAAGATTTCACACCTAACGGTGTTTAGAGAGTAAAAGAACCACAAAAATAATCATTATGATGAAATCTGTTCAAACACTCTCTATTGCAGTCCTTACCACAATTACAGTACTGCTGTCGGCCTGCTCGTCATCGGAGACTATTGCTGACAACCTGCCCGACAACTACATTATTAATATGGTGTATCCCAAACAAAACATCCAGCTCAACGCAGAACAGCTGCGCTTTGTGATGGACAATAATGCTTTCGCATACGACTTTTTCAACCGTGTGAGTGCCATCGACGGCAACAAAAGCAGCTTCTGCTCGCCTCTGAGCGTAAGTTATATGCTCGGTATGCTGCAAGCTGGCGCCACTGGTGAGACACGTAACCAGATTCTGAAAGTGATGCGAATGGATGGAAGCACGGTCGACGGATTGAACGACTATTGTGCGAAACTAACGAAAGAACTGCCTGGATTGGATGAGAAAGTAACGCTCGATATTGCCAACAGCATCTATGTAAACAACCGCAAAGGAACCATCCGTGACACTTATGCTGCCGACATGAACCGCTATTATGATGCACCAGTCGCCAACCTCGATTTCGACAACCCATCCACACTCGGTATCATTAACGGCTGGTGCAACGATAAAACACGGGGAATGATACCAGAAATTCTCGATGAAATCGATCAAAATTGCGTGATGTATCTCTTAAATGCCATTTATTACAAGGCAGACTGGACTGAGAAATTTGAAAAGAAATACACCCGACAGGAACCGTTCGCTACTGCTTCGGGGAGCACTAAAGAACTGCCTATGATGCACCAGCGTGTGAGAGCGGAGTGGGGCGAATGTAGCGACTATACCACCATCGACCTGCCTTACGGCGACGGATCTTTCAGCATGACCATTTTCTTACCAAAGAATGGCAAAAGCACCGACGACGTTTTGAGCCGAATGGAGTTTGACTTGTCACCGAAGTGCGGCAACTCAAACTGGGACTACCGTGCTAGCGTGTGTGATGTGGATGTCAAGATACCTCGTTTTGTAACAGCCACCGAGATGGACAAGCTTCCCAAAGTGCTCTCAGCGATGGGCATGCCGCTGGCTTTCGACCCTGTATATGCCGAATTCACCGAGATGGTGAACGAGGGAACGCTCTATGTGAACATGATGAAACAGAAGGCCAAAATAGAGGTAAACGAGGAAGGATCGGAGGCTGCTGCCGTCACTATAGCAGGGATGGAATTTACAACGGCCATTCACCATGAGCCCGTCTATGAGAAACGTGAGTTCCATGCCAACCATCCCTTCGTATACCTCATCCGCGAGCGCTCCACCAACATCATCCTGTTCATGGGCAAATACATGGGAGAAGATTGAGAATGGAGGATTGAGAATGGAGGATTGAGAATGGAGAATGGAGAATGGGGAGGAAAGTGATTCGTTTTTGAGCAGAGAATATGGGGACTGATTCCTATGACGGTCACAACCTCTGCAGAAACTCTGAAAGATTCTCTCCCTCGCCAAGACCTAGCTTGCGGCGCAACCGGTAACGGCTGATCTCCACGCCACGCACAGAGATGTTGAGCAACGGGGCGATTTCTTTTGAGAGCATATTCATCTTCAGGTAGGCACAGAGCATCTTGTCCTTATGGGTGAGCTGCGGGAAGCGCTCGCTCAGCGTTTTCAGGAAGTCGTGGTGCACGGCATCGAAGTCGCCCTTGAAAGCCTCCAGGTCTTCGTCGTGCTCAATGTTGGTGTCTATCTGTCCGATGAGCCTCACCACCTTGCGTTTGATGCTGGGCAGATTGTCCTCGCTGAGACTGTTGTTCAGGCTGACGGCGGTCTTTTTGATTTCCTGCAGCATCTCGTTTTTGCGCACCACATTCATACGCGAGCGCACCAGCTCGTTCTGTTTCGAACGCAGCTCTATCTGCACCTTCTCATCCTCCAGTGTCTCAATTTTCTGGTTGAGCTCCTGCGTGCTCTTGCGCAGGCGATTGATCACAAACCACACGCAGGCAGCCATGAGCAGGGCATAAAGCGTATAAGCCCACCACGATCGATACCATGGCGGCATCACGCGGAACTGTAGCGAGGCGGTAACGGGTTTCCGGTTAGTGGCGGTGACGATGCGCACCTGGAACACGTACTTGCCTTCGCGCAGGTTGGTATACTCCTTGATGTGCTGCGGACTGTAGCTACTCCACTTGTCATCGTCCGAACCCAGCAGGCGGTAGGAATAGAGCACCGTCTGCGACTTGTCGTAGTTGTTGGCGCAATACTCAATGCGCAACGAGTTGTGCGCATAACTGATGGCGAGAGGCAAGTCATTGTGAACATCCTCCACCTGATAGAAGCTACGGTTGTAAAGCAGTGTGTCGGCGGCATTGGTGGCGATGACCCTACGGATGTGCAATGAGAGTGGCATTCGCGAAGCCAGCTGCCGACCGTAATTCAACAGGGCGAATCCATCTTGTGTACCGATAATGGCCTGCGAGGCATTCATCACCCCCACATGCTCGAAGTCCTCAATTAGTTCGTCGCCCAGATAAGCCTCTCCTTTGTTCTTATAGTAGCTCTTTCGCTCGCCATCGTAGCGTAAGATGCCCAGCATGCCGTCGGCCACATACCAAATGTTTTGCATGTTGTCCTGCTGAATATAGGTATAGGCAGCGTGGCTCGCAGAAGTTCCCCTTTGCGACGCCTCTATCTGTTGCTCTAATGCGGGGTAAGGCTCGACCAGGTCTTTGGCAGCATCATAGTGGAACAGTCCCTGCCGGGTAGCAATGACCACCTCGTGGTTGATGGTCGCCACGCAAACATTGTCGCCCACAGGCAGCTGCACCGAATTGTATTGTTTGGTTCTCACCACCCTTGTCAGACTGTCGTTCAACGTGAGGCGGAACAGTCCCCTGGCCTTGTTGGCCACCCACACGGCATTACCATCCTCTTCCACCATCATGGTCTTGGCCGATATGTTGGTGCCCTCCACCTTCTTTGCATACACCCATTGTCCGTTGCGCTTGCACAGTGTCTTCAGTCCCCAGTAGTCACCTAACAGCAGGACATCGGGATGTCCTGGCACGCTGCAGGTGTGCCAAACGCCTCGGATGGGGAAACGCTCGATGCGGTTGCCGTCCATCATGATGAAGAAATTTCGGCCGCCGCAAAACAGCTTTCCATCGTAGAGGGTAATGCCATGCACCTGTCCGCCTGCGCCTTGGATGAACGTTGTGGCAGGGTCGGTGCCCGTCTTCAGCACGCCACTGGCACAATAGAGTCCTTGGTTAGTGCCTAAATAGAGTTGCCCGCCATAAAGCGCTGAACTATAGCCCGCTCCGATGTCTGCCAGCTGACTGTTCGTGAAATAAAGATGTGAGTTGAGCACCATGTGGGCTATCCCGTTATCAAGTCCTAGCCAGAGGCCTCCGTCGCGATTGAATCCAACCGACAACACCGTCTTGTTGAGCAGCCCGTCGTCTTTCGAGATGTTTTCGCAGTTGCCTGTGATACGGTTCACCAGGATGACCCCGTTTTGTGTTGTTCCAAAAGCCAGATGGCGCTCGCTGGCAGCTGCACAAGTGAGTTTGTTGCGCGCTACTAGTGCATGGGCGGCATGTTGCCAAGGTTGCAACTTTCCCTGCGCATACTGGAAAATTCCGAAATCGCTTGTCACCAACAGGATATGATGATTGAAAGGCAACAGTTCTACAATGCTGGCATCATGGGGCAGCTCAATGCCTTTCACCTTTTCAAATCGGTTGTTCAACAACACATACACCCCATCGCTGGTTGCCACATAAAGGCGGTTGTAGATTACCGCCGACGCAGTGATTCCCTTTTGACAGGGTATTTTCCCAATACGGTTGTTTTCAAGATAGAACACAGCGCCATCGGCCTGAAAGTAGACTCGGTTGCCCAGCGTATGGATATTCCAGATGTTGATAATACCCTCACGCTCCATATTAACAGAAAGCCGGGTGT
The DNA here is from genome assembly GCA_002353525.1 of Prevotella sp. UBA2739. GTDB lineage: Bacteria > Bacteroidota > Bacteroidia > Bacteroidales > Bacteroidaceae > Prevotella. The sequence goes on from DEJV01000055.1 coordinate 59,130, forward strand.
AGTGCAAGCGCCCATGTGCGTCGGGCTCGAAATAACCAAACTGTCCTAATGCTCCTACATAAATGCGACGCTCAGTGATTTTCAGTGAGCGTAGTTTTGCTTGATTGTCAATGGCATAGGTATTCCAATACACTCCATCATACTCTAGCAGCCCTTGATTGTTGGCAAAATACATCCACCCATTGTCGGCTTGGGCCACCATCCAGTTTTGGTTGGCTGCCTGATAAGTCTGGCGCGAGAAATTATAGACAGACCGCTGCCAGAAAGTGGCTGCGGCGGCTGCCGTATGCAGGCACACGAGGATGTAGAGCAAGGCTGTTCTCATGACAACGACAATCATATTGATGCTGCAAAAATAAAAAATATTTCAATATAAAACAAGTAAATAATGAAAAATATGTTGATGTAGTATTTCTTCAACATAACTACTTGATTACAAAATAATTGACTTTTCCATGAGAAATCATTGATGTATGCTTGATGTGTTGTTATAGTATTTATGATGTAGTAATTTTTGAACCTTAAGGAGCGTTTTATTCTATCTTTGCCCCAAAATCTATTACTAATTTAAAAAATCTATGGAAAAAAGTACGTTATCTTTAGGAGCTAAATGGTTTGGCCTGATGCTATGCCTGTTGCTTCTTGTGGATGTGGGACTGTTTGCGCAGTCAGGCAGTTTGACGGTGAAGGGCCGCGTGCTGGACGCACAGACGCGCGAACCTTTAATTGGTGTAACGGTCATGGAGAAAGGCACAAGCCATGCCTCTGTCACTGACTATGATGGAAATTTCAGCCTGACAGTGGGCCGTGGCGCCACCGTCAGTTTCTCTTATGTAAGCTATGTGACGCGCGAGCTGAAGGCAGCACAAGCCAATGGCGAGATTCTGCTCAGAGAAGACGACAAGACTCTGCAAGAAGTGGTGGTTGTGGGTTATGGCACACAAAAGAAAGCCAACCTCTCGGGTGCCGTGACAGCCATCGACGGCGAGAAGGTGGCAGCCAAGCCCACCACCGATGTGCTCTCGGCACTGCAAGGTGAGATGCCGGGTGTGGCTATTCTGCGCTCCAGCGGTGAGCCAGGTTCAGAAACCAGCGGTCTGCGTGTGCGCGGTTTCTCATCGGCCAACTCTACCTCCACGCTGGTACTCATCGATGGAGTAGAGGGTGATCTGTCACTGCTCAATGCCGACGATGTGGAAAGTATCTCGGTATTGAAAGATGCTGCAGCCTGTGCCATCTATGGTGCCCGTGCCGCTGCCGGAGTAGTGTTGGTGACTACCAAAAACGGCACTGCAGGCAAGCCCAAAATCACCTATAACGGCTATTATGCTTTCAATACACCTGCCAACATGCCCGAACGCCTGCCCGCATGGGAAGAGCAAGACTGGATTAACGAAGGCCGTCTGAACCAGGGCGGAAAGACAGAGTGGAACCCCGAGCAGAGCGGATGGGTGGGTAACCCCAATTTCAACTACCGCCCCAATAACACCAACGGCCGCTGGGATCAGTTCTCTGCAACCAACTGGGTGGCTGAGGGCACCAAGAACCACACTGACCAGACCAACCACAGCGTGTCGGTGTCGGGTGGTACAAAAGATATCAACTATCTCGTTTCGGCCAACTACTATTATAAGAATGGTATGCTGAAATACGGCAAGAACGACAACACCCGCGTCAACCTGCATGCCAAGGTGAATGCCGATCTGAATAAGTATATCTCGCTGGGCGTAAACTTACAGTACCAGAGCAAGAAGAACAATTCGCCCTCGTGTGGTGCCTCAGCCATCATGAACAATCTCTACTCGAGTCGTGCACGTCAACTGCTCTACAATCCCGAGGAGGATGTCAACTATGCCACCAACCCCTATAATGGTGACCTGCAGTTCAATGCCATTCAGGTGATGAAAGAAGGTGGTGTGAATGAGACCCTTTATGAATCATTTATCGGTAAGGGAGTGCTTACACTGAAAAATCTCGTGAAAGGTCTGCGCGTGAACCTCAGTGCCAGCCGTCGTGCAGGATATTACAGCGGTCGCAGCGAGCGCCATTATCTGATATGGTATGGCATGACGGGAAACAACAAACGTCAGGACTATAACTCGCCCAACCAACTCTATCGTATTAAGAACAACGACTATCACGACCTGTTTGAGGCTACCGTCAACTATGAGTTCGACGTGCAGAAACTGCACAACTTCAAGTTTCTGGCCGGCACGAGCTATGAGAACTACCGCAAGGACGAGATGACCGGAACGGCAAAGAATATGAACTCTAACGATTTCTACTCGTTCAACTACTACGACGCCTCGGTGGCCACCAACACGGCGATTGCCGACAAGATTGAGCCATGGTCTATGATGTCGTATTTCGGACGCTTCAACTATAATTTCGCCGAGCGCTATCTTTTCGAGGCTAACATCCGCTACGACGGCAGCTCACGCCTGGCTCCCTCGAAGCGTTGGAAGGCATTCCCCTCTGTGTCTGCCGCATGGCGCATCAGTCAGGAATCATGGTTCAAGGCCGATTTCATCAGCAACCTCAAGCTGCGTGCATCATGGGGACAGTTGGGCAACGGAGCCATTCTGGGCCTCTACGACTATATCCCCACCATCGCCCAAAGCACCGTCTACATGGGTGAGAAGTCTTACTATCAGAGCCAGTTGGCATCGAAAGACAAGACATGGGAAACCATTGAGACCACCAACGTAGGTGTTGACCTCGGCCTGTTCAGCGGCCGTTTGAATGCCAGCTTCGACTACTATTGGAAGTACAACAACGACATGCTCTCGTCGTTGCAATTGCCTCATACCATCGGTATCGGCATTCCTCGTGTGAATGTAGGTAAACTGAAGACTTGGGGTTGGGACTTCGAATTGAAATGGAACGATAAAATCGGCGATTTCCGCTATCAGATTGCCTTCAATCTCTCCGACAGCAGCAATAAGCTGATGGAGTATGATGGCGCCGACGTGATTACAGCCGGTAATGTGAGCCTCCTTGAGGGCTACGAGATGAACACCATCTGGGGCTATGCCACCGACGGCTATTGGACCAGCAAGGAAGAGTACGACCAGTATAAGGCCGACCATCCGGGTTTCAAGACATTCAGCGACGGTAAGATTGGTGCAGGCGACGTGAAATACATCACTCAAGGCGAGGCTGACCACCAGATTGGTGCTGGCGACGGAACGAAAGAGGATCATGGCGACCTGATTTATCTGGGCAACAGCAATGGCCGCTACCTCTACGGACTGAGCCTTGGCGCGCAGTGGAAGGGTTTCGATTTCTCGATGATGTTCCAAGGTGTGGCAAAACGCAAGGTGCTCATCGACAGCGAGGCCATTGCCCCCTTTGCCCGTACCCATCAGATGCCATGGACTATTCACCGTGACTATTGGACCGAGGACAACCAGGATGCCATGTGGCCTAGACTCTACAACTACAATGGCGACTGGTTCAACTTCCAGCCTTCCGACAAGTGGATTCAGAATGCTGCTTACCTGCGCTTGAAGAATGTAACGCTGGGTTACACCATCCCCATCTCGCGCAAGTATATTGAGAAGCTGCGTGTGTATGTATCAGGATCGGACGTGTGGGAGCACTCCGACATGCTGAAGGTGTTCGACCCCGAGGCAGGCAACAACGTGGGACGTAACTATTATCCTTTCTTCCGCACATGGGCGTTCGGTATCAATGTTACACTCTGAGATTGATAATGAGGAAAATCACTAAAAAGGCAAATAAATAGAAAAGTTATGAAACGATATATTTTCAAATCCATCTGTGCCATCAGCGTTGTCTGCGGTTTTACGGCCCTCACCAGCTGTGAACTAGACCGTGAGCCTGAGACCGTCTTGGCCGACAACACTTTCTGGAAGAGTGAGACCGACTTGCGCGGCGCCTGCAACAAACTATACGTCGACCTGCCAGGCTTCGACCACGACAAACGTGCCGACGACATTGTGGGCAGCTCGCCCAACTCTACCTCAAACGGCAACTGGAGCGTTCCTGCCACAGCCGGCGATTGGACAAACCCCTATAATAAAATAGGTGTGTGCAACAACATCATCGAGAAAGCTTCTACAGCCCCACTGAGTGATGCGCAGAAAAACCGCTGGATGGCCGAGGCTTACTTCTTCCGTGCTTTCCACTTTTTCGACTTGGTGAAGAAATACGGCGATGTGCCTCTCATCCTGAAAGCTTTCGACTCCACCGAAGATCCCGACATCAAGATGGCACGCACTCCGCGTGAGCAGGTCATCCAACAATGCTACGAGGATTTGCGCTTTGCCGAGGAGTGGCTGCCCGACATCGACGATGTGAAGAGTGATGCCGACTGGGGACGTGTGTCGAAGTCGGCTGCCCGCGGACTGATGACGCGCATAGGTCTCTATGAGGGTACATTCATCAAGTATCATTCTCTGAGCGGTGGCGACAGCAAGGCTCACCTGAAAGTGGCCATCGATGCCGCTGAGCGACTGATCAACAGTGGCAAGCACGCCCTGTATGCCGACTTTCAGAAGTTGTTCTACTTCGCAGGTGAAGGCCGTCAGAACAAAGAGAATGTGTTTGTGAAGGTCTATGGCCCTAACGGTGCCGGTGCCACCATTACCCACGGCAACTCGCGCCAGTTGGAGAATGGCGTCAGCGTAACACGCCAAACCGTCAACCAGTTCCTTTGCACCGACGGACTGCCTCGCGAGAAGAGTCCGCTGGCTGTGATACCAGAAACAAAATATGACGATGTGTTCACCAACCGCGACCCACGACTGGCCATGACTATCTACCACACTCAGGAGGAGGCCTACAAGGGTGGCTACCAGCCTTTCAGCAATCAGCACGGCTATGGCTATGGCATCAAGAAAGGATTCATGCTCGACGAGTGGACCACCAACAGCAAGGAAACTGTCGACAAGATGATTATCCGCTATGCCGAGGTGCTGCTCTCTTACGCCGAGGCCCTCTACGAATACAATGGCAGCATTACTGACGCACAGCTCGACAAAACGGTGAATGCAGTCCGGGCACGTGCCGGATTCAACGCTAAACTGACCAATGACTTTGTGAAGGCCAATGGGCTGAACATGCTCGACGAGATTCGCCGCGAGCGACTGGTTGAGTTCATTGACGAGGGACTGCGCTACAACGACATCATTCGCTGGAAGATTGCCGAAAAGGTGCTGCCCGTTGATATCCTCGGACTGAAATACAGCGAACTGGACACAAGCACCAAGCGCGAGGACATCCAGGCTCGTCTGACCACCGACGGCGGTATGTATAAAGGCAAAATGGTGACCGACCAAGCCGACATCTACGTCATCGAGGATGGCTCTACCCGCAATTTCGATCCAGCCCGCGACTATTATTATCCCATTCCCACCTACGAGATTGCCACTTCGGAGGGCAACGTGGTGCAGAACCCAAATTGGTAATTCATAATACATAATTCATCATAGGAATTAAAACAAAAGGAAACATGAAAAAGAATATATTCAAGTGGATGAGCCTTTTCTGTCTGTTATGCGGAGGCATGTTGTTCTCCGCCTGCAGCGACGATGAATGGGGCAACGACAATGCGGAGAAGATGAACGAGTTCTTCTTCGGATTCCAAGATTGGGGCAAACTGAAAAACGATGTGGTGTTCACTGTCAACCAGGGCAGCACCTTAGAGATTCCCGTGCAGTTCTGGTGCGCCGGCACACGCTCTTTCGATGCCGAGGCATTCTACTACGTTGACAGTAAGCTCGCACTCGGCACCGACTATCAGATAGTCGATGCCAGCGGCACCGCCCTTCAACCCAACAGCAACGGAGCATTTGTCATGGCGTGGAACCTCACTGCCCCCGATGCCACCAACAACCACCGTATACAGCATATCTATCTCAAGGCGCTCAACGGCGCCAAAGGTGATGTGACGGTGCTTACCTTCGACCCCAAAGATGTCGATGAGGCGGGCAAGATTAAGATCTCAAACACCTACACGCCCAACAACATCACCAGTCAGTATGAGGTGCATGCATTCACACAGAACTACAAGGTGAAAGTGACCATCAAGTAATCGATAAAGGTTTATGAGAAGGTTTTTAGTCATCACAACTGTCATGCTGGCTTCACTCACGGCAAGTGCGCAGTCCGTCTGGGACAAGGCGCACCTTGCCCGCGTGAAAGCATCGCTCGGGCGCCCTGCCTATGCGGCAGCCTACCGCCAACTGCTCAGCGATGCCGACCGCAAAATGCAGATGGAGCCACCGTCGGTGCTGATGAAAGACAAAACGCCCGTCAGCGGCGACAAGCACGACTATATGAGCCTCTCACGCTACTTCTGGCCCGATCCTACCAAGCCCGACGGACTGCCCTACGTCTCGCGCGACGGTATCTCCAATCCCGAACTGGAGCGTTACGACCGCGTGCGCCTCTCCGAGATGGCTACTGGTGTGACAACCTTGTCGCTGGCATGGTATATGAGCGGCAACGAGCAGTATGCGACGAAGGCTGTGGAACTGTTGAAGGTGTGGTTCCTGAACAAGGACACGCGCATGAACCCCAATCTGAACTTCGCCCAGGTGGCTCCCGGTAAATACAACGACCGCGGCCGCTGCTACGGTGTAATCGACGCCTACTCTTTTGTCGAGATGCTCGATGCCGTGCAGCTGCTCGAGCAGTCACGCTCTTTCGCCAAGAAAGACCAGCGGGCCCTGCGCAGCTGGTTCGAGAAGTTCCTTAACTGGATACTCACCAGCCAGCAAGGCATCGACGAGGGCAACCAGCTTAACAACCACTCCATTGCCCACGATGTACAGGTCATTGCCTATGCCTGCTATGTGGGCAACCGCAAGGTGGCTGAACAGTACATCCGCGAGTTCCCCGAACGCCGCATCTTTGCACAAGTAAAGCCCGACGGCCGTCAGCCACAGGAGTTGCGCCGGACACTGGCTTTCGGTTATTCACAGTATAACCTGTCGCACATGATCGACGTGTTCCAGATGGCAGCCCACCTGGGCATCAAGATTGACGATGCCACATCGGCAGAGGGAGCCAGTTTCTATAAAGCCATGGACTTCATGCTTCCCTATGTGGGAGTAAGTGTCAAGGAATGGCCTTATCAGCAAATCAGCGAATGGGATTACAAACAAAACGAGTTTTGCAAGGATCTCTATCGCACGTGGCTTATCTCTCCCGACCGCACCGACTATCTGGAGAAGGCCAAGCGCCATCTGCACATGAACTGGAGCGACCGTTTCTTCTTGCTCTACTACGAGCCCGACGAGAGCGACGATGCCTTTGCTGCTGCCGACATACAGCTGCGCCACCTGCTGCACTGTACCCATGAGGCACGTCAGCAGGCCAACAACCGGCAGAAACTCATGCCACGCTGCGTAGAGAAAGACGGCTCGCTGCGCCTCGTAGGCGAACGCGACTGGTGTTCGGGGTTCTTCCCTGGCGCACTGTGGCTGATGTACGAATACAGCCACGACCGTTTCTGGCGGCAGCAGGCTGTAAGCAACACATGGCTCATCGAGAATGTGAAAAACCATCGCGGCACGCACGACCTGGGTTTCATGATGGGCTGCTCGTTCGGCAATGGCTGGCGGCTCACCGGCGAGGAGTCGATGCGCGACGTGCTGCTGCAGTCAGCCAAGAGTTTGGCATCGCGCTTCGACAAGCGTGTAGGCTGTATCCGCTCGTGGAGCTGGGGCACACCGCAACGCTGGCAGTATGCCGTGATTATCGACAATATGATGAATCTGGAGTTGCTCTTCGAGGCCTCACGCCTCACCGGCAACCGACAATACTACGAGATGGCCGTGAGCCATGCCACCAAGACCATGCAGAACCACTTCCGCGACGACTATTCGTCGTATCATGTGGTCGACTATGATCCCGCTACGGGCAACGTTATCAAGCGCATCACCCATCAGGGCATCGCCGACGAGAGCGTGTGGAGCCGCGGACAGGCATGGGGACTCTATGGCTTCACCATGTGCTATCGCTACACCCGCAACGAGGCGTTCCTCCAGCAGGCCCGTCACATCGCCCAGTTCTTCTTCTCGCAGAAAGACCTGCCCGACGACATGATACCCTATTGGGACATGCGCGACCCTGCCATCAAGACAGGCAAGGGTCCTGCCGCCGACGGTGGAGTGCCCCGCGATGCCTCGGCAGCTGCCATCTTCGCATCAGGTCTTTACGAACTGTCGGGTTATGTGCAAGGCAAAGAGTCGGAAAAGTATATCGCCATTGCCGACCGCATCGTACAGAGTCTGCAGCAGCACTACCAGCCCGAGCCGTTGTCGGCACAGGGATTCCTGCTGCTACACTCCACCGGCAACTACCCCGGTGGCGACGAGATTGACGTACCCATCAACTATGCCGACTACTACTACTTGGAGGCACAGCTGAGGAAAAAGAATCTGCAAACGCGCAAATAGCACCATACGGGAGGTTGGGCACTTTTGGTTTGTCCTTTCTGTTGTGCTACAATCATAGCACACAAACGTTGAGCATGCTTTGTTAGTTAGTTAATTAAGTTTTTTAGGTTAGTTATGATAAGGTTATTACTTTTCTCTCTTGTGCTCTTCCTCCCGTTTTCCTCTCTGCGGGCGGCCCGTCCCGATGGGGGCGATACCGTCCGTCTCGCTAACGACTGGCAGTTTGTGCGCCACGACATGGCCAACATCTGGGAAGTATGGCGGCCTGTGGTGCCTGGCAAACCCGAGAGTGTGCCCCTATGGTATCCTGTCGAACTGCCTCATTGCTACAACGCACTCGACGCCGTCGACCCCGACGTCACCTACTATCAAGGACCGGCATGGTACCGCACCCACATCCATGTAAACAATCCCTACCCCGGCGGGCGCACTTTGCTCGACTTCGAAGGCAGCGGACAAAAGACTGAGGTGTATGTGGGATTGCGCAAAGTGGCCACCCATGTGGGAGGCTACGACCACTGGCGCGTCGATATTACCGATGCCGGTAATGGTCATCTGCCGCTGGCCGTGCGCTGTGACAACAGCCGCGACGTGCAGCTGATTCCTTCCGACATGTCGGACTTCAACCTCTATGGCGGTCTCTACCGTCATGTCAATTTGATTTATCAGCCCGCGGTCAGCGTAGACGATGTCTGCATTGCCGCTACCGACAAGACGGTCACCATTACGCCCCGGCTCGTTGGCAACACATCCCAGACCAAACTCACCATCCGTATCTTCCACCCCAACGGGCAACTGCTGCAGAGCCACCTGCAGCAGGGCACGGCTGTTGCCGACACGAGGCAACTCACCATCAAGCGCCCGTTGCTATGGAGCCCCGACACACCCTATCTCTATACTTGTGAGGTGATAGCCGAGACCGACGGCCAACGCTCTACGCTTCGCAAACACTTCGGACTGCGCTCGTTCGAGTTCCGTCCCCACGGACCGTTCATCCTCAACGGCCGCCGACTGCTCTTGCGGGGCACCCACAGACATGAGGATCATGCAGGTGTGGGAGCTGCCATGACCGACGCTCAGACTCGAAAGGAACTGCAACAAATCAAAGACATGGGTGCCAACTTCATTCGGTTGGGCCATTACCAGCAGTCCGACCTGACGCTGCATTTATGCGACTCGCTGGGATTGCTCGTATGGGAGGAGATTCCCTGGTGCCGTGGCGGACTGGGTGGTGACGACTATCGCCAGCAAGCCCGTCGTATGCTCACCGCCATGATTGGCCATCACCGCCATCATCCCAGTGTCATCCTGTGGGGACTGGGCAACGAGAACGACTGGCCAGGCGACTTCGCCGAATTCTCGCAAGACTCCATCCGCACCTTCATGAGCGAGCTCAACACACTGGCCCATCACCTCGACAACAGCCGTCCTACCACCATTCGCCGCTGCGACTTCTGCAGTGACATCGTCGATGTGTATAGTCCCAGCATCTGGGCAGGATGGTACAGCAAGCGATTTACTGACTATCGCGGGATGGAAGAGCAGGCCATAGGCCGCTATCCACGGCTGTTTCATGCCGAATGGGGCGGCGACAGCCATGCCCGCCGCCATACCGAGTACCCCACCGAACAGGGAACGACAGCAATGGACGTGGTGGCTGGCGACCGCACTGGCGACTGGTCGGAGTCGTACATCGTACGACTGTTCGACTGGCATCTCAAAGAGCAGCTCCACATGCCCCAGCTCACGGGCAGTGCCTTCTGGACATTTAAGGATTTCTCCACACCGCTGCGTCCCGACAATCCCATACCCTATGTCAACCAGAAAGGAGTGGTTGAGCGCGACGGTACCCCCAAAGAGAGCTACTACGTGTTTCAGTCTTATTGGAGCTCTAAGCCCATGCTCCACATCTACGGCCACACGTGGCCCACGCGTTGGGGACGTGCCGGGCAGACACGCCAGGTGCTCGTCTACAGCAACTGTCCCGAGGTAGAACTGTTTGTCAACGGCCAGTCGCAGGGCCGCCGTCAGCGCAATGCCGACGACTATCCAGCCCAGGGATTCCATTGGGATGTACAGTTCCGCGAAGGCAAAAATATTGTTCATGCCAAGGCCGGGACACTTGTCGACGAAATCACCGTAGACTATCAGACCGCCACATGGAGCACACCCACACAAATTCAACTCACGCTTGAGCACGTACAAGGTGACACCGTGACCGTAGCCGCCCAATTGGTAGACCGCCATGGGGTGCGCTGCCTTGATGCCACCAACCGCATCACCTTCTCTGTGGCCGGAGCCGCCCGTCTGCTCGACAATCAAGGAACCAGCACGGGCTCACGCCGCATTCAGGCCGCAAATGGGCGTGCGCTGATGCGCATCAGCCGCTCGGCAGCCTGTGCGATAGGTGCTACGGCCGAGGGTGTCAAGTCGCCGGCCTTGCTTATACTGAACGAAAAAGAATAGTAAAAACTAATTCCACACAAACCCCATTGACTATCCGGCTATGCCTATAACCGGAAGGGAATCATTACGTCGTCAGGATGGTAAGTATAAACCCTGCACGACATTTTCCGAACTGCTTTTCTGCCAGTTCGAGCATACCCCCTTGCTGTATCATCATGCGACGACTCAGCGACAGACCGATACCACTGCCGTTGCGCTTGGTGGTGAAGAAAGGCACAAACAGCGACTGACAGTTCTCGGCGGGAATGGGGCGTCCGTCGTTGCCAATGTAAAAAGCCTGAAGAATGGGATGCTTGATGCGGTTACGCTCCGTCACCGAACGGCTGCTTTGACTTTCCACCTGCCGTATCTCCATGCTCCTGGCCTCAGCTTCCACCGCATTTTTTGCCAGATTCATCAGCACCTGCCGCAGCATGCCCGCGTCTGCGCTGACAGTGACAGTAGAGGGCACGTCTATCTCCCACAAGAGTTCGGGATAAGCCATGCAGACATCATTGAGCAATGCCCGAAAAGGCACCTCGGTCAGTACGGGTTTCTCCAGGTGCGACATCTTTCGATAGTTGGTCACGAACGCACTCAGATGGCGGCTTGTGTCGTAGATGGCTTGCACTCCGTCTTCCAGCGGAGTGCCTTTCACGTCGCTACGCCCAAGCAACGACTGACTGATACTTGTAATAGGGGCGGTGGCATTCATCATCTCGTGGGTCAGCACACGAGTGAGTCTTTCCCACGACTCCACCTCACTTCTGCTGACTTGCTGACGGATGGTCTCGCCAAGTTGGTTCAGCGTTTCTTGCATAGCCCGCTCACCGGGCAGCAGTCCGCTCGTAGGCAGCCTGAAGGTAAAGTCGTGATTGCGCATAGCCTCTTGCATCAGCCGGGCTCGCAGACGCAGCTTCTGCTGATGACGAATCACCAAGCAGAGAAGCGCAAGCACCACAACACCTATTATTATATATAAGGCCACCATCATCTTCAATCTTTAATCTTCAATCCTCAATTCTCAATCTTCAATCTTTTACAGCCGTTTCATTTTGTTATAAAGTGTCTGACGGGTGATGCCCAGCAACTCGGCAGCCTGGGTGAGATTGCCATGACAATGGTCGATGGTACGGCGGATGTGTTCTTTCTCCATCTCATCAAGAGTCACAATCTCGTTTTGCATATCAAGAACATCTTTCAGTTTGCGCAGCAGCTCATCGTTGTCCCAGGGTTTGGTGATGAAATCGGCAGCACCGCTCTTTAATCCACGCACAGCCAAAGAGACATCTGCATAGGCTGTCAGTAGCACAACAGGTGTCTGCGGATGCTGTTTGCGTATGGCTCTGAGCCAGAACAAGCCTTCCTGTCCTGTATTCACCCCCAGCGTAAAATTCATGTCGAGCAAAACGATGTCAACGTCTTCCTGCGCCATCAGTTTCAGAATGTCGTCGGGCTGTTCTAACATCAATATACGCTCAAAGATGCCATCCAACAGATAGCGCATGGCGGTCAGGATAGACGCATTGTCGTCAACGATAAGTATAGTGCCGTATTGTTTCATGCTGTCAAGTCTTGTGCAAGTCGGATGCAAAGAACTCTTATCGTGTCGGGTTGCAACCTTGACTCGCAGGTTTCATTTGCAAAGGTACGAACATTCTGTCTAAAAATCATACGAAGAGGTGTCTAAAAATTAGACGTTCTGCGCCAGACTGTGTTAAAACATATGGCAGTAAAGACAAAAAGCAATAACTTTGCCATGCGAAAAGTAAAACGAACGAGTATGAAACAAGCATTCATCTTATGCCTCACTCTTGCAGTCAACACATCTGCAGCACAGTCTTCATGGACGATGCAACAGTGTATGCAATACGCTGTGGAGCACAACCACGAAGTGAAACGTGCCGAACTGCAACTCGACAATTATAAAGCAACCAAGAAGGGAGCAATAGGCAACTTTCTCCCTATGTTGTCTGCCAACATCGGTGCCCAATACAATTTCGGACGAGCTATTGACCCTGAGACCAACGGCTACACCGATGTGAGCACATTCTACAATGGCTACACGCTGCAGGCCTCACTGCCGGTCTTCGACGGATTCAGTCGCATCCACGCACTGCAGGCAGCCAAAGCCAGCACGATGATGGGACTGTCTACCCTTCGGCAAATGCAGAATCAGACAGCTCTGAACGTCATGCAGGCCTATACGAATGTCGCTTATTATGCAGGATTGGTAAAAATGGCCGACGAGAAAGTGCGAGAGACCGAACTGCTGCTCCGTCAGACCCGACTATTTGAAGAGGTGGGGCGCAAGAGCAGCGCCGACGTGGCTCAGGTTGAGGCACAAAAGGCAGAGGCCGACTACGAACTGACGAGACAGCAGAATCTCTACGCATCGGCCATGCTCGAACTGAAAAAGGATATGGCACTGTCTGATGATATGGAAATCAAAATAGACTGTTCTGAGTTGACCGACTCCTCTGACAATAGTTCAGCAGCGACAGCGGCAGCAATAACACCTCTGCCGGCGTTCCACTCTGAATTGGAAGCTGTCCGCTATCAGATGCAAGCCAGCCAACATGAGTGGCGTCAGGCCCGTGCAGCCCTCTACCCTACTCTCTCGTTGAGCGCGGGCCTGAACACCACTTACTATCACACACTGCATTCTGCTGCCGGACAGGCTTTCCACACTCAGTTCAAGAACAACATGGGTGAGTATGTCGGTGCTACTCTCACCATTCCCCTGTTCAACCGCCTGCAGAGCATCACTAACATCCGCCGTGCCAAGAACAACTACCGGATAGCCTGCGAAAACTACGAGCAGAAGCAGTTGGAACTGGTGAAACTGAGCCGGGAGGCCTGGCAGGACTGGCAGGGATTTCTGAAACAGACCGAGCAGATGACCCGCAAGGTGGAAGCCGACAGTCTGGCTTATCAGTTGACGAAACGTCAGTTTGAGGAAGGACTCTCAACGGCCATCGACCTGCGAACCTCTTCGGCACAACTGATGAATTCAAAAGCAACATTGTTGCAATGCCGGCTGATGACCATCGTAAAGGAACAATTAGTAAGATATTATAGAGGAGAAACGATATGGAGCAGCGAGCGGAGAGCGGAGTTTACTCCGGCTATTCCGAGTCGCGAATGAGTTAAACGAAGTTAAACGATATGGACAGAGTGATAGAAAAGACAAAGACACAAAGGCTGATGAAGTATTGGCCATACATGGGTGTTGCGTGCCTGGTATTAGCTGTTGGCTGCTGGCTCGTGTTTGGCAGTCATGCCTCAACGCTGAAAGTCAACAAGGACGAACTGACCGTCAGCGAAGTGCAACAGGCCGAGTTTAAGGACTATGTGCGTACCAACGGACAGGTGCTGCCCATACAGGTGGTGCAGATATCGCCCGAAGAGGGTGGCATCGTGATGGAGAAGGTGGCCGAGGAGGGAGCCCACGTCAAGAAAGGCGATGTCATCGTGCGCCTTTCCAACTCGAACCTCGACCTGCAGATTCTGAATGCCGAAGCCGAACTGGCCGAAAAGCAGAACCTGCTGCGCAATACACAGGTGGCCATGCAGCAAGACCGCCTGAACAACCAGACGGAACAGGCACAACTCGATATGGACACGCAGCGCAAGCAGCGCACTTTTGAACAGAACAAACGGCTGTTCCGTGAGAAACTCATCAGCCGTGAAGACTATGTACAGTCGCAAGAAGACTACCAACTGTCGGCCAAGAAGCGTTCTTTGGTAAGCAAACGCCTGAAGCAGGACAGCATCTACCGCACCGTTCAGATGGATCAGATGGAGGACAACCTGCAAAACATGCGTCGCAACGTCGTACTAGTCCGTCAGCGTAAAGACAAACTGGAGGTGCGCTCGGCCATCGATGGCGAACTGGGTCTGCTCGATGTGGAGTTGGGCCAGAGCATCCAGCCCGGTCAGAAGATTGGCCAGCTGAACGACCTCTCTGACTATAAGGTGCAGGCCCAGATTGATGAGCACTACATCGACCGCGTGCGCCAAGGGCTCACCGCCACCTTTACCCGTGGCGACAAGCAATACCAGCTGCAGGTGCGCAAGGTCTATCCCGAGGTGCGCGAGGGCAAGTTCCGCTGCGACTTCATCTTCCGTGGCGAGCGTCCGGAAAACATCCGCACAGGCCAGACCTACTACATCGACCTCGAACTGGGTCAGCCCGAGCAGGCCGTGCTCATCCCGCGCGGCACCTTCTTCCAGACCACGGGCGGACAGTGGATATTCGTGCTCGACAAAAGTGGTACGAAAGCCTATCGCCGAGATGTCCGTATTGGTCGTCAGAACCCTCAGTATTACGAAGTGCTTGAAGGCCTGGAGCCTGGCGAACGCGTCATCACCAGCGGCTACGAAGCGTTCAAGGACAACGAGGTGCTGGTACTGAAATGACAATTGAAAACTATTAAATATTTTTTCGTACATGATTGACATATTAAGAAACATGCTTTACATGGCGCGTCGCTTCAAGACGGCGACGGCGCTGAACTTCCTGGGGCTCGTGGTGGCCTTCGCTGCCTTCTACCTGCTGATGACGCAGGTGGTGTACAACCGCTCTTATAATGCGAGCATCCCTGATGGTGAACGCGTGTTCCGATTTGAGGCGAAGATGGGGACAGACTCTCCGTGGGGCATCAATTGCAACCGGCCTGTGAATGCCATCCTGTCGGAGATGCCGCAAGTAGAGGCGATGACCGAACTGGCCACTTGGGTGCAGACGCGCGAGTTCTTGGTTGGCGCGTCAGCGGGAACGGGCGACGGCTCGTCGGGAATGAGTGTGGTGGAGCATTCATGCGTAGGCTCTAACCTGACACCCTTCGGAGCCATCTCCGCGCGGTGTCTCGACGGAAAACTGAGTTGGGACGAATATAGCGACCGAACACTCATCATACCGGCATCACTAGCCAAGAAGCTATTCGGGCGCACGGATGTGGCCGGACAGCCGCTGTACTCGAAGACGGACACGCTGACCGTCCGCGGTGTCTATGAAGACTTCCCAGACAACTGCTCACTGAAGAACCACGTGCTCTATGCTACGCAAAACAACCTTCAGGACTGGGGTGAGTGGAGCTATAATGCCTACGTGAAACTGCGTGAGGGCGTCGACGCCGAGGCGATGATGCAGGGCTTCTCCAAGCAGTTCAAGGAACTGATGTGGAAGCAACAGTGGGGCGGAGCACTTGCAGCCGGAGAGGTCAACGAAGGCCAGGAGAAAGAGGTGCGTGCCATGTTCGACAGGCAGTTCGACAGTCAGGGCTATCGGCTGACGCCCATCCGCGACACCTATTTCTCAGGTGTCTCCAGCGAAGACAAGGGTAATCCCGCCATGCTCTTTATCCTGGAGCTGGCCTGTGCTTTGGTCATTGTCATTGCTGCCATCAACTTCCTGAATTTCGTCTTGGCCGAGAGCCCTATGCGCATCAAGAGCGTGAACACCCGTCGTGTGCTGGGCGAGGGGCTGGCAACACTGCGAATAAGAATCATAGCTGAGACGGTGCTGACGGCATTAGTGGCCTGTGGAGTGGCTTTGGTCGTATGTGCCGTCATTGGCAAAGAGCCGTCGGAACTGTTGTTAGGCTCAATAGCCCTCGGCGACCATACCGTCCTTCTGGCAATCATGGTGTTGCTGGCTGTTGCAGTGGGTATTGTGGCTGGTGCTTATCCTGCATTCTTCGTCACGTCGTTCCAGCCTGCATTAGTGCTAAAGGGCTCGTTCGGACTGACACCTAAGGGACGCAAATTGCGCTCCGTGCTCGTTGCGCTGCAACTGGGCATAGCCCTGCTCATGGTGACCTATATCAGCATTCTGCTCATGCAGAGCCGCTACATCTACCAGAGCGACTACGGTTTCGACAAGGACGAGGTCATCTACGCACGACTCACCGAAGAGCATTTCGGCAAGAAAGATGCCATCCGGGCTGAATTGTTGCAACAGAGCGGCGTCGCTGATGTCAGTTTCTCCAACTTTGTGCTGGGCTTGCAAGATGACTACATGGGGTGGGGACGTGGTGATAATGACCATCGAATCACGTTCACCAGTATGCCCGTCGACTGGCGCTACCTTCGCACCATGGGCATCAAGGTCATAGAGGGCCGCGACTTCACAGAGCACGACGGCGACTGCTACATCATCAACGAGGCGGCCCGCCGTCAGTGGCCCTGGGTAGAGATGGACAAAAAGCTGTTGGACAATGACTTCCCCGTCATCGGCGTCTGCGAGGACATCCGATATGCGTCCACTCGCAAAGACCGTCATCAGGAACCGCTGGCTTTCGTTATTATGGGCGAGTCATTCAAGGAGTGGGGCGACCGGCTGGGCATTGTCAACATCCGTGTCGCTGCGGGTATTGACAAGGTTGCTCTCCGCCGGCAGATCAGCGATATACTGACCAGAATGGGCAGTGGTGAACAGGTGGAGGCCAAGTTTCTCGACCAGAAACTGGAGGATCTTTATCAAGAAGAGTTCCGCTTCATTCAGCAGGTGGGATGGTTTTCCGCCATCTGTCTTATCATTGCCCTCATCGGTGTGTTCTGCATGACCATGTTCGAGACGGAGTATCGCCGCAAGGAGATTGGCATCCGCAAGGTGTTTGGCTCTTCTACAAAGGAGATTCTGCTGATGTTCTGTCGCCACTATACCTGGCTGATCGCAGTCAGTTTCATCGTTGCCGCTCCTATAGCGTGGTATCTCGGCCGTCAGTGGTTGGAGAACTTCGCCGAGCGCACGCCAGTCTACTGGTGGATATTCCCGCTCAGTTTGCTCATGGTAGGCATCATCACGATGACCACCGTCATCATCCAGAGCTGGCGCACTGCCAACGAGAACCCCATCAATAGCATCAAGACGGAGTGACAAGTCTTCGCACCCTCGTACCTCCGAACCTCAAAATGAATAACGTAAAGAAGAATCAACGTGAATTAAAAATAAGTTTCATCAGCGTCAACCTTTATTGTGAATAAGGCTACAAGTAGTCTGTCAAAATCGTTAAGTACAAACAAAAAAATGTTAAATCTCAGTACCAAAATCAAGTCCAAGTTTTGGTACTGTCAGTACCAAACGTTGGTACGCACGCTACCAAGCACCGGTAGCCAGGCTACCAAGCATTGGTACGGCTACAAAGCATTTGTACGGACGCTACAAAGCATCTGTACGCACAGTACAAGGCATCTGTACGCATAGACAGGACTCTTTTCTCTGTATGAAGCTGAAACAATAGACAGTTATTTCACTGTTATGCTGAATTAATAGACACATCGATATCTTCTACGGACTTATAGGACTCCAGACGGTATTGTCTGAACTCCTGAACTACGAGAATAGTTGGGAATATACGAAACTTAAAGTTTTTTAACACCGCCACATGCAAGAACTTTTCTTTTGCGAGTTTACTCTGACAGAATACAATCAATATAAAAAAGATATCATGAACAAACTAAGAAAAGCAATGATTGGAGCAGTGCTCTGCGCACTTCCCCTTATGGCAAGCGGTCAGGACATCCATTGGCAGGCACGTGGCGGCATCGGCTGTTCCAGCGTCTTCGCAGGCGTAACGAATATCAAAGACCGAATGGGATTCCACGTAGGTGGCGGAGCCGACATCGGACTGTCGAAGAATGGCGTCTGGCGTTTCCAGCCTTCCCTCCAATTCGTGAGGAAAGGTTGGAAGTTTGATGGCTTCTACGGCAATGAACAAATCATGGAGGCACAGTATGGCACACGGCTCGACTACCTGCAGCTGCCGTTACAGATGGCTGCCCGCCTGAGATTGGGCAAAGATTGCTTCCTCACCTTCCGCAGTGGCGGCTACGTGGCCTATGGGCTAAGTGGCAAGACCCACATGAACGTGCTGAACACCGATCACAGCGAGACATTCGGCGTGAACCACTTCAGCCGTCCCTTCGATTTCAACTCATGTGCCTACGACAAGGAAAACCGCAAGGTGGGCTATCCGTCGTTCAACCGTTGGGATGCTGGCGCGTATGGCGGCATGGACCTGACGGTCGGCCACATCATCATCGGCTATAACGTAGCCGTCGGACTGACAAAAGTCTGCAATGCCGGTTTTATGGGCAATCCTGTGGGTAACGCCGCCACCGCCGTCCTCTTAGGCGCTTACCCCAAGAACATCTCGGCAGACCTCTCCATCGGCTATCAGTTCTGACAACTGTCTAAAAATCATACGCCAAAGTGTCTAATTTTTAGACAATCAGCATCCGCCAGGGCCAAAAACCTTGGCGGATTTGTTTTATTGCCGTACTTTTGCAGCAACAAAACGTAAATGATATGAAGAGTTATTTCAGATTCCTGTCGCGCAACAAGCTATATACCTTTATAAATATAGCAGGGTTGGTGGTGTCGCTGATGTTCATCATCCTCATGGGTGACTATACGTGGCGACAGTACAGCATCGACTCGTGGCACAAGAATGCCGACCGCATCTATCTGGTAGGTAATCAGGAAGGATTTGCCATGTGGCCTGAAGCGGTGAAGGGTATCAGGGATATGTGTCCTGAGGTGGAACAGACCTGCTGTGTGCTGAGCCAGAAGGGAAGGATTAAGTATGGTCAACAGGAAGTGACAGAAGCGGAGAATGAGCACACCACCATTATGCTGGCAGACTCTACATTCTTCCAGTTCTTCGATTTCCCGCTACTGGAGGGCGACAGGCTGACGGCTCTTGATGCCCCAGACAAATGTGTCATCACTGAACGTCTGGCCCGACGATTGTTTGGAGATAAAGACCCCATAGGCGAGTCATTGCAGATTGTAGGCGAATGTGAAAGCGACTATGTAAAGGACGATTACGACAGTACGCTGGTCTATACAGTAAGCGCAGTAGTCAGGGACTTGGATCATACGGTATTACCCAATGAAACACAGGTGATAGCCAGCATGGAGCGCTATCCGCAGTTGGTGGGCTATCATTTCTTTAATTATAACTTCGCCGCGACTGCGTTTAGTACATGCAAGGCTTTCTTCATGCTTCGTCCTGGCATGACGCTCGAGAGTAAGAAGAAAACCATTGATGACTATATTAAAAAGAACTTCAATCCTATCATGAGTGAGCACAAAACTAGCCTGACGGCACTGAAGGATGTGATGTTTGCGCCGCAAAACAACGGGAAAGACCTTATGAAGGGCGATAAGTTGCGGCTGCACATTCTGCTGGCTGCGGTGCTGATTCTCCTTTTCTTTGCCATCACCAACTATATCAATCTGACAATTGCCAACACAGGCTTCCGTGCGAAGGAGATGGCTACCAGAAAGTTGTTTGGTAGCAGTCAACTGCGTGTGTCACTCAAATTGATTCTTGAATCGACATTGATGGTGACCCTCTCTTTTGTGATTGGCCTTTTCTTAGCGATATGTCTTCAGGATGATGCAGCCAACCTGTTCAGGGGAAAAATATCCCTGCTTGATGATATTAATTTGGTAAGTGTCAGTATAAGTCTTGCCTTTATTCTACTGACAGGTGTCATTTCGGGCATTCTGCCCTCCTTTCATCTCTCGCGTTATCAGCCGATTGACATTGTGAAAGGCAACTTTCGCTTCCATTCCAAGATGGTGCTGGGACGCTTGTTCATCATCCTGCAGAACGTGATAACCATGACGATGCTTACAGCATCGCTCGTCATCTGGCTGCAACTGAATCACCTGATTCATGTGCCACGCGGATTCGATACAGAGAACCTCTTCTGTATTATGAGTCCAGATGGTAAAAGTCAGATTATTGGCAATCAATTGACCAAGATGCCGTTTGTTGAGAAAATCGGCACATATGAGGGCGGGCTCTTCAATTACAATTTCCCCAGTGCAATGACTATTATACGGGGCGATAATTACCTGATGCTATTCTGTACATCTATGGATCAGCGCTCTTTCGACCTCCTGGGACTGAAAATCATCAAGGATTATGGTTCTGCCAATGGTGGATACTACTTCACGGAAAAAGCCTTGCACCAGTTGGGATATACCGATGAGACGCGCGAAATAGACTGGGGAACAGGCAGTAAGGATCCTATTGCCGGTGTGCTTAATGACATCCAGTTGGCCAATGTGTTGAATGCCGAAGTGCCACCCTTTGCCATCCTGATACAAAAGGACAAGGAATTTCCAGATTACATGGTAAAGACAAATGGCGATAAGAAAGCAAAGGCCGCTTTTCAGGAAATGGTTGGAAAGTTGGAAGACCCTGATGCCAAGAAGGTGCATGGCCTTGAGAGAGTGCAGAGTATTGAGGAATCTATAGAAAAAGCGTTTGAGAATGAGCAAAACACGCTGCGCATCGTCTCCCTCTTCACCCTTATTGCCATCGTCATCTCGGTGCTGGGCTACGTGGGGCTGTCGCTCTTTTTCATCCGCCAGCGCAAGAAGGAAATAGCCATCCGCAAGGTGATGGGCTCCACTTCAGGAGAGATCCTGCTGCTGATGCTCCGCACCTTCTCCGTACCCATGCTGGTGTCGTTTGTCATCGCCGTACCCATCTCCTATTATATCATGAGTGACTGGCTCTCGAACTTCTCCTATCGCATCGCGCTCAGCCCCTGGATATTCGCTGTTGCCGGGTCGGTCTGCCTCATCATCTCCCTGCTCACCGTCGTCATCCAGAGCTGGCGCGCTGCTTCTGAGAATCCCGTAAAGAATATCAAGACGGAGTAACTAAACGGGCGAAATCTATCTGCGTATGGATAGATTTCGCCCGAAATATTTGGTCGTTTGACGGAAAAGTAGTATCTTTGGCCAAATTTTCAGTTTAATTGCAAATTTGTCCATTGTATGAGTAAGACTTTAATAAGCAGAACGTTAGCATCGTCATTTTCTGACGTATTTAGTGTTTTACCCGTCATTACGCTGACCGGACCGCGCCAATC